>NZ_JAMYVS010000001.1:0-1027588 GCF_040324255.1 Mesorhizobium sp. M0001
CCAGCACATTGCCGGTGGCCGGGCCGAACAGGCCGGCCCCGATGCTGTCGATGTCGGCAACCGCGGTCGGCACGTCATCGACGATGTTGACGGACAGCGTGCCCGGAAGGGACACGTCTCCGTCGGTGTCGGTAACCGTCATCGTCATGTCGTCGAAGATGGAATCTGTCCCCGCGTCGGGGTGAGTCGCGCTATGGACGAGCGTGTAGCTGTAGCTCACCTGGCCTGTGCTGGCGTCGTAGCCGTTGACGGTCAGCGTGTTGCCGAGCGGCGTGATGATGTCGATCGGCGTCGATGCGCTGTTGGCAAGAGCCGCGCCCGAAATCACCTGGCCGGCGATGGTCAGCGAGCCGACACCGTCGGGAGAGGCGATGGTGAAGGTGCCGGTGTTGTGTTCGGAGATGTCGCCGTCAACGCCTGGCGCCGACGCTTCGCCCGAACCTTCCGGCCCAGGGCTTTCCGGCAGGCCCTTTTCATTGACGATGGTGTCGCCGCCCTCGACGGAAGGCGTCAGGTCGATGATCGACGGTGTGGAATCCGGCCGCAGGCTTGGGAACAGCTCGCGATGATCCGGCTGGCCGAACGCCAGGTCTGTCGGAGGCAATAGTGCCGAAAGACCGAACCCGTCGCCGATGCCACCGGGGGGAACCGAGAAGTCTGCGCCGGCGCTTGGGTTCGAACCGCCCGGGCCGGCCGAGATCGAACCATCGGCACCGAAGGCGACATCGACGTGGCTCGCTTCAAGAGCGGCCAGCAAGGCCACGCGCGGAACTTCGACATCACCGATGATGAAGGTCGGCACGTTGAGCGCGCCATCCTTGATGAGGATGACTGAACCGTCGGCCTGTTCCAGCAACAGATTGTGGCCGTCGACCTTGATATTGTCGATGGAGACATCGGCCGGAAGTTTTACGACATTGCTGGCGTCGGCGACATATTCATGCGGCGCGGCTGCCGCCGGCACCTTCGCCTCCGCGGGTGCTTCCGGTTTAACGGGTGCGCCGCTGCCGACATCGACCGGCACCGGTTCGGCAGGCGTCGCCTGAGCGGCCTGCGCTACCTGGATGCCTGCCTGCGCTGGCGAGCCGCCATGTTCATGTGAAGAGTGCTCGTCCCAAGAATTCGAGACGGTATCCAAATCGTTACTGATCGTCATCGCCAAACCCCTCCGGCATTTCCCGGATAGAGACAGCGACGACTTCTGTTTTGCAACTATCCCGCAATCAATTTCATATATTCGGATATGCACGTCTCGGCATTTTTTACACGTGGTAAACCCGAAAGATATAACCTGATATACATTGGCCGCGCCGCGTCTCGTTTGATATACGCCGGTTGAGCTGGGTTGGTAAGCAGAAGTATAAATTTGAATAAAATTTTACGCAAAATAGACGTTCTCGATTGCAGGAAACTTATCCACCTTCCTTTCCAGTAATTTGAGACAAGATTGGTAGCGTCCGCAGTCAAAGGTGGGCGCTATGAAAAAAGAAAAATCTGCCCTGGGAATAACCGGGCTCAAACTCTTCCTGCTGGCAGTGGCGATCACAGGCCTGCCGCAGCCATCCTCCGCGAGAGCAGTTGCCGTGAATGCCGGCGCTGTCGCTGGGGTGCTGGCGGCTGTCGAAACCCCGTCCAGTCTCGGCGGCGTTTCGCTGGCTCGGCCGCAACCAGTGCAGCCCGTTTCAGCCTACCGGATCGGTATGGTTTTTGGCAGCTATGGTCCTGTTGCCGTTGATGAAAAGCGTGATTCTGCGCTTGCGCAGGACGACACCGGGATCGACCCGATCCAGACGGCGGCGATCATTCCCGGCGTGTTCGGTTCTGTTGCCCTGTCGATGCGCAATTTCCCCGTTTCGGCGCGCTGGGCGCCGGTCTACAAGGCAATTGTCGACTGTACCGCGAGCAGCGCGTGCGAACGCAAGAACAGCGCCTTTGCCGAGATCGTCAAGGCAGCCGGGAACAAGCGCTTCATCGATAAGTTGTCCTTCGTCAACTCAAGTATAAATCGCGCCATCGCCTACAAGAAGGACAGCGTGGTTTACGGCAAGCTCGACTACTGGGCCAAGCCCCGGGAAATCCTTGAGCGGCGGGCAGGGGACTGTGAGGATTTCGCCATCCTCAAGATGGCCGCGCTGCTGCATGCAGGCATCCCGGCGCAGAGCATGTCGCTGGTCGTCTTGCAGGATCGCAAGCGCGGTTTCTTTCATGCCGTGCTGTCGGTCAGCACCGGCAGCGGCGTCTTCATTCTCGACAGTTTGAGCAATGTAGTTTCCCGCGACACAGACCTGCCGACCTACGTGCCGCTGTATTCGTTCAGCACCGATCGCGCGTGGATCCATGGCGCGAAGACCGGTTCTGCTCAAATAGCCGATATCAAGGGCGGCCTTTCGACGGTCGCGCCTGGTGAAGGTGTGCAGCCGTAAGCTCCCATCAGAGAGTCTTGAGCGCTCTATCTCTAGTTTGACGCAATTTTCCACGGAAACCGCTCACATTTTTCCCGGAATTGCTCTAGCCGCCGAAGACGAACGCCATCAGCAGTTCCGGCTCGACCACCGGCGCCCGCACCGCGCTCAGTTGACCGCGGTAGCGGCGGTCGCCGGCGCCTATGACGAAACCGGTCGCGACCGGCGTCTCGCCATTGGCGTCGAGCCTGGCGAATATGTCGGCGACATTGAGGTCCAGCGCCAGCTTGAGATCCTGGCGCGCGTCCTCGTTCGGCGCCACCGGCAATTGCCGCCGCACCAGTTGCTGGAACGGCGCATTGAAGGTCAGGATCTTCTTCGACGATGCCAGGGCAAAGGCCGGCGAGGGACAGGCGACGAGAATGGCGCTGATGGTCTTGATCGACGCGAGCCTCTGCAAGGTGAGGTTTTGGTCGGCCAATCCACGCATGCAGGCTACGCGAATTGCCGATGTCAGGTTTCCGGCGTTGGCGTGGCTCTCTGCAATTTCCTCGATCAGTGTGCCGATCGTGCATTTGCGGCTTTCCGCCATCTGCTTCAGCGATGTCCAGAACGCCCGTTCCAGACGAATGCCGCGGCGCGTGCCGCCACGCGCCACAACCCGGAACTCGAGACCGAAATCCTCACTCGCCAGCGGTGGCAGCAGCCGGTCGCGATCGACCGGGCGGGAGATCGCACTATCGCTCACTCATTGCCTCCTCCCGCGCCTTGTTGATTGGTTTCAGAAGGTAGGTGAGAATCGTTTTGCGTCCGGTCTTGATGTCGACCGAACAGATCATGCCGGGGATGATGGAATAGGTCTTGCCGTCCCGTGTCAGGGTCGATTTGTCGGTGGCGACACGCACCTGATAGTACGGTTCGCCGGTCTTCTGGTCGACAAGGCTGTCGGCAGTGATGTTCGACACCTTGCCTTCGATGCCGCCGAAGATCGAGAAGTCATAGGCGGTCACCTTGATCAGGGCATCCTGGCCCGGCCGGATGAAGGCGACGTCCCGCGGTGAGACCCGGGCTTCGACCAGCAGGGTCTCGGACGTCGGCACGATACCCGCGACGACCGCGCCGGGCTGGACGAAGGCGCCGACCGTGTTGATGTCAAGCGTGTTGACGATACCATCGACAGGCGAACGGATATCGGTACGCGCCACCTTGTCGGTGGCACCGCGTATCGTCTCGTCCACCACCGAGAGATCGGCCAGCGCCTGCGTCAGATCGCTGAGCGCTTCCTGTTGCAGCTGGAGGCCAAGTTCGTCGACCTGAAGCTTGGCTTCCGTGATGGCAGACCTGGCTTTCTTGATGGTCTCTCCGGCAAGCGTCAGCTGACCATTGAGCTCGGTCTGCTCGCGCTCTACGCGGAGCTGCTCGGTTCGCGCCATCAGGCCTTTCTTGACCATCGCTTCGACCAGCTTCGCCTCCTGGTCGCTGACGGCCAGGTTCTTGGTGAGGCGATCGGCATTGGCGTTGGCTTCGTCGAGTTCCTTCTCACGCTGATCGAGCCGCGACTTTAGAACCGACAGTTTGACTTCGAAGTTATCGCGCCGCGCGATTAGCAGCTTCTGCTCGTTGTCGCAGATTTCCGGCGCCACCTTCTGGATCTCGGACGGACAGGGAAACGCGCCCTCGAGGCTGCCGGTCTGTTCGAATTGGAGCCGTGCAATGCGCGTCTGCAGCGCCCGCGCCTTGGCCTGCTGCTCGCCAAGGCTGGAAGTGTTGAAGGTGTTGTCGAGACGAATGATGAGGTCATTCTTCTTGACGACCTGACCGATCGTCACGGCGATTTCCTGAACCACGCCCGGCTCGCTGGCCTGGATGATCTGGGTCTTCGACGCCGGTATGATCTTGCCGTCGCCGCGTGCGATTTCATCGACCTCGGCGAAGGATGCCCAGGCTACCGAACTCGCAAAAAGCGCTCCGATAATGAATATCGAAGCCGACGCAAAAAGCGGCGGACGGTCTTCCCTGGCTAGCATTTACCACGTCCCAACGTGCTGTGTTCACGCATAATTCTGTTCGTCAGGCGCTTGTTTTCTGCAGCGCCTGTATCACCTGGTCTTTCGGTCCATCGGCAACGATCTTGCCCTGCTCGATGACGATCAGGCGGTCGGCCAGCTCGAGCATGCTGAAGCGGTGCGTCGATACGATCAGGGTCGTGTTGCGATCGAAAGCCACTTTGAGCTGCTTGATCAGCTGGCGCTCGGAAGCCAGATCCATCGAGCCGGACGGCTCGTCCAGGAACACGATTTTAGGTTTGGTCAGCAACAGGCGGGCAATTGCCATTGTCTGCCTCTGACCGCCCGAGAGATTGGTGCCGCGCTCGCCGACATTCATGTCGTAGCCTCGCGGATGGCGGGAGACGAAGTCGTCGACGCCGGCAGCCTTGGCCGCCTCGACGATCTGCTCATCGGTCGCCTCCGGGCACGCCATCAGGAGATTTTCCTTGATGGTGCCGGAAAACAGATCGTTGGCTTGCGCGACGATCCCGACCGCGGCGCGAACCTCAGATGGGTGGTATTGGCGGATGTCGATCCCGTCCAGCAGCAGCTCGCCGGAGGTCGGCAGGAAAAGCCTGCCGATCAGCCTCCCCATGGTCGTCTTTCCCGAGCCTATGCGGCCGATGATGCCAATCCGCTCACCGGGCTTCACCGAGAAATTCAGGCCGGTCAGCACTTCGTTTTCGGAACCCGGGTAGACAAAGCCGACATTCCTGAATGCCATTGCACCGTTGCGAATGGGGCGGTTGACGAAACCAACCGTGTCCGGCCGATCCTCAGGCTGCGCCATGATCGAATTCACCATTCGCAGGGACAGCATCGCCTGGCGAAGTCTGGACAAGGTGATCGCAATCTGCCCAAGCGGGGCCACCGCCCGGCCCGCCAGCATGACGGTGCCGATGATGGCGCCGGTCGAGACATGCCCTTCCGAAAAGGCATAGGCGCCGGCCACGATCAAAGCGACGGTGACCATCTGCTGGATGGCTTGCGTTATGTTGCCGGCGGCAGCCGAAAGCTGTTTGATCTTCTCGGACGTGTTGGATGCGTTCTTGGAATGCTCCGCCCATTTTCGCAGAAGGTACGCCTCTGCCCGCAGCGATTTGATCGTTTCCAGCGTGGAGATGGATTCCACCAGCAGGGCCTGGCGCTGCGAAGCCTCGTTCATGGAAGCGGCAACGCGTTTGCCGATGCGCCGTTGCGTGATCAGCCCGACGATCACCGAGGCGACAAAGGCAATGGCCGGTATGACGACCAGCCAACCGCCTATCGCATAGATGACAAGAAGAAAGACGAAGACGAAGGCTGTGTCGATGAAGACGCTGATGGTGTTCGACGTGAAAAACTCGCGCACGAACTCGTACTGGGTCACCCGATTTGCATATTCGCCGGTTGAGCCGGGCCTTGCCGACAAGGACGAGTTCAGCACCTTCTCGAAAAGCATATAGGAGATGCGAAGATCGGCCTTGCGCCCGGCATAGTCGATCAGTGACGCTCTGGCGGTCTTCAAGAGCAGGTCGAACAGAATGACCGCGCCGATCCCGATCGACAGCACCCAGAGCGTCGATATCGCCTTGTTCGGCAAGATCCTGTCGTAGACGTTCATGGTGAAGATCGGTGAGGCAAGAGCCAGCAGATTGATGAATACCGCCGACAGGATGACCTTCGAATAGGTGCGCCAGAACGGCCCCATCGTGCCGGTCAGCCAATGTCGCCGCTCGATCTTGGCCGCCGAACCGACGCTCATTGCCTCTACTGCGTTGGCATAGGTTATCGAGAAGGAAACGCCGCCACTAATATAACTTCCGGAAAACTCGGATTTGCTGATTGTCGTGCGCCCGTCTTCCTGGGGAGCGGTCGTAAATCCACCGTCCTCGGTCTGGGCAAGCAGCGCAACCGGCAACTGGCTGACGCGAAACAGAATGGCGGGAAGGTCGATGCGTCCGCGAAGAAAGTCGCGATGGCTGAATTCCGTGATTTCAAGACCGATGCGTTCGGCAAGATGCCGGATGGCGTCGATATCGATGCGGGTGTCTGACAGCGGCACGCCGGCAAACAGCACGGTCTCGGAACTCGGCCTGCCGAGGTACCCGGCAACAGCGGAGAAGCAGGCCTTGAACGCCTCTTTTGGGGAGAGGATTTTGGGTTGTGGGTTCACGATCGGCCCGCAGGACTATCGTTCGTCCTTGACCTTCCTACTTCTTTCTTACCGGTGCGAGGATGTCGAAAGGCAGATCGTTCGTCTGCTCCGACGGCGTGCGCGCATAGGTTTCGGTGTCGGCCGTTTCAGGCGCATTGAACTCGGCCTTGGCATAGGCGGTGGCCTGTTTTGCCGGCTGAAGATTCATGGTCTTCAGCAACTGCCCGGTTGCCGCCAGCAGCCGGTACTGCGCGAAAAGCGACGCGTAGGATGCGGTGTCGGCAAGCGTAGCTGTGTTGAACCGCGTGTTCTGCGCGTCGAGCACGTCGAGCAGCGAGCGCTGTCCGACCTTGAACTGCTCGCGATAGGACGCCACCAGCCTTTCGTTGGCGGCAGCCTGAAGCTTCAATGTCTTTGCCAGATCGGCCTGCCGGAAGCGGCGATCCCATGACGTACGGACGGCTTCCTCGATCTCGCGCAGAACCTGGTGCAGCACAAGGCGCTGCTCGCTGGTGCGGCGGACCTGCTCTTGCTCGTTGGCTTTGTCGATGCCGCCGCGATAGAGGTTCCAGCGCAGCACCAGCCGCGCCTGCAGGTCGCTAGCGTCGCCATCGTCGCCGTCGATGTCATAGCCGCCGCGGGCGCGGCCTTCGGCGATGACGGAGGGCCCGAATTTCGCCCGCGCCGCATCCACCAGGGAGGCGGCGGCGTCGATATCGCTGTTGGCCATGTGGACGCGCGGATTGTTCTGTCGCGCCAGCCCTAGCGCGTCGTCGAGCGACCTTGGCAGCGCGCTCGAGACATCGCTCGGCCTTGACGCGTTGGTCAGCGGCTTACCGACCGTCTTGAAGAACCGTATCTTGGAAGCCTCCAGTTCTTCGGTCGCCTCCTGCATACGTGCCTTGGCAGCGAACAGCCGCTCCTCGGCCTGCTGGCGATCAGCCTCGTTCAACGCGCCGCCTGCAATACCTTGCCGGATGTCGCCGAGGATTGCCTGGTGAAAGCCCAGATTCTTCTTCGCTTCTGAAACGATCGACGCCTGCAGCATGTATTCGAGATAGTCCTGGACGACAGACAGTCCAATGAATTCAGACCGTTCCAGCACCCGGAACGATGCGCCGTCGACCCGCGACGCCTGACGGTTCAGTTCCGCCCGCCTTGCGCCGCTGTCATAAAGCGTCTGCGTGACAACGACATCGGCTTCCGCCGGATAGAGCGCGTCATCCTCTATGGACAGCGAACGCCGGGAGGAATTGTCGAGACGACGAACCCCCGCCGACGCCTCGACATCGACGCTGGGAAGATAAAGTCCCTTCGCTTGGCGTAGCTCGAATTCGATTGCTTCGCGGTTTTCGATCGCTTGGCCAATTTCGGGGTTGGACTCCACCGCAACCGCCATCGCCTCCTGGAGAGTGAGCGCGTGAGCATTCCCACAACTCAATATGGCGACCGTCGTCAGCAGGCCGAGGCGCTTGCCTATCGCCGACATAGATGTCGTATTCATTTCACCCCACCCCAACGTTCCCCTGCGCCATTATTGCCAGGCGTTACAACTCAACCGTGATTGTTCACAAATTTGCAAAATATGGGAGCACTTATTGATTTAGTGACCGCTAAAACGCTAAATTCAAGCAAAATTCTATAGAATGTCGCAAAAATGGCACATAAAATACCCACTGCGGTTTTTGAGTAACAGCCGTCCGAGTTTGAACAGGCAAGCGAAACCGCTCCGGGAAGGAGGACCGCAAGGCCACCTTATGACCTATTTGCTCCTGATGGCTTGACTATTTCTGGGTGTACTTTTTCAGCGAGGTGACCGACAACATCTTGGTGGCAGCTACAATCGGCAGGATAATCTTAGCCCGCCTGCCAAGAGCCTGGAACGGACACCCCTGCCTTTCTTCGACCTGAAGCGTGGGCATAAATCCCTGAGCCGGCGAATAAACGCCGGCGACTGCTTCACTGGCCAGCGTGCCAGCATAGGGCTCGTATGACGGCCGATCAACGACTGGGTCAACCGAAGAGGTGACGGTACTTTTTGAGGCGGTTCTGTAGGCCATCGAATGCCGCAAGGTCCAAAAATCGCTCGATTGAGCCCATAGCTGGTGAAACCTCAAAATATTTCTTGCGGCGATTTTCCGTTAAAATCAAAAGCGTAATTTTTTTGACGGTTCTAGTGTCGGCCTTTCGCAGCTCAGAAAAAAATTTGACTGTAACGAGTCATACGCTGTTTAAACAATGCGGAACGAAGTGGTCGGTAGCGCCACCACTTTGCGGGACGACATACGAGAGTTGCAGGACGAGCGGTCAAACATCGAGGGGCCGCCGGCTCGTTAGATACCGCTACTCGTTCTTCCGCGCCATTCCAACAGGCTGAACTTCGAGGCAAGTGAGCCCGTCCTGGTCCGGCGCCTCGACTCGTAAATCCATTCCACCGATTACAACTGCCTGCAAGCTGCCGCTTGTTTGTTACTTCCCGAGTCTCATCGGCCATATCGAGGCGCTAGACCGTCAGCTGGTCGCGCGCTGTTGCCACAGCTGCCGATCTGCAACCGCCCCCATTTCCGCGGTTCTGGACCCTATCTCCCAACGTTTGCAAAACGAGGTCAGCTATGGTCGGCAGTTTGGGGTCGCGGGAGCATACGGAATGACACGGGAACCTTTCAGATTTTGGCCCACCAAAATTCAGCAAAATCAACAATTTCCGTTCGCCCTCCGGGCCCACCAATAACTCACGGCTTACGCCGAACTCTTTGTTTTGTGATCGCATCCGCGAAAAAGCGCTCTGCCGTCAAAGCCTTTCCCCACCTCTCGATGAGTTCCGCAAGCTGCTGCTGGCTATCGGCGGATCGTTGATGCGCAACTGTGACGGCGGTCGTTACCGTGGCTCGAGTGTCAGCAGATGTGGTAAGGCTGATTGTCGACGAGTAGCAGAGGGGTCCAGCGACAATGACTTTGAGACGAACCAGAGCTTACGGCGGATCCGGCTTGGTTCTGGCGGTTTGCACTGTATTGGCTTGGCAAAACGCCACCGCCGCTCAAGATTGCTACGCAGCCGCGACGCCTGGCGTCAATTGGCAGGAGTGTGACAAAAAGCTTCTCATCCTAGAAGGACAGGACCTGAGCGGGGCAAACCTGTTCGGTGTTGATTTCACTTCGACCGACCTCAGGAACAGCAATCTCCTTGCGGCAAATTTTGAGAAGGCAACGCTTGTGCGCGCTTCCCTGGCCGGCTCGACCGCCAAAGGCGCCCGGTTCGACAAAATCGAGGCGTACAGGACCGACTTCAGCCATATGGACGCGCAGGGCGCCGTGTTTACGGGCGCGGAAGTGCAGCGCTCGAATTTCCAGGACGCCAATCTGGTCAATGTTGATTTCACAAAGGCGGAATTGGGGCGTGCACAGTTCCATGACGCCGATGTCAGCGGCAGCCACTTTTCGTTTGCCAATCTCGCGCGGGCGGACTTCCGAGGAGCGAAGTTCACCGCACCGATAGACTTTGACGGCGCTTTTTTCTTTCTGACCCGTATCGAGGGCCTCGATCTATCCAATTCGGCGGGTCTGTCCCGGTGGCAGCTCAACATGGCTTGCGGGGACGCCCGGACCGAGTTGCCTTCTGGCATGACGAGGCCAGAAGATTGGCCCTGTCAATTCCAGCAGGAATAGCCCGCCCGTCCGCTTCCCGCCAAAGGCTGCCGGGCGGCAAAGCGCCTCAATTCAGTCCTCGGCCAGGGGGCAAAGCACGACACTGCGGGACATTTCCGGCAATCTCATTTACCGGCGAACGACAACGACCAAATGGAGGACGGATGCCCAAGGTCAAAGGTGATACCGCTCTGGACAAGGAGCGCGCCAAAACAGAGAAGCTCCTCAAAAAGGTTGGATACACCGCCTTGAAGGAGGCCGGTGTGGTATCCAAGCGACCCGACCTCCCAAATCTAAAGGTTGAAAAGCGAGGGAAATAGCGCGGACACTCGCGTGCTGATCTGACCGAAGGCACGCCCAAAATGTAGACGTCTGCTTTGCCTTCTCAAGCTAGGAGGGTGCAGGCGGCGCTTGCGAGAACCACAAGGCGGACTGCTGGGGCCGGAAGAAGCTGTCGTATTTCCGCCCCGGTGCGATCCGATACTTCACTACTTTTTCACTTTCAATTGCGGGGCCATATCATAATGAACGAAGAGACCGGCGTTCAGAAGTTGGTGCGCACGCTGCGTGCTCGAGCACCTGATGACGCAGCTGAATTGCTCGCTAAAGAGTCTCCCGAGTTCATCCGCGACACACTAAAGCTGTTGCCTGACGGGCACGCCCGTAAGGTGGCCGAGCATTTGCCACAGCATATGCGGCCCATCAGCTCTCATGATAGTGAGATGGGTTTCGCGATCCCCGAGTCGCTCATCGAGGTGATGGACCCGATCCCCGCCAGCGTTCCTGTCGGGACGACGGTTGCTGCCGCAGTGGAAGCTGTCAGAGGCGCCCAGGTGCCGACCGAGCTCACTTATCTCTACGTTACGGACAAGGGCAATAAACTGGTTGGCCTGGCGGTCCTGCGCGATCTGATGCTGAGCGAACCAGACGCGATTGTCGATCACATCATGCTGCCCAGGCCGTTCGCTCTTGATGTCGGTCTCTCTTTGAGTAACGCATGCAAAGCGGCGGTACGGCGTCACTATCCTGTCTATCCGGTGGTGGATGCGGAGAACCGGCTGCTCGGGCAGGTTCGCGGCTGGCGATTGTTCGAGCAGCAAATCATCGAGATTTCCGCCCAGTCTGGACAGATGGTAGGCCTCCAGAAGGAGGAGCGCTCTTTTACGCCGCTGTTTTCAGCCTTCCTGAAGCGTCATCCGTGGCTGCAGTTGAATCTCCTGACGGCCTTCATGGCCGCATTCGTGGTCAGTTCGTTCACAGGCACGATCGAGAAGATCGTCGCTCTGGCGGCGTTTCTCCCAGTCTTGGCCGGGCAGAGCGGAAACACCGGCTGCCAGGCACTGGCTATGACGCTGCGTGGCCTTGCCCTGGGGGATGTGGACAAACGACCGAAGCTGCACTTGGTGATGAGAGAAGGCGCGCTCGCGGCCGCCAACGGCGCGCTCGTCGGCGTTGTTGCGGCTGCGGCGATGTGGTTCTATGCCTCGAGGCAACCGGCGTCGGCGGCGCAGGCGCCGATGCTGGCACTTGTGATCCTGCTTGCCATGTCCGGATCGTGCCTCATGTCCGGCATCTCCGGCGTGCTGATCCCGTTGGGCCTGCGCCGGGTAGGCGCCGATCCGGCGGTCGCCTCGGCGATCTTCCTCACCACCGTGACCGATATTGTAGGCATGGGCCTGATGCTGGGGCTGGCAACCATGCTCGTGCTCTAGACTAGCAAGCTGCGTGCGGTGACGCGTCCCTGGGAGTCCGGGCAATGAGCTGACCTCGCGTTCAAAGAAATTGCAAGACCCGGGCCGAATCGCACACGCCTCGTGAGAAGCACCTTCCGGCAGCTCTCCGGCCTCTTGCGAAACGCGACGGAAGGCCTTTGGAGAAGCCGTGGGTGACCTTGAAGCCTGGTGACCAGATACGCAGAATCGCCCACCCAATATTAATCTTGTCGGCTGTGCGATCCACTACTGATGAGATTTGAGTTTGTTAAGCCTTGGGCCAAATACTTCAATCACGTGCAGCAATGTCGAGAAGAGTTTTTGACAATCAGCGCATCCGAAATAGGAATAAACCCGATATCTTGTTGCGCAGCTGCAACAGCTGCTGAGGACTCGCATAAGTCCGGCGACCGTTCAGTCGCCTTTTTCTTGCAGTCGTGCTAAATCTCTCGCACTAGTCGGGTTTGGGGTGGGTTCTCGGCATGCAATCTTCGTTTCGAACGATCTTCGGCGTCGCCGCAGCGCTGCTTTGTGCCGGCGTGTTGCCGGCCGGCGCACAAGGTCTTTTTGGGGCCTATGACGATGCGTTTGCGGCCCGCATCGCCAGTCCGGCCGACAATGGGACGCTCGCCCAATTCGTCACGGTTGCGGTCAACGCTGGGCAATACGATCAGGCGATCTCCTCGATCGAGCAGTATCTGATCCAATACCCGCGCGATGCGCGCGCCCGGCTTGCGGCCAGCCGGTTATATTATCATGTCGGGTCCTATGAATTGGCCCGGCGGCAGGTGCAGTACGGCATCGAAGTCGGAGGTCTGACCGCAAGTGAGCAACAGGAAGCTGTTCGCCTGCTCGCCCGCATCGAGCGCGCGTTGCGTGGCGTCACCTGGGAACTCGCCCTGACCGGCGGCGTATTCAGCGCATTCACCGATTTTGAGCCAGGCGGGGCGCAGGACGACGACAGCTTCGTCTCGCCTTACGGGCAGGCGGAAGGTTTTGTGCGGTGGGACCTCGGCACGCCAAGTGCCGACGCGCTCGTTCTTTCGGGGTCGTTGACCGCGACTGAGCGTCTTTTCACGGAAGACCTGTCGGTTCCGGGTGGCGAGAAGACTTTTATCCACGGCAACGCAGCGGTAACCTGGGACAAGGGACTGCCCAACAGCGGGATCGATTCGCTGCGCCTGCTGCTTTCCGCGTTCACCGTTACGGATCGTTTCGACAGCGACATTTACGAAACCGGTATCGGCCTCAGTGGACGTTTCGTCGTTCGCCCGACGGTCGAGACGACGCTCTTCGCCGGTGGCGGCTACATCGATCTAAGCGCCTCGCAAGGCATTTTCGCGGATAGCAGGGTCTTCTATGAGGCAGGCGGCAGCTACCGCTTCCGCAATGGCCAGGCGCTCGGCTTGCGCTTTGTCGGCTCGAATGACTTCGCTTCCGGATCGGGCGAAATCAGCCGCAGCTATACGGGCGAGGTCCGCTATGGCGGCCTGTTGATGAACGTACCGGATTTTTTCGCATGGTCGCACCAGATCGCCTTATCGGCCGGCCACAGCGACACTCCCGATCTGTCCGTCGGCATCGGCACAAATATCAAGAGCGACTTCTGGCGCATTGCCTCGGAAAGCGATTTTCAGCTGACGGAAGCGCAGAAGATCAGCGTCGATCTCGCCTACCGCAAAACCAACTTCGCCCTCGCCAACCGCGACCGAAAATCGTTCGAAATGCTCATGAGCTATACGTTGACGCTCAATTGAAAGAGGCCGCGATGAGGTATCATCAGATCGTCATTTTTGTCGCCTGCCTCGCCTTCGCGGCACCATCCGCTGCTGAGACGGTCGGGTCGATGACGGCCTACCAGACCATCATCGTCCGCAATAACGGCGGGACGATGAACGTTGGCGCCGGCGTCGAACTCGGCGACCAGTTGCGCAGCAATCCCACCGGTCTCGGAATGCTGGTGTTCCGGGATGAATCGAGCGCCAAAATTGGTCCAAACACCAGCCTGACGATCGATGAGTTCGTCTACAATCCGGGCTCCGGGTCGGGAAAGATCGACATCGGGATGAACAGCGGCCTGGCCCGTTTTTATGGCGGCCAGGTTTCGAAAGGGGGCGTCATGCAGGTTGCGACGCCGCACATGGTGCTCGGAGCGAGAGGCGGCATCATCGAAGTGCTGGTGGCAGCCGGCCAGACCGTCGGCATATTGCGCGCCGGCCGCATGACCTGCACGATCAATGGCAAACGGCTGGTCATCACGAACCCGGGCTACGCCTGCACGTCGGACGATGGCAAGCTTCTGGCCGGCTACGGCGGCATCGACGCCTTCCCGATCTTGGACAGTATCGACCGGATAGCGGGAACCGGCCTGCCGGGCGCACCGGGTCCTGGGTTGGACGTAAGCGCAATTTGTGCGTCGGCTCTAGGCTCCTCGCTCAAAGTCTGCGGGTCCAGGGACGGCGCACTGCCAGGAGTGGTCATGGAATTCCCTGACAGCCCAACGCCACCTGCGGGCAGCGGGGGGCGGCGGGGCGAGTGTGAGGGTGAGGGTTGCTGCTACTACTACAACTGCGATTAGGCCTGGCTGCACGAGATGAGCCACTCGGTCGGTAGGCGCTGGGCTGATTGGCGGCAAGCCGGCAGACGCAAAATATCCGGCCTTGTGGTCGTGCTCCTGCTGCTCGCTTGCCATTTGGCTTTTGACGGGCCGTTGTCGCGCCTGCGTGAGCGGACGTACGACTTCTATCAGTTTCTCGCCCCACGTCAGGCGACGAGCAATCCTGTCGTGATCGTCTCGATAGACGACGACAGCCTCAAGGCACATGGGCGATGGCCCTGGAACCGTGGCCTCTTGGCCGATCTGGTCGATGGCATCACGCAATCCGGCGCGGCGGTGGTCGGGCTTGCGCTGGTACTCCCCGAGGCTGACACCTCGCCTGAGGGCATGGCCGGAGACAAGCGCCTGGCAGCGGCGCTGTCCAAAAATCGAACGGCGCTTGCCGTCAGCCTGGGCAATGAAGCGACGGTTTCAGAAGCAGAACCCAAAGCCGGCTGGTCGATCGTCGGGCAAGTACCCGATACACTTCCCGGCTTCACCGGTCTTACCGGGTCGCTTGCCGAATTCTCGAACGCCGCCGCAGGCCTCGGCGTGATTCGCACCTTGCCCGATCCCGACGGCGTACTGCGCCATGTGCCGCTGCTCTGGCTTCGCAATACCCCTCAACGCGCGCAGCTGTGGCCGTCTTTCGCACTCGAGCTCCTGCGCCTTTACGCTGGACAGGACGGTTACACAGCCCGGATGAATGCAGCCGGGTTCGACGCACTCAGGATGGCAGGCGCCATTGTGCCGCTCGAGCCGGAGGGGAGCATCCGCCTCTGGGAAACCGCCACGGACACGCCTCGCCTGTCTGCCAGCACTATCCTTTCGGGCCATGGCGATCCGCGGCTGCGGGACGCCATCGCCATTGTCGACCTGTCGGCTGTGGGCCTGACGCAGTACCTGCCCACGCCGACGAGTCCAGCGCGACCAGGAGCGGAGATCCACGCCGATGCGATCGGCCAGATGCTTGCCGGGCGCTTCCTGGCAGAGCCAGCGCACGCGCGTATGCTCGAGCGGCTCTGGTTTCTCCTCAGTGCCGTCGTTTTCATCGGGGTTTCCGGAGTGCTCGCCGGGCGTGTCGTGCTTGGCGCCCTCTCCCTGGCGCTGCTGGCCGTCACGCCGTTCGTGTTCGGCGCTCTCGAGTACAGCCTGCAGGGTGCACTCTATGACCCGCTGCAGCCGGCGCTTGCAACCATCATGGTTGCGGGCTTCGAAGGCTATGTCCTCTACAGGCGCAGCGAGCAGCGCCGGTCCACCCTGACGCGACAGTTCTCCCAATATCTGTCGCCCTCCGTGGTGCAGCGCCTCGCAAGCTCGGACACCGAGGCAATCCTGTCCGGCGAGAAGCGCGAGATCACCATTTTGATCAGCGACATACGTGGCTTCACGACCATGAGCGAACAGCTCGACACCCAAGAGATCGCCAAGGTGGTCAACCATTTCCTCGGCATTGCGACCGATGAGATCCTCAAGCGCGACGGCACCATCGACAAGTTCATGGGCGATGCGGTGCTGGCCTTCTGGAACGCACCGCTAGATCAACCCGATCATCGTGAGCGTGCGCTCGACGCGGGCCTGGCCCTTATCGAGCGGGTGAGGCGCGAAGACGCCGCCTTCACCGCGGATGGCCATCGCTCCATCGAAATCGGCGTCGCCATCGAGACCGGCATCTGCTCGGTAGGCAATTTCGGCTCCGAACGGCGCTTCGATTACACCGCGATCGGCTCCCCCGTGAACCGCGCGGCACGGCTCGAATCGACGACCAAGAAGCTGGGCATCCCCCTGGTGCTTGGACCCGGCTTTGCGGCAGGAGCATCGATGCCGGTCGTCCAGGCGGGCGCCTTTGAGCTCCAGGGTTTCAAGGGCGAGGTGCCGGTTTTCACCGTTCCGGAGATGCAAGCTGCTCAACAAGGTATGAGCCGCGAAGTAGAGAGCCAACGTGGTGAGCAATCTGGCGCCCCCGCCATGGTGGTTGGTTCGCCGCCATCCGTGCAAATGGCGCCGCTTGACCTGACACCCCGAACCCGGAGCATCCGCTGATCGGATCCAGCGGATCGCAAGATGCGATTGTCACGGGCACAGACGGACATCTCGTTCGGCGACCATCGAGGGATGCGACGGCTTGCGTCACTCGTCCTTGAAAGTCACCTTCATATGTTTGTGCACCATTGAGGCGAGGTCCTCGGCATCCCAGTTCGTTAGCCTAATGCAGCCGTGAGAGAAGGTCTTCCCGATCTTGCCGGGTTCGGGCGTGCCGTGAATGCCGTAGCTTTCGATGGAGAGGTCGATCCAGATTGATCCCACGGGATTGTTAGGGCCGGCAGCAATGGTGAAGGGCCGCTTGGTTTTGACTCCCTTGAATGCAAAATCGGGATCGTAGTGATAGGTCGGGTTGTGCACCACCCTTTGGATCTCTGCCTGCCCACTTGGTGCCGGCTTCTCGTCGCTCCCGATCGACGCAGGGTAGACGGCAAGCGCTTTATTGGAGGGGTCGAGCACGCGCACCTGATGAGCGCCTTTGTCGACTTCCACGCCGGCAATGGTGGCGGGAGGTTCACCTCGGCCAACATCTGGTACCAGCAGCGTGGTTCCAGCTTTCCTGAATCCGGTGCCTGGGTTTAGCCTCCTGAGCAATGGTTCGCTCACATGGAAGCGCTCCGCCAGCTTCTCGATCGAGTCGTGATAGCCAAGCCTTCTCAGGCGAGCCATCCTCTCCATGCGCCCCGGAATGCGTTTGGTGAAGGGGCCGCGTACATCTTTGCGGTTCAGTTCATAGGTGACCAGAGCTGGGCTGGTGGAGGTTGCCATCAGCTTGTCCCAAGTCGCCTGGGTGAGCTTGCCATCTGGCGCCAGTCCGTTCGACGCCTGGAAGGCCTTGACCGCCTTGGCGAAGTTCTCTCCAAGGCGGCCGTCGATAAGCCCCGGTGAGAAGCGCGCACGATCCAAAAAAATTTGCGCCTTCAGCACGGCAGGATCGAGCCCTTTCGGGTCGCCGGCGGAGAATTGCGCCTGATTTACCGCGGCTAGATCCAGCTTGGCCGCCTCCGTCCCGCCGCATGCGAAGGCGAATGCAATGGCGAGGAGGAGAAGGAGCCTGATCATCGATGTCACTCCTTGCGTTAAATCGCACCTGATCTGCTTCTATGACGCGCTGTGGCAGATCTGGTTCCATTCGCCGGTAGGAGGATCATAGGCAACCAGCCTTACGCCGCCGACCGGTCCGAGACGTTCGATGCCCAATGCCTTGCCCCTCACGAGAGGCGTTGCTGGCCTCGCAGATCGGCAGTGTAAAAATGGTCTGGCCATGTTGACGTGAGCTTCTACCTTCAAACTGCCCACTACCTGGACCGGCAGTCAAATGGTCTCAGGGCAGCAAGTGAGGAGATGCGCTGGGAACCGGCTTATCGGGCGGGTATTCTATTGATCTTCGGTATCGATAGATCCATGTTCCGTCGTCACTGTGATCGCGTTGTCGCCCGCGATTGCTCTAGCGTATTCGAAGCGCTCCAACATCTGTTCTGCCGATAGGCCTTTGAACATCGCGGTGGCCGAGTTCGTGATTTTGAAGTCGCCGCAACTCGGACAGCGAAACTCCCGGATGTCACCAACTGTCTCCGAATTAACGAGCGCCTGCTCATCTGTAATCGGGCAAATTGCGGCCATCCAAGCCATCGTGGTCCTCCGTCCTAAGGCCGTCCTCGATTACCCAAAAGGCATCGTCGAGTGCAAAATCCATTTCTGCCGACGCTCACCCCACCTGGAGTACTCCACCGAGTAGATTGCGCTCTCCACTCTCCAACCCAGAATGTGGATTAAAGCCAGTTCCTCGGCGAGCGATTTGCTGGTGAGCGGTAGGCGCTCTCGCTCTGGAGCCTCTCCCAAACGATCGGAGATGTTCATGTAGCGTCGGGCAGGACCGAAGGGCCGGAACGTGGCGTTTTCATCTCTTCGGCAATCACCAGTAGCGCCTCCAGAGCGACGGCGATCCCCGACATCACCGTACTTATGTCTGCGCTGCCGCCGAGCGTCGAAAGTTCGGCCGCTCGCGTTTGCATGCTTTGGCTCAGCTCTTGTAACTTCAGGCGCAGCTCGTCATCCATGTATGTTCTCCAAGCTTGACGCTGGAGGAACGCGCCTGCTTACAACCCGTTCCGCCGGTGGCCGCAGAGAACCGGAGACACCGCAGATGCTACAACTTGCGCTGTGGCGGCGCTTAGGATGGGCGGTGGATTGAGCCTCAGCGACTGACCGTCGGCAAATAGCGGATGCTTCAGTCTCGAAAAGGTGCTGGACGGCTCGATATGCACCGCCCCTTGGCCCAGGGTGCTGGTCCCATGCACAGTAAGGCCGTGCAAGTGCGCGCGGCCTCTGGGCTCAACATTCCAGTCGTCATGGTCCAAAGTTGTCCCAAGGTGGGTTCTCACCAAAGCGGGCGGCGAGAAGCGTCACGAAGCTTTGAACTTTGGCGGAAAGATGCCTTCTTGACGGGTACATCGCGTATATCGACCGGCTTACCGGCTTGAACTGGGGCATCACTGTCTCCAGCTGGCCCGAACGAATGGCTTCTCCAACAAGGAAAGTGGGGCAAAGTACTATGCCTGCTCCACCCAGCGCCGCATCGCGCAGGAGCTGCCCGTTCGTTGCCGTCATCCGTGCAGTGATTTTTACCGCCACTTCCCCCTTTGGTCCGTCGAACCGCCATTTTCCGCGGCTGGCGCGCAACGCGTAGTCCAGACAATCATGGTCGTGGAGATCCGACGGCTTTGTGGGACGCCCGCGTCTGTCCAGATAGTCGCGCGAAGCGCAGACCACCTCGCGTGAGGGCGCGATTCGGCGAGCAACCAGATTGGAAACCGTGAGTGGAGCGATGCGTACCGCGACATCCAAGCCCTCTTCCACGATATCAACCACACGGTCGTCCAACACCAACTCAACCGACACCTCCGGATAGACCGCGAGATATTCTGCAACGACTCTCCCAAGGTGCATCGCGCCGAAGGAGATCGGCGCGCTGACACGCAGTGAGCCGGTCGGACGTGTCTTGCTCTCGGCCGCGCTCGTACGAACTTCCTCGACATCCTCGATTATGCGCAGACTGCGCTCGTAGACGGAGGCGCCGACCTCTGTCAGGCTGATGCGCCGGGTCGTCCGGTTGAGAAGGCGTGCGCCAAGCCACTCTTCCAGCATTTGGACATGCTTGCTCACGGCCGCTGGCGATAGTCGCATCCGCTTGGCCGCTCCAGCGAAGCTGCCTTCACCGACGACGTTGGCAAACACGGTCATGCTGGTCAGCCGGTCCAACTGCAATCACCTCTTTCATTCACGTTTCGTGAATTCACCATCCATATTTCCCTCCATTATCAATCCACGGTGGACAGATTATCTGAAGTCAGGCCGGGATCAATTGCCCGATCCGTCTCTCTAACATTTGCCCGAAACGTCGGCGTCGAGTGCCTTCTTGCGGGCTGGAGGTGATCATGTCTCTGACCAAAGCAGCCCTTCAGGAGAAACAGGGAGCCACTGTTCGCATGTGGCTCTCCGTGCTCACCGTATCGCTGGGTATTTTTTCGATGATCACTGCGGAGCAACTCCCTGTGGGGCTGATTCCGGCAATTTCTTCCGAGTTGAATGTCTCTATTGGGAGTGGCGGTCTCACGGTGACGATACCCGGCGTAATTGCGGCGTTCGCTTCTATCGGTTTGCCGTTGGCAGTGGGGAGGCTCGACCGGCGTATTCTGATGGCGGGCCTGCTCGCGGCAATGGCTGCGGCGAGCGTGATTTCAGCGCTTGCAACGAACTTTCCCGTTCTGCTCGCGTCCAGGCTGCTCGTCGGGATCACCATCGGTGGCTTTTGGGCGATAGCCGGGAGCATCGCAGTACGCCTTGTTCCTGGACCGTCCGTGCCGCGCGCCATGACTATTGTCTTCGGCGGTGTAAGTGCCGCTGCGGTGCTGGGCGTGCCGGCCGGCACGATCATCGGTGATCTAGTCGGCTGGCGCGGCGCGTTCTGGTCTCTCGCCGGTCTGAGCTTTGCCATACTGCTCGCCGCCCTGCTTGTGCTTCCGAAGCTGGAGGCGGCGCAGCCTGTGGAGGTGAAAGCCCTGCGTGCGCAATTGCGCAATCCCGCCCTTCTGGCGGGCGTGGTTGCGACCGCACTGCTGGTGGCTGCTCACTACGGTGCCTACACCTTCGTGAGCCCGGTGTTGCTGGAGGTCTCGGGCGTCACTGCAGGGAGCATAGGCTGGCTACTGTTGGGGTATGGCATTCTCGGAATGATTGGCAACGCCGTCGCAGGCGTCT
The DNA here is from genome assembly GCF_040324255.1 of Mesorhizobium sp. M0001. Classification (NCBI taxonomy): domain Bacteria; kingdom Pseudomonadati; phylum Pseudomonadota; class Alphaproteobacteria; order Hyphomicrobiales; family Phyllobacteriaceae; genus Mesorhizobium; species Mesorhizobium sp. M0001. The sequence goes on from NZ_JAMYVS010000001.1 coordinate 20,844, forward strand.
GGGCCGCCAAATCCGTCGGTCGCACATTGGCCTGCATCGTCATTGGGCTCGGCGCCACGCTGGCTCTCTTCCCTTTGCTCGGGGTCACGCCGCTCACAGGAACCATCCTGCTGCTGGTGTGGGGCTTCGCGTATGGCGCGGCGCCCATCACGCTGCAGACGTGGGTGCTGAGTGCAGCACCAGAAAGCGCGGAGACCGCGACGGCCATCTACTGCTTCACTTTCAATCTTGCCATCTCCGTGGGTACCCTAGCGACCAGTCAGATCGTCGACACGATGGGCGTGAACAGGGTCCTCTGGGTCGACTCCGCCATCATCCTGCTGGTGCTGCTGCCGGTGTGCCGCGCACCCATGCTTAACCGGAACATCGGAAACTCGTAGACAGCAAGCCATCCTGTGCCGCCATCTGTCTATGATGCTGTGTAGGTTGAAGTAGACCTTCGTTCCTCTGTCTTGAAAGTCACGCGCGTCACATCAAACGCGGGTTCCGCCGCACCGTGCGGGTGCCGATGCTTGCGCCCCCGGAGGACAACTGGCTACTTGAAAAAGGACTTGATCCCCTCGTCGATATGTGTGCTGATATGAGATCGATCTCATGCCGCGCTCTCAATTGCTGTTTCTCTACGGGAGCGCGCTCTGGGAAGCATATGTCTGAATGACGATGAAGAGGGAGGTTCAAGTGAGGAAATTGATCGCGTGGCTGGCCTTGGCCACTACCACGCTCGCGTTCGCGTCTGCGGCGTCGGCGGGTGAAACCATCGACCGGGTTACCTCGAAGAAGGCAATGGTGGTCGCCACAAACAGCGGTTGGCCGCCGCAGAGTTTCCTCGACGACAGTAATCAGTTGGTCGGCTTCGATATCGACGTCTCGAAGGAGATCGCAAGGCGCCTCGGTGTGGAGGTCAGTTTCGACACGCCGGACTGGGCGACGATGACGGGCGGCCATTGGCAGGGACGCTACGATCTGGGTGTCGGCTCGGTGACGCCGACCAAAGCGCGGGCCAAGGTGATCGATTTCGAAGGCATCTATTATTATAGCCCCTACGTTTACGTGGTTCACAAGGACAGCCCGGCCAAATCGGTCGCCGACCTGAACGGTAAGATCATCGGCGTCGAGACCGCCACCACGTCGGAGGATTTCATCCGCAGACAACTCGAGATCGATGCTCCCGGCCTGCCGCCCATCGAATACAAGCTGGAGCCAGGTGAGATCAGGACTTTCGCCGACTCAATGCTGCCGTTCGACGATTTGAGGCTTGGCGACGGCGTGCGCCTCAACGCGGTCATCGCACCAGAACAGACGGCTCAGAACGCGATAAAGAACGGCTACCCGTTGCGTGTCCTGGAAGGCGGCTATGCCTTCCGTGAGCCGCTGGTGGTGATCGCGGAAAAAGGTGATGCCGAGTGGAATGCCAAGATCGGCGGCATTCTCGACGAGATGAAGAAGGACGGTACCCTCGCGAAACTGACCACCAAGTGGTACGGCAAGGATTACAGCGCCGACTGAGGAGCGTCGTGGATAAAGCTTGAGCGGGATGCCTTCAATTGAACATCCCGCTCCATCTGTTTTGTTTCAGCCGCATTTCCACGACACCGGGCGGCTCCGCCTGCCTGCAAAATGCTCTAGTGCTGCCACCTCATCATATTGATCATGACATGTCCTGACACCTATTACCGACGCACGCTTGCCGACAACACCATCAGGCCGCCGCTGAGCGGCGTTTCCGAGTGCGAGACAGTCGTTGTCGGCGGCGGACTGGCCGGCCTGACGACGGCGTTGCAGCTGGCTCGCGCCGGCCAGCAGGTCGTCGTTCTTGAGGCGCAGCGGATAGGCTTCGGCGCCTCCGGTCGCAATGGCGGCTTCGTCAATCCCGGTTTCGCCACCGGCACCGACAACATCGCCGCGATGGCCGGCGTCGACGCGGCACAAAAACTGCACCGCCTGTCCATCGAAGGCGTCGACTTCGTGCGGCAGACGATCCGCGATCTAGACATCAAGGCGGCAGAGCCGCGCTCCGGTATATTGAGCGTGCTTCGCCACGATGGCGGCGCCGCGCTCAAGGCATATGCGGAGCAACTGGCGCGGGATTTCGACTATCGGCTCGACTATCTCGATCGCGACCAGGTGCGAGCGGTGCTGCATTCGGATCGCTACCACCAAGGCCTGCGCGATCCCAGCGCCTTCCACATGCATCCGCTTAACTATCTGCGCGCCGTTGCGGGCGAAATCGAACGGCTGGGCGGCAGGATATACGAGAGAACGGCTGCCGTTGAAGCTAACCTTGACGGCGCCGAAAAGATCTTGCGTACCGACAGCGGCGAAGTGCGCGCCCGCCAGGCCGTAGTTGCCACCGGCGGATATACGGGGCCACTGGTCGGTCGGCTGCAGCGGGCATTCCTGCCTATCGCCACTTACGTTATGGTGAGCGAGGAGGCGCCTGACCTCATCGCCAAGGCGATTACGACGACCGACGCCGTCGGCGATAACCGTCGCGCAGGCGATTATTACCGTGTTGTCGAAGACGGCAGGCGGCTGCTCTGGGGAGGGCGCATCACCACCCGGGCAGCCTCATCGGGCGTGTTGGCGAGGCAATTGCGCCGTGAGATGGTCACCACTTATCCGCAGCTCGAACACCTCAAGACCGAACTCGCCTGGTCCGGGCTCATGTCTTATGCCCGGCACATGATGCCCCAGATAGGCCCGTTGCAGCCGGGCGTCTGGTACCTCACGGCTTTTGGTGGCCATGGCATCAACACCACGGCGGTCGCCGGCAAGTTGATCGCCGAAGCCATACTGGGACAATCGGACCGGTACCGGCTGTTCGCACCCTTCGGCCTTGCCTGGGCGGGCGGCCCGGCTGGACTTGCGGTTGCGCAACTCACCTACTGGAAGCTGCAGGCGCAGGATTGGTGGCGCGAGCGGGCCCGCTGACCGCAGGGAGATCGAAGACGTGATCGGCCGACTATTGCTCAACCACCCGGACGCGGCGCGCCGCGTTGGCGTGTTCTTCGTGCTCGCCGCCATCGCCGCCGGCCTGTATGGGCTCGGCATCAAAGCGAGTTGGCTCGGCAAGCTCGTTCCGGGGTCGGTCGAGTGGCTCGCCGCCAACCCGGACGTCGGGCGGGCGGTCTCGGCGGTGCTGATCGCATTGATCTTGGTGGCGAACTGGAACGCGCTGCGGTATCTCAGCCGCAAACAGCAGATTGTGGCAGTTTGGATAGAGCTGTTCGTGTTGCTAATGTTGTTTTTCTATTCCTTCGACTTGTCCTTCGCGTTCATCGCCAAGAAGATCGGCTTCCTCGTCTCGAAGGGTGTGGTGACGACCCTCTACATTTCGGCCATTTCGATCGCCATCGCCACCCTCATCGCCTTCGTTGGCGCCATCGCCAAACTTTCCCGCAACGGCGTGGTCTATGGCTTGGCGACCTTCTATACCTCTCTGTTTCGTGGCTTGCCGTTGCTGATGCAGATCTACATCATCTATCTCGGCCTGCCGCAGATTGGCTATGTGATCGGCGCCGTGCCGGCCGGTATCATGGCGCTGTCGCTCTGCTACGGCGCGTACATGACCGAGATCTTCCGGGCCGGCATCGAAAGCATCTCGCGCGGCCAGACCGAGGGTGCTACGGCACTCGGCCTTAGCGCTAACCAGACGATGTTCCTGGTGATCCTGCCGCAGGCGATGCGGGTCATCGTGCCGCCAACCGGCAACCAGTTCATTGCGATGCTGAAGGATTCTTCGCTGGTCTCGGTGGTCGGGGTCTGGGAGATCATGTATCTCGCACGCACGCAGGGCCAGACCGAGTTCCGCCACATCGAGATGCTCATCACCGCCTCGATGATCTATTGGCTGCTCTCGATGGGGCTCGAGTTCCTGCAGTCGCGGATCGAGGACCGGTTCGGGCGCTCACTCAAGCGCTGATCGTCATCCGTGATTTTCGCCAAAGCGAGTTGCACAGCACCGCAACAGCCAGCTTCGGAGAGCAGCTGCAGATTGTACGCCACAGCACGCCGTTCGGCGACGCCGTCAAGGGTGAATCAACCCGGTATTTCATCGGCTTAGCCCGATCGGAGGGCAGAATAGAGCAAGTGCTGGACGAGCATGGTCGTTGGCCGACTGCCCGGCAACTTCGACCGATTGCTGGATTTCACCCGCGCCGACAAATCGATAAAATCAACGACTTTAACATGTCCTCCGGGCCAACCATTATCGCTATGTATCGATGGTAGCCGAGTTCGCCACGTGGTTCGCCAATAGGTTTGTCAGGCAGTGGTTTGCGCGTTACCAGCCGCACGACTCGGTCCATGCCCTGCACAGCCAAACGCACCGGCGAGGTTCCCGGGAATGAAGCTCGGCATGGTGTTTCGTTCCTTTGAAGTGGGCGTGTTTGGGGGAAGACCGTAGTCGGCGTGTTCGCGCCCGGTGGAATTTTCGAAGAGTTGTTTCCAACGGCGGGAACGAACCAAACTTCCATGCATTTAGCTCTGGCTTCGTTCATTCACTCTTTCTTCTGGGAGCTGGACCATTGTCATCCGGAGGCTATCTCTTGGCCGACCAACAAACCAATGACGTTTCCATCGTTGATCTGATACCTGCCCTGCGGGCTTTCGCGCGCACCTTCTGCCGCGTTCCAGACGATGCCGACGATCTGGTGCAGGAAACGTTGACCAAAGGGCTCGCCAACATCGACAAGTTCGAACCCGGTACACGCATGAAGTCGTGGCTCTTCACCATCATGCGCAACACCTACTACACGCGGATCAAGATCGCTGCACGGGAAGCGCCAGGCCTTCTCGACTGCGCGTCTTCGAGACCGATTTCGGAAGCTACCCAGGAATGGACCGTTCAGAGCAAGGAAGTTCACGGCGCCATCCAAAAGCTGCCCGAACATCAGCGCGAGGTGCTGATGCTGATCGGCGTTTTAGGAGTGGGCTACGAGGAAACCGCCGAAATCTGCGGCTGCGCGGTAGGGACGGTCAAGAGCCGGCTGAACCGTGCCCGCGCCAACATCCTTGAGCTACTCGGGGAGAGCTCGTTGCAGACATTGATAGAAAGGCGAAATCAGCTGTCGGATGGTCAGCTCGATATAGAGGTCGACAGCCGCAGATAATCAGCTCTTCACGTCTCGCCGATGCTTCTCGACGAGAGCATTTTGCAATTCGATCGCCAGCTTGGATAGGCGGTCTGGTATCTTTTCCTGCTCTATGGCGGCCAGCAGGGAAGCAATCTCCCGATCCACTGCCATCTCGACAAGCAGATCCGTGGTATCGTCGCTCGAATGAGACATCACGTTCTCTTGATAGCATCCCTAGATCCAAGTCTGGTGGATGAGCGCTCGGCACTACAAGGCGTTGTCGGCCGCTGAGAGGCTCACCGGCGGCCCTTGCACAGTTTTTCCTCCGTGCCGCGGCAAGACGCGGCGCGGTGGCGTCAGTCCTTCAGCAACCGGTTTGCGGCGTGATCCTGAAATTGATCGGACTTGGTTCGATTGCCGTCCAGCCCGCGCTCTCGGCCATGCTGCTTCCTGTCGCGGTTGGACAAAACCGCGTTTTCCTCGATCTTGTCCTTGTCCAAGGTGGTCATTGCGCCGGCGCCGGCACCTTTGCCTTGGCTGCCTTGGCCGAAATGCTTTTTGCCGCCGGATGCCATGATCTCCTCCTTCGAATCCAGGACACCGATCGGTGCCGACGCCCGAACCGGCATCGCGCTGTAATGTTCCGTCTCACCCAGCAAGCAGGAAGGCGTCGCCATCCCATGACCGAAACGGCTTCTCGCCGTCGATGACGACCCGCAATTGGTGAGCTTGCGCAAGACGGCCGATGTCGGCCCGGTCCAAAGAAAGCGATCCGCGATAAGAATAGTTCAGCAATGCGAGCCGGCCCGGCCGTTTGAGAACGCGCGCAATTTCATCGAAAAGCCGCTCAGCCATGCCGGCCAGGACCAGGTAGGGAAAGCTGTCGACCGCCAACACGCAATCGAAACTGTCGTCGTCGAAGTCGGCCAGATCGAGACCGGAGGTTTGGCGCAGTTCGACATTGCCGAGCGTTGCGCATTGCTCGGAGGCGATAGAGATCATCCGCGACGATATGTCGATGCCGACCATCCGCTTGAAGGAATTGAACAGCGCGCGCTCGAAACGTCCGATGCCGCAACCGATGTCGAGAATGTCTCGTTCAATTCCGGTGAATTCTCGCGCCTCGAGCCATTCAACGATTTCGTCGGTCATGGCTGTCAGCCGCTCGTCATCGCCAAGGGATCCTAACTGGACACTTGCGGCTGTCGAAATTGCTGCCGCGGCATCAAAACTCGAGGCCAGCCGCGTGACGACGGCGATATCCGTCTCGCCGTTACCGCGTTCATGCCGAACGGCGCCGCCTGTCGCTCGCAAAGTGGCAAGGACGCCCGGTTTGTGGCGCAGCAGTCCAGCGACCTTTCGCAGTCTTTCAGCATCGCCGGTATCCGCCGGACGGACTTTCAGCACGACCTCCGCCAATTCCGCCGCTTCAATTGTGGGCGGCAGGTGAAGCGCCAGCCTGACGAGAACAGCTTCGGCGCAGGCACCATCGGCCATGCAATCTTCGACCGCCCGTCTGACCGATGTCCGGCGCTGCGCGTGCACACTCATGACATCAACTCCGCGTCCAGATCCTCCGCATCGTCCACCTGTCAACGGCGCCCCAGCCGTATTTGTAGGGCTCCTGGCCGCGCAGGAAGTCGAACTCGCGCGCATCCTCGCGGATCGACTCCGCGATCGCGTGGCCGATCAGGATCGCCCCTGGGCTCTCCTCGGCATAAGCAGGATCGAGGCCGCCGAGATAGGCATAGGCGCGGCCGCGGTGGTGAAATCCGTAATAGGCGGCGACAGTCGTGCCATCGATCGCGAGCAACCAGCATCGGACCAGACCGTGAGCATCGAGCAAGGGAAGTGAAAGCTCATGGAAGTGCTGCACGGCGGGGTCGGCCAATACACCACCTCCATGTCCAACCCAGCGTGCATGGTGCAGGCGGATCAATTGATTCAGGAAGTTCTGGTGATCACCCCGAGCTGACGCCAACGCGAGCCGGCCGCGTCTGGACGCCGCTTGGCGCGCCCGGCGCAACTGGCGCCTGCGCCGAGCGGGAACGCAGCCGGCCAACGTTTCGTCGCCGGCAACAGCAAGCACGGGGCAGGCTGCATGAATTACCGGCCTCTCGACCGTTAAACCGGGATGCGCGATCGTAAGACCGGCACTGTTTTGCGGCAGATCAGACAAGATCCATTGTGACCACCCGACCGAGCAGATCGTTTCGGCAATTGTGGACACGACCGCCGCCTCGATATCCTGGACAGCCAGGATGTCCAGATAATCGCTGAGCGAAATGCCGACCGGAAGCAGCTTCGAACCGGCCGTTCCATGCTCGAGATAGAGTGGCGCCAGCCCGACCAGATCGCCGCCACGCCAGACCGCGACTGTCGCCAGTTCACCGGGTGCGAATGCGCGCCACCATGGCACCAGCCAGGCGGGGGATTGGAACGGCGTCGCAGAGGAACTCTGCTCCCACAGTTTCCACCAGTGCGGCGTCAAGGCATCGAATTTTACGGGGTCATCGATGATTTCGCTGCGCAACACTGCTTTTCTCACGGTGCCGCAGCGAAGCGCCGGCAATCTGTGCCAAGTTGTGCCAGCGCCTGATAGGCAGCCATATACGACGAGATCATCCGTTCCAGCGAAAACCGCCGTCGCGCCTCCACCCGGCACGCCTCGGCGTCCAGGCTGGGCGCCGCAAGAATGGCTTGGGCCATCTCGTCGACTGTGTTGACGAGAAAGCCCGTCCTGCCGTGCTCGATGACATCCGCAAGCGCACCATTCGGGAATGCGACCACCGGGGTACCGCAGGCGAGGGCCTCCATGGCGACAAGCGAGCTTGTCTCGGCGGCGAGGCTTGGAATGACCAGACAGCGGGCTGCGTTGAGAAAGCGCCTCTTGGCGTTAAAGCCGAGCGGGCCCAGGAAGCGGCGGCGAGCATCAAGACGGGATTGGACCTCGTCGCGAAAGTAGCGCGTATGTGTTTCGTAGGGATAGACCTTGCCGCCGATGACCAGGGGCACGCGCGCCTGTTTGGCCGCGTCCAGGGCCAGGTGAATGCCCTTTTCCGGGCAGACCCGGCTGAGAACCAGGGCAAAGTCTCGCTTCGGCTGCACCAGGCTCAGTGCTTCGATGTCAACGCCGTTGGGAATCGGCGCCACCAGTCTGGCCCCTGGTGGCGCCGTTTGCTGCTGGGTGGGCGAGACCGCATGGAGCCACAGGTCGTCGCGCGTCGGTCGCAGAGCCTCGGCCGGATACCAGTCCAAGGGCAGGTGGAGGCTCACCAGGGTCGGACCATCGTCGGGCAGATAGGCATGAAAATCGATGCCGTGCAGATGAACCACATCGATCGGCCATCGGGCGCGGGCAGCGGCGATCGCTTTGCGATGAGCCTGCTGCGCGCGGCTCTTCGCCGCCTCGTCGAGCACGCCGTTTTCAGCCGGTATTTCCACAAGGGTACCGCTCGCGCTGGAGCCGCGGCAGCCAATGACGATAGAGCGGTGGCCGGCGCGAACCAGCTCCCGATCGAGCATCGACAGAACCTGTTCGGCACCGCCGACAGCATCGGGTCCGACGGGTGCGAGAGGGTAGGCGACATTGAGGACAGTGAGCGCCGCGGCTGGTTGCGCCTCGGTCCCGTATGCCGCACCACCTGCCGATGATGCCGCTAATTCGTCCAATGTGTCAGGCGTCTGATGCATTGGCAGCATGACACTTTCACGCTGCCGAGGCCCGCCGCGTCGGGAGCGAAGCGGACGTCATGCCGGGCGCATAGCGGCGGATCATGGTTGCGCAGAATTCCGCGAACTCCTCCGGCGCCAGTGGCGGGCTGGTGTGGTGGGGCATCATTCCGCGATGCTGCGGTGTAAAGCAAAAGGTGACCGTCACGTCGAAATCGGCGAGTGCCTCCATCTGCCGGTCGAACCAGTCCAGCGCGTTCGGCCGGAAGCTGTCTGCCCAGGAAAGCCCCGTGCGCATATTGGTGACGCCCAGCCGCTTCATCCAGGCGACGGCATCGTCCAGCCGGGGGTCCTCGAAATGAAACCACTGCACCAGCCCCATTGCGGGCGTGTAGCGCAGGAACTCCTCCAGCGCAGGTTTTGGCGTACCGTCCTGGCGCAGCAGCCCCATGTGGAAATGTCGATAGTAAGAAGAGCCCTCCGCCTCGCGATGCCGCGTCGTTGCTTCCCATTCGCGCGGAAGATCGTAGAGGCTGTACCACTGGATGCGTGGTGCGTTGCCAATCAGCAACTCGGCGGTGCGCTTGAGCCCCCAAACCTGGATTTCTTCCGCGCCGAAGGTCGATACGCCGACTTCGCTGACCCAGATGGGAAGGTTGGTGACGGTCGCGATCTCGCCGATCTTCTGTGGCCATTCGTGGATCTGCCACAGGTTCCAGTCGAGCGGAAAGCCGTGCACGGCGACGGCATCGACATGGTCCAGCACGCCGAATTCCTTCATGCGGGTGATAAAGCCCGGATCTATCGGCGAGATGCCACCGAGTACTTTCGTCAAAGACGGGTTCTCCGACGCGATTGCGTCAGCCGACAAGATCGCCATCCTGGCAAAGCGGCTCCAATCGGGATCGAGCTCTGGGTCCCAATGCGATTTGTTGTTGGGCTCGTTCCAGATCATGGCGGCTTCAATCATGGAGCTGTCCTTTCGAGGGGTAGATGGCGCCGCCGCCGGCCGGGTCCCCGGCTGCGCGGCAGAAATAGACCTCCTGCTCGGGGTGCAGAACGATCTCGAAACCGGCGCTGCGCAGCATCGCTTCGGTGCAGGCGCGGTTTGGAATCCACCAGTTGGTGGGATCGTCGGCATAGCGGTGCTCGATGAAATGCAGCTTGGGAAACTGCGGCTGGTCGAACAGGTCATGCGTCCAGAAATGATAGTTTTCCTCCAACTCGGGCAGATCCGCGCTGCCGCGCTGCATGGACTGGAAGATCATCAGGTCACGGGCGACATGTTCGCGGATCAGGTCGAGCGCGAGCAAGGGGTGGCGCAAATGGTAAAGCACCCCCATGAACAGCACGACATCGAACGTCTCGCGCAGCGACCCGACATCGTAGACCGAAAGCTTCTGGAATTCGATCTCGCAATCGGCAACCTCGGCGGCAAAGCGAGCTTGGGCCAGATAGGCGTCATCGAAATCGATGCCGAGGACACGGTCAGCACCTCGCCGCTTCATCTCGATGGAGTAAAATCCTGCATTGCAGCCGATATCGAGTACCGCCTTGCCCGTCAGATCAGCAGGAATGGCATTGGCAAATTTGCGCCATTTGATCAGCGGGTAGTTGCCCAGAAAATGGTTGGGAGCGGTTTCGACGCCGGCAAGTTCCATGTTGTGGAACCACGGGCCGAGCGCATCGATGCGGCGGCGGATTTCGGCATGGGAATGCAGCATGGCTCAGGCTCCTTCGCCAGGAACGACGGGTACATGCGACTGCGCGCCGGGCATGATCATGGTGGGCCGGCGCTGCGCGGATGAGGCGTCGTTTTCAAGCAACCGCAGAGCTGTTCGATAGCCGTTGAAAGTGCCGACATCGACATAGTCCGACCCAGCCCTGACACCAAAAGCTGTACCGCCGGCCGCAATATAGGCGTTGACCAAAGTGCCGATATATTCGTCACTGCGCTCGCGCTCACGCCAGAGTGCCGCAAGCTGATGCAGGATATGGCCCGGCATCTTGAACGCACCCCAAACCCAGTTCGTGGCGGCATCCTGTCGTTTGACCTGGATTTCGATCACGCGCTCGTGGACGTCGGTGACGACGGCGTCGAAGAATTCCGGCTGATGCACCGGGAAAAGCAGAAATGAGAGCTGATCGTCGGGCAAATGGCGGAAACCGTCCTCGGGAAACCAGATCGTATCGGGAAGGCCGACCAGGACGACCTCGTCGGGCGCGACGAGGGGCGCCGCCCGGAAGATCGCATCGCACAGACCGACGGGGTTCGGCTGCACCACGAAGAGAGCCGCCGCGTCACCGTAGCCGGCGGCGTAGTATTCAAGGATGTCGGATTTGCCCGATCCGATGATGAAGCAAATCTTGTCGACGCCGGCCTGCACCATGCGCCGTACCAGATACTCGCTCACGGCGCATGGACGCTCGGTCTGTCCATCGATCCGGCTACCGACCGGCAGCAGCTCTTTCGAGAAGCCGAGCGGCTGAATGCGGCTGCCGCGCCCGGCAGCGGGTACGATGCCCAACATTAGACCGCTTCCCTCATCGGTTCGCCGGGAGATCTTTGAAAGGCCTCGTTCAGGATGCGATCCAGTTCCGCCGCGCGCCGTGCGGAAGTGTGTTCGCCCAAGACCCGGTCGCGGGCACGCCTTCGAATGCCGTCGAGCTCGCGCTCCGGCAATCGCAATGCGGCGACCACATCATCGGTGTCATGCGCCAACAAGATTTCGCGGCCGGGTTCGAAAAATTCGGCCAGGCCCGGCCATGCATCGGTGACGATGGCAGCCCCACACGCGGCCGCTTCGAAGAGCCGTCCCGACGGGCACCAGCCCTTTTGCGCCATCGCCTCCCGGGTGACGTTCAGTGTCAGGCGAGATGATGAGAAGAAAGCCGGATGGTCGGCTGGCGGAAGATGCCTGACAAAGAAGATGTTGTCGCTCCATGGGAATTCCTGCGGATATTGCGCGCCGCCAATGATGAAACGGTGGTCGGGCAGGCGCGCGGCCGGGCGGACCAGCAGCTTTTCGACGCCGGCCTGGCGATCCGCCGCGTAAGTTCCGAGATAGGACAGATCACCGGCGAATTCGGCCCGCTTCTCTGCCGGCCGGTGTTGGTCGGGATCGACATGCCCATAGAGAGGCACCACGTGACGCGCGCCTAAAACCGACTTAAGCGCCTCGATCGCAGAGCCGCCGGTGTAACTCAAAACGAGGTCGAAATCGGCAAGACCCTCAGGTCCGAAATAGGGCGGACGCTCGCCTTGCTCGATGCGGGCAAGCGTGACCGGAGTGTCGAGATCGTAGAAGACACGCAATCCGCGACCTGTCTGCTGCGCCAGCCGCGAGGCCTCCACGGCGTCGGCACAGTAGGAGGTAACGACGACGACATCCGCTTGCTTCATTGCCCGCTCCGCAACGCGACGGATGTCTTCCCAGTCCGGATAAATGACGACGTTGCCGCCATCGAGCCGATCGAGATCACGCGTCCCGGCATAGTAGGGGGTATCGCGTTCGAAGAAGGTGATGGACCATCCCAGCCGACCCAGGGCGCGGATCAGTCCGCGCCAGAGCGTGGCATGGCCGTTGCCCCATGATGATGTAACGGTGAGACCGAAAATGACCATCTGCATCCGGAAAGTCCTCGTCAGGCAGCTTCGTTCATTCGCAGGAGCTTGGAGCCCCAGTCACCCGACACGATCGTCGTGATCGAGGCTGGATCGATGTCGAAGCGGAAGCAGTCGCCGACCGGCAAGCCAAGCACCTTGCAGACGGCGGCTTTGATCACGTCGGCGTGGCTGACCAGGGCGACACACTGATTCGGATGCCGCTCGCGCACTGCGTTCATCAGTGCGACGATCCGCTCCTGGACATCCAGCATGGTCTCGCCGCTCGGTGTCCTGGCCTCCTGCCGCTGGTCGTTCCACGCCCGCCAACCGGCATCGCCATTCAACTCGTCGAAAGTCTTTCCCGACCAATCGCCGAAATCGATCTCGTCGAGTTCGGCGCAGATCGCGATTTCGCCGACGCCGCAGGCAAGCGCGATCGGCACGGCCGTCTCTTGCGTACGCTCACGCGGGCTGCACAAGATGGCTTCAATCGGCTCCCGGGCCATGCGGCCACCAAGATGCGCGGCCTGCGCCTTCCCAGCCTCGCCAAGGCAAACGCCGTCCATCCGTCCTGCAAGATAGGAGCCGACATTGTCGTGCGCTGCATGACGGATCAAAAAGAACGTTGTCGTCATTCCGCGGCATCCAGCAAAGGCTCGTCCTTGCCGGCGATGAAAGCGAGCGTGCGCTGCCGCGCTTCGGCGTCGGTGAACTGTTCGGGAGGCGACTTCATGAAATAGCTGCAGGGGCCGGTCAGTGCTCCCGCTATGCCACGATCGAGCGCAAGCTTGGCGCAGCGTATCGCATCGATCACCACGCCGGCTGAATTTGGAGAATCCCAGACTTCCAGCTTGAGTTCGGCGTTGAGCGGCACGCCGCCGAAGGTCGTCCCTTCCACCCGGATATAGGCCCATTTGCGATCGGTCAGCCACGGTACGTGGTCGCTGGGTCCGACATGAATATTGCCCGGCTCCAGGGGAACATCGAACTGGCTGGCCACGGACTGGGTCTTGGAAATCTTCTTTGATTCCAGCCGCTCGCGTTCCAGCATGTTGAGGAAGTCGGTGTTGCCGCCGAAATTCAGCTGATAAGTGCGATCGATGCGCACGCCGCGCTCGCGGAAGAGATTGGCCAGCAGGCGGTGAACGATGGTCGCCCCGACCTGGCTCTTGATATCATCGCCGACCAGCGGCAGCCCTCGCTGCTCGAAGCGCCGGCGCCATTCCGGACGTGAGGCGATGAAAACGGGTATGCAGTTGACGAAGGCGCAGCCGGCCTCGAGCGCGCATTCGGCGTAGAAGCGCGTCGCCTCCTCGGAGCCCACCGGCAGGTAAGAGACCAGCACGTCGGCGCCGCTGTTGCGCAGGATTTCGCTGACGTCGGCAACCGGCTCCGGCGCCTCCTCGATTTCGTCGCGCAAGTATTTTCCGATGCCGTCAAGTGTCGGTCCGCGCTCGACGCGAACGCCGTTTGCCGCCGCATCGGCAAAGCGGAACGTGTTGTTGGGGGCGGCGTAGATTGCTTCAGCGACGTCGAGGCCAACCTTGCTCCTGGCGACGTCGAACGCGCAGACAATCTCGACGTCGTCGACATGGTAGCCGCCGAGGTCGGCATGCATCAGCCCTGGGATTGGTTCGTTGCTTTTTGCGTGACGATAATAGGAGAGGCCCTGCACCAGGGAGGATGCGCAATTGCCGACCCCGACGATACCGACACGAACCTTTTTCGATCCCACGAAACTGCCGCCCTATGCTGTTCAAAGGTAAGTTCCTGCCGCCGAACCACCAGCGTGCCGGAATGTTCCTTGGCCTGCCGAAAAATTGCGCAAGACAGCATGGATCGAAGCAGCGCTCGCTGCGTTGCCGCAAGGCAAAGCATTGGAAAACCGATCGATGATCGTTTACGGCGACCAGAAGCGGAGGCAGAGCGCAGAACGGCTTCGCGAAGCTGCCAGCGAGATTGCTCAAAGTCTGGACCGCATGGCTCGTGGCCTCCGACGCCATGCCGCGTTGGTTGGACTATTCATCAGCGTATCGGAACTGGTTCGGGCGCTTGCCGATGTCGATTTCGAGACCAGCGGCATCGACATCTTTTCGCCGCGGCAACAGCAAGGCGCGAGATTGCTGGTTGGTCTTGCGGCCGAGGTGGCGAAGTCGTGGCGAAGCGGTTTCGCCGTGGGCGGTGGCATCGACCCAGGACTTCTCCAACTGCTGGACGGGTTGGATTGCGAGGCTGAGGTTCTGACCGGTTCTGCCGAGGGTTACGCGCATTACGCGCTTTATCCCGAAAGCTATTTGGGAGCGGCGCAGGAGTCAGGTCTCGATGCGAACACATGCGTGATCGGCATCCGCAGCATCGGCCTGGGGCTTGCCGCCATAGTGGCTGCCGCGATTGGCGCGCCGGCGCCGTTCAGCGTTCGTCCGGTCGGCCATCCTTTCCGCAGGCACATCAATGCCGATCCGCGCTCGATCGCTTCCTGGAAGAACAATCCATCGGCACGCTTCGCCGTTGTAGACGAAGGTCCCGGTCTGTCCGGCAGTTCGATGCACGCCGTCGTCGCGTGGCTGCGGGAACTGGGTATTGGTATGGACCGCATTCACCTGTTTCCCAGCCATCCTGGCAACCCGGGCATCGAAGCGTCACGGGAGGCCAGGGAGACATGGTCGCGCTGTCCGAAACATGTGGCGACGGCGCTCGAATGCACCTTCCCCGAAAGCTCGAACATTCCCACGCTTAGCGAATGGGTGGCCGAGGCGGTCGGCAGCCCCGAATTACGCCTGACCGAACTGTCTGGTGGCGAATGGAGGAGCGTCCACTACGTCGACGAAAAGCATTGGCCGCCGAGCCCGCGCGGCATCGAGCGGCGTAAATTCCTGGCGTCCGCGGGGTGTGGTCGCTGGCTCGTCAAATTCGCCGGCCTCGGCGAAACCGGACGGCGTAAGAGACGAGCCGCGGAAATGTTGGGGAAAGCCGGGTTCGGATCGCAAGTGGTCGGGCTTTGCCACGGCTTTCTGGTCGAACGGTGGATTGACGGCACCACGATGGACCAGGCGCCGCTGCCAAGAGGAAGGCTGGTCGCGGAGTTGGCGCGCTATCTAACCTGGCGGGCGCTCAATCTCCGAACCTGCGAACCGGGTGCATCATTGCTCGCACTCGCGGAAATGGCTGTTTCCAATACATCTGAAGCCCTGGGCGAGAACCGAGCGGCGACGTTGCGCCGTTGGCTCTCGAAAAAAACCCCTGCGTATGTTCTGCAGCGGGTGGAAATCGACGGAAAGCTTCACGCGTGGGAGTTTCTCGTTTGTGCCGACGGCACGGTGCTCAAGACAGATGCCGTCGACCATTGCCGGGCACACGATTTGATTGGCTGCCAGCCGATAGAGTGGGACATTGCCGGCGCCCGTGTCGAATATGGACTATCCGACAGCGATGTGACGACATTGGTCGAGGGGATGGGGCTCGATATTGATAATGGCCACATCGATTTTTTCGAACCCTGCTATTTGGCGTTCCAAATCGGGCTCTGGAGCACGGCTGCGCAATCCGAAAATGGCCAGGAAAAAGCAAGGCTGGCCGGGACGGCAGACCGATACAGGGCGGGGCTGATACGATTCCTGGACGAATCTCAGGTGTAACGTTTCGATCAATCCAGCCTTCGCAGCATGTCTGCTTCCTGCTCAAGAATAGCGGCCACTTCCTCGCGCTGCAGATGCGTCATCATCAAGCTGACGCAGCACTCGAGATAGGTGATCGAGGAGCGCCGCAAATAGGCAGCCGCCTCGCGTTCGGCAATCTTGTCGACATCCTTCGCGGGTCGCTTGGGTTGCATGAGGATGATCCTCCGTATCGGGTCCCTCCCGCCAAACTACAAGGTTGGATGGATGTTCCGCACGATCTCCGGGCAGGTCCGGCCGCGGCCCACGTCATGCAGGAAGGTTCTGCAGCCCGCCTGCGGGTCTCCTTTTGGCAAGGCCTGTCATCTGATCGCCGATGCCGGTGCCTTCGAGCGCCGCGAAATAATCGATCGTCAGCTTGAGCCCTTCGTTGAGCGGCACTCTCGGCGACCAGCCGAGCAGCGTTTTCGCACGCGTAATATCAGGCTGCCTGCGCCGAGGATCGTCTTGCGGCAGGGGCAGAAATTTCAGATCCGACTTGGTGCCGGTCATCGCCTTCACCAATGCCGCCAGTCGCACGATGGTGAATTCTCCGGGATTGCCCAGATTGACCGGCTTGCCCGGATTGGGGTCGATGTTCATCAGGCGCATCAATCCATCAATCAAGTCGGAGACATAGCAGAAGGATCGCGTTTGCTGGCCGTCGCCGAATATCGTCAGCGGACGCTTCTCGAGCGCCTGCATGATCAAATTCGAGACGATGCGACCGTCGGCCGGATCCATTCTCGGACCGTAGGTGTTGAAGATGCGCGCGACGCGGACGTCGGCCTTGCCGGCCCTTAGATAGTCGAAGCAAAGCGTTTCGGCGGTGCGCTTGCCCTCGTCGTAGCAGGCGCGTGGGCCGGTGCAGTTCACATGGCCGACATAATCCTCCCTTTGCGGGTGTTGTTCCGGATCGCCATACACTTCGCTCGTCGAGGCCTGCAGCAGTCGCGCGTCATTGCGGACAGCGAGTTCGAGCAGGTTGAGGGTTCCTATCACGCAGGTACGCGTGGTGTGTATCGGGTCGGCCTGATAACGCGGCGGTGAGGCGGCGCAGGCCAGGTTGAAGATGTGATCCACGGGCTCGCCGAGATCCAATGGCCGGCAGATGTCCTGCTCGATCAACCGGAAACCCGGCCGGTCCATGATCGAGATGATGTTTTCCATGCGCCCGGTCAGAAAATTGTCGACGCAGATCACGCGCCAGCCGTTGCGGAGCAATACTTCGCAAAGATGCGAACCGAGGAAACCCGCGCCGCCGGCAACAAGCACCGTCTTTGCCCTGTGCGCCTTTCTTGTCTGTCGCATCGCTGTTTTCTCCTGTCTGCCGTTCATGCTGCACTTCCAATGTCGAGATCGAGGGCCGTCGCCGTTGGTTGGGTCAGCGCCGCCACGAATTCGCGAGCCCTGGCCCCACCGGTGTGGGAAGCGAGGACGAGTTTGCGAGCCCGGCCGGCCATGGCCAGGCGTGCGCGCTCGGACTCGCCAACGAGGATATCGATGACTTCGTCCGTCTCCGCGGCGGTGTGGATCGCCGATGCGGGAAAGAAGCTGTCGAGCCCTGGCCAGTGGTCGCTGACGATGGGCGTGCCGCAAGCCGCCGCTTCGAACAGGCGCACGCTGGGCGACCATCCTGCGGTGATCATGGAACTGCGTGTGACATTCAGCGTGTAGCGCTGACGGCTATAGAACGCGGCGTGATCGGCTGGCGGCAAATGTTCGATGCGTTCGACATTGTCCGGCCAGATGATGTCGGATGGATATTGGGAGCCGGCCACGACGAAACGGAGGTTCGGCATATGCCGTGCGGGCTCGAGCAGCAGAGCGTTCAGCGTTGTCTGCCGGTCCATGCTGTAGGTGCCGAGATAGCCGAGATCCCAGCGGATCGGATCTCCTGTCGGGTGATGCCGTTCTGGATCGACCGAACAATAGAGAGGTTCGGCATGACGCGCGCCGAAGTCTTGCGCCAGATGGTTGAGCGTTGGTCCGCCAGTGAAGGAGAAATAGACATCGAAATACGGAATTTGCCGCGAACTCAGATAATCGCAATCGTCGGCTGAAAGCTTGGCCAGGGTCACCGGGGTGTCGATGTCGTAAAAGCAGAGCTGCCCCTTGCAAAGCGAGGCGACGATGTCGATGACCTGGCGTCCTTCTGGAACAAAGGATCCGATGACGATGATGTCGGCCTGCTCCAGGCACTGTGCGTAGTCGCGTTGCAGCTCCGCAGTGGTTTCGTAGTAGCGCAAGGCGCAGAACTCCGGATCGCGCAGATCGCGGTGATTGGCGTACCAGGGCACGTTGCGCTCCAGAAAAGTCACCCGGTGACCGAGTCCGTGCAAGCCTTTCAAAAGACCCCGGAAAGTCGTGGCGTGGCCGTTTCCCCAGGATGAGGACAGCGACAGGCCGAGAAAGACGATGTCCAGTTTCTTGGTCATTCCGCTGCCTCCACGGCCCCGTGCTCGAAATGACGTTTGAAGACGGCATCCGCCACATCCGCCCGAAGCGCGTAGGTATGGTCCGCCAGCACGCGGTGAAGTGCGGCTTGGCCGATTGCCTTGGCCCGCCCGGGGGTCAGCGAGCGCATTATTTCGGCGACATCGCCGCCGTCACGCGCGACCAGGATCTCCTCGCCTGGTTTCAGGAACAGTTCCACGCCCAGCCATGCATCCGTGATGAGACAGGCGCCCGCGCCGGCCGCCTCGAACACTCGCGTGGCCGGTGAAAAACCGTTGGCGGCCATGCTGTCGCGGCTGATGTTCAACACGGCTTTTGGGGTGACATTGAAGGCGTTGTGATCGCGGGTGCCGACATGGCCGAGCCAGCCTACATTGGTGGGGAGCGGCTTGTCGCCCCAACCCGAGCCTCCGAGCAGGAAACGCTGTTTCGGCAGCTGGCTGGCGGGATCGAGGAAAAACGATTCGACACGCGCTTCACGGTCCGGCAGCCGGTTTCCGAGGAACGCCAGGTCGCAGGCAAAACGCGCTTTGCTGGCGACCGGATGGTGCGTTTCGGGATCGAGCGCATTGTAGATGGGCACGCACTCCTTGGCGCCCATGGCACGATAGGCCCAGACAACGGGATCGCCGCCACCATAGGTCAGCACGAGGTCGATCTCCTGCAGTGCACGATGGAGCGGGTGGTCCGGCTCGTCGCGCAACTGGGCAAGCGTGGCTGGCGCATCCACGTCCCAGAATACGACAAGCGCGTCGCTGCGGGCGTGGTCGAGAACGGCGCGAAGCAGCGCCTCGTCTTCGAAACCGACGCCACTCGCCTTGACGACGATGTCGGCGCCGGCGGCACGTGCCGCGACCTGCATCAGCGCATGCTGGGTCGCCTCATAAACGACGACAGTGCACCAGTCGGGAGCTTCGATGTCGCGGTTCTTCTGCCGGTCGTAGACATCGGGTTCGTAGAACGTGATCTCGTAACCCAATTGCGAAAGTGCCTTGAGCAAACCGCGATAGTACGTCGCGGCACCGTTCCAGTAGGACGACAAAAGGCTCGATCCATAGAATGCGATCTTCATGCGACGGCTTCCTTTGCGGCTGTCGGGACGGCGGTGTGTCGGTTCGCGCATTGCGTGAGCACGCCGAGCAACTCGTCGACGCGGTGGCGGCAGGTGTGCCGCGAGCGGATGGTCTCGAGACCCGAGGTCACCAGGGAGGCCGCAAAGTCCTCGTCGGACAACACCGTCCGAAGCTGTTGCCGCATTTGCGAGCCATTCTCGGCAAACAGGAAGTCGACACCGGGCCTGAAAAGCTGCTCGACATCGGACCATGGCGCTGAAATCAGCGGAATGCCGCAGGCGAGTGCCTCGAACATGCGGATCGTCGGGATTCCGGGCAACCTCTCGCGATAGGGGCGCCGTGGAACGTGAACGGTGACACGATGCGCGGCGAAGGCCTTCGGCACGTCGGCATTGGCGATCCACCCCTCATAGCGCAGTCCTGCGGTGGCCAGATCCGCAAGTGCGGTCTTGGGGTAGCGTACGCCGTGAACAGCGGCATGAAGGCCGAGATCGTGCACCGGCTCGATCAGAAACTCCTTGAGTTCGGCGGTCCGCTCATCATCGCCCCAGTTGCCGATCCAGACCAGATCGGAGGTGGGGTGGATCTCCGGGTGCGGCTTGAACAGGCGATCGTCCGCCGCTTCATGCCAAGTGAAGACGCGCTTGCCCCAGCCGGCGCGCAGATAGCTCTCGCGCAAGGTTTCGCCAAAGGCGAGAACGCCGTCATAGTGCTCCAGCCGGAGCGCCGAGAGTGCCTCGGTCGCAGACACGGCCCGGTGGTGGGTGTCGTGAAAAAGAAGGATGAAGTTGCCGCCGGCGGCCCGGGCACGGCCAATACGTGCGACAAGCTCCGGATCCGTCCACTCATGAACGATCACAACGTCGGCCTCGGCAATCCAGGCTTCGTGATCAAATCCGGCGTCGTAGGTCACCGGCATCAGTTCGGGAAAATCCTTGCGGAAGCGTTCGATGGCGAACGACCCCTTCTCAGCCAGCAGATTCGACCGGCTCCAGCCATTCGCCGGCTCCAGCGCAATAGTCTGATGCCGGCGCTGGACCAGCTCTCGCATGACGCCGCGCAGGAAATGGGCATTGCCATGGTTCCAGTCGGAAACGACCGAGTGGGTGTAAAACACAAAGCGCATGATCAGCGCTCCGCCATCGCTAAGGCCGCTTTGTCGTAGACGCCGCGCATAGCCGCTGTCTGCTTTGTCAGCCTAAACCTGCGGCTGCGTCGGATGGCTGCCTGGCCAAGCTCTCGCCGGAGCTCGGCATCGCTGGAGAGACGGTTGAGGCAGGCAGCGAGATCGTGCGGATCGCGCGCGTCAAAGAATATCGCGGCCCCGTCCCATAGTTCGCGATAGGTGGCGATATCGGAAAGCACCAGGGGCGTAGCCGACATGGCGGCTTCCAGCGCGGCCAGGCCGAATGGCTCGTAGAGCGATGGCGATACGAAAATACCCGCGCGAGCCATCAACGAACGCACCTCATCGGACGGCACTGCTCCCAGAGGAACAGCATGGCTGAAGCTGACATGCTCGCCGTTTGGGCCGTTCGTCGAACCGGCGGCAAACAGAGGCCATCGCGTCAGGGACGCCGCCTGATCGACCACCGCCGCATTTTTGCCCTCGTCCCACCAGCGGGCAGCGGCGAAGACGAGCGGTTGATGCTTTTCGGCCTTCGGCAGAGGACGGGCACCATTTGTGACCACACTCAAGCGCGCGATCGGGCCGTAGCAGGTCTCTAGCATGTCGGCATGGCTGCGGCTCGGCGCGATGACCGCGTCGGCCCGATCCATGCCGCGTCTGTTGCGCTCCTTCTGCCAGGCCCATGCCCCATCCGCCGCCTGTCCTCTGACCGCATGGAACCAGGTCGTCACGCAGGAATGGGAGACCACCACGACCGGGCATGGCGCGTCGAATCCCGCCGCCTGCGAAGGCGCGTTGAAATGGACAAGGTCGATGGCGTGGTCGCGCATGGGCGCATGCAACTCCCGCGGCAGCGCGTCGAGATCACCGCCGTTGCGGGTCATCCAATCCGGCGGCGTGTTCAGCCAGATCAGCTTCGCGAAAGCCTCCGCCTCGTCGGCCTGGTGCCTGGACGGTGGCGGACCGAGACCGGCAAGCACTACGCTATCGCCGCCGTTGACAAGTTCCCTGGCCAGGTCGAGCGCATAGCGCCACACGCCGCCCACGGCATCGACCGTCATCAGGATGCGCCGCGAGCGCGGCGTCAGTGTCCGCAACATGTCGCCTCCAGTTCCGCCAGCGGACGCGGGCGCCTTTCCTGGATATCGCTGAACTTCTGGAATGATGCGAGATAGTGATCATGGGCGCGCTCCCAGGCGAGGTCATCGGGTTCGCCCCAAAGCTCGCGATAGCTTGGCGAACTCGGATATGGATAAAGCGGTACGGGTTCATTGGCCCATACGCCGTTGTCGATGAGGTGCGTTCGCCAGTAATCGACGAGGGCAGGGTCATCCTCGACGACGCCGATCAGATTGGCCTGTACGAATGGAACGTGACGCCTGGCATTGACGAGCAGCGCGGCGAGTTCCTCGGTACCCAGCCGGCAGCGCTTCGCGAGCATCGCACGACCTTCCACGGTCAGGCTTTCGAGACCGGCCTCGATGGAGACGCAGCCGGCCGCACCAAGCAATTCCAGCAGCTCGGGCTTCCAAAGGTCGATGCGGGTCTGCACACCGAACTTCACGTCGCGATGGATCAACGCTTCCAACAGCGCTTTTTGCGGCAGGAAGATTTCATCGATGAAATAAATGTAGCCGACGCCCTGGGCAATCAGCCGATCGATTTCCGCTATGACCGCCTCGTGGTTGCGGCGGCGATAGGCATCGCGGAAATCGATCTTGGCGCAGAAGCTGCAATTGTAGGGGCAGCCGCGCGATGCTTCGACCTCCGCGCCGAACCCAACCTGCTTGTCATCGAACCTGTGATGGTGATGCGAATGGGCTGCGATCCAGTCTGATGGCCATTGGAGTGGCGGATGATCGACAAACGAGCTGGCGTGGACGCCGCCGTTCAAAACCACCTTGGCGTCGCGCAGGTAAGCGGTCGAGGGGACCGCGCTCCAGTCGTCGCGCCGGGCAAGTTCCGCGACGATTTCCTCGCATTCGCCGCGCACAACAATGTCGACGCCAAGCTTGCGCAAGGTTGGCGCGGGCGTAGCCGAGCCATGCGGCCCGACCGCGACTGTGCGTCCACCGCGCCCGGCGAGACGGTTGAGGAAATCGGCCGGCACGCGCAACTCGGGTGGTGCGCAGCGCCAGAACAGATAAGTCGGGGCGGTAGTGACGACCGTCATTGCAGGCGCGAAATCAGCCACACGCTCGGAGAGGTCCGAGTTGTCGAGCTTCTGCAATTGCCCATCCAGCATCAACACCTCATGGCCGGCTGTTTCGAGGAGGGATTTCGAATAGCCGAGTTCCAGCGGGAGATGTGGTTGGCGGCAGCCGAAATAGATGCTGTCGTCATAGGTCCAGAACGGGTTTACCAGGGCGATTTTCATGCGACGTACCTCACGACTTCGGGGCGAGGCTGGAGCCGGTGTTGTTGCAGCCAGTCTGCGAGATCGCGAATGCCTTCGCGCCATGAAACACGAGCTTTCCAGCCAAGCATCGCTTTGATCTTGCGGGTGTCGGCGACGAAGAAGGGCTGATCGCCGGTGCGTTCGTCATCATGGCGGATCGAAAGCTCACGGCCGGTCAAGCTACGGATCTCGCTCAACAGCATGCGCAGGCTGATCGCATTATCGGGGCCGCCGCCAAGATTGAATGCCTGGCCTTTGGTCGTCTCGATACGATCGAGCGTGGCCCTGTAGGCGGCGACCGCATCGGAGACATGCAGTATATCGCGCACTTGTCTGCCGTCGCCGTAAATGGTGATTGGACGTCCCGTCAGCGCACTCAGCAGGAAGTGCGCGACCCAGCCTTGATCCTCGGTTCCGAACTGGCGCGGCCCGTAGATGCAGCTCATCCGCAGCACCGCCGTGGGCATGCCGTAGGATTTGGCATAGTCGAGCACATATTGGTCCGCCGCGCCTTTGGAGCAGCCATAGGGCGTGCAGAAATCCAGGCCGTGGGTCTCGTCGATGCCATTCGCTTGGATGATGCCGTCGCAAGGCAGGTAACGATCGCCGTCCTCGCGCACCGCGACGTCGGGCAGGCTGCCATAGACCTTGTTGGTGCTGGCGAAGACCACCGGAACAAACTCACTGCTCAGCCGCGCCGCCTCGAGGACATTGAACGTTCCTCGAAGGTTGATGTCGAAATCCTCGTCCGGTTGGACCAGGCTCGTTGTGACGGCGGTTTGCGCGGCCAGGTGGAAGATCGCCTTGGAACTCTTCAGAACGGGCGCAAGCGCGTTGGCGTCGCGCACGTCAATCGTTTCGACCATGAGGCGGCTTCCGTGTTTCTGCACCAGCCATTCAAGGTTCTGTTCGACGCCGGGGCGGCTGAGATTGTCGATCACCAGCACCGGCTCGCCATCCGACAACAGGCTGTCGGCCAGGTTCGATCCTATGAAGCCGCTGCCGCCGACAATGGCGACGGGCGCGTCGCGTCGATTGCGCGTATTCATGACACCAGCCCACGTTCTTCAAGCTCGCGTTTCATGTCGGCGCCGCGGTCGATGGCGGACGAGTTGCGCACCCAGGAAACGAAATCGGCGAGGGAATTCTCCAGTTGTTGCCTCGGCTCGAAACCGAGCAGCTCACGGGCCTTGGAAATATCGGCGAAGCAGTTGCGGATATCCCCGGAGCGCGCCTTGCCGAGCAACTCTGGCGAGCGGTCCGGCGTTCCCATGGCCTCGGCAAGTACCCGCGCGACGTCGCTGATGGCATAGGCTCGGCCGCTGCCGATGTTGATGACGTGACCCCTTGCCTGGCGTTGCTGCAGCGCAAGACGAAAGGCGCGGGCGACGTCATCCACATGGACGAAATCGCGTTTCTGTTCGCCATCCTCGAAGATCATTGGACGTTGGCCGTTGGCGAGACGCGAAGCAAAATTGGCCAACACGCCGGTATAGGGGTTCGATAACGCCTGGCCGGCGCCGAAGACGTTGAACAGGCGCAGCGCGACCGCATCGATGCCATAGGCTTCGCCGAAGATCAGCACGGCGCGTTCCTGGGCGTATTTCGTCAGTGCATAAATAGAGGCGAGATCGACCGGCTTTTCCTCGTCCGTCGGCAGGGGGGAGAGGGGCTCGCCTTCCGGCGACAGCGGATTCCATTGCCCGTTTTTGATGTCGCTCGCCTTGCGCCGGGCATTGTCGATGCGCCGGCCGTCCGATGTAGCATAGAGGCCCTCGCCATAGACACTCATCGATGAGGCGACGACAATGCGCTCGACCGGGTGTTTGATCAGCGCCTCGAGCAGCGTCGCGGTGCCGAGATCGTTGGTGCCGACATAGCGCGCGATCTCGTACATCGACTGTCCGACGCCGACTTCCGCGGCCAGATGAATGACCGCGTCAATGCCTTCCAGCGCCTTGGCGACCGCCTCCCGGTCCCGAATGTCGCCCTTGATCAGCTCGGCCCCGGCGGGAAGGGCGACTGTTTCGCCTGCGTGCACCTGCTCCAGCAGCACATCCAAAATGCGAACCGAATAATCCTGCTCGATGAGTTCCTGGGCGACATGCCGGCCAATGAAGCCGCAGCCCCCTGTAACCAATATCCGTTTCACGACCACTCCTCAGACAGGTAATCTTGGCGACCCGAACTTTTCGGCAAAAGGTTTGTTCCCTTGGCTTCAACAAAGTTCCTTTGGCCGGCTTCGTTCGGAAGCAGCCACATCGCGCTCGCCGCGCCGTGCCGGAACATTGCCGCCCTTGTGCTGTTAGGACGCCGGCAGCCCCGACGATGCCCGATGTTGGCAACGCCGATGATCAAAGGAGATTTCAATGTCCCAGTCGCAAACGACCACCAATCACGACGAAATCCGCAAATGGGCCGAGGAGCGGGATGGACGGCCGGCAGTGGTTCGCACCAAAGGGGCGGGCGGCATCCTGCGGATCGACTTCGGCAAACCCGAGGAAGCATTCGAGCCGGTCGAATGGGACGAGTTCTTCCGCATATTCGACGAGAACGATCTGGCCTTTCTTTACCAGTCCAAGACTGGTGACGGACAAACCAGCCGTTTCAACAAGTTCGTCGAGCGCAACCAGAAAGGCGAATGACACATTTCGAGCCGGCCGATTTGCCCGACCTGGTTCTCGGGCCAATTTCTGGATGCGGTGGAACAATAGAGGCTCCGATCCTTCGGTCGCTGAACCACAGCCGCAGCAAGGATCGAAGGCCTGGGCCTGAGCGCAGGAGGCGGCGAGGCTGGATAGGCGTCAAAAGCTGGAAACCCGCTACTCGTCCTGCCGTGAAACCAAAACGCCGCTCATCAGTCGTCCTGCTGCCTGCGGTGGCGGTGTTTTTCGATTTCCTCGGGCTCTTCATCGTCGATCCGCGTGATGTTCGAGGCATTGTGGTCTGATCGCAGGATCTCATCCAGTTTGGCGTGAATGGCCTGAGTGTCGCGGTGCTCGGCACGCTGGATGAACAGCGTCATGGCCCACGTAAACAAGGTAGCCGCTCCATGCCAGTCCAGGGTCTGTCGCTCGAAGATCATCCAAAGGATTGCGTAGACCAACAGGATCAGGAATGCCGCGGGGCGGGAGGTTAATGTGCCGATTGAGGTAAGCACGCCGGTGACGGGATGATTGGCCATGCGAAAGAACTCGCGGCAGTGACCGTGGTTCCCGACCGCAGTGCATCGCGCCGGCACGAACCAGCTAGGCGCGACGGATGAATTCACGGCGCAGTGCTTGCCGATCGCAGCTACAACGATGACCACTCGATTGCCGGGCGCGCAATCATCAGCCAGAAAATGGCGAGCACGGCGCCGAAAGCTGGGAAGCCGAAGACAAACCAGCGTCTGAACAGCTGATGGTAGCGCTCGGGAGGAGGTTGGTTGGAGAGTGCGGCCTGTGTGGCTAGATTTCGCATCTCGATCTGCATCCACACGACAGGCAGCCAGAACAGGCCCGTCAAGATGTAGAGCAGGATCGAGAGAACGATCCATCCTTCGGACAGCGAATACCCCGCAACCCTAGCGAGGCCCAGTCCGGTCAGAGGTTGTGCGATAACGGCCGTAGCCGTGAACAGGAAATCAGCCAGCACGACAATGCGGGCGACGGCTGCGATCGTCGCGGCATTCCCGGTCCGGTGTGCCAAAAGCATGAAAAAAGCAATGCCGGCACCAGTTCCGAGCAGCACAGCAGCGCCGATCACGTGCAGGTATTTAAGCACGAAGTACGTCATCAGCGTTCCTCCAGAATGGCCAGCGCTGCAAAATGCAGAACGAGGATCGGGAGGATTTTGATCAACGGCCCGAGTGGCTCAAGCCAAAGATCCGGCCGCAGAATGCTCCCAGCGATCGCATAGAAAAGCGATACCGCGATTGCGCCGAAAAGACCAAGCCGGCTGGTTGGGCGCCAGGCGATAAGCGCCCCGACGGCGATGTCAGCCAGCGCGCCGGCGACTACCGCCGGTTCGGCCAAGGGGCCGGCAGCAGTGCCAATCAGCAAATCAACTCCGCTGCGCCAGCCGGCAGTGAGGGAAATGATGCCCGTCATGATCCAGAAGAGCGGCAAGATGACAAAGAGCGCCGGCTTGACGAAGTAAAGACCGGCGAACCATCGCTCCTGCACCGCCGCAGGATTTAAACGCAGTGCAGATGTAAGACTTGATGGTTGAATGCCGGTCGCCGTCATCCAGGGTTGGGGATCGCCGACAGCGCCACGGGCAATCTCTTTTGCTGCATTGCTGCGCATCGGCGGGCGCCAGCCCAGCTGAGCCGCGGCATCCCCGAACCTGTACAAAATAGCTGCGGCCCAATTGGGCAAGATGAACTCCCGAGCACTGCTCCATCCGAACCAGCGGCGATAGCGACCCACGACCTCGCTCATCGAAAGTGCCTCGGGCCCAGCCAGGTCCAGCGTGAGGTGCGATGGGCTGCCGGGTTTGAGGAAGAACAGGACGGTGGAGATCACGTCATCGAGTTGGACGACTTGGAGACGGCCCGTGTCGGGCATCAACGGCAAGAGCGGCAACGCCGCGAGGCCGCGAAAAAGTGCACTTGCGCCGAAGGCCGGCCTTCCCAGTACTACGGAGGGGCGCAGGATGACCCAGTCAAGGCTACGTGCCATCAGTGCCTCATCGCCGGCGAGCTTGCTGGCGGAAAAGGCGGACGGCTGCTGGCGATCGACCCCGATGGCAGAAAAGTGGATCACCTTATTCACACCTGCGTGCTCACACGCGGTGAAGAGAGCCGAGGCGCCGGTAGAATGGACATGCCGGGTGTTTTCCCGGGCACTATCCTGCAGGACGCCGGCACAGTTTACGACGGCGTCCACACCGGCGAGATAGGGGGTCCAGTCCTGAGGTCGCAAGGCCCGCGCCATATCCAGGGAAACGGTTTGGATCTCCGGGTGGACGCCAGTGTCTGCGTGGTGAAGCACGCGGACCACTTCATGACTCTCGCCGGCCAGGCGCGCGCAAAGCGCGGCTCCAATCAGACCTGACGCGCCGGTGACGAGAATTTTCATTCCTTCCTCCAGCCGTTCGCCAGCGCGTGCCCGTCCATCAACCCAGCGGCTGCGCCTGGGAGAACTCTAGCAAAGCCGAAGCCGGTAGTCTCACGCCGGGTGGAACAGGTTCCGGGCATCAACGCAGCCAAAGGTGAGCCGGTACGGTGCGTTCGCATCTGCAGGTCAACTTCGCCGGAAGTTCGTCGCCGGCTCGGCGCAATCGCGGAGGTCGTTATGAATGTGAGTTGCAGCCTTGGCGGCGTCTCCGAACGCAACAGCAATTTGATTGAGCCCCTCGGCCACGTCGCCAATGGCATAGAGTCCTGGCGTTGAAGTCTCAAGGTGTCGGTTGACCAGGACATAGCCTTCTGCGTCACAGTTAGCCCCCAGAGCAACCGCGAGTTCGGAGCGTACGTCGCTGCCCATCGAAGGGTACACCACATCGATGTTGCGCATCGGGGCGCCCTCGGCCATGACGACATCGAACCCGGTTCGTCGAGGGATCAGGTCATCGACAGCGTCCCAGATTTCAACTCCGCCTGCCAAGGCGGCGCCGCGGGCAGCTTCGGAAACATCATCCTGGTTATTGGCGAGCAAGGCGACCTGACTGCCATATCCCTTCAGGAACAGAGCCTCCCTGACGGCGAGATGCTCCGGACCAACAACGCCGATGCGGCTACCCCGGGCCTCATATGCATCGCAAACCGGGCACAGTCTGACAATGCCGGTTGCGATCGCCTCCTCCAGTCTTTCAATGGGAGGTGCCTTGTCCACAATGCCCGTTGCCAGAATCACGCGCCTTGCTTGGACAATCCCGCAGGTGGTCGTCAGGACAAAAAAAACCTCGCGTTTTTCGGCGTGGCCTACGCAACCATGGACAAGGCTCGCGCCGTATAGCTGTGCCTGGGCTCGTAGGCGGCCGAGCAGTTCTTCCCCGCTGATGCCGTCGGGGAAGCCGGGACAGTTGCGGGATTTTGGGATGAGCTTGGCACGCGCATGCCCCGCGTCGAGCGAGATCACCGAACGCAGAAACCTGGCTAAATACATGGCTGCAGCGAGCCCCGCGGGGCCGCCGCCGACGATGGCAACGTCAAAAACTTGTGCGCCCGAAAAGCTTGGTTCGCCCGAAAAGCTTGGCATCGGGCCTAACTTCAACTCAACGAGCTTGTTCCACAGGGTCGAAATGGACGCAATCAGGATGCACACTGCACAATAAGAGTGAACTCCAATCGAGTCGTGAAGAGAAAGGCCACTGCCTCATCAAGCCTGCAAAAACCTCGTGGCTCCCAACGCTGTGAGTACAGCACCACTGGGAAAGTGAACGCATCATGGAACTTCGGCTCACCGTCGCGCTTAGTTTGGCGAAAGGGTGGTCTGAGATGAGCGCGACCAGAGAGTTTTTTCAAAACTGGCTACAGGAGAATGTCGGCACACTTCCTGGTCGAGAGGAAGTCAGCGTCGCGGTGCTCGCTCAGCAATTCGAGCAGGATGCCGAGGTGGCTGGTTATGGGCGTGAAGTAAGGGAGGACGAACTCGGAAACATCGAAGATGCTATCGTGCAAGCGATCGAGAACGCCGGGTCCGGGGTGCAGAGCCCGAGCTCCGAAAAGAGCGATCCGGCACCTGTAATGGACGCGTTGGAGGTCGATGATGCCAAGAGCGGACCGTAGCCCCTGACACCTTCTTCTGTTCGCCTGAACAAGCCCCCCGGGCTGCCATACGAGCTGAAAAACGGACCTTAGGTGCTTTCCCGTTAGTTCCATGCACCATTGAGGAACATTCCTGCCGCCACGGCGTTAGGAAAGTTCCTTCACACCCGGTGCGCCCGTGCTGACTGCTACCCTTCCAGGCGAATGGCTGACCCGGCATGATCAGGGTCACATCTCGCGGCGGGCCGCTCTTGCGGGTATTTGTTGCTGGCTATTGGGTGCTTCCGCAGAAGCCGCGCCACAGCCATCGCCGCTCGTGCGATTTGGCGTGCTGGGATTTGGCACCGCCGCCTGGGAAGTTGACGTCATGCGGCGACATGCGTTGGACACTATGCACGGCGTATCAATCGAGGCTCAGCGGCTTGCCGGTACCGAAGCCGGTAAGACCGCATTGCTGGCGGGCAGCGTCGACGTCATCGTTTCGGACTGGGTGTGGGTCATGCGCCAGCGCAGCGAAGGCGCTGATCTGGTCTTCTATCCCTATTCTCGTGCCGTCGGCGCGCTGGAACTGCCGCAAGGCTCGCCCATTCGAACTCTTGCGGACCTCAAGGGCAAAAGGCTGGGGATCGCAGGTGGTCCGCTGGACAAAAGCTGGATCCTGTTGCGCGCGCTCGGCCTCCGTCAGGTGAAGCGCGATCTTGCTGAAGAGGTGGAGCCAGTGTTCGGCGCGCCGCCTTTGTTGGAGCAGGAATTTCTGGCGGGGCGACTGGATGCACTGCTGACGTTCTGGAATTTCGCCGCCCGTCTCGAGTCAGAGGGGGCAAGGCCTCTGCTCAGTGTCGCGCAAATCCTGCAGGGGCTTGGCGTATCCGTGGACTTGCCGATGCTCGGCTACGTCTTCCATGAAAGCTGGGCGCGGGCCAACCCGATAGCCCTCGCGCGATTCACGAGCGCGACCGCGGCAGCGAAGTCGCTGCTCGAGTCTTCGGACGACGAATGGCGGGTGCTCGCGCCCCAATTGGGCACGGACGATCCTCACCTACAGGCGGCGTTACGCGCCGCCTATCGAGCCGGAATCCCTCGTCGGTTCGGCAAAGACGAACGTGATGGCGCGGCCCGGTTGTTTGCAATCCTGGCCGAATTGGGCGGCGAGGATCTGGTCGGCAAGGCGACGAGCCTCGATCCTGGTGTCTTCCGGGCCATACCGGCTTGAGCTCGCGCCAATGACCGATGTCCCAGCGTTCCCCATCACAATGCAGCGTTCGCAATCCACTGCGGCATTGCTGACCATGGTGCTCGTCTGGCAGATTGCATCATCGATCGCCGCCGATCGCCTGTTTCCTGGTCCGGTCCAGGTTGTTTCGGTTCTCCTGCACGAAGTGGTTCGGGGCGAGCTGCCATACCATTTGGGCATCTCGCTTGCGCGCGTCGTGGCAAGCCTCGGGTCGGCAATCGTCATTGGCGCGGCCCTTGGCTACGCGGCAGGCCGCTCGCACAGAGCCGACATATGGATGAGGCCTTGGATCGTGTTACTCCTCAACATGCCGGCGCTGATCACGGTCATTCTAATTTATATCTGGCTTGGTCTTGCCGAGACTGCGCTTGTCCTTGCGGTCGCGCTCAACAAGATCCCCAATGTCGTGGTGACTATTCGTGAAGGCGCCAGCCGGCTGGACAAGGACTTTGCCGAAATGGCTGAGCTCTATCGCTTCGGGCGTGCTGCAAAGCTGCGGCATGTCGTGCTGCCGCAATTGGCGCCGTTCTTTCTCGTCACCCTGCGCAGCGGGCTGGCATTGACGTGGAAGATCGTGTTGCTCGCCGAACTGCTCGGCCGCTCCAACGGCGTCGGGTTCCAGCTACAGGTCTATTTTCAGAACTTCGACGTCACCCACATCCTTGCCTATGCGATCAGCTTCGGCGTTGTGATGCTTGCCATAGAGTATGGACTGCTTGTGCCGTTGGAACGTCGTCTGTTCGCCTGGCGACGCTGATGCTGAGGATCAGGATCGAGGACAAGACTTTCCCCGGTGACGACGGCCAGCGCCGGACGATCTTTCGCGCGCTGTCGCTTGATATAGCCGACGGACAGGTCTGCGTCCTGACCGGCCCTTCCGGTGTCGGCAAGTCGACGCTGCTGTCGATCGTTTCGGGCGTCGACCGCGAATTTCGCGGCAGCGTGAGCGGACGACCGCTTCCGATAGGCATGCTGTTCCAGACACCGAGGCTGCTGCCCTGGCTCACCGCCTTGCGCAATGTAGAGCTGGCCATCCCGGATCGCGCGCCCGATGCGGCCCGGTGGCTTGCCGCTGTCGGCCTGAAAGGCAATGAGAAGAGCTATCCGCAGCGACTCTCGGGCGGTATGGCGCGGCGCGTAGCGCTTGCCCGGGCGCTCGCCGTGGAGCCTGCGCTCCTGCTCCTCGACGAGCCATTCGCTTCACTCGACGAGGCGACCGCGCAAGCCATGCGCCGCCTGCTGCAGGATTGTTTCGCCAGTCGGCGGACTACCACGCTGCTGGTTACGCATGATCTCGCCTATGCCTCGTCGCTGGGGGATCGGGTTATTGTTCTGGAGGGATCGCCGGCGCGCATCGTGCGCGATGTCGCAATCTCTCGTGGCGATGAAGCGGGATCGTCGCGCTTTGGGCTGGGGGCGACACAATGAGACTGTTGCTGGGCCTTCTCTTTCTTTTGCTGATCACCGGCCCTGGCGTCACCGAGCAACAGACGATGGTGATCGGGTATATCGGCCAGGAGCGCAAACCGGCTCTGCCCCTTGGACCCCTTGATGAAACCGTCACCGACGACGGCCTGCAAGGCGCACGGCTCGGCATTGCCGACGACGAAAGCACCGGCCGGTTTCTTGGGCAGAAATTTCGGCTGGAGGAAAGGATATTGAAACCAACCGAAACGCCGGACGACGCGGTAAGACAATTCGCCGATGCCGGCATCGCCTTTGTCATCGCCGATCTCGACGCCCGTCAGCTTCTACAGGCCAGTGCCGCGCCCGGTGCCGAGCAGATGACGTTGTTCAACAGCCGGGCGCCGGACGACGAGCTTCGCCAGCAGGACTGCCGTCGGAACGTGCTGCACACGATCCCGAGCCGCGCCATGCTCGCCGACGGGCTGGCGCAATATCTCGCCTGGAAGCGCTGGCAGCGTTGGTTCCTGCTTGTGGGGCCGCATTCGCAGGATCAGGCGATGGCGGCGGCCTTTCGACGGGCGGCGGCTCGCTTCGGAGCCGAGATCACGATCGACCAGCCGTGGACATTCAGGCCCGCCAACGGACGTGCCGATACAGGGCATGTCACGCTGCAGACCGAAATACCCGCGGTCACGCAGGTCAGCGACTATGATGTGCTCGTGGTCGCCGACGAGGCGGATGAATTCGGCGCCTATCTGGAGGGCCGCACTGCGCTGCCGAGAATCGTCGCCGGCACGCAAGGGCTGGTCACCACAGGCTGGAGCGCTGTCAGCGAGGAATGGGGCGCCACGCAATTGCAGGACCGTTTCCACAGGCAGGCAGGGCGCTGGATGTTGCCCAGCGACTACGCGGCCTGGCTCGCTGTGCGCAGTACCGGCGAAGCGGCGACGCGCCTGCACAGTCTCGATCCCGCGGCAATCGGCAGATATATACGCGGCGACGCGTTTCTTCTCGCTGGCTTCAAGGGGCAGGGGCTTAGTTTCCGTCCCTGGGACGGACAGATGCGCCAGCCCATTTTGATCGCCGGGCCTCGCCTCTTGATTTCCAGCTCACCGCAACCGGGCTTCCTGCATCAGCGCACGCCGCTCGACACGCTGGGCATCGACCTGGAGGAGAGCACATGCAAGTTCTGATGACGCTGTTGTTGGCGGCGTTCGCTCTTGCTGCTCCCGCCGCCGCCGAGACCATCTACGTTTCCAATGAGCAGGATAATACCGTCGCGGTCGTCGACGGCGTGACAATGACTTTGCTGGCGACGATCGATGTCGGCCGCCGTCCGCGCGGGCTGGCGCTGTCGATCGACAACAAGATGCTTTTCGTCGCGGAAGGCGACGACAACCGCATCGACGTGGTCGACGTCGCGAAGCGGCGGGTCGTCGGGGAACTGCCTTCGGGAGCCGATCCGGAATTCTTCGCAGTCCATCCCGATGGCAAGCGGCTGTTCGTCGCCAACGAGAATGACAATCTGGTGTCGGTGGTGGACATCGCCGCGGCCAAGGTCATCGGCACCGTGGATGTCGGCGTCGAACCGGAAGGAATGGCGGCCAGCGCCGACGGCCGCTATGTCGCCTGCACTTCGGAGACCACCAGCATGGTGCATCTGATCGACGCAGGCACGCTTGAACTCGTCGACAATCTGCTGGTCGATACCCGGCCGCGCGCGGCTTTATTCTCGCCGGACGGTAAGCAATTCTGGGTGTCCTCGGAGATCCGGGGCACCGTCACCGTCTTCGACACGGCAACGCGCGCGCAGACCGGCAAAGTCGAGTTCGAGGTGCCGGGTATACGACGCGAGGGTGTGCAGGCGGTCGGCATGGCGACGTCCCGCGATGGCACGACCGTCTATGTGGCGCTCGGCCCCGCCAACAGGATTGCGGAACTCGATGTGAAAACGCTGGCGGTCCGTCGGCTCTACCTTGTTGGTCAACGACCCTGGCACGTTGCGCTCTCCGGCGACGAGAAGCGCCTGGTCAGCGCAAACGGGAATTCCGGCGATATTTCGTTTATCGATCTGGAAAACCAGGAGGTGGTGAAATCGCTGCCGGTGGGGCGGGGGCCGTGGGGCGTCGTGATCGGGCCATGAACGCCTTGTCGGTCGAGAATCTGGGCCATAGCTTCGGAAACCGGCGGGTTCTCGACGGCGTCTCTTTCTCTGTGGCCCAAGGCAGGATGTGCATCTTGCTAGGCCGCAATGGCGCCGGCAAGACGACGTTGTTCTCGCTGATCACCGGTCTTTATCACGCCCGCTCCGGCTCGGTGCATGTCTTCGACCAGGCGATGGATGTCAACCCGTCCGCCGCGTTGGCGCAGATGGGCGTCGTCTTCCAGTTGCCGACCCTCGACCTCGATCTGACGGCCGGCGAGAACCTGCGTTACCACGCGGCCTTGCATGGGCTTAGCCAGGCCTTGAGCAAGGAGCGCTCCATCCACGAACTCGGCCGGCTGGACGTGCTGGACAGGATCGACGATCCTGCCCGAGCGCTTTCCGGGGGGCAGCGTCGCCGTGTCGAGATCGCACGTGCTCTGATGCAT
Organism: Mesorhizobium sp. M0001; assembly: GCF_040324255.1. Taxonomy (NCBI): domain Bacteria; kingdom Pseudomonadati; phylum Pseudomonadota; class Alphaproteobacteria; order Hyphomicrobiales; family Phyllobacteriaceae; genus Mesorhizobium; species Mesorhizobium sp. M0001. Next base: position 55,835 of record NZ_JAMYVS010000001.1, read on the forward strand.
AGCCCACGCCTTTTGCTGCTGGATGAGCCGACCACCGGGCTCGACGTGCCGGGCCGCCGCGCGCTCGAGCGGCACGTGCGGGAGCTTTGCCGCCAGCGCGGCATTGCCGTTCTGTGGGCAACACATTTTCTGGAAGAACTAACGGCGGATGACGATGTGGTGGTGCTGCATCGAGGCACCATGCGGTGGGCCGGCCGCGCCGATCGCCTGGCTACCGATCTCGGTGTAGCGAGCACGGGCGAGGCCTTCGCGTCGCTGACGGAGTCCGAATGAAAACGTCTCACGCGGTGCGCGCGCTCAACGGCATCCTGCGCAGGGAGATGCTGCGCACGTTGCGGCAACGCGGCCGGCTGCTCTCGGCGATGGTACGGCCGCTGGTCTGGCTGGCAATCTTTGCCGCTGGCTTCCGCTCCGTTCTCGGTCTGTCGATCACGCCACCCTACCAGACCTATGTTCTCTATGACGTGTATGTGGTGCCCGGGCTAGCGGCCATGATGCTGCTCTTCCATGCCATGGCGAGTTCGCTGGCCATGGTCTACGATCGCGAGATGGGCAGCATGCGCTTGTTGCTGACCGCACCATTGCCGCGCTGGTACCTGCTTGCGGCGCGCCTGCTGGCCAGCGTGATCGTCGGCGTGCCGCTGGTCTATTTGTTTCTGTTGATCGCGCGTTTCTGGGATGTGCGGCCGCCCGTTCTCGGCTACGTCGCGGTATTTCCGGCGCTCGTGCTGGCGGGCCTGATGCTTGGCGCGTTCGGCCTGCTTGTCTCCTCGGTTTCGACACAGATGGAGAACTTTGCCGGTGTCATGAACTTCGTCATCTTTCCGGTGTTCTTTGCCTCGACGGCGCTCTATCCGCTGTGGCGGCTTGCCGAGGCGGGACCGGTGCTGGCAACAATCGCCGCCTGGAACCCGTTCAGCTCGGCGGTCGAGCTGATACGCTTCGCGCTCTATCTGCGGTTCGATCCTGTCGCGGCGGTTGTGGTCCTTGGCTGCCTCGTCGCCTTCTTCCTCGCGGCGGTCATCGGCTATGACCCCGGCCGGGGCTTGTGGTCCCGGCGCGGCGGCGAGGGATGAATTACCTCAACGCATAGAGATAAGCGGCGATGTCCCGCGCCTGTTGTTCGGTGATCCTCGTAGACGGCATGGCCGTGTGCGGATTGACTTCTCTCGCCGAGCGTATCCAGCGGATCATGTTCTCCGGATTGTTTGCCAGCAGTCCACCGATAAAGACCCTGTCGGCAAGGCCACCGTCCAGGCGGGGTCCGACCTGGCCTTGCGCACCCGGCACGCCGGGTATCGTATGGCAGCCGGAGCAGCCATTCGCCGTCATGATTGGAATGGCGCGAGCGCCTACGCCCCCGGTCGCCGCATCCGACTCGTGCCGGACACGGTCGCGCCGGTCGGACCACAAAGTCGCCGCTGCGACAGCCGCGGTCAGCAGCAGGATTGCGGCAAGGGCGCCCCCGATCAGCCTACCCAGGTCTGAGCGCATGTGTTGCCTCCCTGGTTGCGCTGCTGCTTATCCAGAGGCCGGCGAGCAGCAGGGCGGCGCCGCCATAGATCAAGCCGGCCGGAACCCACATTACCAATCCGGCGAGCTGCTGGTCCTCGATCGCGGTCATTCCCCACAATGCCGCGCCGGCGCCATTCTCCGGATACCAGAGTTTGGGCGACATCAGCAGCAGGACACCGAGCAGGCCGGTATGAAGCGAGGTGAAGAAAAGATGCATGACGGAGTTGCCAGAGGTCTGCTGTCGACCGGGGCGCGGTAGGAGCGCCCACCAGAACAGCAAGGCTGTGCCGAGGAAGCTCGCATGCTGGGCATAATGAAGAAAGCCCTGCTGGAGCGCTGCCTGGAACAACGCCGGAATGTGCCAGATCCAGATGGCGACGCCGTGAATGATCGTCGCGTTGAGGGGGCGGATCACCAGGGCCCAAACCGATTGCAGCGTCTTTGCGCGCGTGAGCTTGCCCGTTCCGCGGCGAAGTGAGGCCGGCAAGGACCAGAGCAGGACCGCCCCTGGGCAAGCGGCGACAAGGAGGGGCGCCGCGACCGCCATCAGCAGTTCATGCTCGATCATATGGGCGGCAAACACCCGCTCGCCGAGCGCATGGATGGGGCTGACCAGTGCTGCCGTCAGCACGCCCCAACCGGCGGCGAACAACAACGCCTGCCGCATCCGCTCGGGACGGCCTCGGCTGCTGCGGCGCCACAACCGAGTCGCTCCGATGGCATAAAGGAAGGCAATGGCGGCCAGCGGAAACGTGATGGGAAATGCGAGCGTCCATCCGGCCTCGGGCGCGCCGGTGCCGTAGCAGATCGAGGTCGAGAAGAACGCGTCGAAGCTCATCGCAGGCACTCGTCGAGAATGAGAGCTGCGCTGCCTTGCATGATGATGACGAGGGCAAACAGCAATGCCGCAAGCATGCCGAGATCGGCGACGAACTGCTCGGTGCTGCGCGTGCGCTCAGGCTTGAAGGCGGCGCCGCCCTGCCGCTTCGCCCGCCATGACAAGGCACCGCCGAGCAGCGAAAGCACGGCGAGCACCAGTGCCACGGGAAGCACCACCGGCACCTGGCGGTTGCACTGCCATGGTACGAGTGCGTAGTTCAGCTGCGTCGAGATTGCCCAAGCCATCGGCCCCGACAGAAGACCACCCCAGGACGTTCCCATTTTCAACGCACGCATCAGCCTAGCCTCGGCATCCAGTAGATGAGCAGATAGATCGGGATCCAGGTCAGCACCACGAAATCCCAATAGAAGACATTGTCGCCGACATCGCCGAAGCGCCGGCCGCTATAGCCATGGCGTGTGAACATCAGCACCGTCAAAACGATGGTGTCGCCGACATCGGTGATCAGGTGTGTGGTATGCAGCCCGAGCAGCACCCAGAGCATCGAACCATAGGCGTTCGTGTCCCAGTAGATGTTCAGCGCCGGGAATTCGAACCAGCGCACGACAAGCGGGGCCAGACCGAGCAGCGACATCACCACCAGCCCGATCCGCACCGGCACGATCGCGCATTGCTTGGCATGGCCGTGGAGGATGTGATTCGGCACCACGCTGATGATGAACAGGATGGTGACGATCGTTCCGGGCCAATGGTTGGGGTGCGGGGCGCTTAGACGCCAGTTGGGCCACAAAGTGGCGAGATAGAGATAAGCGCCGGCGGCCAACGCAAAGCCCATGCCTTCCAGCGCCATGAAGCCGAGCGTTCCCCACCAGGTCGGGCTGCGCGGACCATGTCCAAAGGTTGGGAGGTCCGAAAGATCCAAGCTGGGACGCTCACTCATCCCTCATCCTCCGGGTCGTCCTTGGGCCAGAACCAGCCGATCAAGGTGATGGCGATGGGCGCGGCGCCCCAGACGATCGCCCAGGGCGTGAAGATCGAATAGACAAACGTACCGCCGACAGCGATTGCTGCCAGCAGCGGCCAGATCGACGGTGTCGCCGATTTCTCGCGAATGTCGGGGTGGGCTTCCGCCACGGTTGAGATCAACAGCTCACGGACATCGACGCGGAGTCCGGTCGCCACAGGCAGCGCCTCCCGTTCGGCCCAGAGCGGCTCGACGTGTGTGACAATCGGTATCCGCGCGAAATTATAGCTTGGCGGCGGCGAAGACGTCGCCCATTCGAGCGTACCGGCATCCCAGGGATTGTTTCCGGCCAGCGCGCCCTTCAACGTGCCGTGTACAAGATTGAAAGTGAACAGTACGAAGCTGAGGAAAAAGAGCACCGCGCCGGCGCTGATGAACAGGTTGATGTTGCCCCAGCCAAGCTCGGCCGGATAGGTGTAGACCCTGCGTGGCATGCCCCAGAGCCCGACGAGATGCATTGGGAAAAAAGCCGCGTTGAAGCCGATGAAAGCCAGCCAGAAATGCCAGCGCCCGAGACGCTCGCTCATCATGCGGCCGCTGATCTTGGGGAACCAGAAGTAGGCCGCGCCCAGCAGCGGGAAGACCGAACCGCCGATCAGCACGTAATGGAAATGGGCGACGACGAAATAGGTGTCGTGCACCTGGAGGTCCAGCGGCACCGAAGCGAGCATGACGCCGGTGAGGCCGCCGATGACGAAGATGAAAAAGAAGCCGAACACGAACAGCAGCGGCGTGCGGATCACCGGCCTGCCGTCCCACAAGGTCGCCAGCCAGCAGAAGATCTGAACGCCATTGGGGATGGCGATCAGCATGCTCGACGCGGTGAAGAAGCTGGCGCCGAGCTTGGGTAGTCCCGTCGCGAACATGTGATGGACCCAGAGGCCGAACGAAAGGAAGCCGACGGCGATCAGCGACAGGACCAGCCCGAGATGCCCGAACACGGGACGCCGGGCGAAGACCGGGATGATCGCGGAGACCATGCCCGTCGCCGGCAGGAAGATGATGTAGACCTCGGGATGGCCAAAGAACCAGAACAGATGCTGGAAGAGCAGTGCGTCGCCGCCCTCGGCCGGGTTGAAGATATGTGTGCCAACCAGCCGGTCGAGGATCAGGAAGGTCGAGGTGATCATCACCGCGGGCATGGCGAAGACGACGACGAAGGAGGTAACCAGCATTGCCCAGACGTAGAGCGGAATCCTGTCCAGCGACATGCCGGGGGCTCGCTGCTTGAACACGGTGACGATGGTTGCCACCGCGACGGCCAGTGAGGATACTTCTGTATAAGTGATCATCTGGGCCCAGACGTCGGCCCGCTTGCCTGGCGCGAATTCGGGGCCTGACAGCGGCACATAAGCAAACCAGCCGACGTCGGGCGCCATGTTGAGCGCGAAAGACACCCAGGCGAATATGCCGCCCGAAACATAGATCCAGTAGCTGAACGCGTTCAGGCGGGGAAAGGCGATGTTGCGGCTGCCGACCATCAGCGGGACGAGATAGATGCCTGTCGCCTGCACGATGGGCACGGCGAACAGGAACATCATGGTCACACCATGCATCGTGAACAGCTGGTTGTAGAGGTCCGGGCCGATCAGACCGCGCTGCGGCCCTGAGAGCTGGATGCGCATGGCGACGGCGTTGAGCCCGCCCAGGCACAGAAACACGAAGGCGGTGATCAGATAGCGCCGTGCGACGACCTTGTGGTCGACGCTCGACAGCGCGCCGATGATGCCGGGGGGCGTTCGCCATGTCCGCGCCAGCCAGCGATCCAGGCTGGCATCGTCCATGCCGGTGTCGCGCGGTCCGTCATGCTCGGGTGCGACGTCGCCCGTGGTAGAGGTTTCACGCTCCGGCGGCAGGTCGCGTTCGCTTGTGAGGTCCGCGCTGCTCATTTAAGCGCCTCGAGGTAGGCGACCATGGCGTTGAGTTCGTCGCCGCTGAGCTCCACCACCGGCATGTGGGATCCGGGCTTGATGCCCTGCGGGTCGGCTATCCAGGCGGCGAGATTGCCGCGGGTCATCGTCAATGTCCCGGCGGCAAGGGTCTGCCGGCTGGCTATATGGGTGAGGTCGGGGGCGACCGTACCTCCGGCAGGCGTGCCGCCTATTCTGTGACACATCACGCAAGGGCGCTTCAGAAACAGATCCTGGCCGGCCTTGGCCTCGTCCCCTGTCGGAGTAGCGGCCGGCTGCAACTGGTCGTTCCACCAGGCGTCGAACTTCGCACGCGGCTCGGCGATGATGAAGGTGCCCATGTTTGCGTGCTGCGCCCCGCAGAACTCGGCGCATTGACCTCGGTAAACACCAGGCTTGTCTGCCTTGAGGTCGAGCACATTCATGTGGCCGGGAATGAGGTCGAGCTTGCCCGAAAGGCTCGGGATCCAGAAGGAATGGATGACGTCGGTCGAGGTCAGAAGAAGCCGCACCGGCTCCCCGGCGGGGATATGGATCTCGTTCGCCGTGGTCAGGATGCGGCTTGGCGTGGCATCCTCATAGCGCACCTCCCACCACCATTGATGGCCGGTGACCCGAATGGTCAGTGCGGCATCCGAGCCGATCGCGGCGAGCGTCCTGTTGGCGAAGAAGCTCAGCAAGGTCAGTCCGATCAGGACAATGGCGGTCAATCCGACGGCGGTCATCACCGCGCGCAGCTTCCGGTCGTCGGCGCCGGCCTCGATCGCGAGCGGCTCCGCCTGCGCGCGCGACCGCATCATCAAGGGCACGACGAGGGCGATCATCACCAGCACCCACACCACGGCGCAGAGCGCAGTGAAGAACCAGATCAGCCATGCCAGTTCGCTCGCCGCGGGACCTTTCGGGTCGAGGGCGGATTGCCAGCCCGCGCATCCCTGGAGCAACAGAGCCCCGGCGGTGGCGAACGCCATCGAGACGAGACGTTTCACGGCGACTTCCCCAGCGTGGCCGCGTCGGGCATGCGGTTTTCCGAAGGATGCGCCATCATGTCGTCATTGCGTTGCGGTGCGGCGGAAGACGGCGCGTTGCCGCTCAGCGAGCGCACGAAAGCCGCGAGCTCCCAGATCTGGTCGTCGGGAATCTTGTCGCGGAAGCTCGGCATGCCGTTTGGCCGACCGTCGCGGATCGTGGCATGGATGCTTTCGATCGAGCTGCCATAGAGCCACTTTTGGTCCATCAGGGCCGGCCCCATGCCGCCGCCGCCATTGGCGTGGCATCCCGAACAGTTGAACCAGCCGAAAAGCCGTTTCCCTTCGCTCATGTGGAAGGCGTTGGCCTCGAAGCTCGCCGCCTTGTTGTCGCTGGCGGGGGGCCGCTGTCCGCCGGGCTCCAGCGTGGTCACAGGCGTCGGCTGCTCGCCCGATCCGAGCGCCGATTGCGGGCGCGTGTCACGTTCCTCGCGCTGGCAGGCAGCGAGCGCCAGGACTGGAAACAGGAGCATGGCCACCGCGGCTCTCATCGCACCGGGCTCCCCGAGGGATCGAGGCGGGGCACGCCATACTGTGACAGCAAGGCATCTATCTCGCCCTTGTGCCTGGACAGGGCGCCATTGACATCGCCGCGCAGCGCATCGTCTTCGCGGCGGACGCCCATCGAGATGTCGTAGATCATCGGCAGTTGCGGTCCGTCGATGCGGGGCGCAACCGGCGTGATGCGGAGCGGCACCTTCTGCCTTGCGGCGAAGTAGCCGGCGAGGGGGCCCCAGACCACGGCAAGGTCGATCTCGCCACTCGCCACCGCTTCGACGATGCGCGCCGGCGGGTTGGGGGCGGAATAATCGCCATACACGGGATAGCCAACGAGGTGCCCGACGATACCGCGGCGGCCAAGCGCCTGGACCGGAGGCGAATTGGCGCCATCGTCACCGATGAGCTGAACACCGATCCGCATGTCGCGCAGCCGCGGATCATTGAACGATGTTACGTCGGGGCCGTCCCTGCGCGTGACGAAGACATAGGACGATCGGTAGTAGGGCGTGGTGGTGCGCAGCATTTCGAGGTTGCTCGGCGTGCCCGGCACGAGATCGCACAGGCGCGCCTTCAGCGTGTTGCGGATGAAGCCGCGACGCTGCGCCCACCAGGTATAGGTCAGCTTGGCGCCGAGATCGGACGCAACGATTTCGGCGATCCTGTTCTCGAAGCCCTGACCGGCCGCGTTGGAGAACGGCATGTTGTTCGGATCGGCGCAGACCCTCAACTCACGTGCGTCGGCTGTGGCCGTCAAGAACACGAAGGCGATGGCGGCCATGCCGATCGCCAGTCGTTGACACCCCTTTCGCGCCGGACCTACGGTCAAGTACAATTCATCAAGGCAGCCGGAACACATAAAGCGTGCCTCCCGAGGTTGTCGCGTTCTTCAGATCCTTCATGGCATTGACGAAACCGAGCGCGGCGGTGGCGTCACGCGGGTCAAGATCGCCCGATACAATGGCGCCGGCCCAGCCGCCGACGCCTGAGAGGATGGCGACATATTGGTGCCCGTCGGGACCGCGATAGGTGATGGGCTGGCCGATGATCCCGGACGAGGTCTTGAACTGCCAAAGCAGGTCTCCGGTCTTGGCGCTAACCGCCTTGAACCAGCCTTCCATCGTGCCATAGAAGACAACGTCGCCGGCGGTCACTACCGCGCCGCTCCACACCGGGAAATTCTCCTTGAGGCTCCAGGCCGGTTTCTCCGCGGCGATGTCCCAGGCGGTGAAGGCGCCGCGATTACCGCCAGGCCCTGGTATCATGCGGACGTTCATGCCCACATAGGGCGTGCCGGCGATGTAGTTCACCTCGACGCCTTCTTCATCCATGCACAGATTGTTGTGCGGGATGTAGAGCAGGCCGGTCTTCGGCGAGAACGCGGAAGGCTGCCAGTCCTTGAGGCCAGACGCCGTCGGACAGATATCGCGAACGACCTTGCCGGTGCCGGTCTTCTTGTCCGGATTTACGATCAGCCGACCGGTTTTCAGGTCCACACCTTTGCTGGAGTTTACGGGACCAAAGGGTTTTGCCGACAGCACCTCGCCGGTTGTCCGGTCGAGGATGTAGAGATAGCCGTTGCGCTCCGGCCGGATCAGCACCTTGCGCGGCTTGCCCTGCCAGGTCATGTCGAGCAGGATCTGCTCGTTGATGCCGTCATAGTCGTGGAGGTCGTGCGGGCTCCACTGATAGAACCATTTCGCCGCGCCGGTGTCTGGATCGCGCGCGAAAATGCCAGACGTCCACTTGTTGTCGCCCGGCCGCAAATCCGGATTCCATGGTCCGGGATTGCCGGTGCCGTGGAAGATCAGGTTCAGATCGGGATCATAGGAAATCCAGCCCCACATGTTGCCGCCGCCGATCTTCCAGGCTTCCGGCGGCCACGTCGTGACGCCAAGATCCTTGCCTTTGTCCATGTCGTAGTGCGGCTTGAAGTCCGATCCGATCAGCACGTCCTTGTCCGGCCCGGTGCTATAGGCGATCCAGACGACATGACCGTCGCCGGCGTCGAGCGCCTTTACCCAGCCGCGAACGCCCATCTCGCCGCCGGAATTGCCGACCAGCACTTTGCCCTTCACCACAAGCGGCGCCATGGTGATGGTCTCGCCGATGTTGATGTTGCCGACATGAGTGTTCCAGATCGGCTTGCCCGTGTTCGCATCAAGGGCAATCGTGTGGCCGTCCAGCGTATTGAAAAAGATGCGCCCGTCGGCGAATGCCACCCCTCGGTTGACGACGTCGCAGCAGGCCACCCCCTGTGCCGCCGGCTCGGGATTGGGTTCGTACTTCCACTTCATCGGGGCGCCGGGCTTGGAGAGATCGAGCGCATAGACGAAGTTGGGAAAGGGCGTCACGATATACATGGTGTTGCCGACGACCAGCGGCGCTGCTTCCTGGCCCTTGTTCACGCCTGTCGAGAACGTGAACGCGACCTGCAGGTTCTTGACGTTGCCTTCGTTGATCTCGGAGAGTTCGCTGAAGCGCGTCGACGCGTAGTTCTTGGCCGGCATCGTCCATTGGCCGTCATCGGGTGGCGAGGCTGCGGCTGGTGGTACGATCGCTGGTGTTTTAGGTGGCTCGGACGCAGCGCCCAAAAGCGGCAGGCAGGCGAGCAGCGTCACCAGAAGGATAGCGCCAAAGGAATTCCCGGCTGCCAATTTGCGGGTATGTCGTTCTACGTCAACGCGCGTTAATGCCAACTGCGGCATAGCTTTCATTTATTGATCGAGCCTCCCACGCCGGCGCCGAGTTCGGCCGCGATGTCGGCCTCCGTTCCGGCACAAAGCGGATGGCCCCAGCCCGAAGCGCTTTTGCCGCCGGGGTCCAGATCGTAGACAATGGCATCCTTGCGATTTGGATTGACGCCTGCCGGGACCTTGTCGAAGCCGAGCGCCGCGCGGATACGCCAGGCCACATTGTGATCGGCGCATGAGGAATCGCCTGAAACGCCGAGGCCGCCGACAATGCTCTTGCCGTCGTAGAGGGCAAGCCCGCCGCCAAACACCACGACGCCTCCGATCGGCTTGCCGACGAGCGGGTCGCCGCCGCTTCCGAACGTTTTGGGATCGCCCGTATAGGCCGCGGCCTGGTTGACGGGATTGGTCTCCTGCAGGCCAAATAGCGGTCCCCCGGGCTGCACCCCCGCATAGAGATTGGCCGTCGAGAGGGCCATCTGAGCCAGGCTGAGACCGTTGGCCGTGTTGGCCTTCTCCGCTGCTATGAGCCGACTTCCCGGCCATTGCGAGTCGGGGGTGGGGCCGCTGAACGCAATCGCGCAGACAGTGCCGTCACGGGCAACGATGGCTGCCCATTCGTTGGTTTCAAAGCCGCCATTGGCTGGTCCGCCGCTTGCCTTCACGTTGGCTTTGAGGGCTGCAAGCAGCTTGTCGTGGTCGGCCGGACAGGGTTCCTGCGCCATGGCCTCGTGCCCGTGGAACAGGCCACCCATCAGCAACAGCAGGCCAAAAAGAGGTACGAAAAGCTGATAGCGATACATTGTCCTGGCATTCGTTCACATAACAAGGACCACCCCGGCAGACCGCAGAATGCGAGGATACGTCCAATGCGTCAGTGCCTAACTCGCGTAATGCTTCTATGTTCCTGCTTTGCATAAAATTCATGCGGTTGGATTTGGGTGCAGGTGTTCAATCAAAGCATGGGACCTGGACATCCGTGGCCACATGCCAAGCAATGAGGCAACGCGGCTGATCCGGGAAAACCGCGATCGGGACAGCGCAGACGTACCCGCCTGACAAACCCTGTTGCCTTGTCACGGCGTTCGACGATGGATGATCTCTTCAATAAGTTTCGCGTCGGCTTCGTATTCCGCGGCCCGCGCAGCCATTTGGCTGGCCAGGCTGTGTCTTTCCCGCGCGGCTTCGCGTTTTGCCGTACGTTTCGCCAACTCAGCCCGCTGCTGGTGCGCTCTTAGAAGGCTCCAAAGAGCCTGTTCCGCATCGTCAGCCTGGGCCTGCATCAAAACGTCTGCCCCGAACGCATGTCCGGTGTGGCAGCGGTAACGGGTAATCGGCCCGTCTTCTATCTCCCATAGGGGGCCATGACATTCGGGGCAGACAAATGTCGAGGGGGCGCCAAGCTGGCCTTCGGTCAGTTCCATTGTGCTGTGCTCCTGAGCTGCAATCGCTGCCTCAAGGCGGATGCCGGACGGGATTTCTGGTGTCGGTCCTGCGATTTCGGAAGCAAGCCTGTGCAACAGGCCAGCCATTTCGGACAGAGGGACGCAATGGTCGATTTCCACATTCTGCAAGGCGCTCAGCGGCATGTCGGGTACCGCAGCGTCGCCGGGGTCCTGGACTACGCTGACGCCTCCGCACATCTTGATTGCGTGCAGGCCGGCGGTGCCGTCGGAGAGGCTGCCTGTGAGCACGACGCCGATCACGCTGCCGCCAAAGCTGCAGGCCGCCGATCGAAACAGGGGGTCGATGGCGGGGCGCGCCAGGTTCTCGCGCGGCCCGCGCCGCAGCAGCATATGATCGTCATGCAACAGAAGGTGAGCTCCGGGCGGTGCAACGAAGATGTGCCCGTTTTTAACCTTCATGCCGTTGGAGGCATTTGCAACGGGCATGTTGGCAGCGCGACCGAGAATGTCGCCGAGGTAACTCGTGGGACCAACGTGCTGTACGACGAGGAGAGCCGCCGGGATGTCCGGCGAAAGATCGCGGACAAGTCTCTTCAGCGCGTCGACGCCGCCGGCCGATGCTCCGATTGTCACGATGCACCGGTTCTCGCAACCGTCGGGACGGACCTTATCCGGCTGGCCCGCACGCTCCGAATCTGATCGTGGTGCGGCGGTGGCCATGGTTGCTTCACCCACATTCAGCACAGATGTCGATGCGAGCGCTCCGGCCAGTCCGTTGCTGGTCGGATGCCCTGCCTTCGTCGGTGTTAGCTTCCGGCCGCATCGCGGAACATAGATGCCCGCAATGATGTCGGCTCTGTGCTAACGCCTACGTGCGCGTTTGACAGCAGCCTCTGCCACGGCCGGGGCCTCCTGAATGCTTGCCGCGCCGCCAAAATCGGCGTTCTTGGTACGGCCAGCTCCCGGGCCAGCCCCTAGATCAGCGCCTGTTGTCGGATCGGAAGCCGGATCGGAAAGCGTACGGTCGGCCATCCTGGCCACCACCTTCAGGTCTTTGGCCCCCAGCTTGACAGTTGCCAGGCCGTCTCCGCCGTCGACGGGCATCACCTCTTCAAGGTCATCGATCCGATCCCACTCTTCGCCGGAATTCCATGGGCCAGCGACATCGCCGTCGCCTTGAGAGGTGTTGACATACATGCTGGCGTACTTCTCTACGCCTGGGAGCTTGCCGGAAGGGAAATTGTTTTCGATCGCGTAGAGTGCTTTCTCAAACGACTTCTGGTGCGCGATCTCGCGGGTCATCAGGAAGCCGAGCGCGTCCTTGATTCCCGGGTCGTCGGTGATGTTGATGAGGCGTTCGTAAACGATCTTGGCGCGGGCTTCGGCGGCGATATTCGACCGCAAATCCACCGTAGGTTCACCGCGCGAGTCGACATAGGCCGCAGTCCAGGGAACGCCGGCTGAGTCGCACAGCGCGGGAGCGCCGCCGAACAGAATTGATTCCTTGGCTGTTGTGCCGCTGGCGCCGATCATCAGGTAAAGGTCGGCTTCCTTCATTTGGCCCTCGGCCAGCTGTGCCTTGAGCCCCTTGTTGAGCATGGTGACGATTGATCCCACCACTTCGAGATGGCTGAGTTCTTCGGTCGCAATATCGAGCAACATGTCGCGACGGCCAAGATCGTCCTCGCCAAGCCCTTGCGTGAAATAGCGCATGGCCGCTGCAAGCTCGCCATCGGCGCCGCCGAACTGTTCCATGATCATGCAGGCCAGGCGAGGATTCGGCTCCGAGACGCGAACGGTGTATTGCAGGCGCTTGTTGTGCATGAACATGGACATCTCTCCGGTTAGATCATCCGAACATCCCGGCAAGTTGATTGTTCCATCCGGCCATCGGCCAGCGAGCATTTTTACGGCAGCTTCAGTGTTGAGCATCGCAGGGAGCCAGAGGCCGCATATATTTCTCGCTGGGATTCTCCGACTGGTGACCGGCGGCAACGAGATTTCGATCGTGCTGCGCCATCACGGCAATGAGCAAGGCCGCGGATGGGCAAGAGGTAGACAAAATCTGGAGGGATACTGGCTCGGAAAAGTGAAGCCGGGCCACGTCAATATGATGTCGGTGTCCGGCCCGTTTCGCTGCACACCTAGCGGCAAACGCCGGGTTCGGTCACACGGCGAGCGTCGCGGGCTGTTGCCCGTTCACTTTCGATCCAGCACCTTCCGGACTTTCTCTGCCAATTCGTCGATCGTGTAGGGCTTGGTCAAAAGTTCGGTTCCGAAATCGAGCGTGCCGTTGTGGACAATCGCATTTCGTGTGTAGCCGGTGGTGTAGAGCACTTTTAGCGACGGGTGCATTGTCTTGACCTGATCCACCAACTCCCGGCCCGACATCTCCGGCATCACCACGTCGGTGAACAGAAGCGACGGCACTTGCCCGCTTTCGACGGCCACCAGCGCTTCGCGTGGACCTTGCATTTCCAGCACGGAGTAGCCCAGTTCCCGCAGCGCTTCCGCGGCCATCAGCCGGACGCGATCTTCATCCTCGACAACCATGATGATCTCGTCTGCACAGCCGGGGTGCTCGCCTGCCACGACGTCGATTTGGCTGTCGAGCACGCCATGGTGCGAGCGCGGCAAATATATTTTCAAGGTGGTTCCGATGCCCTGCTCGGAATAGATCTTCACACTGCCGCCGGACTGGCGAACAAACCCATAGACTTGGCTGAGTCCCAGCCCAGTGCCTTTGCCGACCCCCTTGGTGGTGAAGAACGGATCGAAGGCTCTTGCGACAACATCAGCAGTCATGCCCGTTCCTGTATCGGTGACCGCTATCATCACATACTGGCCGGAGGGGATCGCGTTCTCCCTGGCATAGCGATCGTCGACGTGGGCGTTTGATGTCTCGATCGTCAGCTTGCCGCCAGCAGGCATGGCATCCCTTGCGTTGACGCAAAGGTTGAGCAGCGCGCTTTCCAATTGCCCTGCGTCGGCCTCGACATGCCATAGGCCCGCAGCGAGCACGGTCTCGATCTGAATGGTCTCGCCAAGCGTCCGGTTCAGCAATTCGCTCATACCGGAGACGAGGCGATTTGGATTCAGCCGCTTCGGCGCCAGTGGTTGCTGGCGGGAAAAGGCGAGCAGTCGCCTGGTAAGTTCTGCGGCACGTTGTGCTCCATCGATCGCGCCGGTTACGAATTGGTGGACGTTGGTATCGCCGTTTCTGAGCTTGCGCTGCACAAGGTTCAGGCCGCCGATGATGACGGCCAGCATATTGTTGAAGTCGTGCGCGATGCCACCGGTGAGCTGTCCGACAGCTTCCACCTTCTGGGCTTGGCGCAGGTGCTCTTCTGCTCTGGCGCGTTCCGCTACTTCATCTTTGACACGCTGTTCGAGCGTGCCGTTGAGTGTCTGCAGCGCCTTGAACAGTCGGGAGTTGTCGATTGCCGTCGCGGCATGGCCCGCAAGCCCCAGCAAGGCCGCCTCTTGCTGTTCGGCGAAGACGCCGATTTCTGGATGGCCAAGGAAGAGGCCACCCAGCACCTCGCCCGAACGCGAGACGACCGGCACGGCGAGATAGGAACGCACCGGCAGATGGCCCTCCGGCATTCCCTTGCGGGGCCAGTTCTTGCCGTAGCGCGGATCGGTGAGGATATCGTCGGAACGCACCACGCTTGTTCCGCGGAAAGTGGGCTCGAACACCGCGGTGTTGCGCGGCATCGGAAAGTTTTCGAAAGCAGAACGAGGTGCCCCCGACAGGGCGTAGAGCACATAGCTGTCGCCCTTGTCGTCGATCACATTGTAGAAGAAAGCTCCGAATTGTGCGCCCGACAGCACCACGCCGGCATCGGTTACCGTCTGGACAATTCGCTCCACGTCAAGCTCGGCCGCCACGGCTGCCGCAGTGGCGTTCATCAACTGAAGCTGATGCTCCACCCGCTTTCGCGCGGTGACGTCGACCACGGTGCCGATGAAGCGGATCGCACGGCCGGACTGGAAAAGCGCTTCCCCCGTTGCGGCAATCCAGCGCTCCTTGCCATCCCGAAGGCCGATCGTCCGGTATTCGATGTCGTAGCGGGAGGGGGTGCCCGGCGCGAGCGACTGGCGTACGGCCTCGTCGGCCCGTGCGCGATCTTCCGGGTGGAGGCCCGCCAGGAAGGCGCTTTCATATGTCACCTCCGCGTCCGGCGGCAAACCAAAAAGGGCTTTGCACCGGTCGTCCCAACGCAGCACTCCGCTGATGGGATCGTAATCCCAGGTGCCAATAGCGGCCGCGTCGGTGGCAAGCCTCAGCCGCTCCTCGCTCGCCCGTGCCGCCTGTTCCGAGCGCACGCGCTCGATGTGAGCCCAGGACCGCTCCGTCACCTCGGTCAGCAAGGACAGTTCGCGTTGCGACCAGACGCGGCGCTGCTTGTCGTGGATGGCCATCAGGGCAGTCAGTCGGCCTTGTTTGACCAAAGGCATACAGATGGTTGCCGTTATCCCGATATCCTGAAAGGTCTTCGCTTCCTCGGGAGCAATTTCCTCAAGGTTGTTGTTGATGATAAGCGGCTTGTTGGCGCTGAGGTTGGTGACAGCCAGGCGACCGAAATCGGCAAGACTGTAATATCCCCTGATGCTGGGCGAGCCAGGTGCGCTCCAATCGCCGCGGATGGTGAAATGGTCTTGGTCCTGCTCCATGTCGGCATAGGCGCAAATCGAGACGCCAAGATGTTCGCCGAGGAGCCGAGTGGTGATCTGCATGACAGCATCGGCGTCGGCCGCGAGGGCTATCTCCCTGCCGAGGCGGTCGAGAAAAGCAAGGCGTTCGGCGTTCTCACGGAGGGCCAGTTCGGCGCGAAGGCGTTCTATCGCCGTACGCGTCCGGTCCGCCACTGCCGAAATGAGGGCTATTTCCTCCGTCGCCCAGCGTCTGGGCGCGGAGTGGTTCAGGTATAACAGCGCCACCAGCCCGCCGTGCTCGGTAACGGGCATGTTGATGACGGATTGGGCGCTGATGGCTTTGAGTGCCTCCGCATGGCCGCTGGTTCGCGGATCTGTCTCGGCGTTTTCAAAGACAACGGTTTCGCCTCGCTTCAAATCCTCGATATACGAGCCGTAGTTCCTGAAATTCAGCGTCCCAGCCAGGCTTTTGATGCCTGGCGCGTTCCAGTCCCTGTCAATGGTGATCGTTTCTTTCTCTAGATCGATCGTGCCGTATCCGGCTCGGCTGATGCCAAAATGGTTCCCCAGCAGTTCCGCGGCTGCGTAGGCCAGTTCTGCGGGATCCGTAATCTCGCGAATACGGTCGCCCAGCGCTGCCAAAAGCTCGAAGCGCTGCAGTTCAGATCGCGGATTGCTTGAAGTGGCCCCCATTTCGCCCCCGTTTTGCCCGGACTTAAATGCAGTCTGCGGCCAAGAGTTCCCCGCAGGACGGCAGTTTCTTTGGCGGGCCGGTCAGCCGAACACGCCGCACCGGTCATAGGTTAATGACAGCTTGGCGCGCTGTGGCGGATAAAGGGGAAACCAGCGGGCACTTGACGAGCTCCCGCTGGCTGGGTGCCCGAACCGCACTTCACTCGTTTGGAGACGTTTGATGCTTGACCGACCCATTCTTACGAATACGGACGCTCTCTATCCAGACGACCTGAAAACGCTTCGGTCGGTTTTCGACGCGCTGTGTCAGGAATTTGAGATTTCGTCGGACACTACCGCGGCAGAATCCATCGCGAGAGAGCTGGTCAGACTTTTCCAGACCGGGATGACGGAAGCGGCCATGCTGATCATTGCCGTGCGCGCACGTTGGCAGGGTGATTGGAAAATGGGAGGCAGCAGTGCTGCCCAGGCTTAACGGTCCCAACTCCATGGAGAAGGCCTACTTTAGCCGCTTGAGCCGGTTGTACAGCGTTGTCTTGTCTGGCGGAACAAGCTTTCGCCCCGAGAGTTGGGGTCGGCAGATAGTTTCCAACAGGCACGGGCATGGCGTTCGACAGAGATGGACCGAAACTCGCGACCGGGTTGCTCGCGGCCTCGTTGGCGGCGCTGGCGGCATACAACGCCATCCGCGCCAAACGTGCGATTGCCGGCCGGGCATGCGGACGTGTGATGGAGATCGATGGTGTGCGCCTGCATTTTATCGAAGCCGGAACCGGCATGCCGCTGCTTCTCCTGCATGGCAATGGATCCATGGCGGAGGATTTCAAGTCGAGCGGCATCTTCGATGAGGCGGCAAAGACCTATCGGGTGCTTGCATTTGATCGTCCCGGTTTTGGGCGAAGCTCACGGCCGCGCGGCCGGCGTTGGTCCGCTCGCGACCAAGCCGACCTTATACATGCCGCCGCCTGCGGGCTGGGTATAGAGAAATACCTCGTGCTTGGACATTCCTGGGGAGCTTGGATCGCCCTCGAATTGGCGCGCAGGCATTCTCCGTCGGTCGCCGGCATCGTGCTGGTCTCGGGCTACTACTATCCGCCACCGCGGCTGGATCTTGCACTGGCCGCACTCCCTGCATTGCCTGTGATCGGCACCGCGTTTCGTCACACCTTGCTGCCGCCGCTTGTAAGGCTTGCTTGGCATTGGGCAATGGAGAAGATCTTTAAACCCGCCGTCGTCGCCGGCGACTTCGCCGCACTCGCCAAAGATGTCGCCAGCCGCCCTTCCCAATTGCGGGCGGTTTCTCTGGAGACAGCATCGATGCTGGCCGCGTCCTTGTTGGGAAAGGCCAACTATAAGGACATTGCCGTGCCCACCGGCATCATGGCGGGATCCGGGGACCGGTTGTTCGACGCGCAACGCGATGCACGACGCTTGCACGCGGAAGTCGGTGGGTCTCTCCTTGAGGTGGTTCCGGGCGCCGGCCATATGGTTCATCAGAGCGCCCCGCAGGCAGTGGTCGGCATGGTGCACACTATTGCAGGAGGGCACGCCTTGTCCCAAGGGGGCCGTCGGCAGCGACCCAAGTCTCGTGCCGTCGAGTTCAAGGCAGATCCGGCCTCGTGGGAGCCACCGGCGATAAGCGACGCCGCTTGCACGGAATGATCTCCAAATGGGGCTTTCAATGAGCGACCAACGTCCAGCCGACATGCAGTCGGTGCTCCACCAGAACATACAGGCCCTGGTGGAGCACAGGCGACAGCAAGAGGAGCACCAAGGCGTTCAAGCGTGGGTCGCCGGCGCCGTTTCGCGCTTCGCGGGAAGCATGACTTTCGTCTATCTGCACCTTGCAATTCTTGTCGTCTGGGTCCTCGCGAACCTTGGCGCGATACCAGCCGTCCCAGCTTGGGACCCGACTTTCGTGATCCTAGCCATGGTCGCCTCGGTTGAGGCAATCTTCCTGTCTACTTTCGTGCTGATCAATCAGAACAGAATGGCCGCACACAGCGAGCGGCGAGCCGAACTGGATTTGCAGATCAGCCTTCTGAACGAACATGAAACCACGCGGCTGATCGAGATGGTGGCTGCCTTGACGGCGCGTCTGAATATCTCGACCCCGGCCGACAAAGAGCTGCCGGAACTCGCCGAGAATGTGGATCCCCAAAAGGTGATGACGCAGATCCAGCAAGCTTCTGGAGATCAGGAGAACGCTTGATCAAAGCGACCTCGTTGGCAACGGTTAAGCGTCGGCTACAACATGTAATTCAGCCTCATTGTCCAAGGCTGTCGAAGCAGCTAAGCCGGTGTCGGCCTTTTCCAGGGTGGCTTCCCGACGTCACAAGTCCGCCGCGCAATCGAGGCAGCGTAGAGCTTCGATACCAACAGGCTGCTGCGCGTCAGATGGAACCAAGTTGACGCCGAACTCGTATTAGCGGTGGCGGCTTGGGGAGATTCCGGATGAGCGAAGGTGCTGTTCTGATCGTCGAAGATGAGACAATGATCCTGCTCGACCTCGAGTCAGCTTTGGAGGAGGCCGGCTTCCAGGTCGTCGGCACTCGGAGTGCCGCCGAGGCGCTGGCGGCTTTCGACCCCGATCCGACCAAGTTCAAGGCCGTGCTCACGGACATCCGTCTGGGAGCAGGACAGTCGGGGTGGGAGGTCGCTCGGCACTTGCGAAGGTCCAACTCGACCATCCCGGTTGTCTATATCAGTGGCGACAGCGCGGTACACTGGGGAGCGGAAGGTGTGCCCAACAGCATAATGATCACCAAGCCCTTTTTTCTGCCGCAGATCGTAACTGCCGTTTCTCAACTTTTAAACGCGCAGCAAGGTGCAGAAACTCACCTCTAGGAATCGGACCGCGGCTCCACGAAACCACCGAACATTCTTTCTTCGGCCAATCGGCGCCGTCCGGCGTAAAGCGTTCGCGTCTGCTTGGGTCAAATGTCGGCGGCCTCAACCAGATGTCGACCTCAGCTCCTTTCCCTCGCCACCGGCTCGCATCCACTCGGAAGCCCTCCCGAAAGCAGGGGCGCTCATTGGTTGAGCTTTCGGTCGAGTTCATCAAGCAATGACCGATGCTCGCTGGGCATGTCCGCATCTGTCGGCAGATCCAGCAACTGGCGAAGCTGGCGACGATTGGCGTCCGATGAAATCCACTCCCGTATGAGGCGGGCTATGACCTTTTGTTGTGCCTTGCCGATTTCTTCCACGTTAGATTCCGGGCTTGTCCGTTGGACGAACTCGGCGGCTCTTTGATGGTTCCCTGTCCTGTACACAAATCGAGGCACAATCTATGGGTTAATGCATGTCGCTCAAAAGTGGCCTGGTTTTGAGACACGACATGCCAGTGGATGTTTGCAGTCCCAGTCCGCTCGCCTAACGCTGCGCGTAGAGTGCAAATTTATACGTTCGATTTTACCCGAAGCGAGAGGCTCAGCCGCAAAATCTTGGCGCCGTTTTCATCACGCACTTCGATAAACAATTGCTGCCCGTCGACGCTCTTCAGTGACTCTCTCGTGAGGTCGACAAGGCCCTCGAATCCCGCGCGGCGGACCTCTTCGAGGCCAGCGCATTCGACACCTATTTCGTCCTCGAAGATGAGATCGCCATCGCCGCTGTCGAAGAAAAATCGTGCCATCGGAGAGCTTCCGTCACTGCTAATCTGCGGGGTTCCTTTGGTGCAGGTAGGTCGTGTCGAAATCTCCTGCGTGAGTGAGGCCAGCCCAGTCCAGTGCGTGAACTTTTGATCCCGAGGTGGCAATGAGGCCTCTGCGTCGTAGTTCCTGGAGCATCCGGTTGACGTGGACCGTGGACAAACCCAGCGCATCGCCAAGGGCCGCCTGTGTAATGGGGATATCCGCCACGTGATCCTCAATGCGCCCCATGGAGCGCAAGCGAAAAATCAGTTCGCACAGGATGTGAGCCATGCGGGTGTATGCCTCGCGTCTTCCCACATTGATGACCCACTCCCTATAAATCGCGGCATCTATCAACGTCGACCGCCAAAAAGCGGTGGCGATGCGAGGGTGCTGGTCGCAAACGGCACGCAGGGTGTCATGCCGCATGAAACCTATTCGCGCCGGCGTAAGGGTCGAGAAGTTACAATCCATGACCGACAGATGCAGCCCATGCAGATCAGGAATGTCGCCGGCGACGAAGAATGATGTGATTTGTCGCTTTCCTTCGCCCGTATGTTTGGTGGAACCGACCAAGCCATCAAGAACGACAAACGAGTAAACAGGACGGTCGCCCTCACGCACCAGATCGTGGTTGGCCAAATATTCCTTCTCCTGGATCGGAATGCCTTTCAGAACGCCGATGTCGGCCTCTCGAAGATCCGAGATGGTCTGAAGCTTGCGAATGAGTACATCCGAGGATGAGGTGGGGAACAAATTGACTACCTGGCTGATGTTGGTGATCGAACTATTATCCGCGCCAAAAGTTCCGACTGGCATGGGGACATATGCGCGGCGGCAGAAGGCGCCGCCGTGCGGCATGGTCCCATGCCTGGAGCGTTTTGCCAGCGTCGAGCGTGGTTGAAGATCCCGGAATGATCGAAGCACCAGTTTTTTAGGACAGCCATAGGTGAGCAAGGCAGCAATGCATTAACCTATGACATAGGCTCGGCTAGAAATTTTCCCGCTGGGCAGCCAGCCCCAGGAGTTCGCCGATCACGGCGCAGCTTTGACCCTGTCGCTCCGCCCATTCAAGGGCTGCACCCGCAGCCCGTCCTGGAACTCTTTGATGCGCCGCCAGGAACGGGGTGGCTCCGCTGACGTTGTCTCAGTGGCAAGGTGAGATTTCAGTGAACAGGCATATTTCGCGGACGGATGTCGAACAAATCGATCACACGGATGACAGCGGGTTTGCGATAGAGCACGGCGGACCGCCATCCTCAGCAATCGCGGTAGCGCTGGCCCGTGGCCTGGAGACCAGTCGGGACAAGCACATCATCCATATAGCTCCCTCGGAACGCAGTGCCGAGGAGATCGCCGGCGCCTTGCGTCAGTTCCTGCCTGACGCGGATATAATCTTGCTGCCGTCCTGGGATTGCCTGCCTTACGACAGGGTGTGGCCCACACGCGCCAATATGGGGCGAAGGCTTCGTGCGTTGCGTGAGATCGCAACGAAGCCGGATCGCCCGCGCATCGCTGTAATGTCGCTCGAAGCCATTCTGCAGCGGGTGCCGCCTGCTCCGGTCATCGCTGGCGGTTTCACAATTCTGGAGGTGGGACAAAAGCTCGACCGTGACGATTTCAGAACCTGGTCCGAAGCCATTGGCTATGTCGTCGACGAGAGGGTCGACGAACCGGGTGAGATAGCCTTTCGGGGCGATCTCATCGATATTTTCCCTGCTGGCGCGGATGGCCCCGTTCGCGTCATCGTTGATCCCGATGCCTGCATCCGGCAGCTCAAGACCTACGACCCGCTCAGTCAGCTCAGCGATCAGGTTCGAGACTCGATTACGGTCGGACCGGCATCCGAGCTGATCTTTAAAGCTGGTGAGCATCCTGAGTTGACAGCGATGCGCACGACGTCGATGGAGGAGCGCCTGGTCGCATCGTATGGCGCTATGCCATCCGTCTTCGATGCGGCATCCAGCGCTTCGATCTCCTTCCTTGAAGGGACCGACGGGCAGCCGCTCGGCAGAATTCTGGATCTGGTCGAGGATGCACGTCGTGCCAGGCAGGAGGCAGCCGGAACGAAAAAACGTTTGCCGGGACGATTTTACCTATCCCGTGAAGAGTGGGACGCTGCTCTGCTTAACCGCTGCTGCGTGAGACTAGCCGTTTCTGCCGTGGGAGTTCCCAAATTCTTCCGCCAGGCCCGACCCGGGCATGATTTCGCGGAATTCATCAGAGGGCAGACGAGTGCCGGAGTCAGAGTAGTGTTCACCGGCGATGCCTCTGAACTGCAGCGAGCAGATCGCCTGCTCGATAGGAGACTAGGCCGGCGGGCAGAGGAAGCGGCCGACTTGCCGCAAATCCTTTCGGCCGCGAGGGGCTCTGTTCTCAAGGCTGAATTCGTCCTCGACGAAGGGTTTGTCGACGCGCAATCCAATATCGCCGTGGTGGCCGCATCCGACCTGTTTGGGCCCGCGTTAAAGGCGAGCGGGAGCGCGACCACGGGCATACTCGAACCCGAGTTGCGCATTGGCGATGTCGTCGTCCATGAAGACCATGGCCTGGGCGTGCTCGCCGCGGTCGAACAGGTCGAGTTGGCTGGCCAGCAACAGGATGTCGTCAGACTGGAATATCATGGCGGGGCTTCCTTGCTGGTTCCGGTCGACGACTTTGGACGAATATGGCGCTACGGCTCGGAACCGGAGGCAGTGTCGCTTGATCGCCTCAAAGGCGAGGGCTGGCCGAAGCGACGCGAAGCTGCGTTGCGCGAGATCGACAGGCTGGCCAAACGCCTCTTGAGTCTTGCCAAAATCAGGTCCAGCCAGCCTGCCGAGATCATAAAGCCCTCCCGCACGGACTTGGCCCGTTTTGCGGCGAGATTTCCCTATACGGAGACGCCCGACCAAGCGGCCGCCATCCGCGCTGTGCTCGATGATCTTTCGTCGGGAAGAACAATGAACCGGCTCGTCTGCGGCGATGTCGGCTTCGGCAAGACAGAGGTCGCCCTGCGTGCTTGCGCCGCCGCGGCTTTCTGCGGGAAACAGGTTGCTATCATAGCGCCGACAACGGTGTTGGCACGACAGCACTATGAGACGTTCAGCCGCCGCTTCGCAGGAACCGGCCTGCAGGTCGCCCACCTTTCTAGGATGGTCGGGGCAGCGGAGGCGAGAGCGGCAAAAGAGGGTCTGCGGAGCGGCCAGGTTGCGGTCGTTGTGGGTACTCAGGCCCTGGCGTCCAGGAGCGTCACCTTCGCCAATCTTGGACTGCTGGTGATCGACGAGGAGCACCGGTTCGGGGTCAAGTTGAAGCGGGCCCTGCGGACCATGACGCCTCGCCTCCATACGCTGAGCATGAGCGCCACACCGATACCCCGGACGCTGCAATCGGCGTTGTCGGGCATCCAGGACGTCAGCGTTCTAAGCTCTCCGCCCGCCAAACGACGTCCCGTTCGCACGATCTTGGCAGCGTTCGATCCAGCATCGGTGCGCGCGGCCCTCCTGCGTGAATTTCACCGGGGTGGACAGAGCTTCTTCGTGGTCCCGCGGATCGAGGATATTGCCCCGGCCTGTGACCAGCTGAACAGACTGGTGCCGGAACTCGGGGTCAAGACGGCGCATGGTGAAATGAAGGGGAGACAGCTGGACGAAGTCATGGTCGGATTCGCCGACGGTGATGGCGACATTTTGTTGAGCACCGACATCATCGAGAGCGGCCTCGATGTGCCGCGGGCCAACACCATCATCGTTTGGCGCCCCGACCGGTTCGGTCTGGCGCAGTTGCACCAGTTGCGGGGCCGGGTCGGAAGGGGGGCGGTGCAGGCCGTTGCGTTTCTTCTGACCCAGCCTGGCGTTGAACTGGCCGACGGCACCAGGGCCCGGCTTTCGACGATGCTTGCGCTCGATCGGCTCGGCTCCGGCCTGGCAATCAGTCAAAGAGACCTCGACCTGCGTGGCGCCGGAGATCTTTTCGGCGAAGACCAGGCCGGGCATATGAAGCTGATCGGAGTGGGCTTGTACGAGCACTTGCTGGAGCGGGCGGTCTCGGCGGCTGGCGGAGGGGCCAACTTCAGCAAGCAACTTGCCGAGATCAATGGCTCGGGAAAGGGGGCTTTTCCCGAGAGCTATGTCGACGAGCCTACGGTGCGCGTTGGCCTCTATGCGCGGCTCTCCCGCATCCGTTCGGAGCCGGACCTCGATACATTCAGCGAAGAGCTCGAGGACCGCTTTGGAGACATGCCTGGCGAAGTAGCCCTTTTGCTGGAATTTACCAGGTTGCGAATAGCAGCGTCGGAATTGGGCGTCGGCAAAGTCGATGTCGGTCCCGAGGCCATCGCGATCACCCCTCGGAACAAGCCGTCGGCGTCCCAATGGCGGAACAGCAAGGCGTTGGGCCTGGACTACCGGAACGGCCGCCTGATTTTCAGGCCTATCCAGCCCAGCGTCTCAGGCATCGATGCGGTTCGCTTAGCGCTTGATGCCCTACGCGCAGCCCAGCCAAAGCACGAGATCTGACGAGCCTTTTGTCTCCTGGGGCCATCCGTGCGAATGGCGCTGCGGGCGGCCGTGCGTTCGCGGGGAGCGTTCAAGGCATGGTTCCGGCTTGATGGGGTGTCATGGCAGCCATGTTTTCATTCAGATGGGCCATGATCCAGATAGAGCCCAGAACCACCAGCGCGACGATCAGCACGCCGAAGGCCAGCGCCAGGATGTTGTTGGTGTTGTCCGGCCCGGTGGTCAGGTGCAGAAAGAAGACAAGATGCACGCCCATCTGCGCAACGGCGAGCACCACCAGGGCCGAGATGACCGCGGGCTGGTAAATCAGGTCGGTTCGCGCCGCCAGGAATGACGCGATCGTGAGCAGGATAGCCAGGCCGAAGCCGAGCACATAGCCCGAGAGGCCCCCAGCCGTTTCGTGCTCGCTTATGTGTTCCTCGCCCGGCGCTGAATCGCGGCGGTCCTGCAACTCGCCGGTCTTGCTCTCGAACTCGGTCATGACGATGCTCCCAGCAGATAGACCAGGGTGAAGATGGCAACCCAGATGATGTCGAGGGCGTGCCAGAAGAGCCCGAAGCAGTGGAGCCGCCGCAAGATGTCGGGCCGAAAGCCCTTGACCCACAGCTGCGCCATCATCGTTCCCAGCCAGAGCAGGCCGAGACCGACGTGGGCACCGTGGCAGCCAACGAGCGCAAAGAAGGCAGAAAGAAATGCGCTGCGC
Source organism: Mesorhizobium sp. M0001 (assembly GCF_040324255.1). Lineage (NCBI taxonomy): Bacteria > Pseudomonadati > Pseudomonadota > Alphaproteobacteria > Hyphomicrobiales > Phyllobacteriaceae > Mesorhizobium > Mesorhizobium sp. M0001. Next base: position 80,939 of record NZ_JAMYVS010000001.1, read on the forward strand.
GAGGGGCCTGCCTGCTCGCCGATCATTGCCGCGAACTCCTGTAGTTCCAGGAACAGGAACGCTGCCCCGAGCAACCCCGTGACGAGAAGCCAGAACTGCGTGGCAGCCATTGATCTGCGACGGGTGGCGAGTGTTGCCACGCCGCCGGTGAAGCTCGAAGTGAGCAGAAGGCCCGTCTGGACCGCAACCCGTGTCGGTTCGAACAGATCCTTGCCTGTCGGTCCGCCGGCGGTTGCCTTGGCGAGCACGGCGTAGGTGGCGAAAAATGCCGAGAACATGATGATGTCGGACAGGAGAAAGATCCAGAAGCCGTAGGTCACCGTGACGAACTTTGAGGCCGGGCCGCCTTCTCCGTGGCCCGTCGCAGAGCGCACCGCATGCCGACCGGTGTGATTAAGCCGATACGGGTCCCGTGCCTGGGTGCCGGCGCTGATGTCGCCGGAGAATGCGTGATCGCTCATGCCGGGCGCTCCCACCCGCGCAGCCAGGCAAACTGGGCTGCCTTGTGGTCATGATCGATGCGGGCGACCTCGTCGACAGGGATCTCGTAGTCTCCATGATCGCGCCAGGCGAATACGACGAAGGTTGCGTAGGCGCCGATGAAGCCGACGATCGCCAGCCACCATATATGCCAGATCAGCGCGAAGCCGATCAGTGTGCTGAAGAAGGCGGTGACGAAGCCAGTCGGGCTGTTGCGAGGCATCTCGATCGGCTCATATGCCTTTTCCTCGTCCGAGCTCTGTTCGATCCCTCGTTGCTTGATGCTCCAGTAGGGCTCTTCGTCTTCCACGTGAGGCAGCCGTGCATAATTGAAGACAGGAGGAGGAGAAGATGTCGACCACTCCAGCGAACGCCCGTCCCACGGGTCGCCGGTTTCGTCGCGAAACTTGTCGCGATGCCGGACCGAAACGAAAAGCTGTGTGATCTGCAGCGCCGCGCCGGCGATCATCACCACCACGCCGAAAGCGGCCACCACCAGCCACGGTGCCCAAAGGTCCATATCGATATGTTGCAGGCGCCGCGTCATGCCGAGCAGACCGACAATATAGAGCGGTACGAAGACCAGCATGTAGCCGGCCAAGGTGACCCAAAATGCCGCCTTTCCCCAGCCTTCGTGCAAACGGAAGCCGAACGCCTTGGGGAACCAGTAGGTGAAGCCGGCGAATGCTCCAAACAACACGCCGGAGATGATGACGTTATGGAAATGCGCGACGAGGAAAAGGGAATTGTGTAGCACGAAGTCGGCCGGCGGGACGGCAAGCAGGACGCCAGTCATGCCGCCGACGGTGAAGGTGGTCACGAAAGCCAGTGCCCAAAGCATCGGCGTGTCGAAACGAACGCGCCCGCCATACATGGTGAAGAGCCAGTTGTAGATTTTCACACCGGTTCCCACGGCAATGACCGACGTGGCGATGCCGAAGGCGGCATTAACGTCCGCTCCGGCACCCATGGTGAAGAAGTGATGCAGCCAGACCATGAACGAGACGATGCAGATGAACATCGTGGCCGCGACCATCGAACGGTATCCGAACAGCGGCTTCGATGAAAAAGTCGAGAAAATCTCGGAAAAGATTCCGAAGGCGGGAAGCACCAGGATGTATACTTCGGGATGGCCCCACGCCCAGATCAGGTTGACGAACATCATCTGATTTCCACCGGCTTCGTTGGTGAAGAAGTGGAAGCCGAGATACCGGTCCAGCGTCAGCATTGCGAGCGTGGCGGTAAGGATCGGGAAGGCTGCGACAATGAGCAGGTTGGACGCGAGCGAGGTCCAGCAGAACATCGGCATTCGCAGATAGCCCATTCCCGGCGCCCGCATCTTGAGGATAGTCGTCACCAGGTTGACACCGGTGAGCAGCGTGCCGACGCCGGAGATCTGGATCGCCCACAGATAATAATCGACACCGACGCCCGGCGAGTAGGTGGTTTCCGACAAAGGGGCATAGGGCAGCCAGCCGGTGCGCGCGAACTCGCCGATCACAAGCGAGATGTTGACCAGCAGGGCTCCGGAAGCCGTCAGCCAGAAACTGACGCAATTGAGCGTCGGAAAAGCGACATCGCGTACGCCAAGCTGCAGCGGCACGACGAAATTCATCAGGCCGATCATGAACGGCATCGCGGCGAAGAAGATCATGATCGTGCCGTGCGCGGAAAAGATCTGGTCGTAATGCTCCGGCGGGAGGTAGCCCGGCCCGTGAATCGCCAGCACCTGTTGTGTGCGCATCATGATAGCATCGATAAAACCACGAAGAAGCATGAGCATCGCCAGCACAATGTACATCACGCCGATGCGCTTGTGGTCGACCGAGCTTATCCACTCGCTCCACAGATATGGCCAGTACCCCTTCACCGTTATCCAGCCAAGCACGGCGGCTGCTGCCAGAAAGACGCCAAGGGCTGCGCCGAGGGGGATGGGTTGATCGAAAGGAACGGCCGACCAGTCGAGCTTGCCCAGCATCGTCATTCTGCGCCTTGTGGATGATGGGTCATCGTTGCCGCCGCCGCGGGTAATGCCCTTGGGCTCACCTGTGGCTCGCCGCTGGCTGCGCTCTCAGCAGGCCCCGGACCCGGTGGGAGCGTCTGCTGAACGACCGCTTCGAACAGCCCAGGCTGGACATGACCGAAGGAAGCCGGCGCCACATTTGTGCTTTGCCGGGCGAGTTCGCGATAGGCGTTGGCGTTGAGCACGCCGCCCCCGCCACGCAGCGATGACGCCCAGCGGGTGAAGGCATCGGCTGAAACCGCGCTCACACTGAAATTCATATCCGAGAAGCCGTCGCCGCTGAAGTGCGCCGACTGGCCGAAAAAGCTGCCCTCGCGGTCGGCCTGCAGATGCAATTCGGTCTGCATGCCGTTCATGACGTAGACCATGCTGCCAAGCTGGGGCACGAAGAACGTGTTCATCACGCTGGCCGAGGTCAACTTGAAACGCACTGGAACACCGGCGGGAATAACCAGTTGATTGACAGCGCCCACGCCCTGCTCGGGATAGAGGAACAGCCATTTCCAGTCGAGCGCCACCACCTGAATGTCGAGCGGCGGCTGGCTAGAAGGGATCGGTTTGCGCGGATCGAGCTGATACGATCCGTAGTAGATCAGACCGCCAATGAACAGGATGGTGAGCGTCGGGATCGACCAGACGATCAACTCCACGCGTCCCGAATAGGTGAACTCCGGGTTATAGCGGGCGTTGCTGTTCGAGGCGCGGAACTTCCAGGCGAATGCCAGAAGTGCAACAAGCGTGGGAACAACGATCACCAGCATCACCGCCAGCGAGTTCAAAAGGATCGTGCGATTGCCGACACCAATTGGTCCTTGGGGATCGAGCACTCCCCCCGCGCAACCGGGCAAGAATGCGCCTCCGACGATCCAGAGCAGTTGGCGTGTCAACTTAGGGCTGGATGGCAACAACACCGGCTCTGCAATCTCTCTTTGCGGGAACGCGGGCTAGAGGCATGCGTTCGTCGGGTTTCCATCTGAGCCTCCCCATGGCGCGGAACCTCGCGGCACTTCGCAGGGTGTCGCCACCTGAGCGAGTGCCCCAACTGTCGCCGGCCGGGTTTGTTCCGCTGGACCGAGTTACTCTGTCCGATGGTCCCGCCTTGGCCCAATCTGGCCATTCAGAACGATGGCGGCTCGATTGGCCTAGCTATCGGCGACGCTGGCTCTCGCACGAATTTCAATTTCGGCGGGACGGCGAATACCCTGAACCGCTCAGCCAGATTATCGAGAGCCTGACGCATGCCCACTCCCGCAGCAGCCGCACCGTGTCCACTGATGACCATCTGGGGGCCCAAGGCAGCCAGATGCTTCACGGACCTTTCCGCTGCATCCCAGTCTGGCGTGAAATAGCGCGGCGGACCGTGCATCTCGAGATCCTGAATGGCGACTTCATAGACCGACTCCTGACCGGTGGTGATGAAAGCGTCTCCTACGATGAGCGAGCGGTCTTGCTCGCGCCAGAGCGAGATATGCCCAGGGGCATGTCCGGGTGTGTGCAGCCATTGCCATCCGGGCATTCCGGGGATCGATCCATCGGCGGGCAAGGGTTGCAAACGGCTGCCAAGATCGATTGGCCCGCGTGGAAAAAGCGGTGAAAGCAGCGCCATCAGTCCACCCCCAACCCAGGGATCCGGTGGCGGATAGGATGTGGTTCCGTCCAAATAGGGGTGCTCGAGTGGATGGGCGAAGACAGGCACGTCCCAGCCATTTGCGAGTTCTAGAACCGTTCCCACATGGTCGAAATGGCCATGGGTCAGGATGATTGCAGCCGGCCGTGCGTTGACGCCGAACCGCTTTTCCGCGACCGCTAGAATGCTGCTGCGAGACGTCGGCAACCCGGTATCGATCAGCACCCAGTTCCGATCTCCGCTGCCCGGTGCGCCGAAGAACACGACATTGACGATTGCTAGCCGCAAGTAACCCAGGTCCGGTGCGATGCTCCAAGCGCCGTCGCCACGATCCTCGCGCCTGGCGTGGTCGATCTCGGAAAGTCGAATCTGAACGGTCATGTGATCCCATGCCTCTGTTGTTGCCGAGCAGCCGCTCGAGTGGATGACGGCGGCTGTACATCGCCCCGAACTTGGGACGGGCCTCCTTGTTCCTCATTTGCACGCGGCGCCCGGACAGTTCACCACCGGAACAAAGGCTCTACCAATGGGTTCGGCACTACCCGGCCACGCAAGGACGAGCTGGACTGAGCAACGAACATGGGGCGCGCCCGACTGAATTCGGTATTTCGCCAACGCGGTTCCCGGTCCGGACAAGGCGGCCGAGTTCGAAGCCGATTGCCCAAAGGAGACTTCGAAAAATGAGCGAAGTGGGACGCCAGACGGAGGCCTCGGTTCCGGAAGCTTCGCGCTTCGCCAGTTTTTTCATGGCAGGCTTTGAATGCTCCTCGCACCGGCGCAAGGACGGCGTTCGCCTCGATCTTATTCGTGCGACCTCGCATAATTTGCATGCCCTGGGCGACTACCGCGGCTGCGCCGAACTCGGCCTTCGCACCATCCGCGACGGCCTGCGTTGGCATTTGATCGAAACCGCTCCCGGAACCTATGACTGGTCAAGTTGGGCGCCAATGGTCGAGGCAGCCCGATCGGCAGGTGTTCAGGTAATCTGGGACATCTTTCACTACGGATCTCCGGACCATGTCGATCAGGGCTCGCTGCATTTCATCGACGCCTATGCCTCGTTCGCGGCAGAAGCCGTCAAGGTACACCGTTCGATCACCGGAACATCGCCTCTGTTGTGCCCCATCAACGAAATCTCGTTTTTCGCATGGGCTGTCGAGGTCGGCTATTTCCCGCGCGTGGGGCCGAACAAACGTGGATGGTTCAAGCGGCACCTCGTCAAGGCCGCCATCGCGGGTGTTCGTGCAATGCGGGAGATCGATCCCGCCTGCAGATTTGTCTGGGCCGAGCCGCTTATCCATATCGCCCCTCGTGACCGGACCCGCAGCGAACGGCGCCGGGCCGAAAACGCCCGACAGGGACAGTTCGAAGCTTACGACATGTTGCTGGGCCGCGTCGAACCTGAGTTGGGCGGGAGCGAAGATGTTGTCGATGTCGTGGGCTTGAATTTTTACCCGCACAATCAATGGTACGTAAACGGGCCGACGATTCCGATGGGACACCACGAGTACCGCGCCCTGTCGGAAATGTTGCTAGAAGTTGCTCATCGATACGGCAAGCCGATGTTCATTGCGGAGACCGGCTCCGAGGGATCCGGCGGGCCGGCTTGGCTCCATTATGTCTGCGACGAGGTGCGTTCCGCAATCAGTCTCGGAGCGCCGATCGAGGGTATTTGCCTGTACCCGATAACGGCCTACCCGGGCTGGGACAATTCGCGACATGCCGAGGTCGGTTTGTTTTCCGTCATCCAGGCTGACGGCAGGCGACACCTGCGCAAACCCACAGCAGATGAACTGGCCCGTCAGCAAGCTCTTCTCGTGGCGGACACGACGCCTTGAAGAGGCCTCAAACGAGGGAGGGGCGGGCGAGCGTCTGTTTCGAAACGCCGCCCGCGCCGGTGCGGTGCATCAGCTTTTTGCAGTCGCCCCGGCCTCGCGCAGCCTGGCATACCGCATGGTAACGTCGCTCAGATTTTCCTTGAGCCAGTTGGCCATGGCTTCCTCTTCGTTCAGGTTCTGCTTGAGGGCCCTTTCAGCATCCTGGAAGCCCCCAGCGTCGGCCAGTACCAGCAGCGAATTGTAGGCAGCAATCTCGTAGTTCTCGAATGCGAAATTCGCCAGGCTGTTCTTGATGATCTCGTCGCCGGCCATCGAATGTCCAATGGCGGCCACGCTGCCAACCATCGACAAGGCGGTGTCCTTGAGGGTGGAGTGCTCCTCGCCAAGGCCCTCCAGGACGGACTCGAGTCTCGTGATCTGGCCTTCGGTTTCCTGAATGTGCCGGCGCAAGCGATCGGCCACCTCCGGATAGTTCTCTATACGCTCGACCTGAGGCTTCATGATCGACAGCGCTTGATTTTCCATGGCGTGCGCGTTGCGCAAGCCGACGATAAATATCTCACGGCTTTCCGACTTGAAGTTTGTATCCATCGAGTTTCTCCTTCTGATACCCGCCCGATCTTCCGTCTTGAAAGAAACTATCTTCTCGGCTCGGCCAACAACGGCTCGTCCGTGCGCGCCCAGGCCGGGAGGCTTTTTTGGATGCGCGAGAAGGTGGCCAGAGCCTGTCCGACTACCTGGTCCATGTTGTAATAGCGGTAAGTTGCAAGCCGACCAACAAACCAGACGTCTGGGCAGCTTGCCGCGAGCGCTTCATAGCGCTTGTAGAGCACTTCGTTTTCGGGCCGGGGCACGGGATAGTACGGGTCCCCGATGTCCGTGGGGTATTCGTAGGTCAGGCTGGTCCGCGAACTCTGCTGGCCGGTCAGATGTTTGTACTCGGTAATGCGCGTGTAATCTTCCGTCTGGGGATAATTGACCACGGCAACCGGCTGAAATTGCTCGCAATCCAGTGTAACGTGCTCGAAACGAAGCGAACGATACGGAAGGTGCCCGAGCTGCCAGCCGAAATATTCATCGATCGGGCCGGTATAAACCATGCGCCTGAACGGTATCTTCTCACGAATTTCACGGAAGTCGGTCTGCAGCATGATCTTGATGTTCGGATGATCGAGCATGCGTTCGAACATCCGCGTGTACCCGCCGGCCGGCATTTTCTGGAAGCTGTCGCTGAAATAGCGGTCGTCACGGTTGGTCCTGGTCGGCACTCGTGCCGTCACGGATTTGCTCAGCTGACTGGGATCGACGCCCCATTGCTTTCTTGTGTAGCCGCGGAAGAATTTTTCATAGAGCTCGCGCCCCACGGTGCTGACGACGACGTCCTCAGCCGTTCGGACATCCTCCACCGTTTCGCGTCGCGACGCGAAGAAATCCTCCAGCTGTGCCGAGGTCAGGTCTAGCCCGTAAAGCCGGTTGATGGTGTCGAGATTGATCGGTATGGGAACCAGTTGCCCGTCCACGGCCGCCAACACCCTGTGCTCGTACGGCCGCCATTGCGTGAACTGCGAAAGGTGGTCCACGATCGTTTGGCTGTTGGTGTGGAAGATGTGCGGGCCGTAGCGATGGATGAGGATGCCGGCTTCATTGTAGCAGTCATAGGCGTTGCCTCCCACATGGCTGCGGCGATCGATCAGCAAAACGCTTTCCTGACGCTGCGACGCTATCCGTTCGGCAAGCACACTGCCGGCGAAACCCGCGCCGACGATCAGCCAATCGAACATGGCTATGCACTCCTGCGAAGGGGCACGACCTTCTTGCGTTGGTAGGCGCGCTCAATGTGAGCTGCCATGGCATTCCATGTCCGTTCCCAGGACATGTCCGCAAGATAGGCATCGACTTGCTGCAGGAGCATCTGACGCGGTCGCGAAAGGACGGAGCGCAGCTTGATTTCCAGATCGTCACAGTCGGCGATTTCCACCAGCCCGGCAGCACCGTAACTGCGCACCACGTCGACGATTGCCGTCGAGATCACCGGCAGACCCGCCGCGAGAAATTCCGGCGTCTTGGTCGGGCTGATGAAACGCGTCGCCTCGTTGAGGGCAAACGGCATCCATCCGGCGTCCCAATGGCGCAGATAGTCGGGCAGATCGCAGTAGGCTTTCGGGCCAAGCCAATGAAGGTTTTCGGCTTGCGGCAGGCTTGCAGGGTCGATCTTGACAACCGGACCGAGCATGACGAAATGCACGTCCGGCATTGTCTTTGCCGCTAGCGCCACGAGATCGACGTCCAGCCGCTCGTCGATGACGCCGAAATATCCAACCCTCGGGGAAGGAATGCCCGCCTGGTCGGCTGGGTCCCTTCCTGGCCGTCTTGCGGTGTGAAAGTGCCTCACATCGATGCTGCTCGGAAATGGAAAGATGGCGGGATGGAGGTGACGCTTGGTCTCGAACAAGCTTAGACCACCGGTGAAAACCAGATCCGCGCGACGCAGAAGCTCCTTTTCCATCTGGCCCAGCTCGGGGGGCGCATTCCTGAACGCAGAGAGTTCGTCCATGCAGTCATAGACGCATATGTCTGGGTCGAGGAATTCCGTAAAGCGAAGAGCCATTGGGGTGTAGTACCAGGCGATCAGCCGGCTATGCGGCATAGAAGCGATGGTCTGCTGCACAAATCTCCGCTGGACGGCATCTGCTTTCGCGGCCGACGTGCCAAGCGGCAGCACTGGTGTGACAATCAGAATGTTTTCCGATCCCACGCTCGTCCGCATCAGCGGCTGCGGCAATTCTTCGAAAACGGGTTCTTCAAAGTAGACCACTCTCTGCTGAGCGGATGCGAGAGTGAGGAGATGCTGCGGACGCTGGTGAACAAAATTCCATCGTAAGTGGGAGAAGCAAACCAGTATATTTTCGCGACGAACATATTGACTGCCGGTTACCCCGCCAAAGGCCGCTTCCATTGACATACTCCCTCTGTGACACTATTTATGTTACGATTAACATTTGTTAATCGCGAATGGAGAGAACTACTTAGTTCCAGCTCCTAACTTTCGATCAGGTGAGTTGTTCCAACTGAAATGAAGAAGGCCCGGTCGCCCGCTTGGTCCACGCACGAAGCGGGATCTGGGTGCGGAGGCGAGGGCGGCTGTCGGAACCCGGCCGCCACTGAAAGCGTGGTTCAGCGAGGAATGCTGGTGGACAGCGGCATTGCCGTATTTGCGTTGAACTCGTTGGCTATAGAATGTGCCTAACATCAATGATTCGCCTGTATCTCTGCGCGTCTCCGACTGCCGAGGCGAATTCCGGGGCTGACATGAACATCAACTTTGAAACCAACGTTTTTCCACTGTTTCATCCGCAAAGCGTGGATGATCTCAAGGACCCGTGTCCTGTCTTCGATGGCCGTGTCTGGCACGTCTTCGGGTCAAGCGGCACGGTCACCACCGAGACGTGGAGAATCTTGCATGCCACGGCGCCCGATCTTTATGGGCCGTGGGCCGAGCATGAGCCGATCGAACTTCCAATCAACGGTACTGGTGTTGCGGCTCCCGGTGTGACCCACGAGTGCGGCGTCTTCCACATGTTCATCCAGACAGAATTCATGAAGTCGGGTGGCCGTTGCGAGCATGCGGTTTCCAACGACGGGTTCCATTGGGTAGTCCTCAGTCCGGCCATTCTGGCCATCCCGGACACGGAAGAGGACGGCATTTACGATCCGCATCCAGCAGTCATTGGCGGTGGGCGCTACCTGGTTTATTCGGCTATGCCAAAATTCACCAGGGTGCCTCAGCCCGACATCTATCTGGCACGTAGCCAGTCCGACTCGTGGTTCGGTCCGTGGAAGCGGATCGGCAAAATCCTCGACCACAACGATGTTCCCCACCATAACACCAGAGATGATCCCGACTACGAATGGGGCATTGAGGGCGCGCAACTGATCGAGCTGCCGGACGGCCGGGTGCTTCTCAACGCCACTTGCTTTCTTCCGAATGGCCTTCGGGGAAACCGGCAACGGGTGTTTTTTGCCATCGCCGACGAGGTCAGCGGCCCTTACGTTTCGATCGGCCCGGTGTTGGAGCCAGGTCAACCGGGCGAGAACGGCCACTCGACAGTGATGATCGATGGCAGTCAGCTTTCACTGTTCTACCAGAGCCGGGTTGCCACAACCGATCACCGATGGCGCTATGGTTTGGCCAGATGCGACGTCGCTCTCTTTTCAAAGGTCGCGTGATTCCAGGCTGCCATTAGCGCCTTGAGGCGGATGCGCGTCATGCGGCCATGGAACTCCGGAGGGTTGAAGGTGATCCGCGTCGGTGACGGTAGCAAAGTGTCATCGCGAAATGATGTCAGCCCGTTCGTCAATTGTCTCCGCGCATCGATGACACCGCCAGATGCCCGACTAATGGGCTCATAGCTATTTCTTCGGTCCCTTGACAGGGAATGTCGCGTCGCCGTCTTTTTTGCCGGAGATCACCCGCGGATCGGCGCTGGCGACGCCATCGTTTCCGCCGCCCTTGTGGTCCTTTTCCGACTGACCCTTAGCGTCCTGCTCGGGTGTCCGTCTTGATGTTCGAAGCGTCTTGTCCGCCATCATGGCCTCGCGTTTGCCATCCAAACTTCCGGCAATTTCGAAAGTTCCACCGCTTTAGCAAGCCGAAGGACCCAGTGAGTTGGAACGTCGTGGCGGGACGTGAGTTGTAAGCGAGGATATTCACCCGCAGGAGGACGCTTATGGCTAACCGCCGAGAGCAGCAGACGGACCTCACGCCCGCCGAGGCAACAGACCGCATCTGGGAACTCGCCGAGGACATCGACGTCTGCATGTTTGTGACCTGGGACGGCGAGTACAATCGAGCCCGTCCGCTATCTGCGCGTGTGGTCCGTGAAGAAAACGCCATATACTTCCTCGTCAATGACGACAGCGCCAAGAGCGAGCAACTGTCGACCTATCCAAAGGTCACATTGGCCTGGAGTGACAACAGCCACTACAAATACGTCACGATGTCAGGCCCGGCCACAGTGACAAATGATAGGGAAAAGATCACCGAACTCTGGGAGAAAACTGACGCAGCCTGGTGGGATAATGCCGATGATCCCGAGATTCGTCTGATAACGGTCAAACCCGACGAAGGCGAATTGTGGGACAGCCCGGGGCTAATCATGGCTACCGCAACGATGGTGTTTGCGGCCGTTACCGGCGCCAAGCCGAATGTGGGCGACAACGCAAAGGTCGAGCTCTGAGCGAGCGGCTAAACTAACCTCTGCTTTAGAGGCAGCGTCGATGAGCATTTTGGAAACCAGCAAGAAAGTGATCGAGAACGTCACCGGTTTCGCAAGACCGCGCAAGCAAGCTGTCGCCGGATTTGTGAGGCAGCGAAAGTCGAATGAGTTCTGGTTCAAGGATGATGGACTTGTACCCAATCATCCAGCATGGCCGCTCGTCGTTTATCGAGGCGCCGTCGAATTGCCCGAAGGACTTGATCCAGCAGCCGTCATGGAGGTGCTTTTCGAGGCAAACGGATGGGGCGATAGCTGGCGAAACGGCATCTATGATTATGTTCACTATCATTCGCAAATACACGAGGTTCTGGGCATTGCCCGCGGAAATGCTGAAGTCCGGTTTGGGGGCAAGAAAGGACGAACGCTGTCGCTGAAGGCTGGCGACGTCGCGGTCCTCCCGGCAGGCACCGGGCACCAATGCCTCTCGGCATCCGATGATTTTTTGGTTGTCGGCGCGTATCCTCCGTTTGGGACTTATGACGAATGTAGGAGCAAGGATCAGCATAGCGATGCGCTCGCAACCATCCCCAAGGTGGGGCGTCCGCGCAAGGATCCTGCATATGGTAGCCAAGGTCCGCTTCTGAAAAGTTGGAAGCGCTAATGCATGTCGCTCAAAAGTGGCTCCGGTTTTGAGACGACGAGATGCATAAAACAAAGACCCAAAGCGCGCGTTTTCTGAGTCCGTTCAAACGCGACGCGCTTTAGTCGTCGGGGTCGAAAGCCTTGGCAACTGCGTCTTTCTCAGCCTGCGGCAGGACTGTCATTGTGAGAATGAAGGCTGACAGCAGGAGACAGACGCCATTCGTGATTATGATCGGCCACTCTGCCTTCATGATGCCGAAGGCCAGCCACAAGGCGAAGCCCAACACAGTGATGGCATACATCGGTGCGGAGATGCCGCTTGTCTCTCGTGTCCTGATGATTTTCCAGGCTTGCGGGGTGAAACTGCTCATCGAGCAGACGGTCGCGAGATAGCCGATGAGCGTGACTGTCTGCATTGAAGCGGCCCTGACCTACGTCGCAGATACGCGCTTGAGATCAGATACGCGGACCACGCCGTGCTGGCTGACAAAGGTCAGGGTGGAGTCCGTGCTCTGGCTCTGCGAAACACCGGATATGCGATGGTCGCCTGTGTCATAAATCTCCATCTTTCCATGATCGTCGATGACCAGGCGGCTTTGCTCAGGAAACGCTGCGTAGCGCATATTGTTTTGAGAACCAGCGGCAGACGGGCTCCCAAGCTCCTCAGGCCACCATGAGCCGGCGTGGGCCATAGCTGCAGAACGATAGCTCGTGTCGTCGCGTTGTGGCTTGGCGGGATGATCGCGCAGGTAGGCCGAGAGCTCCGCCGCGATAGTGTTGAGCTTCGCCTTGAGGCTGTCATCGAACATGTCGCCGACCATCGTCATGCCGGAGGACCATTGTGACATTCCTCCGAAGTCGACGTGGCTGAACTGGGCCATGGTTCCACCACCACGCCGCAACGCCTCAAGGACAGCCATGACAGCGCCATCAGTGACGCCATGCTGGCGTGCAAGGCGCGCAATCAGTTCAGCTTCCTTTTGAGTGGTTGTCATCATTGCGTCCTTGATCGCTTGGCGCCGGCAGTCCTCATTGTTGACGATAGACATGCGCGGCCAAATGTAATCACGAAGGAGCGCCACCAGGTCTTCAGGCTCCTTGCCGAGGAAGCTCAATCAAGTTCTATCCAGGCTGGCGCATGATCGCTCGGCTTGTCCCATGCACGCGTTTCGGCATCTACTCCGGCATTCTTCAGGCGATCCAATAGGGATGAACTCAGCAAGAGATGGTCCATCCGGAGCCCGGAACTCCGATCGTACCCGCCGCGGTAGGAGAAGTTCCAATAGGTGTAAATTCCCTTTTCTGGATGAATGCGACGAACCGCATCGATCCAGCCCTGAGCAAGCATTTCGGCGTACGCGCTCCGGCTCTCGGGGAAGTAAACGGCATCGCCAACCCAGCGCCCCGGCACCGCCGCGTCGATCGGGCCTGGAACGACGTTATAGTCGCCGCACAGGATGGTCGGTGAGCTATCGCCGAGCAGCACCTGGCCATAGGTGATCAAACGTCGGAACCAGCGAAGTTTGTAGTCGAACTTCGGCCCCGGCGCTGGATTGCCATTGGGCAAATACAGGCAGCCGACAACAAGCCCATTCACATCTGCCTCGATGTAGCGGCTGTGCGAATCGTCGGAATCGCCCGGCAGACCTCGACGACGTTCCAGCGGCTCAATCCCGCGAGCGAGGATTGCCACGCCATTGTAGGACTTCTGTCCGTGCCAGATTGCGCCATAGCCGGCGTTTCTAATCGCATCGACGGGAAATTTTTCGTCAGAGGTCTTCAGTTCTTGAAGGCAGACGATGTCATAGCCGGTTTCGCCAAGCCACTTGAGAAGCACTGGCAGTCGGCCGTTGACGCCATTGACGTTGAAGGTTGCGATGCGGGTCATCTCGACGATTTAACGTCTTTGCGCCGCTTCGATGCGACCTAGAGTCGGTAGCCAAATCTTGCCTTTTGTCATCGTCCATCTGCATTTTTGCTCGAAGCATTGGTGCTTTGACCGGAAGCAGCGGATGTCTTTGCATCTTTGGAATGCGCGGCAATTGCCGGACCCGCGCCGGTAGCTTTCCGCATATCGCCGCTCCCCTTGCCGTCAGTCGATTTCTTGCTCAACAGTCCTGAGAAATATTTTCCAAAGAAGCCCATCCGACTCTCCATCTTGGCGCTCATTCGGCGGCTTTGCGGGCCCTGAACTCATCTCTGCGCTGTTCTCGCAGCTGCCGAGGACCGCTGCGCGAACCGCCAAGCGCGCGGCGCCTGACCAGCGCGGCCGAACACTCAAGCAGGAAACATTCCAGTCCTTTGTAGATATGCGTGATCATGTCCTTCATCTCCCGGGACCGCCTCGGCACATGGGTCGCCGAGGCGGTTGGGTAGGCGATCAATCAAGCCGCTTTCCGTTCTGCCGCTCGTTCGTTGACGCCGGCTTCACCGAGGGCAGTCAACGCCTCGTCGGTGGCCTTCTCCTCTTCAAGTGTCGCATTGAGGAGCGCAACCACGTCGTCCTTGCCGAGCGTCGTAGCCCAGGCGATCAGGGTTCCATACCTGGCGATCTCGTAGTGCTCCACGGCTTGCGCGGCACCGACGAGCCCTGCATCGAGCGAAGTCGAACCCTTGTACTCCTGAAGGATTTCAGATCCTTCCTCCAGGATGCCGTCGATCGCCGGGCAGGTTTTGCCGCGCGCGGCAGCGCCGAGAATCTCGAAGACCTCCTCCAGACGTTCGACCTGCCCCTCGGTTTCAGCGAGGTGCTTCTCGAATGCTGCCGAAACTTGCTCTTCGGATGCGCCTTTGGCCATCTTCGGCAAGGCTTTCAGAATTTTCTTCTCGGCATAGTAGATGTCTTTGAGGCCATCGAGGAAAAGGTCCTCCAGGTCCTTGTTGTTGCCATTGGCTTTCTTGGCAGTGGGCATTGTGCCGTCTCCTCTGTTGAAAATTGCCCGTCGCGAGCATTTTCTTAACTCGGAAACCCGAACCCGGTTCCGGCATAATGGAGATATCTAAATTTAAAGGGTCGTGCGCTTCAGTGAGAACAACGACCACGTCATTCTCGTCGAAGAGCCGCGGCGGGGCGCACGCCATCGGGCTCTCGCCAACAGTTCACGGTGTGAGGGGCTGGGACTACAGGAGAAGCAAGTTCCGCGGCGGCAGCAGAGCAGTCGGGGCAACGCCTCTCAAGCCTCCTGACCGCTCTGCAGCCGCTTGATTGCTGGGCCCCGCTTGCATCCAGGAATTGGGTGATTGGACGCTGCGTATGCAACCAGAATACCTCAGAATGGTTCTAGCTATGATTTGAGCGGGATGGCGCGAGCGCCGTCCAAAGGTGGCAATTTTCATGGACGTATCGGTTTCGCGAACCGCAGACCACAACATCAAGGCCGGCAAGAGCGGCTTGCTGCTTGTCTCGGACAATTATGACGCTTTCGCCGTGCGCGTGCTGGCGGCAAGGAGCGCTGAGCGCAGCCTCGACCTGATGTATTACCTTTGGCATGATGACCACACCGGCCGCTTGCTGCTTCGCGAGGTTTTTCGAGCTGCTGAGCGCGGTGTTCGGGTGCGCATGCTCCTTGACGACGTCAATCCGCGTAAAAATGATGCGGCATATCTGGCGCTGAACAACCATCCAAACATCGAATTGAAGTTGTTCAATCCGAGCGGTATCAGGCGCGGCCGGATCATGCGTGGTGTGGAAGTGCTGTTGCGGCTCTTTGCATTGACACGACGGATGCACAACAAGGCTTGGATCGTTGACGACAAATTTGCCATTGTCGGCGGTCGGAATGTTGGCGATGCCTATTTCGATGCGGCAGAAACCAATTTCCGGGACCTCGATCTGCTGCTCCTGGGGCCTGCGGTACGGCAAACCGCGGCGATATTCGATGCCTTCTGGGCTTGCAATGAAGCCAAGCCAATCAAAACCTTGGGATCAGTGGCTGAGCATGAGCATGCCAAATGGCTTGAAGGAAGCGATACCGGCCCCGATCCCAAATTCTTGAACGGCATCGGCAACCGGGGCTCGATCACGGAGTTTATTGCGGCCAGCAACGACGTTCATTGG
The DNA here is from genome assembly GCF_040324255.1 of Mesorhizobium sp. M0001. NCBI lineage: Bacteria > Pseudomonadati > Pseudomonadota > Alphaproteobacteria > Hyphomicrobiales > Phyllobacteriaceae > Mesorhizobium > Mesorhizobium sp. M0001. The sequence goes on from NZ_JAMYVS010000001.1 coordinate 96,822, forward strand.
GTGGATGGCGTGCGGGTCATTTCCGATCCGCCGGAGAAGGTTCGTGGTTGGAGACGTCGCAGCTGGCTTATGAAAGAGCTGCGTCCGATCATCCAATCCACGCGCGGGTGTCTGGAAATTGTGTCGCCCTATTTCATCCCCGGCAAAAGGGGCACAGCGATCTTGCTGGACCTTGTCGGCGCCGGTGTTGACGTTTCGGTTCTGACCAATTCCCTGGCCGCCACGGACGTCGCCGCAGTCCATGGCGCTTACGCAAATTATCGCAAGCGGCTGCTGAGGAATGGCGTCAATATTTTCGAGCTTCAGCCGTTCAACCGGCGCTCGGCAATCTCGGTGTTTGGCTCGAAGGGCGCCAGTCTGCATACGAAAGCTTTCACCGTCGACGACAATATCGGCTTCGTCGGTTCCTTCAATTTCGATCCACGGTCAGTGTCCTTGAACTCGGAAATGGGCGTGCTGTTTGAGGATCCGAAATTGGTCGCCGAGTTGCGGCATCGATTCCAATCGGAAATATCTCCGGAAACAAGCTATCGGCTCGAACTGAAACACAATGTCCTGCATTGGCATGGATGCGGCGAAGGCAAGATTCAGGACTATACGCATGAACCAGAAGCCGGATTTTTTCGCCGTATCCTGGCGGTCTTCGTCCGTCACCTCCCGATCGAATCTCAGCTCTAGCATCCGACGATGGCCGAGGACCTCGCGATCTCAGCAAATTGCCCTGCCGGGGATCGCGTGAGCGAAACGTGAAACCCTGATCTACCACGGGTCAGCCAGACCGCATCACACCCGGTTCTTCGACAACCGCGTCGCCAGTCCCATGCTGTCCGGCGTCCGGATCACTCGGCAACACGTCGGAAAAATTGACTGTGGCGACCAGATATCCGGCTTCATCGTAGACCTTGATAGTCGATCCCGATTGCTTGGTTCCTGACCCAGGTTCCGCCGCCACCGCTACGCGCGCCATCTCTATTGCTCTTGGACTGGCCATCTCCGCACTCGCTAGCTCTTCCTGGAAAGCAGTAGTCTGGCCGGATACTGTCGTCTCAAAGCGAAATTTTGGCATGGGCAACCTCCTGTTCCTATGCAATTCCGGTGTCCGGGTTGCGTTCCAAAGAAACAGAATTGGTGGGAAGCAGCTAAGATCGCCGCGATGGCCAGACCCGTGTCGCCACGAAGGTCAGCAAACCCGTGATCACAATCCAGGCTTGCACCTCGCGTTGGATAGTTGGCCCAGGGTTCGATGTCTGTCGCGACGGGCTCTCTGCCTCCACTATCGGTTGAAGGTCGGACCGACTGCCGAGACGGACGGAATAGGCCCGCGTGAACTCGGCGCCGAGCAGGAAGATCTCAGACGAATAGTAAACCCAAAGCAGCACGACCAGCAGTGCACCCGCCGCGCCATAGGAGGATGCGATCGCGCTGGTTCCGATATACCAGCCAATCAGCGACTTGCCGATGGTGAAGAGCAAAGCGGTCACTGCCGCGCCAATTGCGACATCGCGCCAAGCGAGCGACCGGTCCGGCAGGATCTTGAAGATCGCGGCAAACAGAGCGGAAATCAGCACGAAGGATACAACGCCGTTTATCGACGCGAGAATGATCGTGCCGAACGGCAGATGGGCGTTGATGACAGCGCCAAGCGCGGAAATGGCGGCGCTTGCCGCCAACGACACAAGCAGTAGAAATCCCAACGCCGCAACCAGGCCCAGGCTGGCCGCCCGCGCCCGCACCAATCGCGACACAGACATGGGTGGTGGGTCAATCTTCCAGATTGTGTTGAGCGAAAGCTGCATTTCGCCAAACACCCCGGAGGCTGTCACGAAGAGGGTGACGATGCCCACCAAGGTGGCAAGAGTGCCGGCGGTTCTGTGAGAAGCGCTTTCGATGGTGCTGCGCAGAAGGTCGCCGGTTTGCGATCCCATCACGCCTGCGATTTCGGCCGACAGAGCGAGTTGAGCTGCTTCATGCCCAAAGACAAGTCCAGCAATCGCAACAACGATCAACAAGATCGGGGCCAGGGACGTAACGGCATAGAACGCCATCGCCGCACCGTGGCTGAGGGCATTGTCGTTGATGAATCCGAGGATGCTCTCCTTGCCAAGAACCCAGGCTTCGCGTGCCACCCGCATGGGGAATTCCTTTTACCTCAACGAGCAACCTAGTGCTGTCGGCAACGAAAGCGAGACCTGCCGCCAGTGCGCGAGGCGCGATTGCAGAGACACGCCCGCTTGTCTCTGCACGAACGGCCAGAAATGTTCCATGCGGCGCCGGAACTCGCCGGGCTCGTAATGGTTATCGGTCATCCGATTGGAGTGATCAAAAATGCCTGATAATGAAAACCGTCGCGAGACCGGCGCAACGAAGTACCCGGCTAGAACAGGTCCTGATCCTTCGGATGCGTTCTCTCAGGATGCGGCCGGCAACAAGAAACCCAAGAGTGGGGTCGGTCTGACGCGGCCAGTCAATGAGGTGGATGACAAGACGCACCAATCCGATGGCCAGAACGCCCCGGCGAGGCCGGGCGGCGGAAACGCGGTCAAGCCATGAACGTTGCCAATCTTCAGCTTGAAGGGTTGATGATGGCGGTCGCGTCAATCAACAACCTGCTCGTTCACAAAGGTCTGCTGTCAATTGACGAGATCGATACCGCCCTGCGAAAGGCAGAGGCGTCCATGACAGGTGACGAGCGGACCTACGAAGACATGTCACCGGCCAACCGTGACGCGATCTGCTTCCCGATCCGGCTTCTGCAGATCGCGAACAACGCGCAAGGCGAACTGGACATCCCACCATTTTCAGAGCTTGCAAAAATGGTTGGGCAAACCAAGGAACCTTAACGTCAGCGGTGACGACACCTGGAGTCTCCGTGAAGGCCTCATTTGACGCCGATGCCACTCTGAAGCGGAAAAGCAGCATCGGCGTCGTCTCGGCTATGAACCGAACCAAATCTCACCCACTGCGTTGAGTCCCGGCGTTGCGTCATTAGTCGGGGCACTTCCATGAAAACGGGCGAGCTTTCAACCTACCGGGCCAAAAGGGATTTCGCGAAGACGAAAGAGCCCAGCGGCGAAAGCTCGATTGCGGGTTCGAACCGACTCCGGTTCGTCATCCAAAAACACGCGGCCACGCGGCTGCACTATGATCTTCGCCTCGAGCTTGGCGGGGTCTTCAAATCATGGGCTGTGACCAAAGGTCCATCACTGGATCCTCACGACAAACGACTTGCCGTGGAGGTTGAGGATCACCCGCTGGAGTACGGCGACTTCGAAGGCACGATTCCCAAAGGACAATATGGTGGCGGCACGGTGCAGTTGTGGGATCGCGGATATTGGGAACCGGAAGGCGCCATGTCTCCCGAAAAGGCGTTGGAAAAAGGCGACCTGAAATTCACGCTGCAGGGCAAGCGCCTGCATGGAAGTTTCGTCCTAGTGCGCATGAAGCATGACCGCAATGGCGGGAAGCGGACCAACTGGCTGCTGATCAAACACCGCGACAAATACGCGACAGAGGGCAATGGCGATGCGGTGCTGGCTCAGGATCGATCCGTCGCCTCGGGTCGGAGCATGGAGAGGATTGCAGCGGGGAAGGGGGCAGGTCCGAAGCCGTTCATGATGAAAGGTTCATCGTTGGCCGATGCGGATGCCGTTTGGGACAGCAAGCGCGGCCATGCGGCCGACAAGCGCGCCGCTAGGTCGGCAAAGCCTGCTCCGCGGCCGAAGCGAGCCGGTCCTGCCTCAGCGGCGAAGATGCCCGACTTCATCCCACCACAGCTTTGTGCAACGCTTTCCCGGCCGCCGGCCGGGACGAACTGGGTTCACGAAATCAAGTTTGACGGTTATCGCGTCCAGTTGCGCGTGGAAGACAAGGACATCGCCCTTAAGACCCGCAAGGGTCTTGACTGGACGGAGAAATTTGGCGCCATCGCAAAGGAGGCCGCCAGCCTCCCCAACGTCATCATCGACGGCGAAATCGTAGCGCTTGACGAGAACGGCGCGCCCGATTTTGCCGCACTGCAGGCGGCGCTGTCGGAGCGCCGGACGAAAGACCTGATCTACTTTGCTTTTGACCTGCTCTTCGCAAATGGCGTCGATCTGCGAAAGATGCCTCTCTCACAACGGAAGGAACGTCTGAGCGAGATGCTCGGCGAAGTCGATCGCGGCGCGCAAAATCTCATCCGCTATGTCGAGCACTTCAGCAATGGCGGCGACGCGGTGCTGCGTTCTGCCTGTCGCCTTTCGCTTGAGGGGATTGTCTCCAAAAAGGCCGATGCAACCTATGTTTCGGGGAGGACGGACACCTGGGCAAAATCGAAATGCCGCGCCGGGCATGAGGTGGTCATCGGCGGCTGGTCGACGACCAACGGCAAATTCCGGTCATTGCTCGTCGGCGTCAATCGCGGTGAACATTTCGCCTATATCGGCCGTGTGGGGACCGGATTCAGCGAGGCAAAGGTCAAGCAGCTGATGCCGAGGCTGCAGGAGATGAAAGCCGCGACGTCGCCGTTTACCGGCGATGGCGCACCGAAAAGGAATTCAACCGTCTTCTGGACGAAGCCGGAATTGGTCGCGGAAATCGAGTTCGCCGGCTGGACCGGGGGTGGCAATATCAGGCAGGCCGCCTTCAAAGGCCTGCGTGAAGACAAGCCCGCAAAAGACGTCGAGGCCGAGCGTCCAGCCGATCCTCAAGAGACGCCGATTGCCGACCCTGCCAAGGTGACTGGCAAGACAGGAAAAAGCCCGGTTGTCATGGGCGTCATCATTTCCAAGCCGGACAAGCCGCTTTGGCCGAATGCCGGCGACGGTCAGCCCGTCGACAAGCTCGATCTTGCAGAATATTTCGAGACCGTTGGCCCCTGGATGATCAGACATATCAAAGGTCGTCCCTGTTCACTCGTGCGCGCGCCGGATGGCTACGCCGGCGAGCAGTTTTTCCAGCGCCACGCAATGCCAGGCACATCCAATCTGCTGGAACTGGTGAAAGTCTTCGGCGACCACAAACCGTATCTGCAAATCGACCGCGTCGAGGGTCTGGCCGCGATCGCCCAGATAGGCGGCCTTGAGCTTCACCCCTGGAACTGCCAGCCGGGTCATCCCGAAATACCTGGCCGACTTGTCTTCGACCTTGACCCCGGTCCGGAAGTCCCTTTTGCGAAGGTGGTCGCGGCAGCCAAGGAAATGCGCGATCGTCTCGAAGATCTGGGCTTGGTGAGCTTCTGCAAAACCACGGGCGGCAAAGGCTTGCATGTCGTGACGCCATTGGCGGCCGAACGCAGCAAGACGACATGGGCCGAGGCCAAGGCCTTCGCAAAGGCCGTCTGCATCCAGATGGCGGCAGATAGCCCGGATCTCTACCTCGTCAACATGGCCAAGAAGCTGCGGACATCCCGGATTTTTCTCGACTATCTCAGGAATGATCGCATGGCGACAGCCGTCGCCCCTCTCTCCCCTCGCGCCAGGGAAGGCGCGACTGTATCCATGCCGCTGACTTGGAGTCAGGTGAAGGCGGATCTCGATCCGAAAAAATACACCGTTCGCACGGTCCCGGGCCACCTGAAAAAGACCGTCGCCTGGGCTGACTACGATGATGGCGAACGGTCGATCAGCAGTGCCATCAAACGGATTGGTTCAGCAAAGCTCGCCGCATGACGACGTCGGTTCGCGCAAGAACGCCATGACAGCTGCGGCTACCGCGTCGGCTGCTTCTTCGGCCATATGATGTCCGCTTTCGATCGGTTGGCCCTTCAGTTCGGTGGTCCAGGGTCGCCAAACATCGAGCACGTTGCCGTAGAGTGCCTCAAGGTCATCGCGGGCGGACCAAAGCGCCAAGGTCGGGCACGCGACCCGGCGACCAGCTTTCCTGTCGTCGGCATCGTGCAATTGGTCGATGGCCAGACCTGCCCGATAGTCTTCAAGCATGCCGTGAACAACATTCGGATCGTGGATTGCGTCCTTGTAGTCGACATAGGCCTCAGCCCCCATGGACTCGGCTGAGCCGCCATACCATGCGTCAGGATCGGCCATAATTGCGCGTTCGGGCTTGTCCGGCTGTGCGAAAAAGAACCAATGCCACCAGAGCTTCGCAAAGCGGGCGTCGCAGCGTTCGAGGGCTTCCAGGATAGGGACGCTGTCCATGACGATCAGATGGCTGATCGCCGGCGGGTGATCCATGGCTGTTCGGAACGCTGTGTAGCTGCCGCGGTCATGGCCTGCGATGGCAAACCGGCGAAAGCCGAGATGTCCCATGAGAGCAATGCAGTCCCTGGCCTTGGCACGCTTGGAGGATCCAGCATGATCCACGGCGTCCGCCGGTACCGAGGACTGGCCAAAGCCCCTCAGATCGGGGCAGACAACTGTGTGGTCGGCGGCGAGAAGTGGGGCTACCCGGTGCCAGGTAACGTGCGTCCGAGGATGGCCATGCAGCAAAAGAAGCGGCGGGCCTGAACCTCCATACCTGACTCGCAGTGAGGACTCGGGCAGATCCACAGTCTCTAGCTTGAATCCTTCAAACATCCGCTTCTTTGTCGTCAGACTGTGAAAACAAGTCCCCCATGTCCATCTTCAACCCACGCCGGTGAAATTGGTTTCGGGCATTTGTCCGTTTGGAGATCTCTCTCATTTCAATGGTTCGGCCGCGTTCCGCCAGCCCTGGCGCTGGCTTGCAGGTACGACGCCCGAGATCCAGCCTCCTGCCTCACCGGTCTCTGGGATTGCCCAGGGCGGGGTCGCGCGCTCGGGTGTAGCCCTCGACGCGAGGCAAACCGTCATCCATCCTGATGAACGGCAGTCGCATTTCCCAATAGGCCTGGGCTTGGGGATGGAACTTCTCGGGCGCGTCCATGAATCCGATCGAGATGTAGAACTCGTTTGGCAAGCCTTCATCGGTGTACCCAATCGAGGTGCCACATTCCGAACAGAAGGAGCGCACGACGCCCCTGGTTTTCGAGAATGTTTTTGGTTTTGGGCCGAGCCAATGGACCTGATCTGGACGATAGCCAATCCAGATCGTCAGTGGGCTGCCGATCGCTCGTCGGCAGTCATCGTCGTGGTCGAAACAAATCCAAAAGGGATCGCCACTGAATTCAGCTGTGATGGCTCCGCAAAAGCAATGCCCTCGATCAATCCGGGCCGGTTTTCTGATCGTCGTTCGGGGTTTGTCGTCCATGGTAATCTTCCGGCCAGCATGGTGGCGTAACGCCGCAGACGGCAAGCAGTTCCTTTGGACGTCACAGAGCCGCAGATGCGCGCAACCGGCGGGCTGCTCGTCAATATCATTTGAGGCAGATCAGGCCTTAATTTGTTGGGAACATTTTTTCAGGTCCGCACTTTGTTCGCCGTCTGACCAAAGGAGGCGACCTTGAAAACACGACGCATCGACAGGGAAAAGATCGAGAGGGCGGATCGAGAAGCCAAGTTGCTGTTGGAAGCGGAGCGGCATGCCAGGGAAGCCAAGACGGCGCGGCTTAGAGAACAGCGACAGTTGTTGGAGGCATCGATAGCGCAGACCCCGCCCGCGCCCGTAGCCGCAAAGCAGCCGCCCCGCCAACGAAAGCCGACGCGCAAGGTAATCGAGGTGGACTGACGGTTTGGTCAGTTGGGGCTTTTGCCAAGGTGGGGAGTTGATATGAGGGGATCCGGCGGCATGAATACCAAAGCGGTAAGTCCGGCCGTCGCCAAAGCGGCTGCTCGGCGTGCTGGATCGGGGTCTCATCACCGGTGCGTCCGACGACGATCCTGCGAGAGCCGCTGAAAAAGGCGCCGAGCGGGCCGAGAATGTGATCCAGCGAGTCCGGCTGGACACTTACGTCGGGAACAATCGCACGCGCGGACCGTTCCCCAAGCGATCTTCACGCTCAGGATTTGCTCTTGTTGCAGCGACCGGATGAAATTTTCAACGAGGCCTCGCAAACGGTTGGTGATCCCCTTGAGCGCGACGCCTTAGGTGGGGAGGCTGAGCTAACTGGCGATCGCGCCATCCCGCGTCGTCTGGTTGTCGTCTCGAACAGGCTGGGGAACATTCGCGATCTGTCGCAAGCCGGCGGACTTGCTGTAGGCATCGGGGATGCGTTGGCCGAGCGTGGAGGCCTGTGGCTAGGAGCAAGCGCTGAGTATCAGGACTACGCCGCGAGCGACGAACCGCTGATCCGCTTGGAACGCGTGGGAAAGATCGAGACGGCTGCGCTTACCCTGCCCTATGAGGAGTATTCGCTCTATTACAATGGCTATGCCAACAGCACGCTGTGGCCGCTTTTTCATTACCGACTCGACCTGGTGAACCACCGGGCAGAGTTTCTACACGCCTACCGGCAGATCAATGCGCGGTTCGCGAAGGCGCTCGCAGGACTGCTGTCGGGCAACGACGACCTGGTGTGGGTTCACGACTACCACCTTATCCCCTTGGCCGCCCAGTTGCGGCGGCTGGGAGTCCGGAATCGGATCGGGTTTTTTCTTCACATACCGTTCCCGCCGCCCGACCTGTTTGTAGCCACGCCCGACCATGAAGAACTCATCGATGATCTGCTTCAATATGACGTCGTGGGGTTCCAGACCGAAACGGACGTGGGGAATTTCCGGCGCTCAGTGCAGGCGGCCAACTCCACTACTTTTGATATCAATGGTTCGGCTGAGATGAACGGCCGCACGGTGTTATCGAGGTGTTTTCCGATAGGCATCGACGTCGATTCAATCGCACGCATGGCCAATGAGGCGGCGGAGGATGTGCAGATCGATTCCATGCGCCGCCAGATTCTGGGCCTCAAGCAAATCATCGGCGTCGATCGGCTGGACTACTCCAAGGGTCTCCCCGGCCGCATGCAGGCATTCGCTCGTCTTTTGGAAAGGCATCCGGAACACGAGCGAGCGGCAACCTATTTGCAGATTGCGTCGCCGACGCGCGAGGAGGTCAGCGCCTATGCCGACATCCGGGCCCAGCTTGAGGCAACCGCCGGCGCGATCAACGGAAGATACGCGGATTTGGCTTGGACCCCGATCCGCTACATCCACCGTGCCGTATCACGCTCTCGGCTTGCTGGCCTGTTGCGCGCTAGCCAGGTCGGATTGGTCACGCCCCTGCGTGACGGAATGAACCTCGTCGCCAAGGAATACATAGCCGCGCAGGACGAAGCCGATCCCGGAGTGCTGGTATTGTCGCGTTTTGCAGGTGCGGCCGAAGAACTTGCCGAATCCTTGATCGTGAACCCGTATGCGGTCGACGAGGTTGCCGACGCGATCGCAAAAGCGCTCGCGATGCCGCTTGGGGAAAGAATTGCAAGGCATAGTGCACTGCTCAAGCGCATCACGCACAATGACGCAGCAGAATGGCGGCGGTCATTTCTCGCCACGCTCGCGGGCGAGAACTAGCGCCTGGCATCGATGCCTGAACCCGTCCGTGTGTCACGCGTCCCACACGGTCATAGCCCGGCCATAACCCGGCTTGCCTAGCAGTTCGAAAGGCCTTGAAGCTGATCGTGTATCTTGTCCGTCCGCATCAGAACCTTTTCGCTCGTTTGACGGAAGCGCGATAGCCCGCCTCAATCGGTGGACTATCGAAGGTTCCACGGAACACACCGCCGGTCCGGTCGTTTGGGCTCTGATAGGAGATCTGCGATGACAAGGAACCCCACGCGAAAGGACAGTGATCTCTCTGGAAAAGAGGCAATCAAGTTGGCCGAAGCCACCGACGTGTCACCCGGGCAGGCCAAAGAGCTTGCAGCCGAGCACGGCAAAGACGGCGCCAAGAAGGAAGCAAGAAATTACAAGGCGGAGGGCTGACGATGGCGGCCAGTGGATCCGCAAACGACAGAGACGCACGAGCCACTCTCTACGCACAAGGCGTAATGGAAGCCGAGCGTAAAGCGCGGGAAGAGAAAACGGCGCGATTGCGCAAAGCCCGTTTGGCGCGCGAGGAGATCAATCCGCCTGCACCCGAGCGGAAACCGGCAGTGCCGAATGCGCCAAAGCGGGCCGCCAAACCAGGCAGCCGAAAAGGTGGAGAAGATTAGCTTCAGCTTCTTCGGCTGTGCCGGCGGCACGCGTCGGGGAAGGGCAGACCGTGCGGTCGATCTGCACGATAAATTTGTACCTCATCGAACGACACAAAGGAGTCCAGTGATGACGGAGCATGTGTCCCGGAAGGAAGAACAGCGTGGCACCCGAAATGTACTCGGGTGGGGCGTCGTCATTGCGGCTGTGATCTTCGTCGCCCTGCTAGCCTTCTTTGTGTTCATACCCCTTTCAGGCGGATCGTGGCAGACATCGCCAGTAAAGCGCACCCCGGAACAGAACCAAGGCGGCAATGCCCCCGCCGAGACATCACCCGCGCCCGGCGTTAAAAAGAACCCGCAAGAAAATACCGAGATGCCAGGGCAGCAGTGATCGACCTTGGGCTGCGACCCAAGTCGGCCCTGATTTTCCAGGTCGTCTCATCGGCGCCATGATGGGATCAGGGCTTTCTGGGCGCAGAACGGCTGAGCTATTGAGACTGGCTTTCGCCCACATCGAGCGCTGAAAGATTACCGCACCAGGGGTCTGGCGAACGAGGCGATGACGCCATCGTGGAACTCGAGGCAAATCAAGATGCCTAGCTGCAGGCCGTTCAGTTGGGGTTTTTCAGCTGCTTTGACAACAGCAGTTGCTGCTGCAGCTCAAGGGCGAGTTTCAACAGCCGTTCAGGTGTTTCCTCTTCCGCGATTTCGTCGAGCAACGCTGCGAGTGCGTCGCCCTCAACAGGATCGCGGAATGAGTCAGGTTTGGTTTGCGGAGGTTTGGCCACGACGATTTCTAGCAGGAATGCGGCCGTATTTGCAAGACGAAGCGAAGCGCTCTTGGGGAGGGGTACCGTAGCGGGGGCGGTCGACAGGGCGGCCTGCGGCAAACCATCGGACAATCTTAATTCATGATTCCAGACCTGTCGTTGCGGAGCACCTCCTCCATGAGCGTATTGAGCCATTCGCTCAAGGGAAGGTCATGCCGCGTCGACAACCGCTCCTCCAGCGCCGCCTTCAATGTCCGTTCGACGAGGCGATCGGCCGCCTGTGGGTCGCCCAGCAGCAGCCGCGCGGACAGCCTCAGTTTTGGAAGAGCGCGGAAAACATTGTCTTCACCAAGCGCTGTTGATTGCGCGGCGAGGATCCCGGCAACCGTCCTGAACCCGGCCGGCTTGGAGAGGTTTTGGGTGTATCGGAACCGCTCCGGCAGGGTGATCTGATCGTTTCCGGAGAAGAATACGAACGGGATGCCTCTGTCCGTCAGCTCGTCGGCGAGGGGAAAAACTGTCTCACCGTTGAGGTCGATGTCCAGCACCGCCCCATCCGCTGAATCGATATATCGTCGAGCCCGGCTGACTGACGACACCGGCCCCAAAACGGTCGCCCCACAATCGCTGAAATAAGAGGCAAGTTCGCTTGCCAGCAAGAATTCGTCCTCGACGAGCAGAATTCGCATGCCTAATAACATAGCAGCCCTCCGGGCTTTAAACGGCGGTCGCGTCCATCGGTTCCGTGGCGATCGGCGGTGCGGGATGGGAATTCGACCAGGAACGGTTTACACATTGGATCGAAATCAGCGCTGCCGCGTTGCATTTCACTGAAGCAGGACAATTGATGCAAAAGCTGCCGAGGTTCCCCATAGTCGGTATTGGCGCCTCTGCGGGCGGCATTGCCGCCATGGAAGGATTTTTTCGCGGGATGCCGTCTTCGAGCGGGATGGCGTTCGTGATCGTCACGCATCTTAGCCCCGAACGGGAAAGTCTGCTGCACGAAGTGATTGCGCTTTACACCGGAATTCCGGTTCGTGTCGCTGAAGATGGAATGGGTATCCATCCTGACACCGTCTACGTGATGCCGCACAACGCGATCCTCACCATCGAAAATTCCAGCCTAAAGCTGCGCCAACCGAATTCGGTGTCCAGGGAGCGCAAGCCCATCGATATCTTTTTCAGCGCGCTGGCCGAGGATCAGGGCGAATACGCCGTCGGCGTCGTCCTGTCGGGCGGCGATTCCGACGGTACGTTGGGCATCAAGGCAATCAAGGAGAATGGCGGCCTGACGCTGGCGCAACTCTCCGACGAGTCGGGTCCGAGCAATCCCGACATGCCGCGCAGCGCGATCAGTTCCGGTCTGATCGATATCGCCATCCCAGCCGATGAGATGGGTGCGAAACTCATGGAATTTGCCCACAGCTTTGAACTGCTCGACGAGCTTGAAGCTGACGATGGCAAGGCCAGTGCTTTGAAACTCCGCAAGGGCCAGGAGGAAATCTACGCGATCCTGCGCAGCCATTCGGGACATGATTTCTCGGGCTACAAGGCCAAGACGTTCTTGCGTCGCGTCAGGCGACGCATGCAAATAACGCAGAACACCGCGATCGATGCCTATATAGAGTTGCTTCGTTCAAATGCGGAGGAAGTGCGGTCGCTGTTTCGCGACCTGCTGATCAACGTGACAAATTTCTTCCGCGACACGGACGCTTTCAAGACCCTGGAAGAAACCGTCATCCCCAAACTTTTCGAAGGCAAGGACGCCAACGATACGATCCGCGTCTGGGTGCCCGGCTGCGCAACCGGCGAGGAAGTCTTCTCGATCGGAATGCTGATGCGCGAGCATATGGATACACTTTCGGCTGTGCCGCGCATCCAGATTTTCGCCACGGACATCGATGACGCGGCGCTGGGCATCGCACGTTCGGCGCGCTATCCGGAGTCATTGCTTGCGGGCGTTTCGCCTGGACGTCGCGAACGCTTCTTCAGCAATGACGGCACAAGTTTCATCTTGAGCAAGAGCGTACGTGATCTCTGCATCTTCTCGGCGCACAGCGTCATCCGCGATCCACCCTTCTCGCGCATGGACATGGTGTCGTGCCGGAACCTCCTGATCTATTTCGGCCCCGATGTGCAAAAGCAGGTTATTCCGACCTTCCACTATTCGCTGAAGCCCGGTGGCTATCTGTTCCTTGGCACCTCCGAAAGCATAAGCCAGCATGCCGACCTGTTTGCACCGGTCGACAAGAAACAACGGATCTTCAAGGCACGAGAACATTCGGCGCCGCCGCGGCTGCCGATCTTGTTGAATGCTGCGCCTGCAACCAACTTTTCCAGCGCCAATGACACACATGCCCGCCGCGGCTTGTCTTATTCCCTAAGGCAAACCGTTGAAGCGCAGGTTCTCGAACGCTTCGCTCCGGCTCACGTCGTCGTCAATGGTGATGGAGATGTAGTCTATTACTCGGTCCGAACCGGCAAATATCTCGAGCCGCCGCAAGGGGTGCCGAGCAGACAATTGCTCACAATGGCACGCAGCGGCCTGCGTCTGGAATTGCGCGGCGCTTTGCGGGAAGCCGCCGAGGGCCGGCGCACGGTTGTGCGCGAAGCGATAGCCATTGAAGAAGATGAAGATCGTGTCCAATTCGTCACATTGACGATCGAGCCCTTGACTGATCGCGGCAGCGGCGAGCCGCTGTTTCTCGTCCTGTTCGAGCCGGTGGGCCAGCCGCAGCCCCGGCTGGAGGCTCTAAAGGTTCGACAGCCGGTGGCATCTGGGATTGCTGATTTCGAACGCGAGCTCCGCGATACGCGCGAGCGCCTGCAATCGACGATCGAAGAATATGAGACCGCGTTGGAGGAGTTGAAATCTTCCAATGAGGAACTCGTCTCGGTCAACGAAGAGGCCCAGTCCTCCAATGAGGAGCTCGAGGCCTCCAAGGAAGAAATGCAGTCCCTCAATGAGGAATTGAACACCATCAATGCCGAACTGGTTTCCAAGATCGAGGATCTCGATCGTGCCAACAGCGATCTGAAGAACCTGTTCGAGAGCACACAGATCGCGACTGTTTTTCTCGATACCAAGCTGGTTATCCGCAGCTTCACGCCGGCGGCGTCTTCGTTCTTCAACTTGCTGCCGACCGACATCGGAAGACCGCTGACCGATCTTGCCAGCCGGCTCGATTATCCGCACCTGCGCGACCATATTGCCCAGGTTTTCAGGGCCGGCGAGATGATCGAGCACCAGCTGCCGCGCGATAGCAACGGCATCCACTATCTCGTGCGGCTGATCCCCTACCGCGACAGCGCGCGGAAAATCCAGGGCGTGGTGGTGACCTTTGTCGATGTGACGACCATGGCTGAAGCCGAAGCCCACCAGCGGGTATTGATCTCGGAACTCAACCATCGGGTCAAGAACATGCTGGCTGTTACGGTCAGCATTGCCAGTCAGACCCTGAAAAATGCTCCCTCTTCGGAGGCTTTCGCCGAAGCGCTCATCGGTCGCCTGCGCGCCATGGCGCGGGCCTACGGAGTGCTCTCGCGCGAAAGCTGGAAAGAGGTCTCGGTCGAGGAAATCGTGCGGCAGGAAGTCGAGCCGTTCGGGCTGGAACGCATCAACACCACAGGCGAGGACATTCGCCTCAAGCCTCAGCAGGGCCTGTCGCTTGGCATGGTGATCCATGAACTTGCCACGAATGCTGGAAAATATGGCGCCTTGTCCGTGCCAAACGGCGTGGTGTCCGTGACTTGGTCGGCGTCGGATCACGGTTTTCAGCTCGAATGGTTAGAAAGCGGCGGTCCCGCTGTCAGTCCGCCTGAGAAGACGGGATTTGGTCTTTCGCTGGTGAAGGGCGAAATTGAGTATCGGCTTGGCGGAAATTTTGAAACATCTTTCGGTTCCGATGGTTTGAGCTTGCGGATTGAGTTTCCGTTTGATCATCGGGAGAGCGAAACGTGACTGCATCTCGTATCCTTATCGTCGAAGATGAATGGCTGGTCGCGGAGGAGCACCGCGCAATTCTGGAAGAGGCCGGCTTCGCCATCGCCGGGCCAGTGCCGTCCGTTGCTCGCGCGAAAAAGCTGATCGAGAGTGAAGTCATATCTGCCGCGGTCCTGGACATTGGTCTCGGCGGCGAGACCAGCGCTGCCCTTGTCCCTCTTCTAGCGCAACGCGGAATTCCGTTTGTTTTCGTCAGTGGGTACACAACATCCGACATTCCGCAGGATTTGCGTCATCACAAGATGCTGTCAAAACCCGTGTGGGCTGCCGCGCTGGTCGAGGCCGTGCGAAATATGCTCGGTGTTCAACCGACGTCTTTGGCAAGACGCCAGGACAGCGGAACGGTGCCAACCCAACGAGAAGCCCGGTAACGCACTTCTCGTGTGACAAAGACACTGGTTTTTCACCAGATATGCGACGACATTCGGGTCCAGGCCCGAGACGGCGTCGCCAGCAGGTGCCTGCGATCCGGCCGGCACGATTGACATGCTCCCGGTCTGGCGTATTCCAGAGCTGGGCTTGGCGACCGCGCGACGATTGGTCAGGCGATGAGCCTATCAAACGACGGGCAGTTCGCCCTCGGTTTGCCTCGCGTCGAATAGGACGCCAAGGCCGTAAGTGACGGCGCCAGCGGCTATCATTTCTGCCAACGCTGCGCTTGACACCGGGCAATGCGGCATGACCGCCTTGATCGCGAGTTCGGCATTCGCGATCGACACGAAATCGTGCCGTCGCTTACGGGTCTCCAGATATTGTTCGATCAACATCTGCAGTCGCCTTCTTTCTATTTCATCGCCAGCCATTGGTTCCTCCTGTAGACAGTCTGAAAGCCCACCACGCCTAAGGAGCGGTGAGCTCGGCGCCCCTTTTTGAGGACCGTGGACTCTAGTGAGCGGGCAGCGTTGCTGACCAGGATGTCGAGACCGCCGAGGGGCGTTGCTGCTTCATCGGCCAGCTTTCTGCAAAAGGCCTCATTGCGGATATCGCCGGCAAGCCTTTTGACCTGCCGCTTTTATTAGGTCCACCAGTTCGTCGGCGTCTTCCTGTTCTTCGGGGAGGTAGCCGAAAGCAACGTCCGCACGCTCGCGCGCGAATGCAATCGCCGTCGCACGACCAATACCGGAATCGCCGCCGGTTATCAGCGCTTTGCCACCGGCAAGCCTGCCTGATCCCTTGTAGGTCGTTTCGCCGTGATCCGGGCGCGGCACCATCTTGCTCGCCAACCCCGGCCACTTCTGTTCCTGTGGCTTGAACGGCGGCTGGGGATATTGCGTCACCGGATTCTGTTTGAGCATCGGACTCGCAGGGCCTGCTTTAGCAGGCACTGTTCCCGTATCGGCTGACGCCGTGGAAGCATAAGCGGCGAGAATTCCTCCTGCCATGCTTCCGACGACAAGTCTACGCGCTGCATCTGGTACATTGTCATGCTGGTCGTGGTTCATCATGGGCTCGCTTTGACGGCAGGTGACCGTTACGGAAGTGGCACCTAACCGGCCGTCGACGCGAATGTTCCCTTGTGATTGCAGTGAGGTGTGGGTCGCCTTTGCCCGTCTCGGCCGTGAGGCCGCATCACCACTTTGACACAACCTCCTGATTGTCGCGGAACGTCTTGTAGAGATCCGGCCCTGCTTTCAGATCTGTCCGGTGGGTAATCACAAGGAGGGATCGATTTCGCCGTTCTGGACCATCGCCAATAAAGGTTCCAGGTAGCGTTGCGTATGCGTCTGGCCCATCCGGAAAGCCGGTCCCTCATTCATCGCCGCCAAACGGGATGTGATCGACCAGGCCAACACAGACGCCGGGAACCGAGATTGTGCCGCCCCTGCGGCAGCGATAGATTGCCTCGCGCAGCACATGCGGTCTCTGCGAATGCCAGCCCGTTTGATGACGCGAAATATCAGCTCAGTCGCTGGACGCCGACCCCGGCTCGGCCATCCTACGGTGCTGTTCGGCCAAAGTGGCTGCCGGCGTGACATGCGCGGCGGCGACCTGCAGCTTGTTTTTCCAACCGCTGACGACCTGTTCATCACCGGCCATCATCGCCTCGTAACCCGTCTTGGCGACATCGGCCGGATTGTCCTTTTCATCGGAGCCGACCTTGGTATCCATCATTTCAGCGCGCTCGAAGAATCGCGTCTGCGTGGGGCCAGGCATCAGCACGGTGACCGTCACGCCGCTATCTTTCAGCTCATGGCGGAGCGCGATCGAGAAGGAATCGATGAACGCCTTCGTGCCGTTGTAGACGGCCTGGAATGTTCCGGGCATGAAGCCGGCGATCGACCCGGTGAACAGGATGCGCCCGCGACCTCGCCGGGCCATCTTGGCGCCGAGTTCATGCGCCAGATAGACCGTTCCGGTGACATTGGTGTCGATGATCCGGCGGACTTTTCGCCAGTCCTGGTCGACGAAGCCGTTGCCGAGCCCGCGTCCCGCATTGAGAAACAACAGGTCGATATCGCGATCGCCGATCTGGGAGATCAACCGATCGGCGCCCTCGACGGTCGCCAGATCGGCCTCAATGGCTTCGACCGTTACATTGTGGGTCTCTAGTGCCTCTGCCGCCTGCCGGATAGCCGGCTCGTCGGCGGCGATGATCAGGTCGTAACCGTCTTTAGCGCACAGCTTTGCGAGTTCCCTTCCGATGCC
Organism: Mesorhizobium sp. M0001; assembly: GCF_040324255.1. Lineage (NCBI taxonomy): Bacteria > Pseudomonadati > Pseudomonadota > Alphaproteobacteria > Hyphomicrobiales > Phyllobacteriaceae > Mesorhizobium > Mesorhizobium sp. M0001. The sequence goes on from NZ_JAMYVS010000001.1 coordinate 114,223, forward strand.
ACTCGAGGCGCCGGTCACCACAGCGAGTTTGGCGTCCGTCATCATATCCTCCATCTTCGTGCCATCGGAACCACGAGCGGGCACAATTGTTCCGCGGCGTTTGGGCTGGATTGATCGTGCGCTGTCATGACGGTCAGGCGACGGTCGTCATCGCGGTCGTCGCGCGCATTCATGGATGGGCCGTTGCGACAAAAACCGTTCTACGCCATGAGAACTCGCGATGGCCTACCTTCAAAAAAGGCCCCCCGAACGCATGGATTGAGTACTCAGAACGGATCAGTTGAAGTTGGAACAAGTGGCCCAGTTGGAAGTTCGAACCGTGCAGCGTTGTTGCCCTCCCATGTTGATGCTGCGCGATCGGGTCATCCCCTCAGCCCGATCTGCCCGCGCTTCTCCGCGCCAAAGAGAAGCGCGGGCCCCCCCACTTTCACGGCTGTCCGGGATGGAGCGTTTTGTTACGTGGGACTAGCCGACCTCACAAGCTCGTCGTCGGTTTCGTTTGACGAGCTCTCCGAGCGCTCTAGATCATTGATGCCGGACGCAGTTGGTTCGGGCCGGGGAGGAAATCCGAGTGGCGCATCCAACGCGCGCTGTACCCCATAACGACCGTCATTTTCCGGTTGGCTGCCTGTGCTTGCTTCTGATTCTAGCCGGGTTGGCCGGATGCTCGTCTTCCAATCAGGTGGCGCAGCAATCACGAACAGCGGCCTCCGCGGCACAGACCGTATCGATGGTGCTGGATGCCTGGGTGGAGGGAGCGGCACCGTCCGCCTATGCCACGGCCGCACTGCACTCGGTCGGAAAAACGCTGGCCGATGTCGAGGCGCAAATTCGATCGGCCGAGACCGCTGAACCAGCCGGGCGAGCAGGACTGACGGCAGCAGTCAACAGTTTGTCGGTGGCGGTGGCGCATGCCGAGGCGGGATTGCGGGTGAACAATCGCACTGAGGTGGAAAGCGCACAACAGGATCTTCGGGCGGCCATGCGCTCGCTCGCCGCCGCTTACACCAGCGCTTTCGGACCAAAGCCGTGAAGAAGCTTCTGGAAATATCGCTTGGCGTCGTCACCAGTGTCGGAGGTTTCCTCGAAGTCGGGTCGATGGCTACGGCGGCGCAGGCGGGTGCCGCCTTCGGATTCCAGCTAATCTGGGCCATAGTTCTCGGCACCATATGCATCATCTTTTTGGTTGAAATGGCCGGTCGGTTCGCCGCGATGAGCCATCACACGATCTCAGAGGGCATTCGTGAAAGATTTGGGTTCAACGTCTTCCTATGGCCGTTGCTCGTCGTCCTTCTCGTCAATTTCATGGTGCTGTCCGCTGAGATCGGCGGTGTGGCCATCGCACTCGAACTTGCCACCGGCATAGGCTTCCAGTGGTGGGCACTGCCGGTGGCGTTGCTGGCATGGCTGCTGCTGTGGAAAGGCACGTTTGGCTTTATCGAGAAAGGCGTTTCGGTCCTCGGCCTCGTGACGCTGTGCTTCGTGGTTGGTGCGGTGTTGTTAAAGCCCGACTGGACAGCGGTCGCTGGCAGCGCCGTGCCTTCGCTGCCGGCTCACGATGCCATCAATTACTGGTTCATGGCGGCCAGCATTCTCGGCGCGTCGATATCGCCTTATCTTTTCATGTTCTATTCCTCGGGAGCTATCGAGGACAAATGGGATGAAAGCCACCTGGGAGCCAATCGTGCCATCGCCGGGCTGGGCATGACCTTCGGTGGGACCATTTCGATCGGCGTGTTGATCGTCGCTGCTCTCGTTCTCGCGACGCGCGGCATCGACCAGGTGGACGACTATCACCAACTGCCGTTGATGCTGATCCCTATATTCGGCTTCTGGGGGTTCGTTCTATTCGTTGCCTCGCTCGCCATTGCCTGTTTCGGCGCCGCACTCGAAGTAGGGTTGCAACAGGCATATCTGGTGGCACAGGGCTTTGGCTGGACCTGGGGCGAGGATCGCAAGCCGCGCGATGATCCGGGCTTCAGTGCCGTCTATACGGCATCATTGTTTTTGGCCGCCATTCCGATCATGCTTGGCCTCGACCCACTGAGGCTGACCATCTTTTCCATGGCGGTAACGGCGGCGAGCCTTCCGCTGACGGTAGTTCCATTTCTCTTCCTGCTGAATGACGAACGCTATGTCGGCGAACATCGCAACGGCATCATTTCGAATGCCGCCGTTGTCTTCATTATCGCGCTTGCCTTCGTGCTCGCCGTGGTGACGATTCCGCTGCAGATATTCGGAGGCACATGATGGAATTGATGCGTGATCTCCTGGACAAGCAGGTGTTCGACCGCCGGCGGGTCAAGATCGGCAAGGTCGACGGAGTGGTGGCCGAGTTGCGGCGGGGCAAACCACCAAGGATTGTCGCGATAGAACTCGGCTCCATCACTTTGGCGCGCCGCCTTGGCGCGCGGCCCGGGGAATGGATGGCGCAACTGGCGACGAGGGTGGGTGGCAAACGCCACGCCGTGCCACACAGGATTGCGTGGAAAAAGGTGCAGGACAACGGGCTCGACATCGAATGTGACATCGAGGTGGGCGAGACGTCGATTTTCGCCTGGCAGGACTGGTTGCGCGATCATGTCATCGGGCGCATCCCAGGAGCGTGATGATGAGGACAGTCAACCTCGAACATCTTGCCGGGCGACGCGTGCTCTCGCAGCGCGGAAAGAGCATCGGTCACATCGAAGAGATTCTCGCCGAACAGCGTGGCGACGAGCTCGTCGTTACTGAATTCCACGTTGGCATCTACGCCGCGTTCGAGCGTCTGTCGGCCTCGACCATCGGCATCGCGATGCTCGACCTGTTTCGGCTGCGCCGCCGCGACGGCCTGTACCGCATTCCCTGGGATAAACTCGATATCTCCGATCCGGCGCGACCGCGGCTGCTATGCCCGATGACCGAGCTTCCCGGATGGAAAGGGCAAAAGGACCTTCGGGAGTAGATGGCTACGGCTGGGAGGGCTAAGGCGCCGGCGTTTTGCCGGCGAACAGCCGTTCGTGCAGATGGCGCCTCCGCAAAGATTACTGCAGGTTCTTGCGAAGGAAGATGCGGGCGTGTCCTGGAATAACGAATTCGACCTTGCCGAATTCCTCAAACCCATGATGCCGGTAAAATTGAGGCGCCTGGAAACTGCTCGTCTCGACGACGGCTCTCTTGCATCCACGCCTAATGGCTTCCTCCTCAATCGCCATAAGAAGCTGTGATCCATAGGATCGGCCACGCAATTTTTCAGGCAAGAAGAACATGTCGAGAAACAGGAGCCCCAGTTCCGTTCTGCCCCAAATTCCACCCCAGAACTTTTCCGAGGGGTCGGTAAGCTCCGCGCCGATCACTGCCCGGTCATCGATTCCGGTTTGTTCGATGTTGTGTCGATAGAGCGCAGCGGCCGCCTGCGTTCGTGCATCCCCGTTGTGAGCCAGAGCGATTGTAAATCCTTCGGATCGAGCCGGCATGCGTTCTGCTCCTGCGTCGGAATGGTCTTGAGATTCAACCATCAGATTAACATCAAGGCGGCCGGTTCGCTCGCAGCTCTGATCGCCGCTTCTGTTGTAACCCGTCTTGCCCACATTCCGCATCGCGATCGCGTCGGATGCATGCAGCCGCGCCCAACATATCGCTTTGGTGTTGAACAAAGCCCATCCTGCCTTGTCAGGTCTCATCACAATTCGTGCGCCGGCAAGAGTATCCACCTCGACGAAGGCTGCTGCGGATCACAATCCATTACGCCGGGAACAATGAGAAAAACCTGTCGTTGGGAAAGCGATCGCAATTCGGCGATTCAAACACGGAGACTCCAATGTTGAAGAAAATTCTAGCCGCGTCGGTGCTAACTATTGCCTTGGCCGGTTCCGCCCTGGCGCAGACAAATGGAACGGGTGCTGGCGGCACGGCTGGCACGGGTAATGGAACTGGTACTGGAACTGTTGGCAGCGGCGGCGCCGCTGGCAATGGCACTGGCAGCGGAAATGCGGCCGTGCCAACCGATCCGAATTCCACAAACTCGACTACAAAATCGAACGGCATGACCGACCGTTGCAAGGACGCCGCAGGCAATGACATCGATAACAACACTGCAAGTGGCGCAACGACCTCGACCGTGCAAAATTGCAACAAGTAGCCAATGGACCTAGCGGCTTCGGCCGCCCGAAGGCCCGCCATCAAGACAATGGCGGGCCTCCGAGTACGTACCTCGCATGGGTGGATACATAGGAGCACATGTGTCCAAAGAGACCCGGCGGGCCAAACTCGATCGCCTAGCAGCCTCGATTCCGAAGCACGAATTCGAATTCCTAATGAAGATTGCAAAGCTAAGCCGTCATGACCTACTTGGCCTGATCGCTAAACACGATGGCGGCAGGGACAAGGTCTATAGGGACCTTGCGGCCCACTTGGCAGCAACTGAGGCCGCCCCGGAGCCCGTACATGAGGCGGCAGCTGACGACGGCCAAACAGCTGGAGCATCTCCAGCCACGAACTCGCCCGCCGGCAAGTAGCGGCGAAGATCATTTCGGTGCCAGCCCTGACGCTCCACGGAAGCGACGACCGTGTCGTCCTTCCAAAGTCTTCGAATGGGTTGGACGAGCATTTCACCGCGCCTTACCAACGAGAACTGCTGGATACGGAAACCGGTAGGCGCTTTAAGTCCGGCCCGCCATTCAGCTTCATCGGACATGCCGGAACCTGAAGCGCCGCCGCGCATTTCGTCTCCAGGCATCTTGCGGTCATCGCCAGGGAGAAATTCAGATGCAAACTTCAGGCGCAACTTCACAGCAAAACCTTGGCCGATTGGCCATAGAACCGTTTTCCGGCACGGTGACGGTGCGGTTTTCCGACGCCATCGTCGCAGCTACGGAGCGGGCGAAGGTCCTGCGTGAAGACGGGCACGAGCCCGTTTTCTATATCCCCTTCGAGGACATCTATTTCGATCTTTTCGAAAAGACCGACACCACCACCCGGTGCCCGCTTAAAGGCACCGCAAGCTACTGGCGTGTCCACGCCGTCGGCAGTTCTTCCGACGATTTCATGTGGGCCTACGAAACGCCCGATGCGGCCGCTCTGGCTATTGCAGGTCACGGCGCTTTCGATCCGGAAAAGGCCCGTATCGATGTCGACCCTGCCGAGGACAAGCGACACACGCCACATATCGTCGAATAGGTTTCATCAGGCAGAGACAATCACGGTAAGGACAGGCGCGATGAGCATTTTCTACCAGGCGGCAAAGATTGCGGAGGAGGTTCACGCGTCGCAGCGCGATAAGACCGGGCGGCCCTATATCGAGCATTGCCGCCGTGTCGTCGACGCTGTCGAGACAATCGATCAGAAGACTGTTGCCTACCTTCATGACGTTCTGGAGAAAGGCGAAGGCTGGACCCGCGCCAAGCTCGAAGAAGCAGGCTTCGGACCGACAATTGCCGCGGCGGTCGATGCCATGTCGCGCAGTCCGGATGAGGAGTATTTCGCCTTTGTCCGGCGGGCTGCGTCGAACCCAGTGGCGCTCCCCGTAAAACGCGCCGATCTGGAGGACAACATCTGGCAGTCGAGGCAGGTCGGAGCGTCGGCGGCCAAATATGAAGAGGGCCTTCGCATACTTGACCAAGAGTTCTCCCGACAATAGTGCGCGCCCGGCGCTGGCATTGCATCTGCCGAAGCAGCCATCGCCTGCGAGAGCTTGCGGCGCACAGCACGTTTCGGCTCTCCTGGCCGTCAGTTTTTCCGCGCCGGCGTGCGCCTGAGGGTCCTCGTCTGGACCATGGAACGTGTGATCGGGTCAAAGCTCCTCCGGAGATGGATCGCAGCGTCCCGAAAAGGAGTAACGGCCGGCTCGGAATCAGGAACTCCTCCGGCACCGGTGCGTTGACCAGCAAGCCGGGACGAGTTCCCGGCCTCCGCGGGTGGCGGGCAAGCCGCCGCCGAACCCGAACTTCTGCACAATGAAAGGTAAGGCCATGGGCTTCTTTTCGAAGGACATCAAGACACTCGACGATCTCTTCGTGCACACGCTGCGCGACATCTATTACGCCGAAAAGCAGATCGAGAAAGCGCTGCCGAAGATGATCGGCAAGGCAACCGATCCGCAATTGAAGGCCGGATTCGAAAAACACCTCGAGCAGACCAAAGGCCATATCGAGCGCGTCGAACAGGTGTTCGAATTGCATGGCGTCAAGGCCAAGGAGGTCAACTGCCCGGCGATAGACGGCATTCTGGAGGAAGCCGACGATGTGAGCGGCGACGTCGACGACAAGGAGGTTCTAGACGCGGCGCTGATAGCGTCGGCGCAGGCGGTCGAACACTATGAGATGACCAGATATGGCACGCTCATCGCCTGGGCCAAGCAGCTTGGCCGCAGTGACTGCGCCAACGTATTGGCCAAGAACCTGAAAGAAGAGCAGGCGACCGATCGCAAGCTCACCGAAATGGCGGAAAGCAAGATCAACATGCAGGCTGCCGAGTAGACCGTCCCAGGTCATGATGAGATTGGTTGAAATCTCATCATGACCTAACCCTGTTGGAGCATGATTTTTTCCAAAGCCGGCACCAGTGCTGCGTTGAGTCGATCTCCATCGTTGTCCACGGAACTTTCATGACGGGCGAATCTGCCATCTCTCGCGATCTGCCGACGAGTGTAAAATCGTCTTTCGGCGTGGCGTTGAGCACGGCGCCGATGGAAGCAAAGGCTGCCGACACGTTGCCGGCCGATGCTGGCCGATGGCAATACGAACCCAAATGGGACGGGTTCCGCTGCCTGGCCTTTAAATCCGGCGCGGCCGTGGAGTTGCGTGCAAAATCCGGCAAGCCGTTAGGGCGGTATTTCCCGGAAGTCGTCGCGATGTTGCATGAACTGAAAACAAAAGAGTTCGTGGTCGATGGTGAGATCGTCATCGAAATTGCAGGCTCTCTTTCTTTCGACGCCTTGCAGATGCGGCTGCATCCGGCGGAAAGCAGGATCCGGAAACTGTCGGTCGCGACGCCGGCAAAGCTGATCCTCTTTGACATGTTGGCGACCTCCGAGGGCGCCTTGATGCAGCAGCCGCTCTCGGTTCGGCGCGCTGCACTCGAACTGTTCGTAAAGTCGGCCGCGCGAAAGGATCTCGAACTGTCTCGGGCGACGCGTGATTTGGCGGCGGCAGGCAGATGGCTTGGCCAATCCGGACAAGGTTCGACCGACGGGGTCGTTGCCAAGCTTCTCGATGACGAATATCGACCCGGCGAGCGCGCCATGGTCAAAGTCAAGCGCCTGCGCACGGCCGATTGTGTCGTCGGAGGGTTCCGCTACCTGGCGAATTCGCGTGAAGTCGGCTCCCTGTTGCTTGGCCTGTACAATGACCAGGGGCAACTCGACCATGTCGGGTTCACTTCGACGATCGCCCGGGAGGACAGGGCCAAGCTTACGCGACAACTTGAAGCTTTGCGATCGGCTCCTGGCTTCACGGGAAAAGCGCCGGGCGGTCCCAGTCGGTGGAGCACGGAAAGAAGCGGACAATGGGAGCCATTGCGGCCCGAACTGGTGGCGGAGGTGCGGTTCGATCATGTCACCGGCGATCGTTTCCGTCATGGCACCAAATTTCTGCGATGGCGTCCTGACAAAAGCCCGAAGCAATGCACGTTCGAACAGATACTTGGAAAATGAGGCTTGGCGAGGCGTCGACAGGTCCACACCATCGAGACCAAATCCGTCAAGCATTCGGCGCAGCCAAATCCAGTCGCATTTCACTGGCGATCTTGAACCCGGCGGCGAGATAAACGCCTTTGCAGGAGGATGCCGGACCAAACTCGTTGTTCAGTCTGTCACCACGCCTCGCTTTGGCGGATCACGGTTCTCGTCCGGATTAGGAACTGGCACTTCGTCGGGAAGAAGATCCGGCTCAGGCTCGCGTGTGTCCGGCGTCCACGTCGGCGCATCCACTGGCGGCTCTTCGGTTGGCTCTGGTTTGGGGGGCACATCTATTCTCCGGGTTTCGCTTGGGCGTGGGGTTCGGCCCGCCACAGGTCGCGCGTCGCCGCGTCTGGAGGCGAAAGGGTCTTTTCACACCCCATGTATTTTTACCGATGGCCAGCGGTCCTGGGGCTTGTCGGCGCCCGATCAGAGTCCTGCGTTCCGGCTCCTTTGAGCGCAATGTTGGCATCCGCTGCCTCTGGCTCTTTGAGGACTGCCCTGTCGACGTTCTTGATCTCGGCCATAAGGCATCGTCCTTGGTGGCCAACGGGCAACCGCGAGAATTGTTCCGAGCTATTAAGGGCGGCTGGAGCTGCTGTGCGGACCTTCTGGCTGGGCAGTTATCAACTATGCTGTCTTGCGTTTCGGTGAGGCTCTCTTTGTGGATCTCGCCAGCCCTTCCTGTTTGAGGCTCTTCTTCAGCACCTCAGCGAGGTTGATGACATTCTCCTGTGGCCTTGGTGCGGGCTTCGGCAGCTTCTTGCCTTTGCGCTTTGCATCGATCATGGCGATCAGCGCGTCTTCATAGGTGTCTTCAAATTTCGAGGGATCGAAGGTCGTCACTTTTTTGTCAATAAGCATGCCGGCGATTTCGAGCAGATCGGGGTCGTATTTCTGCTTGGCCAATCCATCGAACACAGTGCTTTCCGAAACCATTTCGTTGTGGTTGCGAAGCTCGGTCATCACCATGCCCTTGCCATAGGGCTGAATCAGCACTTCGCGGCCGCGCTGGTAGAGCACCACGCAGGATCGAGCGGCCACGCCCTTGTTCTTCATGGCATCGCGGATCACTCCGTATGCTTCGATTGCGGCGCCGTCGGCCGGGATCAGATAGTAGGGCTTCTCGAGATAGCGCGTATCGATATCGTCAATCGATACGAATTCGCCGACTTCGAGCGTGTGCTTCGACGTCAGCTTCAACGCCTTTATGTCGTCAGGTTCGATCTGGAGAAATTCGTCTTTTTCGATCTCGAAACCCTTCACCTGATCCGCTGCATCCACCAGCTTTCCGGTCTCCTCGTCGGCGTAGACGCTCCTGACCGGCAGACCGTCCTTGCGGTTCAAAATCTTGAAATGGATCTTGGATGCTTCGCTGGTTGCGCCGACAATCTTCACGCCGCAAGTAACCGAACCAACCTTCAAGAAGCCCTTCCAGGCAGCACGTGGCGCGGCCATTTTGCGCTTATCCCGTTTCCAGCTAGGGCAACGCGTTTCCGTTCGAATTGTTCCTGCGGCGGGGGCTCGGTGCACGTCAATGTCCGGCGGGGAAGTCCTGTCGGTCTCGACAGCCGGGCCGGCGCCTGCATCCGCAGGAACCGAAAGCGCACCATGAACATTGTCAGACACAGGCAGGAGAGTGTCATGCAAGTCGTTCGGACCGAAGTGGTGAATGCCAGGGCGCCAGACGGGCAGTCGGTTCGCCGGGTGATATTTTGCGGCGAGGGCGGCGACTGCGTTACGGTGGACATGGCAAACGTCGGGATACAAGCTGAAGATGACGTGCTTGCCCGCGCAAAGGCAATCCTGGTCCAGACAGCGACCTTTGATCTCGCAGCCAATGAATATGACGCGAGCAGCAACGGCAATTTCGACCAGGTCGAGATAACCTCTGCAAGCGACGGCGCCGGCGACGTATATGTCTTTGAGTATCGCGATGGCGAAACCAGCCGACGCATACCGCCGTCGAGGATGGCGAGCCTTGAGGCGGCCCGGTCCGAAGCTATCCGCTGCGCAATCGATCTTCTCGCCGACCTGCAGCCTGGCACGGACGCTCTGTCCGGCTGGCTTGTGAGGGTATCCAACGAAAACGGTGAATTGCTTTACACTGTTGATGTGGCTGAGGCCGATGCAGCGCGGCAGGCAGGCCAGTAACCCAAACCCGACGGAATCCACCAGTGGCCGCCCAAGGATTGATTCACGGACCAATAGGCGACGATGGCCTGCATCTGTGCGTCGACATGCAGCGCCTGTTTGCGCCGGGTGGACCTTGGCCCGTGCCGTGGGCTGAAAAGGTGGTCCCGGCGATCGAAGAACTGGTCGCCAGACATGCCAGCCGTACCCTGTTCACGCGCTTCATTCCTGCCGCCCGCCCGGGCGAGGCGCCGGGAATGTGGGCAAACTACTATCGTCGGTGGGCGGAGGTAACCCTTTCCAACATCGATCCGCGCCTGATCGAGCTGATGCCTCAACTTGCACGATTTGTACCGCCGGCGACGGTGGTCGACAAACATGTCTATTCGCCCTGGACCGAGGGGCGGCTCGACGCGCTGCTGAGTGGCTCCGGCGTGCGTGCGCTCGTGATCACCGGTGGCGAAACCGACGTTTGCGTTCTCGCGACCGTGCTTGGCGCCATCGATCGTGGCTTTCGCGTCATTCTCGTCACCGATGCCATCTGCAGCTCTGCCGACCAGACCCATGACGCACTGATGGAAGTCTACCATTCCCGCTTCAGTGAGCAGATTGAGGCGGCCAGCATGGCGGAGGTGTTGGAGTGTTGGCCACAACTCACTCGCTGATCTGGGGGGCTTCAAGTGAAAGGGCCGACAATCGTCATTCTGGTCGGGCGGACTGTTTCAGTTGGCGGACGGCACTACAGTGAACCGGAAAACGTATATGAACGGCACGATTGCCTGATCTGCTCGCTCGCGTGAATCAGTGTCTGGAAGCGTACAAAGCCTTGCAGAGCTATCGACAGCGCGGCCAACCGTCATAGAATGGACAGGATACAGCGCCGAAGACTCGATGCCGGCATCTAGCAATCTTTGCGAGACATCCGGCGCCTCTGCCGTCGGCCTTCCGCTGGGAGGGTGATTTGCTGAAAAGCGAAGTCATTGACCTTGAAACCTAGTCGCTGGCAATCGCGCTGACGACATTGTGTCGACGGCGTTTGCGGTCGATGGAATCCGCGCAAGTTTCCTGAGTGTCGCTGCGACGACGAGGAATTGTCGGGCTTATGGTCCATGCCATGTCCGGCAAGAAAATTGCCGTGAGCTTCGACCACCGGGTGGCTGCCTCGCCTTCCGAGTTGCGCAACGCAATTCATGCCTCTCTGGCAATGGCAAACGGCTATGACGTGTCGTGGTCGGCTGAAGCACGATAAATCCACAACCGCATTCAAACCAAGGCGCAACCGTCGGCCTGGAATTCACGGCACGATGGAACAAAATTGAAGATGCCGCGTTTGGGGTCTTGCGGCGCGATCCACCATTGGCCGCGGGGGCAACTTTATCCGTATAAATCCATAGGGCTGGGAGTGGCGCTGTGACCGTGCAGGCATCCAAGAAGCAATTGGACCGTCGAAGCATCCTGAATTCTCTGAAAGCCTTCCGGCGCGGCGATTTCTCCGTCCGCATCGACAATGTTTATGAAGGCCTCGATTCTGAGATAGCTGAGACTTTCAACGAGATCGCTGACCTCAACGACCAAGTGACGCGCGAGTTCGAGCGCTTGAGCCGGGTCGTCGGCAAGGAGGGGCGGATAGGCGAGCGCGGCCGGGTTCGCAATGCCACCGGCAGTTGGGAATCCAGTGTCCGTTCAGTCAATGATCTCATCGAAGACATGGTTCAGCCAACGGCTGAGGTTGCGCGCGTTATCGGCGCCGTCGCCAAGGGCGACCTTTCGCAGACCATGATGGTCGAAATTGATGGCCGACCGCTGCGCGGCGAATTCCTGCGCATCGGCAAGATCGTCAACACCATGGTCGGCCAGTTGGCCTCCTTCGCCTCTGAGGTGACGCGCGTGGCGCGCGAGGTCGGTACGGAAGGCAAGCTCGGCGGCCAAGCCCGGGTCAAGGGCGTCGCCGGCACGTGGAAAGATCTGACCGACAACGTCAACGCGATGGCCACGAACCTGACCGGGCAAGTGCGCAACATCGCGGAGGTTACGACGGCGGTCGCGTCGGGCGACCTGTCGAAGAAGATCACAGTCGATGTCAAGGGCGAAATCCTAGAACTGAAGAACACCATCAACACGATGGTGGACCAGCTTAATTCCTTCGCTTCGGAAGTGACGCGCGTGGCGCGCGAGGTCGGCACTGAAGGCAAGCTTGGCGGCCAGGCGCGCGTTGAGGGTGTTGGTGGTACGTGGAAGGATCTGACCGACAATGTGAATTCCATGGCCGAGAACCTGACTGGCCAGGTGCGCAACATCGCCGAAGTGACGACCGCGGTGGCTTTGGGCGACCTGTCGAAGAAGATTACGGTGGACGTGAAGGGCGAGATTCTCGAGCTGAAATCCACGATAAACACGATGGTGGACCAGCTGAATTCATTCGCGGGCGAGGTCACGCGCGTGGCACGCGAGGTTGGCACCGAAGGCAAGCTTGGCGGCCAGGCGCAGGTGCGCGGCGTCGCCGGCACCTGGAAGGACCTCACCGACAACGTCAACTCGATGGCCGAGAACCTGACCGGTCAGGTGCGCAATATCGCCGAGGTGACCACGGCGGTCGCGTCGGGCGATCTGTCCAAGAAGATCACGGTCGCCGTGCAAGGCGAAATCCTGGAACTCAAGGACACCATCAACACGATGGTCGACCAACTGAACTCCTTTGCCTCGGAAGTGACGCGCGTGGCACGCGAGGTCGGCACCGAAGGCAAGCTGGGCGGCCAGGCAGAGGTGAGGGGCGTCGGCGGCACATGGAAGGATTTGACCGACAACGTCAATCTCATGGCCGCCAACCTGACTGGCCAGGTTCGAAACATCGCAGAAGTCACCACCGCCGTGGCGCGCGGCGACCTGTCGAAGAAGATCACCGTCGACGTCAAAGGCGAGATCCTGGAGCTCAAGGACACCGTCAACACGATGGTCGACCAACTGAACTCCTTCGCCTCTGAGGTCACGCGTGTGGCCCGCGAAGTGGGATCGGAAGGCAAGCTTGGTGGCCAGGCGCATGTCGAAGGCGTCGGTGGCACCTGGAAGGATCTGACCGACAACGTCAACGCCATGGCCGGCAATTTGACGGTGCAGTTGCGTGACGTGTCGAAGGTGGCAACGGCCATAGCGACCGGCGACTTGACCCAGAAGATCACCGTCGACGCGCTGGGCGAGATCTTGCAGATCAAGGACGTCATCAACACGATGGTCGACCAGCTCAATTCCTTCGCTTCGGAAGTGACACGTGTGGCGCGCGAGGTCGGCTCCGATGGCAAGCTCGGCGGCCAGGCCCAGGTGCGCGGCATCGGCGGCACGTGGAAGGATCTGACCGAAAACGTCAACGCCATGGCGGCCAACCTGACCGGCCAGGTGCGCAACATCGCCGAGGTAACCACCGCCGTGGCGCTCGGGGACCTTTCGAAGAAGATCACCGTCGATGTCCGCGGCGAGATCCTGGAGCTGAAGGACACCATCAACACAATGGTGGACCAGCTTAATTCCTTCGCTTCGGAAGTCACGCGCGTGGCACGCGAGGTCGGCACGGAAGGCAAGTTGGGAGGCCAGGCGCAGGTGCGCGGCGTTGCCGGCACGTGGAAGGATCTCACAGACAATGTGAACTCGATGGCCGAGAATCTGACCGGCCAGGTGCGCAACATCGCCGAAGTCACGACCGCCGTGGCGCGCGGCGACCTGTCGAAGAAGATCACCGTCGATGTGAAGGGCGAAATCCTGGAGCTCAAGTCGACCATCAACACCATGGTGGACCAGTTGAACTCCTTCGCCGGCGAGGTCACCCGAGTCGCGCGTGAGGTTGGCACCGAGGGCAAGCTTGGTGGCCAGGCGCGCGTCGAAGGTGTTGCCGGTACCTGGAAGGACCTGACCGACAACGTCAACCTGATGGCGACGAACTTGACCAATCAGGTGCGCGGCATCGCCGATGTCGTGACGGCGGTCGCGCAAGGCAATCTCAGGCGCAAACTGACGGTCGACGCGAAGGGAGAGATCGCCCTGCTGGCCGACACCATCAACGGCATGATCGAGACGCTTGCCACCTTTGCCGACCAGGTGACCAACGTCGCCCGTGAGGTGGGCATCGAGGGTAAGCTCGGTGGTCAGGCGCGTGTGCCAGGTGCCGCCGGCCTCTGGCGCGACCTGACCGACAATGTCAATCAACTCGCTGCCAATCTGACCACCCAGGTGCGTGCCATCGCCGAGGTTTCGACGGCGGTGACCAAGGGCGATCTTACCCGTTCGATCAGCGTCGAAGCCTCCGGCGAGGTCGCCGCGCTGAAAGACAACATCAACGAAATGATCCGCAATCTGAAGGATCAGACGCTGAAGAATGCCGAGCAGGACTGGTTGAAGACCAATCTCGCCCGGTTTTCGCGCATGCTGCAAGGCGAGCGCGACCTTGCCACCGTCTCGCGGCTCATCATGTCCGAACTCGCTCCTCTGGTGAACGCCCAGTATGGGGTGTTCTACGTCACCAATCGCGACGAGGAGGAATCCTATCTTGAGCTGGCGGCTTCCTATGGCGCCGAGAGCAAGGCTGCCATCAAGCAGCGGCTTGATCTGCGAGAGGGCCTGGTTGGGCAAAGTGCCGCCGACAAGCGCGCCATCATGCTGGACAATGTGCCGCCAGAATTCCTTCGGGTCACATCTGGTCTTGGCAGCGCCTCGCCAGCCAATGTCATCATCCTGCCTGCCCTGTTCGAGGATGAAGTCAAAGCCGTCATCGAGCTCGCCTCGTTCGGCGAGTTTCGTGACACACACCAGTCGTTCCTCAACCAGCTCATGGAATCCGTCGGCATCGTTCTCAACACCATCGCTGCGACGATGCGCACGGAGGGCCTGCTCAAGCAGTCGCAACTGCTGACGTCGGAATTGCAAGCGCGTCAAACCGAGCTGACAAAAAAGCAGGAAGAGCTGCATGCGACAAACGAGGAGCTGCAGGAAAAGGCGCAGCTGCTCGAGAACGAAAAGAAGCAGGTCGAAAACAAGAATCTCGAAATCGAGATGGCGCGACGCGCGCTGGAGGAAAAAGCCGAGCAACTGGCGCTCACGTCGAAATACAAATCCGAATTCCTGGCCAATATGAGCCACGAACTGCGCACGCCGCTCAATTCGCTGCTCATTTTGTCAAACCTGCTGGCGACCAACCAGCACGGCAACCTCAACGAAAAACAGGTAGAGTTCGCCCGCACCATCAATTCGGCAGGAACCGATCTTCTCAGCCTCATCAACGATATCCTCGATCTGTCGAAGATCGAGTCGGGCACTGTTTCCATCGACATCAACGATATGCCGGTGACGCATCTTCGCCAGCATATGGAACGAACTTTTCGTCAGCTGGCAGCCGACAAGGGACTTGGCTTCACCATCAAGGTCGATCCGGCGCTTCCCGACACGGTCCGCACAGATGAGAAACGCTTGCAGCAGATTGTCCTCAACCTGCTTTCCAACGCATTCAAATTCACCTCGGAAGGCGAGGTCAGCCTGAACTTCCGGGTTGAAAAGGCCGGCCGCCGCAATGGCGCGACGCAGCCGGTGAAGGCTCTCGCGATCGCCGTCACCGACACCGGCATTGGCATTCCAGAAGACAAACAGAAGCTGATTTTCGAGGCCTTCCAGCAGGCCGACGGCACCACCAGCCGCAAGTATGGCGGCACCGGCCTTGGGCTCTCGATCAGCCGCGAGATCGCTCGCTTGCTTGGCGGCGAATTGCGGGTCGAAAGCACGCCGGGCAAGGGGTCGACATTTACCCTCATCATCCCGTTCGACGGCCCCCGCGTGACGACAGTACAGTCGACCTTGGCTCCGGCGGCGGAGGCGGTTGCTGCGACAGCTCTGCTCAGCAGTCCGCCCTCGGCAGAGCTGATCGACGACCGCGATTCAATCCTACCCACCGATCGGATCGTGTTGATCGTCGAAGACGATCCGACCTTTGGCGGGTTGCTGCTTGGCCTCGCCCGGTCGGCCGGGCTGAAAGGCGTTCTGTCGACTGCAGGTTCCGGCACGCTGGCATTGGCCCGCAAGCTCGTTCCCGACGCAATCACACTTGATCTCGGACTTTCGGATATCGATGGCTGGGTGCTTTTCGATCTGCTGCGGCATGACCAGAAGACGAGGGGAATTCCTATCCATGTCATCTCGGGTGCCGAAGACATCGACAGTCTCGCACGCAAGGGGGCGTCCAGCATTTCCACCAAGCCCGTTTCCTCGGACGAGCTGATGAAGGTGTTTCAGGATATCCACTCGAAGAAGCTCCGCGTTCAGCGCCGCGTTCTGGTCGTGGACCCTGACCCGGAGCGGCGTCTGGCTCTGGTCGAGGCAATCCGCGACGGCGTAACGTCGGTCACCGCGATCGGTCGTGTTGCGGCAAATGCAGAAGACGTTGGCCTCGCCTTCTATGATGCCGTCGTGCTCGGCTTTGGACGCTCCGCCAAGGACAACGCAAAGGCGCTGGACGAGATCACCGGCCAATTCGGCGAAGCCTTGCCGCAGCTGCTGTTCTTTACACCTCACCCGGACGCGCTTGAACAGGTACTGGCATTGAACCCGGCCTTGGCGGAAGCACCGCGGGCGGAGAACTTCGCTCAATTGGCGCTGCATATTTCGGCAACGCTGCCGGGAGAAGGTCGCCAAGAGGCCTGGGCAGGAACTGAACACAACGGCAAGTCCGATCTCGCCGGGGCGAAAGTTCTCATCGTCGACGACGACATTCGTAACATTTATTCGCTCACGAGTGTTCTGGAGACCTATGACATACAGGTTCTGCATGCCGAGCGGGGCCGTGATGGCATCGCGCTTCTTGAACAGGCGCCCGATGTCGACGTGGCATTGATCGATATCATGATGCCGGAGATGGACGGCTACGAGACGATGCGGCGGATTCGCGGCACACCGGCGATTGCTCATATCCCGCTGATTTCCGTCACCGCAAAGGCGATGAAGGGGGATCGGCAAAAATGTCTGGATGCCGGGGCTTCCGACTACATCGCCAAACCCGTCGATCTGGATCTCCTGCTGGCGCTGCTTCGTGTCTGGATCGGACGTGCCCGATCCCGTGTCGAGAGCCCGGAAAAAATTCTCCTGGCAGCGAACTGACGGCCGTTCGATGCAAAAGCTGGCAAGAAACAGGGTAAGGAAACTTGAGGTGGCAGCTCTTGCCGAAGGGCCGGCAAGAGCCCGTATCCTGGCGGTGGACGACGATGAGCGCAATCTGCTGGCGATCAGCGAAGTGCTCGCGACTATCGGAGAGGTCATCTGCGCCCAATCGGGCGAAGAGGCTCTGCGCTTTTTGCTGAAAGAGGAGTTCGCCGTCATTCTCCTGGATGTCCTCATGCCAGGGTTGGACGGGTATGAAACGGCCGCACTTATCCGCCAGCGCGAGCAATCCAAGCGCACCCCAATCATCTTCTTGACCGCCATCAACAAGGAGGATGCGCATATGCTGCGCGGCTATGATGCCGGCGCGGTCGACTATGTGTTCAAGCCATTCGATCCGATCATGCTGCGTTCGAAAGTCGCGGTTTTCGTCGAACTCCACGAGAAGACGCTCGAGATCCAGCGCAAGGCGGAGGTCGAGCAGGGACTATTGGCGCAGGCGTTGCAGGCGCACAAGGACAAGCTTCAGGCCGAACGCGCGCTGCGCAGCGCCGAGCAACGGCAGGATGCCATCCTGAATTCGTTGCCGGTCTGCTTTCATGCTCGGGCAGCCGAGCCACCCTTCGCGGCGCGCTTTGTTACGGAGGGCGTCGAGCGCTTGACCGGCTTTGCGCCTGAATACCTGACATCGGATCCGGAGTTCGGTCTCAACCGCGTTCATCCCGACGACCTGCCGCGATTGAAGCAAGCGCTGCTGGCGGCCAAAACCACCGGCTCCTATACGTGCGAGTTCCGCTGGCATTGCGCCAATGGCGAGTATCGCATTTTTCTCGACCAGGGCGTGATGTCGGACGGGTCAGATGGCCGTGAACCGGAAATTATCGGCACATTGCTTGACATCACGGAGCGGCGCGGTCTTGAGGATCAGCTGCTTCAATCCCAGCGCATCGACGCTATCGGCAAGCTAACCGGCGGCCTGGCGCATGATTTCAACAACCTGCTCGCCGCAATTCTCAGTGGGTTAGGGCTGCTTGAACGCCGGGCTACGTTGGATGATCAGGCGCAACAGGTACTCGACCTGACGCGGCGTTCTGCAAAACAAGGCGCTGACCTTGTCGCGCGAATGCTGGCATTCTCGCGGCGCCAGACCCTGAAGCCGGAAGCGGTGCGCCTTGCTGCGCTGGGCGACACGATGAATGGATTGGTGGCGCCCGTACTGGGGGGGTTGATCCGTTTCGACTGGCAGATCGATGACACGATCTGGCCGGTGCATGTCGATGCAGGCCAACTTGAATTGGCCCTGATGAATCTGGTTTTCAACGCGCGTGACGCCATGCCCTCTGGCGGGACAATAACCGTGCATGCGCAGAATCGATCGATCGTGACGCAAACAGAGGATATTCCGCCGGGCGACTATGTCCTGATCGCCGTCAAGGACACCGGATCCGGCATACCCCCCGATCTTGTCGCCAAAGTCGTCGAACCGTTCTTCACCACCAAGCCGGTCGGTAAGGGAACGGGCCTCGGCCTCAGCACGGTCTACGGCTTCATGAAGCAGTCAGGTGGGACACTTCGCATAGAAAGCGTCGTCAACCGCGGAACTACCATGCAACTCTGGCTGCCACGTTCGACCGAACAGCCGGTCGATCCTGCGGTGGAACCCGACATTGAACGAGCGTTCGCCGATGCCGGGATGGAGCACCCATCAATCCTCCTGATCGACGACAGCCATGTTTTGCGGCAATTGACCGCCGAGTCCCTTCGCCAACGTGGTTTCGAGGTGACCTGCGCGGGAGGAGGGGCGGAGGCGCTGGCCATGATGGAGCGCACTCCCAACCAGTTCGACGTCATTATCACCGACTTCGCCATGCCACTCGTATCCGGCGTCGACGTGATCCGCTTCGCGCGCAATTTGCGCTCGGACTGGCCAGCGGTCATGATCACGGGCTATGCCGATGCCCGGGAGATTGCCGATCGGCCGGCCGACGTGCCCTTGCTCGGCAAGCCCTTCCGCGACGAGGATCTGTTCGAAGCGATTTTCCTCGCGATAGAGAATGCGGCCCCCCAAAGGATCAAAACCGGCTAGCGCTTAGGGCTTGTCGACGGTCTGGCCACGTCGGTAGGCCGGGCAGATCGAGACCGCACTTTCGGGGCACGGCGACAAGGGCCGCATTCCTGATCGGCAATCTGGGTCATTCGCAACAGGCGGCGCTACCAGCGCTCCTCGGTGTCGCGGTCCGGTAGGTCTATTCCGCAGCACACCCAACCAAGGCGCTGCGCTGAACCGTAGTTGTACCGAGGCACCAGGTGAGCCGGATCATCGAAGGTACCGACGTGCAGCGCGATCTCGGTTGGCGACGCGTCGTAGCAAAGGCTGAGCGGCGACCCGCATTCTGGGCAGAAGCCTCTTTGCGCGATCGGCGAAGACCTTCGATATGTTGGCGTTCCGGAATTCCAGCTCAGGCTTTGGCAGGGCATCCAGGCAAGAACTGCAAACGCGCTGCCGGTCGCTCGTCTGCACATATCGCAGTGGCAGTAGTGAACCCTCGGTTCGATCCCGGCGCTGAATCGGATCCTGCCACAGAGACATCCGCCATGGATGGCCAAGGAGCCGGGCAGGCGCTTGCCAACCTCACGCATTAAGATCGATCAAGGCGGCGCCGAACGCTCCGATCGCAGTCAAAGAGGCACTGCCGAGGTTTTGGTCGGTTGCGAAGGCTGTCAGCGCGCCGAAGCCTTCGTCGCCGAGGTCGAGCACCACGACGAAAATTCTTTGCCCGCTGACCTGATTGACGAGCTTGGGTTTCATCGCGCTCCGAACCTGTTGCGGGGCAGTTAATGGGCATGGTGCTCGGCATTCCGCTTGCGGGTTGCCGCTGCCTTCTTTGCCGATTCCGATCGGCTTGCGGCTGACCGTGAAGCCGATGCCTTGCCGCCGCTTTTCCCACCCTTGTGGGCCGCGGGGTGTCCGGTGTGTTTACCACGACCCGAGCCGCCTTCTTTCTTGCCGCCGCCATCGTCCTTGTTGACGGTCGCCCATGCCCGGCGCTCGGATTCCTTCTCGGAAACACCGCGCTTCTCATAGCCTGCGGCAATGTGGTCGGCTTTGCGTTCCTGTTTGTCGCTGTATTTCGATTTGTCGCCTCGTGGCATGGTCGTTCTCCCGGCTCAATGATGTTTGAACGGTATGCCGGCGGGAGAGTTCCAAGCGGAAATTCAGAAAATTGAAAACGCGAGCGAGGATTTCGACCAACACGGAGCGTTATTGCTCCGGAGCCGTGGCGGGTGCCGTGTAGCGGCGGCGCACGGCACCGATCACGCGTTTCTTGAAGCGACCGAGCGCGGCAAGCGTCTCCCTGGAGACGACGTCGTCGCGTGCCGTCTACTCGGTAGCCCAATGCAATGAAATACGTTCCGCGACCTCAGTAGCCACCGACCACCGGCAGGATCTCTCCCGTGATGTAACTCGAGCAATGCGACGAGGCGAGGAACACGTAAGCCGGGGCAAGTTCTTCCGGTTGCGCTGGCCGTTTCATCGGCGTATCCGCGCCGAATTTCGAGACGTCGTTGGCTTCCTTGTCCGAAGGGTTGAGCGGCGTCCACACCGGACCTGGCGCGACCGCGTTTACCCGGACGCCCTTGCCGATCAGATTGCCCGAAAGCGCTCGCGTGAAGGCATGAATGCCGCCCTTGGTCATCGAATAGTCAACCAGTTGCTTGGAACCGTCGATGCCGGTCACCGAACCGGTATTGATGATCGCGGAGCCCGGCTCCATATGCGGCACGCTCTCCTGCGCCATATGGAAATAGCCGTAAAGATTAGTCTTCAGCGTCGTGTCGAAATGTTCCTCGGTCAGGTCGTTGAAGTCACTGGAATGGATTTGGAAAGCGGCGTTGTTGACCAGCACGTCGATCCTGCCGAATTTTTCGACCGTCAGCGCCACGGCGTTGCGGCAATGCTCGCGTTCACTGACATCGGCTTTTATCAGTATGCAACGCCGGCCTTCCTTTTCGACGGCGTTTTTGGTCGCTTCGGCGTCCCTGTCTTCACTCAAGTATACGATCGCAATGTCGGCGCCCTCGCGGGCGAACAAGACTGCCACCGAACGGCCGATGCCGGAATCACCACCCGTGATAAGCGCTACCTTGTCGTCGAGTTTTTTCGATCCGAGGTAGTAAGGCGCATCGTAGAGCGGAGCGGGCTCGATCGCCCATTCATGCCCCGGTTTGGGTTGATGCTGCTCGGGAAAAGGCGGCTCGGGATATTTGCGGGCGCCGGCTTGCATCGCGTGTTGCATTTTGCCATTGCTCTTCGTCTCGTCTTTGGCGTCGATACCACGCTGGATATGGCGTTGCTTGGCGGCTTCAGCTGAAGTCTGCGACTTAGTCTGCATGGCTTTCTCCTGTGCTCGGAGAACGAACAACGCATGCCGGGCAAAAAAGTTTGCGCAAATATCTCGATCCCGAAAGGGCTCGCCATTGCGAACAGCCTGCGAAGAGCGTGGAGCATTGGTCGTCAATGAGATCGGAATTGCCATGCCGGCGGCGTTCAGACAAACACCACATTCATTACCCGCTCAAAGCACGCTTTTTTCAGAACCATAGGGTTTGGCAATGCGGACCATGCCTTTCGTCCGAAGGCGCTGGTATAAATAGAAAATCGTCATCAAGCCGATTGCTGTTCCAGCACCAAGACACAGCGCGAGCAATAGTTCTGCACCGACACGAAACGCAAGCAGAGTAACGCCCGCCGCAGCGACGATGGCATTTATGAATGCGATCATAGTCGCTGCAGTGGTCAGGTACGCCAGGAGAGGCCCAGTACGAAGAGAAGGTTCGGCGTCATTTTCGGGCCAGCGGCCGAATTCCTTGGAAAACTGGAAGGCAGCCTCGTCGCCCAAAGTTCGATAGTAGGCTCTGATCCGGGCAATGCCGATATGGGCCTGCATGTTCTCAGCGGCGATGTCGACCAACCTCAAGACGGTAAAGGCACCCAGTAAAAAGACCGATGGCAGCACAACCGCGACAAACGGCAGGAAGAACTCGGAGGACTGCGTAACAAAGCCCGTTGCCACCAGAGCGCTCGACAGAGACATAATGTAGATGGTCGTTCGCGACGCCATTTCACTTATGGACGTGCTGATCGCTGTCTGCTGCACGAAATGCTCTGTCGTCAGGGCCGCGAGAAACGAAGCATCGGGTGTCGGCGTGTCAGCCATGGAGCATGCTCCTGTCGGGTAGACCTGAGTTTTTCTTCGAAATAGTGCTTGCGAGGCTGGCCGCCACTGGATGCTCCCGACGTCTGACCATGCCGGTTTTATTGTGCCATATCCAGCGAGCCCGCATCACCGATCAAAAAGGGCCGATCATGTGGTCAGCAGATGCTGGCCATATCGCAGGCGAAATGTCTGCCGTGGTCAATCTGTATGGCCTTTTGGGGATCCGGGTCGAAGCGCATTCGCGGCGCGGTTGCAGTTGGGAGCGGTTCCGCGGCGGCGCTGATGCGAGTTCGCGCATTCGTGGCAGCGGCCTCGAAACAAATTCGGTCTCTAGGCCGGCAACGCGAATTCACCGGCAAGTTCGATGGTGCGGGCTTGCGGGCCGACTTTTCGGTGGCGAAGCCCATGACCACGGTCCACCAGACTCATAAATCAGCAGCCCGGATCCTGCCTACTGCGGTATCTCCAGGCCCTGCCGCAATCCTGTCGCGACGACTGAGACCCTGAATTTTCCGGCGAGTGCCCGGTCGAATATGGCGCCGACGATGATGTCGGCGTCGGCGTCGACCTCCTCGCGGATGCGGGTGGCGGCCTCATCGACTTCGAACAGCGTCATGTCCATGCCGCCCGAGATCGAGACCAGGACGCCCTTGGCGCCGATCATCGAGGCTTCGTCGAGAAGCGGGTTTGCTATCGCCGCTTCGGCGGCCTTCCTGGCGCGGTCCTCGCCCGTGGCTTCCCCGGTACCCATCATTGCGCGGCCCATGTCGCGCATCACCGACTTCACGTCGGCGAAGTCGAGATTGATCAGCCCCTCCTTGACGATGAGATCGGTTATGCAGCCGACGCCGGAATAAAGGACGCGATCAGCCATGGCGAAGGCGTCCGCGAAAGTCGTCTTTGCGTCGGCGATCCTGAAGAGGTTCTGGTTCGGAATAACGATCACGGTATCGGCGCATTCGCGAAGCTGCTCGATGCCCTCTTCGGCGGCTTGCATGCGGCGCTTCCCTTCGAAGGTGAACGGCTTGGTGACGACGGCCACGGTCAGGATGCCGGCTGCCCGTGCAGCGTTCGCTATGACGGGCGCGGCACCGGTTCCAGTTCCGCCTCCCATGCCGGCGGTCACGAAGCACATATGGGTTCCCGCAAGGTGGTCCCTGATCTCGTCGATCGATTCCTCGGCTGCCGCGCGGCCGACCGCCGGCAGCGACCCGGCGCCCAGGCCTTCCGTGACATGGGCACCCAGCTGGATCAGCCGCGATGCTTTCGACATGGTCAGTGCCTGGGCATCGGTGTTGGCGACGATGAACTCCGCACCCTGCAGATTTTCGGCAATCATGTTGTTGACCGCGTTGCCGCCGCCACCGCCCACACCAATGACGGTTATCTTCGGCCGCATTTCCGAGATGACGGGCCTTGCCGCGGTGCTCATCGTCTTGTCTCCTT
This sequence comes from Mesorhizobium sp. M0001, assembly GCF_040324255.1. Taxonomy (NCBI): domain Bacteria; kingdom Pseudomonadati; phylum Pseudomonadota; class Alphaproteobacteria; order Hyphomicrobiales; family Phyllobacteriaceae; genus Mesorhizobium; species Mesorhizobium sp. M0001. Next base: position 137,803 of record NZ_JAMYVS010000001.1, read on the forward strand.
GGAATTGATCGACAAAAAGTTCCCGGAACGCGCCGCTTGAACACGCCAGGTGCAAGAATCAGGTTCTATCGCCTTGGCACAGGGAATCAGAGGGTGAACTTTGCGGCAAGACAAGATGTGGGACCTTTTGGACGAGTCTCCAGCCAATTTCCGGAATTGGCCCGTTCTGGCCAGCGAAAATCCACAATCCGGGATCCAACCCCTTCAAGCTTCACGCGCCCGCCTCACGCGCCAGAACCTTGAGAATCTGGCGGCCGATCGACGCCTGAGGCTTAGCGGATCGGCATCTTGCCGCGAAACAACGGCTGATAGGCCCGCATCAGAGCGGCAATCCGGTCGGCAATCTTTCGTACTGGCGGGGAGTGGCGTTCCTCATGATGGGTGACGATCCACTGGTCGGTTTCGAGTTCGGGGATAGGCTGAGCGACGCGAACCAGCCGCGGATCGCTGTCGCCGACGAAACACGGAAACACGGAAAGGCCGGCGCCCGCGGCCACAAGTTCTCGCACCGAATGGGTGTTGTTGCCTCGCACGGCGATGCGGTCGCCGTGATGGGCTTGCAGCCAGCGCGCCGAGGCGACGTTTGCTCCTTCGCCGGTGACGCCGACGAACAAGCCGGCAGCGATGCCGTTGATCAGGTGGCGTCCGGAATAAATGGCATACGCGACCTTGCCGCTCTGGCGGCCGGCCAGCCACTGTTCGGTTGGACGCTCGCTGCGGATGCCGATATCGGCGGCGCGGCGACCGATGTCGACCCGGTCGGTGGTGGTGACGAGTTCCACCCTGATGCCGTCATCGACCGTCCAGATTTCGCCGATATGGGCCGAAACGAAGGCCGAGGTCCAAGGCCCGGCCGAGACGCGGACAATGCGGTCGGGCAGGTTTCCCTCGCGCCAGCGGGTCAGCGACTGCATTGCTGCTTCGACGTCTTCGGCGCGCCGCAGCAGTTCTTCACCGACCGGGGTTAGCCGGTAGCCGGTCTGCTGCCGTACGAACAGCGCTTCGCCGATCTGCTTTTCGAGCGCGGTGACGCGTCGTCCGAGTGTGGCTGCGCTGAGGCGCGTGGTTGCCGTAGCCGCGCTCAGGCCACCCAGCCGCGCAACGTCGAGAAACAACCTCAGATCGTCCCAGCCAATATCCATTTTGCAGAAATGAAAAACTCCTTGCGACCGTGGCTGTAGCGCGAAGCGGACATCATGCGCAAGTATGCAGCCATTGGAGGCGTTGGATAATCCTGCCCTGGCAGGAAAATGACAGGCACGCCTCGGTGGCCAGGAAGTCAGCCCAATCCGTTCGATCGTGCATACGCTTTGCGCGATTGCTTTGCGTTTTCGACCAATCCAAGAGCGTGGGTATCCCGCTCGCCAAGGAGACGATCATGTTGCATGAACTTCGACACCGTTTCGCCCGCTGGCTTGCCTATCGCCAGACGCTTGCGAACTTGAGGCGGCTTCCAGACAGCATATTGGCGGATGCGGGCCTTTCTCGCGAAGAGCTCCGCGAGCGTGCCCGCGACGCCAGCCTGCGTCGCTGAGATTGGTGGCGGGCATGCAGAGAATGGAGCCGGCGGCGAGAAGCAATCAGGCGTCGTCTCCTCACTGCTGAGCTGCGGCTGAATGCGCCAATACGGTTGCCACGCTTGATGCCGCCGCAGTTTCGCTCCACATCGTGAGGGATGAAGACCGAGAAATCCGAGCGGCGTCGGACCTTGCTGTGGGCCTTGCCCGCATCGCTGGTCCTGCATGCGCTCATCACCGCGTTCCTGGTCTATGGCCTGCCCGTTCCTGCCCAGCAGCCGCAGGAGGAGGAACCGGTCAATGTCGCACTCGTCCCGCCACCCGAACCGCCGAAGCCGAAACCCGCTCCCGCGCCGCGTCCACCGCAACCCGACAAGCCGCCGGAGCAGAAGGTTGAAAAGCCGGCACCGGAAAAGCTGCCGCCAATCGAGGTCCTGAAGCCTGTTTTTCAGTTCGGCGACAAAGACACTGGCCCCAAAAAATCCTTGAATGGAGGCAGCGCTCAAGACAATGTGCCATCGCCGGCCAAGGATAACGAGCCACAGTCGGCTGTCGCGCCAAAGGATGCGGAGAGTAAACCCGCCCCAGCGCCAGACCCCGGAGAGCCGACAGAGTCAGCCAAGACTAATGAGAAGCCGGAAGCGGACAAACAGGAGGCTGCGACCCCACCCTCTGACAAACAGGCATCCGCGGCCGCAATGCCTTTGGCTGCCCCTGGGGACAACGGTGAGATCGAGCTTCCCGCGTCGGCTCAGGCGCCTCGGACCAAACCCGAAAACGTGCCGAAACCCCGCCCCGCAAAGGCTACGAAGTCAGGACGCGGAATCACCGAAGAGCCAAACTCCACGGACGTGGCCGCGGCTACACCGCGGCCATATTCGGGCCTTCCGGGCGTTCGCAAACTCTTTTCGCAAGGCGCCACCGGTGATGTGTTCGCAACGAACTCGATGGCCGACGTGCCTCGCGATCAACGGGCCGCCAGACTTTGCGCCAGCGTTCTGGAGCAAGAGTTGAACGACGCCTCTTATTCTCCCCAATTGATCCCAAGCATTCCGCTTAAGGCCGGCAATGTTCTTGACGCCCCCGACACCGCTTTCCGGACGGCAACGACATGGTACCATCTGAGCTTCCGATGCGGTATCGACATCAATGCGACGCGGGTCACGTCGTTCGCCTTCCGTGTCGGAGCCGCCGCCTCGCCCGACGAAAGCGCCTTTCTTGATCGGGACGTTCGTCGGCGGCGCGGTCCCGGCTGAGACGGCTTCCCAGTAGTCTGTCGGGGCGCACATCAAGTTTCACCGCACATATGGATCGTCTTGAATGCCTGCTTCAATCCGCCGGGCGATTGGCTTTGCGCCACTCCTCATATTCGCCGCGGGCATCGTCATGCAGCGGATAGTAGCGCTGCAGCGGTGCGCCCTGCATCAGCTTCTCTCGCGAGAACTCTTCCCAATCGTGATGCTTCCGGGATTCCTCGATCACCTTTGCGGCCATTGCGACGGGAAGCACTACCACGCCGTCGTCGTCCGCCACTATGATGTCGCCGGGGATCACCGTGACACCGCCGCAGGCGATCGGAACGTTGACGGCGTTCGGATAGATGCTGGTTTGCACATGGTAGTTGGGCGTCCAGCCGCGCAGCCATAGCGGCAGATCGAGCTTTTCGACATTCGGCCGGTCGCGCATGCATCCATCGATGACGATGCCCGCGCCGCCTCTGCCCTTGAAGTAGGTCGACATCATATCGCCGAAGACGCCCGAGCTCATGTCACCGCGCGCGTCGACGACGACCACATCGCCTTCCTGCGCGTGGTAGAGCACGTGCCGGTGCAGTTGCGTTTCCGGGTCGGCGTATTCTCCCTCGCTGAAGAGGTCCGGCCGCTGCGGCAGGAACTGCAGCGTCAGCGCCGGCCCGACGATCGACTTCCCATGGTTCTGCGCCACCGGACCGACCATGTGCGGATTGCGGAAACCCATGTGGCCTAGCGTGCCGGCAACCGTCGCGGCGCCGATTTCCCTCAGGGCGTCAATGAGGTCTTTGGGCGGTCGCGTGATGTCAGGGGTATGCGTCATTGTGGACTCCGGATAAAAGGGGACTACCAGTTCGTAACAGACCCGTCGCGGCGCCTGAGGTGAGGCGCTTCCCAGAAACGAAAAGCCTCCGCCTGGACCGCCGCTTCGTTGACCTCGACGCCGAGGCCCGGCAGGTCGCTGACCGGATAGTCGGGACCGTCGAGCCGTGGCTGCACGGGGAAGAAGTCGGAATTGTCGAAGCCCAGCTTCGTCTCGGGTTCCCTGGTCTCGAGCCACGCGAAGTTGGGTACGGCGGCGGCGAGATGCAGGGTCGCGGCCGTGCACACCGGACCAAGCGGATTGTGCGGCATCAGGTCGACATAGTGCGCCTCGCTCCAGCCGGCGACTTTCATCGCCTCGGTGAGCCCGCCGACATTGCAGACATCGAGACGGTTGAACTGATGGATGCCGCGCTCGATGTAGGGCAGGAACTGCCACTTGCTGGCAAATTCCTCGCCGATGGCAAAGGGAATGTCGGTCATCCTGCGCAGGGATTCGTAGGCTTCAGGTGTCTCGTCTCGTATCGGCTCCTCGAGGAAATCCAGCACGCCGCGGCCGAGTTTGTTGCAGAAGCTCGCCGCCTCTGCCACCGACAGCCGATGATGATAGTCGATGCCGAGAACGACGTCGTCGCCAAGCGCCTCGCGCGCCTTGTTCAGCATGCTCGCGGTAGCGCCGATCGACTCGCGGGGTTCGAAGATGTCCCTGCTGCTTTGCCCTGCGGGGAAGAAGCGGATCGCCTGCCACCCCCGTGCGCGCAGCTCCCGGGCTCGTTCGATGGCGACGTCGCCCTCGGCCTCGTCTCCGGTCGAGGCGAAGGTGGGGATGCGGTCGCGCTGCTTGCCGCCCAGCAGTTCGTAGACAGGCACCCCCAGCGCCTTGCCCTTGATGTCGTGCAGGGCGACGTCGATGGCGGAAATCGCCGCCTGCAGAACGCGCCCGCCTTCGAAGTACTGGCTGCGATATGTCTCCTGCCAGATCCGCCCGATCTGCATCGGGTCGCGGCCGATGAGAAACTCGCGATAATGCTCGACCGCGCCGGCAACGGCCTTTTCGCGCCCGCTCAAGCCGCTCTCGCCCCAGCCGAAGACGCCTTGGTCGGTCTCGATCTTGACGAGCATCTGATTGCGCGTTCCAACCCACACAGGATAGGGTTTGATCGCGGTGATCTTGAGCTTTTCAGCCATCCCCAACGTTCCCAATGAACCCCGTCTTGTCTCAGCCGGCCTTGAGGGCCAGTTCAGTTTCGCCATCGAACAGATGCAGCCGCTCCTGGTCGAACTCGAGCCAGATCTGCTCGTCAGGTGCGACCGCGATGTTGGGGGACACGCTGATGTTGACGATGGCGCCTGACAGCAACGCCTGCACAAAGGTGACGTCTCCGGTCGGCTCCACTGTATAGGCCTTGGCCGGGACGCTGCCTGGCACCGCGCTCTTGTGCAGCCTGATGGTCGAGTGACGTGCGCCGAGCACGACTTTCCTCGACGTTGCCCCCGCAACCTTCCGGGCGTTGAGCGGCGAGAGCTCAAGGCTCCAGCCCTCCGCGCCGGTCAACGCAGTGTTGCCGTTTGCTGTCGATGCCTCCAGTGGAACAAGGCTCATCGCCGGGCTGCCGATGAAGCTGGCGACGAACATGTTCACCGGATGGGCAAAGACCTGCGCCGGAGAATCGTATTGCAACAGGTAGCCGCCGTTCATCACCGCCATCTTGTCGGCCATGGTCACGGCTTCGAGCTGGTCGTGCGTGACATAGATGATGGTCGCCTTGAGGTCCTGGTGGAAGCGCTTGATCTCCGAGCGCATCTGGACGCGCAGTTTGGCGTCGAGGTTGGAGAGCGGCTCGTCCATGAGGAAAACGGCAGGGTCGCGGACGAGGGCGCGCCCCAAGGCGACACGTTGCTGCTGCCCGCCTGAAAGTTCGCGCGGCTTGCGCTCGAGCAGGTGCGTCATGTCGAGCACGCGCGCCGCTTCCTTGACCTTCCTGTCGATCTCGTCCCTGGGCAGCTTGCGCATCTGCAGCGGGAACGCCAGGTTCTTGTAGACCGATTTCTGCGGGTAGAGCGCGTAGTTCTGGAACACCATCGCGATGTCCCGGTCCTTGGGGTCGAGGTCGTTGACCACGCGGTCGCCGATGACGATGTCGCCCGATGTGACCGGGATCAATCCCGCGACAAGATTGAGCGTGGTTGTCTTGCCGCAGCCCGAAGGGCCGACGAGCGCAACGAACTCGCCGTCATTGACCGTCAGCGAAACGTCGTTGACAGCTTTGAAGCCGCCATAGGTCTTGACGAGATCTCTCAGGACCACGTGGGCCATCGGCAACTCCCTACGGCATGATGCCGAAAAGTGTGAAGCGGTTTTCGGACGACATCATGCTCTATCTCTTTGATTTAGAGGCGGATTCAGATTTGAGGTCGAACAGACCTGAAATCATCCGGCTCTAGTGTTTGACCGCGCCTTCTGTAAGGGCGCGTACGAAGTATCGTTGCAGGAGGAGGAACAGCACCACGACGGGCACGCTCATCATGAAGCTGGCCGCCATCAGGCCCGGAAAGTCCGTCGTATTCTCCGAGAAGAAACGCTGTATGCCGACCGGCAGGGTCAACTGCTCGTTCTTGGAAAGGAAGGTGTAGGCATAGATGTACTCGTTCCAGGCGCCAATGAAGGAATAGATAGCTGTGGCGATGATTCCGGGCGTCGAGAGAGGCATCACGATCAGGATGAAGGCCTGGAACCGGGTCGCCCCATCGATCCGCGCCGCCTGCTCGAGCTGCACCGGAATGTTGTCGTAAAAGCCCTTGAGCAGCCAGATCGCCAGCGGCAGGCCGAAGGTGAGATAGGTGAGAATGAGCGAGCCATGCGTGTTCACCAGCCCGATCGCGCGCATCAGGATGAAGAGCGGCACGAGAAAGATCACCGCCGGGAACATGTTGCGCAAAAGCACGGTGAAGAACAGGAAGTTTCGACCGGGGAAACGAAAGCGCGAAAACGCGTACGCCGCAGGAACGGCCACGATCACCGAAAGGATTGTGGTGACCGTGGACACGTAGAGGCTGTTCCAGAAAAAACGCAGGAAGTCCTGGCCGACGCTGTTTTGCGGATCCAGCAGCTTTTGGTAGCTGGCCAGGGTAGGCTCTTCCGGCCACCATTGCGGCGGGAACTGCATCGCCGCGAAGCCGGACTTGATCGAGGTGATCAGCATCCAGATCATCGGCAACGCGGTGTAAAGCAGCATGAACACGAGGAAGATGCGCCCGGCCCAACGCCATCCGTCGATGCGCATGCGGCGCCGGGCCGGACGTTGAGGGACTGTCTCGACAATCGTGCTCATGCGCCGCCCTCCTTGCGCTCGTTGCCGGCCAGCGCACGAACGTAGAAGTAGCCCAGCACCATCAGCATGAGGAACAGGAGCACCGAATAGGCCGATGCGACGCCCCATCGCTGCCGGCCGAAGGCGAGCTCATAAATGTGGGTGATCCAGATGTGCGAAGCGTTCGACGGCCCGCCACCGGTCATGATCCACGGGATGATGAAGGAATTGAAATTGGCCACTGCTAGCAGCAGAATTGTCACCGTAGAGACGTTGCGCAGATGCGGGAAGGTGACGTGCCAGAAACGCTGCCATGCATTGGCCCCGTCGACTTCCGCGGCGCGCAGCAACTGGTCGGGGACCGTCTGCAAACCGGCCATCATCATGATCATGGCAAACGGAAACTCGCGCCAGATGTTGACGACGATCAAGGAGGGCAGCACCGTGCTGACGTTGTCGATGAAGTTCGGCGGCCGGTCAGCCAATCCGAGGCCGACCAGCACCGCGCCGATGATGCCGAAGTCCGAATGGTAAATCCACTTCCAGATATAGGAGGCGGCAACCGCGCTGATGACCCAGGGAATGATCAGGATAGCGCGCAGGACACCCCGGCCGATAAACTCGCGGTGGAGGGCCAGCGCAGCGGCAAATCCCAAGGCAAAGGCAACGAAGGTGGATGCGATCGTCCAGATCAGGGTGTTCAAGGTGACTTTCCAGAACACCTGACTGGTGAGGATGGCCGTGTAGTTGTCCAATCCGATGAAGGTCTTGTCGCGGAGCTGCAGGCCAGGCGGCGTTTTAAAGAACGACAGCTCGACCGTGTAGTAGATCGGATAGGCGATGACGATGAGCATCACGGCGATCGCTGGAAGCACGTATGCGTAGTCGGCACGGTGCTCCCAGGTATTCCGCAGCGCCCCGGAGCTACCGGGTTGCAATCTTTGGCGAGCCTCGGCCTTGCCGGTCACGATCGTCACGATGGCGTGCCCTTGTTCTTCGGAGCAAACCGGCTGCACGCACTATCGGCACAGCCGGTCGGATCGCAGGTCAGGCCCGGACTAGAGTCCGTCCATCAGGTTCTTCACCTTCTCGGCCGCGTCGTCCGCTGCCTGGTCGACGGTCATCGCTCCGGTCAGGGCGTTCTGCAGCATGTCCGGGACGATGATATTCATGATCTCGGGCGACTGCGGCAGCGCCGGGAACGGGATGCCGTATGGCAACATCGAGGTCGTGACATCGAGGAACTTGATGTTGTCCAGACGTTCCTTCATCCATTTGGTCTTGAAGCCGTTGAGGTTGCCCGGGTTCGAGCCGGCATACGCCATCTTCAGCGACCATTCAGGGCTCGTCCACATGCAGATGATGGCCTTTGCAGCCGGCTCGTCCACCTTGCCGCCCTCGACATATTCGGGCTTCAGGATGTGAATGTTCGAGCCGCCAAACACGACGGCGCGCTTGCCGTCGGGGCCGGTCGGAATCAGGCCATAGCGCATGTTGTCGATGACGGTCTGCGCCTTGTCCTTGTCGGCGCCCGTTGCCTTCTTCTGCAGGTCGAGCATGACGTTATAGTCGGACGGGTGCGAGACCATCATGCCGAGTTGGCCGGCGACGAACAGGGGCTGGTTATCGGCCTGCTGGTTGGTGAGGGCCGAGACCGGAACCGACTTGTCGCGAACATACATGTCGTAGGAGGCTTGCAACGCCGCCTTGCTCTGCGGGCTATTGAGCTCGACCTCCTTATAGGTCGGGTTCGCGGAGGCTTCGTCGAAGACACCGCCGCCATAGGCCCATAGTTGCGGCATGAAGCGGTACGGCGTGTTGCCGGCGTTCTTGCGCGCCACGAGGCCGTAGCCGGCAATGCCGAGCTTGTCATGGATCTGCTTGGAATATTTGACGACGTCGTCCCAGGTCGCTGGAGCCTTGTCCGGATCGAGGCCCGCACGCTTGAAAATGTCGGCGTTCCAGATGAACGCCATCGTCTCATTGTTGGTGGGAATGCCGTAGGTCACGCCATCCCAGGTTACCGCCTTCATGGCGCCGGGCCAGAAATCCTCTGTGGGATAGCCCACATCTTCCGGCTTGAGCGGCTGCAGATAACCCTTCGAGGCGAACTCGGTTCCGCCCAGGATTTGCAGGCGGACCGCCATCGGCGCGGCATTGCCCAGCAGCGCCGTGCGGAACTTGTCGAGAAGGTCGTTGTAGGTGAGGGCCTGATCCTCGAGCTGGATGTTCGGATAGGTCTTGCGGAAGGTCTCGAAGAAATCCTTGTAGTACTGACGCAGCAGGTCGGGGTCGCCCTCGAACACGCCCTGATACCAGAACGTCAGTCGCCCCTTGTAGTCGAGCGGAGTGACCTTGCCGCAATCGGCGGCCGTGTCGAAATCCTGTGTGCCGGCGATGGAGCGCACATATTCCGGCGACCACTTGCTCAAATCGACTGGCGGCGAACCCAGCGCCGATCCCGACATGAGCGACGCCATCAAAGCAGTGGCGATTGTGCCGCGCAGGACGGCACCGCCGAGTGTAATCCTCGTCATAGTATCCTCCCAGATTCTCCCATGCCGCCGTGCGCCAAGGGCTCGTTCGACCGTGCGGGATGTGTCCTTCTGCTCAATGTATCCCTTCGATCATCTGGTACGTTTTCAGATCGTGGATTGCCTGTCAACGCACCCGATCGTACATTGTTTGCAAAACGCGTGTATGATATCGAGCATGTGATGTACTAATCGGGGGAGCCGGCTTTGGCCGAAACAAGTGATTTCAAAGCAGAGCCACCCGCGGGGATTGATCCCATCGCGGCGTCCAGCGAGGGCGCCTCGCTTTATGAGCTGATCCGGGAAGACATCATCGAGGGACGGCTCGCCGCCAACGAACGACTTGTGGTTACCGATCTCGCCCGGCGTCACGGCACCTCGACCAACCCCGTACGCGAGGCGCTGCAGCTGTTGCGAGGGGAGGGCTTCGTCACCTTTGTCGCCAACCGTGGCGCGCGCGTCCGGCCCATAGACCAGGATTTTGTCCGGGATATCTACGAGATCGGCGTCCTGATCGAGCCGGCCCTGACGCGATGGTTCGTGAACATGGCGACCGGCGAGGACATCGCCGAACTCGAACGCATCCAGGCTCTGATCGAAGAGAACAACTTCACCGACACATTGCGGCACAGTGAACTTGATACCGCCTTCCACACCGTAATGTACCAGCGCCACTACAACCGCCATGCCGCCGAGCTTTGGTGGAAGCATCGCGAAGTGCTGCGGGCGGTGAGCCGGCGTTTCAATTTCACGCTCGCGCGGCGGGCCGCCATCATGCGTGAACACCGCGAGCTCATCGCGCATATCAAAGCGGGAAATGCCGACGAGGCGGCCGAACTCATTGCCCGCCATGTCGAGGGTTCCGGCCGGCACGTTCTCGAACAGATGCGTGCGCGCAACGCCGCTCGGGCCGGATAGAACTTCCAGCCCAGAAAATCATTGGTCCGGCCATCAGACAGAGGTAGTTGAGAGATGAAAATCACGAGCGTTCGGCCGTGGCTGATCAAGTCCGATGCTTCCTATTGGGGAGAGTTCCTGTTCGTCGAGGTGACGACCGACGAAGGGGTCAGTGGCTGGGGGGAAATCACCACCACCACAAGGCTCGCCAACCGCGCGCTGTGCACGATCCTGCGGCAGATCGGTGTTGCCGTCACAGGTGAGGATCCGGCGCGCATCGAGCATCTCTGGCACAAGATTTTCCGCAGCTTCACCTATATGGGCAGCCGCGGCGCCGCAGTCGAATGCGTGAGCGCTATCGACATAGCGCTCTGGGACATTCGCGGCAAAGTTCTAGGCAAGCCGATCTACGAGCTGCTGGGCGGTCCGGTACGCGATGAAATCGCGCTCTATACCCACCCCAACCAGGCCAAGTTTACCAGCAAGGAGGCTGTGGTCCGCGAAATTCGAGACATCGTCGAATCCGGACACACCGGGCTGAAGTTCGATCCTTTCCCCCACCAGGGCCGCATCGCCGATGGCTTGGCGCGCGAACAGCGGGACGGCTACCTCGATGGCAGCATGACCCGCAAGGACGAGCGCGAGGCTGCCGAACTAACGGCTTTGATCCGTGAAACGGCGGGGCCCGATGTCGACATTCTCATCGACGCGCATGGCCGCTTCGACGTCCCCACCGCCATTCGCCTCTGCCGAAGCCTCGAGGAAGCCGGCCAGATCGACTGGTTCGAGGAGCCATGCCCGCCAGAAAGCCTCAATGCTCTCAAGCAAGTGCGTGAGAAGGTCAGTGCCGCCACCTCGTGGGGCGAGCGCGGCCACACCAAATGGGATTTCGTGCCGGTGCTCGAGAACAGGCTTGCGGACTACATCATGCCGGACGTTACCTGGACCGGAGGCATTACCGAACTGAAGAAGATTTCCGCCCTGTGCGAAGCCTACTACATCCCGGTCTCGCCCCATGACGCCGCGGGACCGATCAATGTGGTTGCGGGAGCGCAGGTGATGATGACGGTTCCCAACTTCTACAAGCTCGAAACGTCGGAGTGGAATCTCGATAAATACAACCACCTCATCGACGAGCCACTCGATGTTTCGAACGGCAGCCTCAAGCTGGCGTCGAAGCCGGGTCTGGGCGTCGAGATGAACCGAGACTACCTGCAGGCCCACGAGATAGAGCTTGGCTAGCAACGCTTATGCAGGCCGGGGGTGCGGGGCGCCACCATCAGAACGAGGATAAGCCATGGCAAAGACGGGTAGCGCCGGCGAGGCGCTCAATCGGGTAAATACGAACTCCAGGCCGAGCGACCTGCGCATCACCGACCTGCGGGTCGCCGAGATCGTCGGCGCGCCGTTCACCTCGGCGCTGATCAAGATCTACACCAATCAAGGCATTGTCGGCCTGGGCGAAGTGCGCGACGGCGCCAGCGCGACCTATGCGCTGATGTTGAAGAGCCGGTTGCTAGGCGAGAACCCTTGCGACGTCGACCGGCTGTTCCGCCGCATCAAGCAATTTGGCGGCCATGGACGGCAAGGTGGTGGTGTCTCGGCAGTCGAGATCGCGCTGTGGGATCTCGCTGGCAAGGCCTACGGCGTGCCGGTCTACCAGATGCTTGGCGGACGGTTCCGCGACAAGGTGCGGGTCTATTGCGACACCGACGCGGACAAGCCCAGCGGCACCGAGACCGGCAAGCGGCTCAAGGCGCGGATGGATCTTGGCTTCACCTTCCTCAAGATGGATCTCGGTCTGGCGCAGATCGCGCACATATCGGGCGCAGTGGTGGCGCCGGCCGGCGTGCTCGACGGTTTCCGCAGCCATGCCGCGCGCGGTCCGGCACGCACGCTGGACGAGCGCCGGGCGCGCAACGCCGCCTATGATGCGCAGAACGTGCCGCATCCCTTCACCAGCCTCCATTTCACCGAAAAGGGCCTCGACCTGCTCGATCAATATATTCACGAGGTCCGCGAGGTGATCGGCTACGAGGTCCCGCTCGCCATCGACCATGTCGGCCACATCTCGCTGCAGGACGGCATCCGTCTGGCCCGGCGGATCGAGAAGTATGCACCGGCCTGGCTCGAGGACGTGATCCCCTGGCAGTACACCGAGCAGTATCGGCAGTTGCAGCAGGCGACCTCCGTGCCGATCTGCACCGGTGAAGACATCTACCTCAAGGAAGCATTCCAGCCGCTGCTCAACGCCGGCATCTCGGTCATCCATCCGGATCTGCTGACCACCGGCGGCATTCTCGAGACCAAGAAGATCGGCGACGCAGCGCAGGAGCATGGCGTCGCCATGGCCATTCACATGGCGGAAAGCCCGATCGCGGCAATGGCCGCCGCGCATGTCGCTGTAGCCACGGAAAACTTCATGGCGCTCGAATATCACAGCGTCGAAGTCGACTGGTGGGACGATATCGTCACCGGCCTGCCCAAGCCGCTGGTCAAGGACGGCTTCATCACCGTGCCCGACAAGCCTGGTCTGGGCATCGACGACATCGTCGACGAAGTGATCAGCCAGCACCTGCAGCCCGGCGTCACCGGCATCTGGCAACCGACCGATCACTGGGACGACGAATATTCCTGGGACCGCACCTGGAGCTGACTCTACACTTCTCTCCTCGGAGGGAGAGGTAAACAGAAGGATGGACCATGATCTACGAACTTCGCATTTACGACTGCGTGCCGGGCCAGCTGCCGGCGCTGCTCAAGCGTTTCAACGACCATACCTTGGCGCTGTGGGACAAGCACGGCATCCGCCAGGCCGGGTTCTTCACCACGGTGGTCGGCGAAAGCAGCAATCGACTGACCTATTTCATCGCCTGGGAATCCCTTGCCGAGCGCGAAGTGAAATGGAAGGCCTTCACCACCGATCGGGCATGGCTCGAGGCCCGCGACGAGTCCGAGCGCGATGGCCCGATCCTGGCCAATATTTCCAGCCAGTTTCTCGCGCCAACCGCCTTCTCGTCGGTGAAATAGAGGACATCATGAAGATCACCGATCTCAGGTGCGCCGTCATCGGCAAGCATCCCATCGTGCGCATCGTCACCGACGAAGGCCTCCATGGCCTCGGCGAGGTTGAGTACACCAAGCCTTATCTCAAGCCTTGGGTGCTGCATTTCCGCGACGCGCTGATCGGCGAGGACCCGACCGATGTCGAACGCGTGATGTTGAAAATCCGCCAGCGCGGCTCGTTCAAGCCCTATGGCGCCGCCGTCAGCGCTATCGAGCATGCTCTGTGGGACATCGCCGGCAAGGCGGCAGGCGTTCCGGTCTACAAGCTGCTCGGCGGCAAGGTGCGCGACAAGGTGCGGGTCTATAACGGTTCCATCCGCAAGAAGCGCACCGGCGACAGGCCGGAGGATTACGCGGCCGACGTCAAATGGATGATGGAGCGGCCGGAAAACTTCTTCATGGTCAAGCAAGGCATCAGCTTTCATTCCAACATGAAGACCAGCGTCCCCGACTTCCACTACGGCGTGCGTCAGCCGCCGACCTATCACGGCGCGATGGACCAGGGGCAGATCAGCGAGCGCGGCATGGCGCATATGATCGAATGCGTCATCGCCATGAAGGATGTGCTCGGCGACAAGGTCTCGCTGGCGCTGGATTGCGGCCCCGGCTGGTTCCTGCCCGACGCCATCCGCTTCGCGCGGGCCGTCGAAAAATACAATCTGATGTGGCTGGAGGATATGCTGACCGGCGACTACGTGCCGTGGGTCAATCCGCAGGCCTACCGCGAACTCACGACATCGACGTCCACCCCGATCCATACGGGCGAACAGATTTATCTGCGCCATAATTTCAAGGAACTGATCGAAACACAGGCGGTGCGCGTCATCGGCCCGGATCCTGCCGATATAGGCGGTATCGCCGAGCTCAAATGGGTGGCCGAGCATGCCTATATGCACTCGATCATGATGGCGCCGCACGGCACGGCGAACGGTCTGCTGGGCCTCGGCGCGCTGATCAATGTCTGCGCCACGCTGCCGGCCAACTACATCGCCTTCGAATATCCCAGCGCCTCCGACCCGTGGTGGGAGGACATCGTCATCGGCCTGCCCAAGGGGCAGATCGTCAGGGACAGTATGGTCGACCTGCTCGAAGCTCCGGGACTCGGCCTCGACATCGATGCCAAAGCGGCGAAGAAATACCTGTCGGAAGAGGACGCCGGTTTCTTCGACCGATAACGATCCGAGGCGACCTGAGCGTCAAGGGCTATCGAACGGCTCGCACACATGGGTGAGCGTCCACGCCGTGCCGCCTATTTCGTTTCGGGCAGCATCTCGTCCATCAACTGCTTGACGGCCTCGGCGGATCTTTTCATCCCGGCTTCGTCCATGGCCCAACCGGCGAAGCGTTCCAGCAAGGTGGCGAACCTTACTAGGTCCTGCTCATCCCACTGTGCCAGCGATCCGGCGAAAATCCGCCATTTGGTCTGGCGCACCGCCGCCACGAGGCGCTCACCCTTGGCGGTGAGTTTGAGGCAGATGCGGCGGGCATCGCGTTGCGATGCGACACGGCAGGCATAGCCGCGTTCGACGAGGTCGGCCGCGATGCGGCTGGCGCGCGACGGATCGATCTCGAGGCGCTCGGCGATGACGCCAACCGTCACCTCATCCTGCTGGGTAGCGCTGAAAACCGGATTGTTCGCGATGGCGCTGATCGCATCGAGATGGCTCACTTCCAGCGAAGGGTCTACGCGCGCCAGGATCATGCGGCCGAAGTCGCGGCGCTGGATCGAGCGGCGCACCTTGCTCATTACCGCATCGATGGCGGCCACGGCCTCGGCCGCCGGTTCGGACAGGCCGCTGCCGCGCGCCAGACCGGCGAGGTCCCGATCGCCGCGCGTCTGGAACAGGGATGGAAATCGGTCCGGACTGCTGGATGCGTTGCTGCTCATCCATAGCGCGTTAGCAAGAATATATGCTGATGTCAATTATATGCTGAGCGCACATATCTGGTTGACACCTCTCGGCTGTGGGCACATAAATCGCGCCCCAAGCTACGGAGACACCGATGACTGTCGAGCAGACGCTGCCGGACGCGCGGCCCGTGGAGGCCCAAGTCAGGCCCGACCTTACGACCTTGATCGTCTATTTCGGCGCGCTGATCGCCATGTTCATGGCAACCATCGACATGCAGATCGTCGTCACCGCCTTGCCCACCATTGCCGGCGAACTCGGCAATCTGCATTTGTTCGGCTGGGTCGGTGCCGCCTACCTGCTCTCGACCGCCGCGGTCTCGCCATTCTACGGCAAGCTTGGCGACATGTATGGCCGCAAGAATGTCGTGCTGACGGCGATCGGCCTGTTCCTGCTGGGCTCGCTGGTCTGCGGCATGGCATGGTCGATGGAGAGCTTGATCGCCGCGCGCGTGCTGCAGGGTATCGGCGGGGGTGGGTTGATGGTTTCGGCCTTCGCCATGATCGGCGAACTGTTTTCGCCGCGCGACCGCGCCAAATATCAGGGCTACAGTTCGGCGGTGTTCGCGCTGTCGTCGGTGCTCGGCCCGCTGGCCGGCGGCTACATCACCAGCCTGTTCGGCTGGCGTTGGGTGTTCCTGGTCAATTTGCCGATAGGGATCATCGTGCTGGCGGTGCTGGCCTTCGCCATGCGCAGCCGGTTCAACGAAAAGCGGCACCGCATCGACTATCTCGGCGGCGTGCTGCTCGCCACCGGCACGACGGCGATCGTCTATTGGGGCTATCATGTGCTCGACCCCAGCGGGCCGGACCTGCTCACCTTCGTATTACCACTCCTCGCGCTGGTCGCCATCACCTTGTTCATCATGGTGGAGCGCCGGGCCGAAGAGCCGATCGTGCCGTTGCGGCTGTTCGGCAATTCGACGGTCAGCATCGTCTCGGGCGTGTCGCTGGTCGCCGGAACGGTGACGCTGGGCATGTTCTTCTATTTCGCCCTCTACATGCAGACGCTGACGGGTCTCAGCCCGGCCGAAGTCGGCTTCCTGTTCCTGCCGGCGTCGCTGACATCGATGGTCATCTCGATCGTCGCCGGGCGGGTAATTGCCGCAACCGGACGCTACAAATGGATGCCGGTGGTCGCCATGGGTATTGGCGGGTTTCTGATGCTGGGCTTTGTCCTCACCAACCAGCACACGCCGATCTGGGTGCTGGCAACGATGATGGCTGTGTTCGGCATCAGCATGGGCCTGCAGTTCCAGGTGCTGATCGTGGCGA
This sequence comes from Mesorhizobium sp. M0001, assembly GCF_040324255.1. NCBI lineage: Bacteria > Pseudomonadati > Pseudomonadota > Alphaproteobacteria > Hyphomicrobiales > Phyllobacteriaceae > Mesorhizobium > Mesorhizobium sp. M0001. The sequence goes on from NZ_JAMYVS010000001.1 coordinate 154,384, forward strand.
TCCAGGCGGCGGCACCGCTGCAGGATATCGGCGCGGTGACGTCGCTGATCACCCAGGCGCGGACGCTCGGAGCATCGCTGGGTCTGGCGCTGAACGGCGCGGTGATGATCTGGGCGCTGAACCGGCAGACAGCCGAGCTTCCTGCAGACGCCGCCGCCCTGCTGCCGGGTGGCCTGAACGGGTTGACGCCGCACCTCGCATCGAGCCTGCCGGGCGCGATCCGCGAAGTGGTGCTCGACCATTACTCCAGTGGCTTCAACGTGATGTTCATCTGGGTGGCGGCGCTCTATTTCGTCGCCATGGGGCTGACGCTGCTGCTCGAGGACAAAGAGATCCCGAAGCGGGCCTGAGCCAAAGCTTGTGTCATGCGCTGGGTTTAGGCATTTGGCGATGATCTGAAATCACCGAGGAGGACAGCCATGATCATCGACACTCATCTGCACCTGATCGACCTGTCGGCGCTGCGCTATCCCTGGCTCAGCCGCGAGCCGGCGCTCAACCGCGATTTCCCGCACGCAGAATATGCGATCCAGGCCCGCCGCGCCGGTATCGAGGCCGCGCTGCATATGGAGGTCGACGTCGATGAAGCCGACATCCAGGCCGAGACCAGCCATGTGAAGGCGCAGTCGCTGGAGAAGGGCAGTCTGTTGCGCGGGGCGATCGCCTCCTGCCGCCCGGAGGAGGCCGGCTTCGCCGCCTATCTCGGGCGCCAGCAGGCCGATCCCTTCGTCAAGGGGTTCCGCCGCGTGCTGCATGTCATGCCGGACGAGCTTTCGGACAGCGCGCTGTTTCGCGAAAACATCAAGCGGCTTGCCGGCACCGGCCTGACCTTCGACCTCGTCGTCCTGCCGCATCAGATTCCAAGGGCGGTTGCGCTCGCCGATCTGGCGCCGGATGTGCAGTTCGTGCTCGACCATTGCGGCGTGCCCGACATCAAGGCCAGTGCGGAACATCCGTGGCGCGAGCATATGACCGAGATCGCGCGGCGTCCCAATGTCATCGGCAAGATCTCCGGTGTCGTCGCCTATGCCGATGCCGGCTCATGGACCGTCGAGACCTTGCGCCCCTATGTCGAGCACACGATCGGCTGCTTCGGCTGGGACCGCGTCGTGTGGGGCAGCGACTGGCCGGTGTGCACGCTTGGCGGTGGCCTTGCGACCTGGGTGACAGCGACGCATGCGCTGATCGCGGGAGCCAGTCCCGACGAACGGGCGAAGCTGCTTTCGGGCAATGCCAGGCGGACGTGGAAGCTATAGAGGCGGTACATAGCGCTCGAGATCGCCGGCAAGCGTGCAGAGCACGATCAGTGCTCTATCTGACGCCGATGCCGGCGGTCAGTCCGCCATCAATCCTGTAGTCCGCGCCGGTGCAGAAGCCGGCCTTCGACGAGCAAAGGAAGGCGATGAGTTCCGCCACTTCCTCCGGTTCGCCGATGCGGCCGAGCGGATGCGCCGCGCCGAAGCGCTTGTAGGCCTCTTCGACATCGGCATCGCTGCCGCCGTCACCGCGCGCAGCCTTCTCCAGGATCGGCGTGCGGATCGAGCCCGGGCTGACCGAATTGACGCGGATGCCTGATGCCGCGTAGTCGAGCGCCAGCGAGCGCGTCAGCGTGTGGATGGCGCCCTTGGTCGTGGCATAGGCGGCGACGTTCTGCTGGCAGGCAAAGCCCTGCACCGAGGCGACGTTGACGATGGCGCCGCCTCCGCGCTTGATCATTTCCGGAATGCCGAAATGCGCGGTCAGGTAGATCGAGCCGACATTGACCGTCATCGTTCGGTTCCAGGTTTCCCAGTCGGTGGTCGTCGCCGTGCCATAGGGATGGACGGCGGCTGAATTGACGATGACATCCAGGCCGCCGAACTTCGCGACGCCAGCCGCGACCGCGTCGCGCACCTGATCGGAGACGGACACATCGGTGTCGATGACCAGCACCGCGGCACCAGCACTTTCTAGTTGCGCTTTCATCGCCGCGTTGGCGGCGCGGTCGATGCCGCAGGCGATGATTGCGGCGCCACCGGCCGCAAGGCGTGTGGCGGTTGCCAGGCCGATTCCGGTCGTCCCGGTCACCAGGGCGACCTTGCCGTCGAAATCCGTCATTTCTAAAAACTCCTCCATTTTCTATCGACTCCCATCGGGGTCCAACAATAAGTTGCCAACCTGTCGCAGAAGGAAAGCCGAAATGGAACAATGCTGGCGCTGGTATGGGCCCGATGATCCGGTGACGCTCGATCATGTCAAGCAGGCGGGCGCCACCGGCGTGGTCTCGGCGCTCCACCATATCTATGACGGCCGGGCGTGGCCTGAGGCCGAAGTGCTGGAGCGCAAGCGCATTATCCAGGAAGCAGGACTGACCTGGTCGGTCGTCGAGAGCGTTCCGGTCCACAATTCCTTCAAGATCGGCGCGCAGGAACGCGGGCGCTATGCCGGCTATTACCGCGATTCGATCCGCGCGCTGGCCAAGGCCGGCATCGCCACGATCTGCTACAATTTCATGCCGGTGGTGGACTGGACCCGCACCGATCTAGCCTACCGTCTGCCGACGACAGGCTACGCCCTGCGTTTTGATGCCGTTGATTTCGCCGCCTACGATCTGTTCGTGCTGAAGCGCAAGAACGGTGCTGACAGCTACACGCCGGCGCGTATTGCGCAGGCGGAAGCGCGGCTGAAGGAATTGCCGCCCGAGAAGATCGACCAGATCGAGCGCAATCTGATCGCCGGCCTGCCGGCTACAGAGCGCAAGTATGACCGCGACAGTTTTCGCGAGGCGCTTGCGGACTATGACGGGATCGGGCCGAAGGAGTTGCGCGACAACCTCGCGTGGTTCCTGCGCGAGATCATTCCGGTGGCGGAAGAGGAGGGGGTGCGCATGTGTATCCACCCCGACGATCCGCCGTTTTCGCTCTACGGCCTGCCGCGCGTCGTTTCGACCGCCGAGGATGCGCGTTTCATTCTCAATGCCGTCGACAGCCAGGCCAATGGGCTGACGTTCTGCACCGGGTCCTACGGCACGCGTGCCGACAACGACATCGTCGCCATGGTCAAGGAATTCGCCGACCGCATCCACTTCGCCCATCTGCGCAACATCACCATCGAGGATGACGGCTCGTTCTACGAGGCCGAGCATCTCGAAGGCGGCACCGACATGGCGCATGTCATCCTGGCGCTGATGCAGGAGGAGGCGCGCCGCCGCAAGGAGGGCCGCGCCGACTGGCAAATCCCGATGCGGCCGGACCATGGCCACCTGCTCGCCGACGATATCGGCAAGACAAGGATCAATCCCGGCTACTCGCTGATCGGCCGCCTGAAGGGCTTGGCCGAATTGCGCGGCATCATGCGGGCCGTGGAAACGTTTGGGCTGGCTTGAAGGGGCAACGAACTGCGTTCAATGCCGACGCCGGCTCAGCGTGCGTCGCTGTAGATAATGCGGCCGGCGCGGAATGTCGTCCGATGACAATCAGATACCACGCTCGATCACGATCGCCCGGTCGCGGTGAGGCTCGTGATACAGCCGGTTGCCCTCATGGATTTGCATGGCCCTTAGTACGGCGCGCGGCTCGCTGACGGACGAGCAACCTAGCCGTTCGCCCCACGACCTGGCGGCGTGCTATTGTGTAGTGAAGTTCCGTTGCCCCGAGGTGAGCTAGAGGGGTACTCGGAAATCAAGTATGAAGCACGAATAATGCAGTATTGATTTACGTTCCTGCAAGCAAGGGAACTGTAGTGATGGATGGGCACGACGGTCGTCGGAATGCGTTAAAGAAACTATACGTTTTCTCGATGCTTTTCGTTTTATTCACTTCAACATTGGTTATTTACGGAATTGGCGGATGGGTGGTTGCGTTTGGCAGCAGTGGCTTCCGAGAAAGCCACGGTAGGAGAGGTATTTTTTTGGTTTTGTTAGCATGCGGCATGTTTTATGGATATATAAAGTATGACGGACATGAAATAAAGATCAGGCTAAAACGGGATGAGCGCAAAGCTCTTGTGATGAGATTTAAGCAGATCGTTTTAATTATATTTGTGTCATTGTTTGTCCTTTTAATTGCCTAGAGATAATCTCACTACCCGGAATGCGCCCAATCATGGCGAAAGGCCATGCACTTGAACACGGACCACGCAAGACACCTCCGATTGCCAGGTTGACAGAAAGCTGACAATGTATCATATCTGAAAAGCTGAGTATGTATCATATTATCTAGCGCTAGGAGAAAGACCGGCAAAGCCGGTGTCCCAGGGAGGCAATTTTGGGAGAGGCTATCAGCCAGTGGAGCAATTGGTCGGGCTATGTCACGGCCACGCCGCAGGCTTTTGCCGAACCGCAGAGTCTCGATGAGCTGAGTGGTGCCATTCGCAACGCGCCGGGACCAGTTCGATTCGCTGGCACGGGCCATTCCTTCACGCCTCTGGTTAAGAATGACGGGACGATCCTGTCGCTTGATCGCTTCGAGGGCCTGAGGTCGCACGATCCCGAAAGGCTGACAGCACGGGTCGGCGCCGGCACCAAGATCGGCGCGCTGGCAAAGCTGTTGCACGGCGTCGGCCAGGCGCTGCCGAACATGGGCGACATCGACAAGCAGGCGTTCGGCGGGGCGCTGGGCACCGCCACCCACGGCTCGGGCATCACGCTCGGCGCTTACCATACCCAGCTCGAGGCGATGCAGATCGTCGACGGGCGTGGCGCCGTGAAAGAGTTCGACCGTGCCAAGAGCCCCGACATGATCGAAGCCATGGGCGCTTCGCTCGGCGCTTTCGGCGCCGTCACCGAAGTGACGATCCGCAACGTGGCGAGCTACCGGATGCGGCACCGCCGCTGGACGGCGCCGATCGCCGATGTGCTTGCGCAATTCGAAAGCACCATGACGGCGCATCGTTCGGCCGAGTTCTACTACGTGCCGTTTTCGGAACAGGCGCTGCTGATTGCCAGCGACATCACCGAGGCGCCGGCGACGGTGCGTCCGCCGACGGAAGACGACGATGCGGTGACGACGCTGAGAAAACTGCGCGACTATCTCAGCTGGCTCCCTTGGCTGCGCCGCCGTCTCATCGGCTCGGCCTTCGCCAAGGTGCCAGCCGAGGATTATATCGAGGAGTGGCTGAAGGTCTTCACCTCCGAGCGCAACGTCAAGTTCAACGAGATGGAATACCACCTGCCGTTCGAGGAAGGGGCGGCCGCACTCAGCGAAATCATTGCGCTGCTCGAGACGCGGTTTCCAGAGGTCTATTTTCCGATGGAGGTGCGCGTCGTCGCGCCCGACAATGTCTGGCTCAGCCCCTTCTACAAGCGCCCAACCTGTTCCATCGCCATCCATCACGGCGTCGAGCGCGATCCGATGGCGTTCTTCAACGCCGCCGAGCCGATCTTCAGGAAGCGCGGCGGCCGCCCGCATTGGGGCAAGATGCACAGCCTGACATCAAGGGAATTGAGCGCGCTCTATCCGCGCTGGAACGATGCGATGGCGGTCCGCCGCGAGATGGACCCGGACAACCGCTTCGTGTCGCCCTATATTGCCAGGCTGCTCGGCGTCGCGGCATGAGCCTGACCGACACCTATTTCGCGGAAATGTCGGGCGCGCTCAGGGCAGCCGGGATCTTTCAGCCTTGCCTGGTGCTCGATCTCGACCGGCTCGATCACAACATCGCTGCGATCAAGGCGAAGTTCGCCACGGGCCTCGATCTGCGCCTCGTCGACAAGTCGCTGCCATGCCTGCCGCTGATCGACTATATCCGCGCGGCGTTTGCGACCGACAGGCTGATGACCTTTCATCTGCCGATCAGCGCCGAGATGCTGAAAGTGTTTCCCCAAGTCGATCTCCTGTTGGGCAAGCCGATGCCGGTTGCCGGCGCCAGGCACGCGCTGACGAAGGGCGTTCTCGCCGGGCTCGGCGAAGCTACGTCGCGCATCGTCTGGCTGATCGATACCGAGGAGCGGCTGGCCGCCTATGGCTCGCTTGCCGCCGAGCTCGACCGCGAGCTGCGCGTCTGCTTCGAGGTCGATGTCGGCCTTCATCGCGGCGGTATCAGCGATCCCGACTCACTGGCCCGGGCAGTTTCCGCGTTGGCGAATTACCCGCGGCTGAAATGCGAAGGCGTCATGGCCTACGAGGCGCATATCGGCCATATCCCCAAACTGCTGGGAGGACCGGCCAAGGCGCGCGTCAAGGCGATCAGCCTGTTTCGCCAATATGTCGCTTGCCTTGCCGCCGACCAGCGCAAGATCCTCAATCTTGGCGGCAGCAGCACCGCATTGCTCTATGACAGCTGGGTCGGCGCCAATGAATTGTCCATCGGATCGGCTTTTATGCTGCCGACCGATTTCGATGTGCCGAGCCTCAGCCAATTGCGGCCTGCCGCATTCATCGCGACGCCGATCCTGAAAGTGGTCGATGTCCAGGCGCCGGGCCTCGACCAGCGCTCCTGGCTGCTGCAGAAGCTCGGGCTGTTGCCGCGGCGCGGCTGTTTTCTCTATGGCGGAAAATGGATGGCGAAGCCCGTCCATCCCGTGGGGATGAAGACCGACAAGACGTTCGGCTTTTCGACCAATCAGCAATTCATGGCGCTGCCCGACAACGTCAATGTCGGGCCTGACGACTACGCCTTCCTGCGTCCGACGCAGAGCGAATTCGTGCTACAGCAGTTCGGTTCGATCCAGGTCTATTCCGGCGGGAAATTCGTCGAGCAATGGGCCGCACTGCCGTTTTCGTAGAGCAATTCCAGGAAAAGTGTGAAGCGGTTTTCCCACAGGAATTGCGTCAAACAAAGAGATCGAAGTGGAGGAGGATAGGATGGTTGCCAAGGCAGTCAAAACCCAGCCCGTGCAGCCTGAATGGGCAGCCGAACTCGACCTCGCGCTCACCGATCTCGACGCCAGGAAGGACGACTGGGCGCAGACCTCGAATGGCGAGCGGATCGCCTTGCTGCGGCAGGTCAAGGATCACATCCGCGAGGTCGCCGAGGCGTGGGTCAAAACCGCGACGCGCAAGAAGGGCATCCCGACCGGCTCGCCGCTGGAAGGTGAGGAATGGCTGGCTGGCCCGGCGGCGCTGATGGATGGCTGCAACCAGTTCATCCACACGCTGAGCCTGATGGAGGGCAAGAAGTTCCTTGACAGACTGCCGGTCCGCACCTTGCCTAGCGGACAGGTGGCGGTGACGGTGGTTCCGAATTCGCTTTGGGACAAGGTGCTGTTCACCGGGCTGAAGGCAGAGATCTGGATGCAGCCCGGCGTGACCAAGGCGAACCTCGCCGCAAACACCGCATCGGCCTATGACGCGCCGCGCACCAGCCGCAAGGGCAAGATCGGGCTCGTGCTCGGCGCCGGCAACGTCGCCTCGATCGCGCCGCTCGACTGCCTGCACAAGCTGCTCGTCGAACATCAGGTCGTCCTGCTCAAGATGAACCCGGTCAATGATTACCTCGTTGATTTCCTGCGGCCGGCGCTGCGGCCGCTGATCGAATTCGGTGCGCTGCGCATCGTGCGCGGCAGCGCCGATGTCGGTGCGTATCTGTGCAACCACGATCTCGTTGACGACATCCACATCACCGGTGCCGCCGCCTCGCATGACGCGATCGTCTGGGGTCCCGGCGAGGAGGGCCGCAAGAACAAGGCGGCGGGCACGCCGCGCAACAGCCGGCGTATCACCTCTGAGCTTGGCGGCGTGGCGCCGACCATCGTGGTGCCCGGCCCATGGTCGAATGCCGACATCGCCTACCATGCCGAACTGATCGCCACACAGAAGCTCAACAATTCCGGTTTCAACTGTATCGCCTGCCAAATGCTCGTGTTGCCCGAACGCTGGGACAAATCCGACGCGCTTCTGGCGGCCCTCGAAAAGGTGATGCAGAAAGCCCCGTCGCGCCCGGCCTATTATCCCGGCGCGACCGAGCGCCTCGCCGCCTTCGAGGCGCATGCCGACAGCGTACAGAAATTCGAGCGGCCCGGCGGGCCGGCCTGCGTGGTGGTGCCGTTCCGGCCGGGCACGGATACCTATCTCGAAAATGCCGAGGTGTTCGCGCCGGCGCTCAGCGTCATGCGGCTGCCGGCGGGCAATGCGGAATCCTATCTGCGCGCCGCTGTCGCCTACGCCAATGAAAAGCTGCACGGCACGCTTGCCGCCAACATCCTCATCCATCCCAGGACGATCGCCGAGATCGGCCGGCAGCGCTTCGAGGAAATCATTGCCGAACTGCGCTATGGCGGCATCGGCATCAATTCCTGGAGCGGCGTTCTGTTCGCGCTGCTGCGCCCGACCTGGGGTGCTTTCCCTGGCCACACGCTCGACGACGTGCAGAGCGGCATCGGCGTCGTCCACAACACCTATTTGTTCGACAGACCGGAACGCAGCGTGCTCGAAGCGCCGTTCCGCATCATGCCGAAGCCGGCCTGGTTCCTGACCCACAAAAGGGCACACATGGTCGGCCGCCTGATCACCGAGTTCAACTACCAGCCGAGCCTCCTGAAGCTGCCGCGCATCATCTGGAACGCGCTGCGCGGCTAGCAACGAGCATCCGATCTCGAAAACAAAAGCCGGCACAGGAGCTACGACAATGGCTGACGCGGACGCAATCATCGTTGGCGGCGGGCTGGCCGGCCTGGCCGCAGCCGCGGAACTCGGCGATGCCGGCAAGCGCGTGATCATCGTCGAGCAAGAGGGTGGCGGTTTTCTCGGCGGCCAGGCATTCTGGTCGCTCGGCGGCCTGTTTTTGGTCAACACGCCCGAGCAGCGCCGCCTGCGCATCAAGGACAGCCGCGACCTCGCCTGGCAGGATTGGCTGGGTTCTGCCCAGTTCGACCGGCCCGAGGACCATTGGCCAAGGAAAGTGGCGGAAGCCTATGTCGATTTCGCCGCCGGCGAGATGCGGCCGTGGCTCTACGCCATGGGCATGCGCTGGTGGCCGGTGGTCGGCTGGGCCGAGCGCGGCGGCGCGCTGGCCAATGGCCACGGCAATTCAGTGCCGCGCTTCCACCTGACATGGGGCACTGGGCCGGGCGTGGTCGCGCCGTTCGAAAGGCGCGTGCGCGAGCACGTCGCCAAAGGGCTGATCACTTTGAAATTCCGTCATCAGGTCAGCCGGCTGATCAAGACCAACGGCGCGGTCACCGGCGTCGCGGGCGAAATCCTGGAGGCATCCGATGTCGAGCGCGGCAAGCAGTCGAGCCGCACGGCCGTCGGCGATTTCGACCTTTCGGCCGGTGTCGTGATCGTCACCTCCGGCGGCATCGGCGGCAATCATGAGTTGGTTCGCAAGGTCTGGCCGGTCGGGCGGCTGGGGCCGGCGCCGAAGCGTATGGTTGCCGGCGTGCCGCACCATGTCGACGGCCGCATGGTGGCGATCACCCAGGACGCCGGCGGGGCCGTCATCAACGCCGACCGCATGTGGCACTATGTCGAGGGGATCAAGAACTGGAATCCGATCTGGCCGAACCACGGCATCCGCATCCTGTCTGCGCCGTCGCCGCTATGGTTCGACGCTCTCGGACAACGCATGGAGGCGCCGTTCTTCCCGAGCTTCGATTCGCTCGGCACCTTGAAGCGTATCCTGTCGACGGGACACGATTATTCCTGGTTCGTGCTGACCAAGACGATCGCTTCGAAGGAGTTCGTGCTCTCGGGTTCGGAGCAAAACCTCGACTTTACGGCCAAGGATTTTCGGGCCGTGCTGAAGAACCGGCGCGGCGGCAAGGCGCCGCCATCGGTGGCGGCGTTCCTGGAAAAGGGCGAGGACTTCGTCGTCCGCGACAACCTGGCCGACCTGGTCGCCGGGATGAACGCGCTGTCAGGCGACAATCTGCTCGACTACGACCGGCTCAACGCCCAGATCGTGGCGCGCGATCGCGAGGTCGACCATGCCTATACCAAGGATGCGCAGGTCACAGCCATCGGCGGCGCTCGCAACTACATTGGCGACAAGATCTTCCGGGTGACCAAGCCGCACAAGATACTCGATCCCAGGCACGGGCCGCTGATCGCGGTGCGCCTCAACATCCTGACGCGCAAAACGCTTGGCGGCCTGCACACCAATCTCAATTCGCAGGTTCTCGACGGCAATGGCGAACCCATTGCCGGGCTCTATGCGGCAGGCGAGGTGGCCGGCGGCGGTGGCGGCGGCTATCACGGCTACAATGCGCTGGAAGGGACATTTCTCGGCAGCTGCATCTTCTCCGGCAGGAACGCAGGCCGGCACGCCGCGGGCAGGTGACGCGGCTGGCGGGCCAAGAAAAGGTCGATGAGAACAGGACATCCGCCATGTTCCATGGATAGCGACTGCTTTCGATCGCTTGCGGCAACCCAGGCGGTCAGCGAGTTGCGGCTTGCCGGCGCCGACGGTTCCCATGCGCTGGTGCTCGGCGCTGCGGCCCATCAGAGGCCTGCGTTACGCTGGCGCCACCGCGAAATTGAGCTTGAGGTCCTGAAGGCCTGGCCGCAAGGTCGGCCGGGCTACCACTCGGCGAAGGAGCCGTCCTTGTGACGCCAGACCGGGTTGCGCCAGCGGTGGCCTTCCTTGGCCCTTTCCTTGACGTAGTCCTCGTCGATTTCGACGCCGAGGCCGGGACCATCGGGGATTGCGACATAGCCATCCTCGTAGCGAAAGACGTCCTTGTTGGCGGCATAATCGAGCAAATCGTTTGCGGCGTTGTAGTGGATGCCGAGGCTCTGTTCCTGGATGAAGCAGTTGTAGCTGACGGCATCGAGCTGCAGGCAGGCGGCGAGCGCGATCGGGCCGAGCGGGCAGTGCGGCGCGACCGCAATATCATAGGCCTCGGCCATCGCCGCGATCTTGCGGCATTCGGTGATGCCACCGGCATGCGAGAGGTCGGGTTGGATGATGTCGACGGCGCCTTGTTCGAACACCGATTTGAAATCCCAGCGGCTGTAGAGCCTCTCGCCGAGTGCGATCGGCGTCGAGCCGAGGGCGGCGATCTCCTTCAGCGCCTCGCGATTTTCGCTCAGCACCGGCTCCTCGATGAACATCAGCCGGTAGGGTTCCAACTCCTTGACCAGCATGCGCGCCATCGGCCGGTGGACGCGGCCGTGGAAATCGACGGCGATGCCAATGTTGGACCCAACGGCCTCGCGCACCATGGCGACTCGTTCGACAGCCGCATCTATTCTGTCATGGTTGTCGATGATCTGCAGTTCCTCGGTGCCATTCATCTTCAGCGCCTGAAAACCGCGCGCCACCACTTCCCTGGCGCCATCAGCCACTTCCGCCGGCCGGTCGCCGCCGATCCAGGAATAGACCTTGATGCTGTCGCGCAGCTTGCCGCCGAGCAGTTCGTGCACAGGCACGCCGAGCGCCTTGCCCTTGATGTCCCATAGCGCCTGGTCGATGCCGGCAATGGCGCTCATCAGGATCGGCCCGCCGCGGTAGAAGCCGCCGCGATGCATCACCGTCCAATGGTCCTCGATCAGGCGCGGGTCCTTGCCGATCAGATAATCGCCAAGTTCCTTGACCGCTGCCTCGACCGTCAGCGCACGGCCTTCGACCACAGGCTCGCCCCAGCCGGTGACGCCGGCATCAGTCTCGATCTTCAGGAACAGCCAGCGCGGCGGGACGATGTAGGTGGTGAGCGAGATGATTTTCATGCTGGTCTCAGTTGTTCTTGAGTTTCTTGGCGCTGACCAGGTCGCGCGCCGCAAGGTCGAGGATCCGGCCTGCCGCCGCACGCGCCGCCGCGGCATCGCGCATGCGCAGTGCCTCCACCACCTCGCGGTGCGCCGCCACTGCTTCCATGCGCCGAGCGAGCGAAATGGTCGCCGTTGCTTCAAGCGAGAATTTCAGCCCGGTGTCGATCAGATTGCCGATCTGGCGGAAGATCGGGTTGTGGCTCGCGGCATAGACGATCTGGTGGAAGGTGATGTCCGAGCGCGAGAAGGCGGCGAGATCCTCGCCGGCATTGGCCATGCCGCGCCAGGCGGCTTCGAGATCGGCGATCTCCTGCAGCGTCGCACGAGTCGCCGCCAGTTCAGCTACCAGCGGCTCGATGGCGCGGCGCGTCTCGAGGATGGCGTCGAACAATTTGTCGTCCAGTGCATGCGGCGCGTGCCAGGCCAGCACCTGCGGGTCGATGATGTTCCAGTTGTCCTGTTCACATACAACCGTGCCGATGCGGGGCCGCGACAGCACCAGCCCCTTGGCGGCCAGCACCTTCAAGGCCTCGCGGATGACGGTGCGGCTGACGCCATATTCGACGCCGAGTTCGTTTTCGGTCGGCAGGGACGAGCCGGCGGGATAGCGTCCGGAAAAGATGTCTGAGGCAAGCGCCTTGGTCACATCGGGCATGACGCGCGGGCGGCGGGTGTCGCCTGATGCCTTCTTCGAAGTGTCGGTCACCTCAGCCCTCCTCCAAGGCGGCGAAACCACTGATCTCGCGTCCCCGGCCTTACCGGATGCGGATGATTTGCGCCAGCGATCCCTGGTCAGAGCATGTAGCTCAATTATCATACCAGATCAATTGACGAGTATGATAAAAAGAATTAGAGACTCTGCATCCGGGCTGAGCGCCCGGCCATCGCTGGGAGGTAATCATGCGACTTCTGAAGACCGCGCTCGTCGCGGGCGCCCTTGCCGTGCTGTCCGTCACGACCATCGCTGCATATGCTCAGGACACCAAGATAGGTTTTATCGTCAAACAGCCCGAGGAGCCGTGGTTCCAGGACGAATGGAAGTTCGCCGACCAGGCCGCCAAGGAGAAGGGTTTTACCCTGGTCAAGATCGGCGCCGAGGACGGTGAGAAGCTGATGTCGGCGATCGACAATCTCGGCGCGCAGGGCGCGCAAGGCTTCATCGTCTGCACGCCTGATGTGAAGCTCGGCCCCGGCATCGTCGCCAAGGCCGCCGCCAACAATCTCAAGCTGATGACGGTTGATGACCGTCTGGTCGGCGCAGACGGGAAGGCGCTGGAAGACGTGCCGCATATGGGCATTTCGGCGACCAAGATCGGCGAGGCCGTCGGCCAGGCGATCGTCGACGAAATGAAGGCGCGCGGCTGGAAGGCCGACGAGGTTGGCGCCATCCGCGTCTCCTATGATCAGTTGCCGACCGCCGTCGACCGGGTCGAAGGCGCCATTTCGGTGCTCAAGGCCAACGGCTTCAAGGCCGAAATCATCTTTGACGCGCCGCAGGCCAAGACCGATACCGAGGCTGCGCTCAATGCGGCGACGGTGGTACTCAACGCCCATGCCGACATCAAGAAGTGGGTCTCCTTCGGCCTCAACGACGAAGCCGTTCTCGGCGCCGTGCGCGCTTCCGAAAGCGTCGGCATCCCGGCCGAAAACGTGATCGGCGTCGGCATTGGCGGCGCGGATTCGGCGATCAACGAGTTCAAGAAGCCGACCGCCACCGGCTTCGTCGGCACGGTGATCATCTCGCCGAAGCGTCACGGCTACGAGACTGCGCTCAACATGTATGACTGGGTCGCCAACAACAAGGAACCCGAGAAGCTCATCCTGACCGCCGGTGCGCTGGCCAAGCGCGACGACTACCAGACGGTCCGCAAGGGTCTCGGCATCGAATAATCCTCCCTGTACAAACAGGCGGCGGCTCACAGTCGCCGCCTGTTTGGCATGGCAAAAGGATAGGCGCCCCATGTCCTTTCTCGACTTCTCGGAAATCACCAAGACCTATCCGGGCGTCAAGGCGCTGTCCGGCGTCTCGTTCAGCGTCGACAAGGGCGCCGTGCATGGCTTGATGGGCGAGAACGGCGCCGGCAAATCCACGCTGATCAAGATCCTGTCGGGCGACCAGCATGCCGATGACGGCGAGATCCTCATCGACGGCAAGATGCAAGCCTATGCAACGACGCGAGATGCCTTCGACAATGGCGTCATCGTCATCCACCAGGAGCTACAGCTGGTTCCTGAGCTCACTGTTGCCGAAAACCTCAGCCTTGGCCGCTTCCCCACCAACGCCGGCATCATCGCCCGCGCCAGAATGCTGGAAGACGTCGGCGCCAAGCTGAAATCGGCGGGCATCGACATCGATATCAGCCGCAAGGTCAAGACGCTGTCCATCGGCGAACGGCAGATGGTCGAGATCGCCAAGGCGATCATGCTCGACGCGCGCGTCATCGCTCTGGATGAGCCGACCTCGTCATTGTCGTCGCGCGAAAGCGAAATTCTGTTTGCCCTGATCGACCGCCTGCGCGGCGAGGGCAAGGTCATCATCTATGTCTCGCACCGGCTGGACGAAGTGTTCCGCCTCTGCGACAGCCTGACCGTGCTGCGCGACGGCAAGCTCGCGGCGCACCATGCGTCACTGAAAGACGTCACGCGCGATCAGGTCGTCGCCGAAATGGTTGGCCGCGAAATCTCCGACATCTGGGGGTTTCGCCCACGCCCGGCTGGCGATGTCCGGCTGAAGGTCGACGCTGTTTGCGGAGTAAAACTGACGACGCCCGCCAGCTTCGAGGCGAGGGCGGGCGAGATCGTCGGCTTCTTCGGTCTGATCGGCGCGGGCCGCTCCGAACTGATGCGGCTGGTCTTCGGCGCCGACCCGCGCTCAGGCGGCACCATTACCGTTGATGGCAAGGTCGTTCATGCCACCGATCCGCATGACGCGATCCGCGCCGGCATCGTTTTGTGCTCGGAAGACCGCAAGCATGACGGCATCATCCAGGGCCGCTCGATCGAGGAGAACATCAACATCTCGTCGCGGCGTCATCACACGCGCTTCGGAATCCTGAACCGCGCCAGCGAGATCGCCACCGCCGAGACCTTCATCAAGAAGCTCAAGGTGCGCACGCCGTCGCGCAAGCAGGACATCATCAACCTCTCCGGCGGCAACCAGCAGAAGGTCATTCTCGGCCGCTGGCTGTCGGAGCAGGGCGTGCGCGTGCTTATCGTCGACGAGCCGACACGCGGTATCGACGTCGGCGCCAAAGCGGAAATCTACGAACTGCTCTACCAGCTTGCCGAAGACGGCATGGCGATCGTCGTCGTCTCGTCCGAATTGCCGGAAGTGATGGGCATTTGCGACCGCATCCTGGTGATGTGCGGCGGGCGGGTCAGCGCCGAACTCGCGCGCGACCAGTTCGCCGAAAAAGCGATCCTGGCCGCCGCTCTTCCCGATCAGAAAACCCCCGACGCGATCGCATCCTGAGGATCTTTGCCATGACCGATCAGTTGAAGAAGATCCTGCTCGGCGAACAGGGCCTCGTCGTGATCTTCATCGTCGCCTTCGCGCTGGTGTCGCTGCTGGTGCCGAATTTTCTGACTGACCGCAACATGCTCGGCCTGCTGCAGTCGGTGGTCACCGTCGGCATTGTCGCCTGCACCATGATGTTCTGCCTTGCCGCGCGCGACTTCGACCTCTCGGTCGGCTCCATCGTCGCCTTTGCCGGCATGGTCGCGGTGATGGCGTCGAACTATACCGGTTCGATCCTGCTCGGGCTTCTCGCGGCAATCGCCTGCGGCGCCTTCGTCGGCTTCATCAATGGCGTCGTCATCGCCAAATTCCGCATCAACGCACTGATCACGACGCTTGCCACCATGCAGATCGTGCGCGGCCTTGCGCTGATCGCATCGGACGGCCGCGCCGTCGGCATCAACAGCCCGGATTTCTACCAACTGGCGCTGTCGAAGCTGTTCGGCATTCCGACGCCGGTCTGGGTCCTGGCCGTGCTGTTCTGCATCTTCGGTTTTGTCCTCAATCGTACCGTGTTCGGCAAGAACACGCTGGCCATCGGCGGCAACCCGGAGGCTTCGCGCCTGGCCGGCGTCAATGTCGACTGGACGCGGATCTGGATCTTTGCTCTGCAGGGCGTGGTCTGCGGCATCGCCGGCATCCTTCTGGCCTCGCGCATCACGTCGGGCCAGCCCAATGCCGCGGTCGGGCTTGAACTCTCGGTCATCTCGGCCTGCGTGCTCGGCGGCGTCTCGCTTGCCGGCGGCCGCGCCACCATGTCGGGCGTCATCGTCGGCGTGCTGATCATGGGCATCGCCGAAAACGCCATGAACCTGCTCAACATCCCGGCGTTCTACCAATACATTGTGCGCGGTGTGATCCTGCTGCTTGCCGTTTTGCTCGACAATCTGCGTTCGTCGGCACTGGGCCGGCGCTGACCATCTTCCAGTGGAGTGACAGCCATGGCTGAGCGCCTGTCCGGCAAACGCATCTTCCTCACCGGCGCCGCGCAAGGCATTGGGCTTGCCATCGCTGAAGCTTGCCTCGCCGAAGGGGCAAGGCTGTTCCTGGTCGATCGCGACGGCGCGCTGCTGGACAAAGCGGTCGCCGGCCTAGCAGCGCCGCAGGGCCATGTCGGGCATGTCTCAGCCGACATCAGCGACGGGGCCGCGATTGCCGCTGCCGTCAGCCGGGCGACCGACGCGATCGGGCCGATCAACGCGCTGATCAACAATGCGGGGATGAATGTGTTCTCGACGCCGCTCGAGGCGACTGAGGAGGAGTGGAACCGCAATTTCGATGTCAACGTCAAAGGCGCCTGGAACTGCGCCAAGGCGGTGCTGCCGGCAATGATCGCAAATGGCGGTGGCGCGATCCTCAACATCGCCTCGACGCACAGCTTCACCATCATCCCTCATACCTTCCCCTATCCCGTGGCCAAGCACGCGCTGCTTGGGCTGACCAAGTCGCTGGCGCTGGAATATGCCGGGCAGGGCGTGCGCGTGAACGCGCTGGCGCCCGGTTATGTCGAGACGCAGAAGGCAGCCGACTATTGGAACAGTTTTGCCGATCCGGTTGCGGCGCGCGCCAGGACGCTGGCGCTGCATCCCGGCGGCCGCATCGCCTCGGCGCGCGAGATCGCGCTGGCCGCTGTGTTCATGATTTCCGAGGAGTGCCCGTTCATGAACGCCGCGACCCTCGTCGTCGATGGCGGGCTCAGCCAGCTACAGCATCCCGCCTGAATGCTAGAGAGGCTCTATTTCTACGGCATCGACCGCCGGCCTAATGGAGCAAGCAGTCGCGATCAGAAACGCTCGCGATAGGCGCGCGGATTGGTGCCCAGCACGCGCAGAAAGCCGCGCCGCATGGTTTCTTCCGAGCCGAAACCGCAGCGGCGGGCCGTCTGGTTGACGGGCTGGCCACGCTCCAGCATCCGCCGCGCCGCCTCGATCCGGATCTCCTCGATCGCGCGGGCAGGTGTCCGGCCGGTGGCCTCGCGATAGCGCCGCGAGAAGCTGCGCGGGCTCATATTGGCGTGGTCGGCCAACTGCGTGAGCGACAGGTCACCGGCCAGATTTTCGAGGATCCAGCCATGCAGCCGGTCGAAGCGCCCGTCGCCTTGCTGCAGCTTGAGAGTCTGGCTGAATTGCGCCTGGCCACCGGGACGTTTCAGGAAGACCACCAACTCGCGCGCCACGCCGAGCGCCGTGTGCCGGCCAAGGTCGGCCTCGACGAGGGAGAGGGCGAGATCGATCCCCGCCGTTACGCCGGCGGATGTCCAGACATTGCCGTCGCGGATGAAGATCGGATCGGGTTCGAGCCGGACCGCGGGAAAGCGCCGGGCGAACTCCGCGCAGCGTCCCCAATGGGTCACCGCGCGGCGGCCGTCGAGCAGGCCAGCCGTCGCCAGCAGCATGGCGCCGCTGCAGACGGAAGCGGTTCGGGTGGCATCGCGCGAGCGACCGGCGATCCATTGGACCAGTTCGGAATCCTCGCAGGCTGCGTTGACGCCCCATCCGCCGGGCACGACCAGCGTGTCGATCTCACCTCCGTGCGCCGGCAGCGCTGCGGTCTCCAGCACGAGACCCGCCGATGTCCTGATCCGCGGCGAGGCGGCGACGACCACGACCTCGTAGGGCGCTGGTTCACCTGACTGCCTCTTGAAGTCGTTGGCGCTGGCAAAGACCTGGAGCGGTCCGCTGACGTCGAGGAGCTGGATGTCGGGATAGGCAAGTACTTCGATACGGCGCATTGGTTTGGCCCGAAGCGAGGGATGAATGGCAATCGTGCCAAAACATGATGCCGTAGATTGCCCGAAGTCAACCCACGGAGATTTCCATGCCCCTTCGTTTCGGCATCCTCGTATTCCCCAACGTCCAACAACTCGACCTCACCGGCCCATACGAAGTCCTGGCATCGGCCAAGGATGCCGAGGTGGAGCTGATCTGGAAGGATCGCAACCCGGTGACGTCATCGACGCGCCTCTCGCTGACGCCAACCGCGACCTTCGACGATTGCCGGCCTCTCGACGTGCTGTGCATTCCGGGCGGGGGTGGGGTCAACGCGCTGCTGGAGGACCAGACAGTCCTCGATTTCGTATGGGAGCGCGCGGGGCAGGTGCGCTACATCACCTCCGTTTGCAGCGGTGCCCTGGTGCTTGGGGCGGCCGGACTGCTGAGGGGCAAGCGCGCGACCACGCACTGGTATGCGCATGATTTCCTTGACGAGTTCGGAGCGATCCCGGTCGACGAGCGTATCGTCGAAGACGGCAAGCTCATCACCGCCGGCGGCGTCACTTCGGGGATCGACTTCGGCCTGGCGCTGGTTGCGAGGCTGCTTGGACAGGAGGAGGCCGAGATCGTGCAGCTCTCGCTCGAATACGCCCCGGCTCCTCCCTTTCGGTCCGGCACGCCCGCCGAGGCGTCGCCTGCGGTGCTGGCGCAGGCAAAAAAGCGCCTCTCTGGTTCGAGGCGGGTTCGCGAGGCAATCTTCGCTCGCTGGCGCGAGGCTCGCGCCGCCGCTGCGCCGGCGCGCATCCACGGCTGAAGCAGCAAGGCCGAAGGTGCATCCCCTGGCCCTTCGGCCTTGCTGCGTTTCCACTGTTGACAGGTCCCTTCGTCTGTGCAGAAATTGGTTGGACCATTGAACCACTTCGGTAATAGCCCCGGTGACCCAATTCAGCCTTCCGCCGATCCAGACGACGGCCCGCGACGACGCGGTGCTGAAGGCGTTGGCCGGCTTCGTCATGCGCGAGAAGCTGGAACCCGGTGAGAGGCTGCCGACCGAACGCATCCTCGCTGAGCGTCTGAAGGTCAGCCGCAATACGGTGCGCGAGGCGCTGACGCGCTGGGAAGGGCTTGGCCTGGTCGAGCGCCGGCAGGGCTCGGGCACCTATCTCAAGGCCGCCGTCTCGCTCGACATGCTGCACATGCCGCTGACGCTTGCCGGCGGCAATGATTTCACCGGCCTGATGCGCACGCTGGAAATCCGCCGCGCGCTGGAAGCGGAAGCCGCCGCCCTTTGCGCCATTCGTGCCGACAGGGACGACCTCGCCGAGATCGAGCGCAAGCTCGACATCATGGAGGAAGAGTTTCTCAGCCGCGCCGGCATGTCGTCGGAAGAGGACTGGGAATTCCATCAGGCGATCTACCGCGCCTGCGGCAATCCGCTGTTCGAGCAGATTATCGCCGCCATGCACGAACTGTTCCACCGCTTCTGGGAACATCCGCTCGGCGTGCGCGATTTCGGCCACGCAAGCTTTCCCTACCACCGCACCATGTTCGACTGCATCGCCGCGCACGATCCGGAAGGCGCCCGGGCCGAAGCGCTGAAACTGATCGCCACGGTCGAGGACGATTTGAAGCGCGGCGCCGCCAACCTCAAACTTTCGGTCCGCACATGAACGAGCACAGCTTCGACCCAGGCATTTCCGGCAGCGACTATCTCGCCGAGGCGGCGACGCTTCTGGCGCATGACGACCCGTTCCCTGGCAATGCGGTGGTGCCGCCGATCTACCAGACCTCGCTGTTCACCTTCGCCAGCTATGCCGACATGGCCGACACCTTTGCCGGGCGCAGGAAGCAGCCGATCTATTCGCGCGGCGACAACCCGACGGTGATGGAATTCGAGTCACGCGTCGCAGCGCTCGAAGGTGCGGAAGCCGCGCGCGGATTCTCCAGCGGCATGGCGGCGATCAGCGCGACATTGCTTGCCTTTGTCGGCGCCGGCGAGCGCATCGTTGCGGTGCGCAACTGCTATGGTGACGCCTACCGACTGTTCGAGCGGTTGTTCCCGCGCCTGCACATCAAGGTCGACTATGTCGACGGCTCCGATCCGGATGCGGTGGCCGCGGCTCTTCCCGGCGCCAAACTGCTCTACCTGGAAAGCCCGACCTCGATGACGTTCGAGCTGCAGGATCTCGAACATCTGACGCGGCTGGCGAAAGAGCAGGGCATCGTCACCACCATCGACAATTCCTGGGCGACGCCGGTGTTCCAGAAGCCGATCCTGCACGGCGTCGATCTGGTGCTGCATTCCGCCTCGAAATATCTCGGCGGTCACAGCGACACCGTCGCCGGCGTGGTGGCCGGCTCGGCCGCTCACATCAAGCATATTAACGACCAGACCTATTCGCAGCTCGGCGCAAAGCTGTCGCCCTTCGAGGGCTGGCTTTTGCTGCGCGGCCTGCGCACGCTGCCGCTGAGGCTGCCGCATCACATGAAGAGCGGGCTCACCATCGCCGAGCGGCTGAAGGCGCATGACAAGGTCGAGCGGGTCAATCATCCCGCCTATTCCAACCATCCCGGCAAGAAGACGCTTGCCGGCTATGCCGGGCTGTTCTCCTTCGAGGTGACGGAGGATGTCGACATTCCCGCTTTCGTCGATGCGCTGAAATTTTTCCGCATCGGCGTCAGCTGGGGTGGTCATGAAAGCCTGGTCGTGCCGGCAAAGGCCTCGCTCGAGCAGACGCCGGGTCTCAATTCGATGGCGCGCTTCGGCGTCAGCCCCCGAACCATCCGCTTCAATGTCGGATTGGAAAGCGTCGAAGACCTCTGGGCCGACATCGGCCAGGCCTTCGACAAAGCAAAAAAATGACTGGGTTCAAAATGGGAGTTCTGAACATGAAAAGACTGAGCATCATGCTTGCCACCGCTGCCGGCCTGGCGATGTCCGCCAGCGGCGCATTGGCCGACACCACCCTCAAGCTGGTCGAGGTCATCACCAGCCCGCAGCGCACCGAATTCCTGAAGAAGCAGATCGCCGAGTTCGAGGCCGCCAATGCCGGCGTCAAGGTCGAGGTGGTCTCGCTGCCCTGGGGTCAGGCCTTCGAGAAATTCCTCACCATGGTGCAGGCCGGCGATACGCCCGACATCGTCGAGATGCCGGAGCGCTGGATGGGCCTCTACGCCACCAACGGCCAGCTCGAGGATCTCGGTCCCTACATGGCCAAATGGGATGATGCCAAAACGCTCGGCGACCGCGCCAAGCAGTTCGGCTCGACCGTCAACAACACCCAGTTCATGATCCCGTACGGCTACTATGTGAATGCGCTGTTCTGGAACAAGAAGCTGTTCAAGGAGGCCGGTCTCGACGGCCCGCCGGCGACACTCGACGACTTCATCGCCGACTCCAAGAAGATCTCCGCCATTCCAGGCAAGTACGGCTATTGCTTGCGCGGTGGGCCGGGCGCCTTCAACGGCATGCACATGTTCATGAACATCGCCGCTGGCAAGGGCGGCTACTTCAACGAGGACGGCACCTCGACCATCAACGAGGAGGGCTCGGTCAAGGGCCTGCAGATGCTGGCCGACATGTACAAGGACGGGCTGGCGCCCAAGGATGCGGTGAGTTGGGGCTTTAACGAGACCGTCACCGGCTTCTATTCCGGCACCTGCGCCATGCTCAACCAGGATCCGGATGCGCTGATCGGCATTGCCGACAAGATGAGTGCCGACGATTTTGCCGTGGCGCCGCTGCCTGTGGGGCCAAGCGGCAAATCCTATCCGACGCTGGGCTATGCCGGCTGGGCGATGTTCGCCAATTCGCAGCACAAGGACGATGCCTGGAAGCTGATGGCGACGCTGTTGTCGCCCAAGGACAATCTCGAATGGGCCAAGGAAGTCGGCGTCGTGCCGATCCACAATGGCGCCGACCAGGATGCCCACTTCAAGACCGAGCAGTTCAAAGGCTGGTTCACCGAACTCAGCGACACTTCCAAATATGAAATGGTGACGCCGCCGACACATCTGGAGAACCTCGGCAATTTCGTCGACCAGGTGGCGATCAAGAATTTCCAGGAAGTGCTGCTCGGCCAGAAGTCGGCCAAGGACGTTGCCGATCAATGGGCCGCGTTCCTGACCAAGGAACAGCAGGACTGGCTGGCCAAGAACAAGAAGTAGTTCTTCCACCTTCTCCCCGTTTACGGTGAGAAGGTGGCCCGAATGCATGTCGCCCAAAAGTGCGTAGCGGTTTTGGGACAACGACATGCACAGACAGGCCCGGATGAGGGGCAGCGCGAGCACCCCAAGGCTGGCGCCGCCCCTCATCTGCCTGCCGGCATCTTCTCCCCGTGAACGGGGAGAAGGGTGCTGTTGCCGCTGTCGGCACCCACCCATGATTGTTGAGCGCTAATGACTTATGCCGTGTCCGAAATACGATCCGCCGGCCGGCCGCGAAAGAAGCGGCTGACGCATGCAGCAATCGAGCCCTGGCTTTATCTCAGCCCGGCGATCGTTCTGCTGGTCGTGGTGCTGCTGGTGCCGCTGATCATCGGCATCAGCTATTCGTTCCGGAAGTTCTCCGCCTTCAAATCCGAATATGTCGGTCTAGGCCAGTATCAGGCGATGCTGACCGACCAGGTGCTGGGGCAGGCGCTGGTCAACACGCTGTGGTGGACCGTCGCCAGCCTGTTCTTCCAGTTCTTCCTCGGCCTGGGTCTGGCGTTGCTGCTCGACAAACCGTTTGTCGGGCGCAAGTTCGTGCAGGCGGTGGTGTTCCTGCCCTGGGCGGTGCCATCTTTCCTGTCGGGCCTGACCTGGGCGTGGCTGTTCAATCCGATCATCGGACCACTGCCGCATTGGCTCTTCACGCTCGGGCTGAAGGCCGAGCCGACCAATGTGCTGTCCGATCCGGCGACCGCCATGTGGGGGCCGATCATCGCCAACATCTGGTTCGGCATTCCGTTCTTCGCCATCACGCTGCTGGCGGCGCTGAAGTCGATCCCGTCGGAACTGCATGAGGCGGCCGCAATCGACGGCGCTTCGCCTTGGCAGCGCTTCACCAAGGTGACGCTGCCGTTCCTGGCGCCGACCATCGTCATCACCGTCATGCTGCGTACGATCTGGATCGCCACCTTCGCCGATCTGATCTTTGTCATGACCGAGGGCGGGCCGGCAGGCTCGACCAGCACGGTGCCGGTCTACATCTATGTCAGTGCCTTCAAGTCGCTGGACAAGGGCTATGCCTCCGCGGTGGCGGTGCTGCTCTTGATCTTGCTGATCGCCTATGCGATCGCGCTGATCGCCATCCGCCGCTTGCTGGTGAGGCACGTCTGATGATTGCCGGACGCTCCACCTCCTCGCGCATCTTCAGCGGCATCGGCCTCTACGCGGCGATTGCCGCCTATATGATCTTTGCGCTGTTTCCGATCTTCTGGACGCTGAAGATTTCGGTAACGCCGGAGCGGCTGCTCTATTCCGAGGGCATCACGCTGTGGCCGTCGCAGACCACCTTCCGCAACTTCATCACTGTCCTGGAAGCCTCGGATTTCCCCCGCTATTTCCTCAACAGCGTCATCGTATCGGTGTCGACGGCGGCGCTCGTCACGGTCATCGCCACGCTCGCCGGCTACGCCATGTCGCGCTTCACCTTTCGCGGCAAGGCAACGCTGGCGATCATGCTTTTGCTGACGCAAACCTTCCCGCTGGTGATGGTCATTCCGCCGATCTACCGCGTCATGGGCGAGCTTGGCCTGACCAACAGTCTGGTTGGTCTGATCATCATCTACACCGCCTTCAACACCGCCTTCGCCACCTTTCTGATGCAGTCCTTCTTCGACGGCATTCCGAAGGATCTGGAGGAGGCGGCGATGATCGACGGCTGCACGCGGGCGCAGGCGATGCGCAAGGTGATCGTGCCGCTGACCTTGCCCGGCATGGGCGCCACGCTCGGCTTCGTCTTCACCGCCGCCTGGAGCGAATTGCTGTTCGCGCTGATGCTGATCTCCAGCGACGACCAGAAGACCTTTGCCGTCGGCCTGCTCACCTATATCGGCAAGTTCGCCGTGGACTGGGGGCAGATGATGGCGGCGTCGATCCTGGCGCTGATCCCGGTCTGCATCTTCTTCGCCTTCCTGCAACGCTATCTCGTCACCGGCCTCACCGCCGGCGCGGTCAAAGGATAATCGATGGCTTCCGTCACGCTGCAAAACGTCGAGAAGGACTACGGTTCGCTGCGCATCCTGCACGGCGTCGACCTCGAAATCGCCGATGGCGAGTTCGTCGTTCTGGTCGGCCCGTCCGGCTGCGGCAAGTCGACCCTTTTGCGCATGATTGCCGGGCTGGAGGAAGTGTCGGGCGGCGAGATCCATATCGGCGATCGGCTGGTCAACGATGTCGCGCCGAAGGACCGCGATATTGCCATGGTTTTCCAGTCCTACGCGCTCTATCCGCACATGGACGTGTCGTCGAACATGGGCTTCAGCCTGCTTTTGAAGAAGGCGGAGAAGACGACGATCGACGGCAGGGTAGGGGCGGCGGCCAAGCGCCTCGGCCTCGACAGTTTCCTCGGACGTCTGCCCAGGCAACTGTCCGGCGGCCAGCGCCAGCGCGTCGCCATGGGCCGCGCCATCGTGCGCGATCCCAAAGTGTTCCTGTTCGACGAACCGCTCAGCAATCTCGACGCCAAATTGCGCGTCCATATGCGCGCCGAGATCAAGGCGCTGCACCAGCAGCTCAAGACCACATCGGTCTATGTCACCCACGACCAGATCGAAGCCATGACTATGGCCGACCGCATCGTCGTCATGCATGACGGTTACGTCCAGCAGGTCGGCCATCCGCTCGAACTCTACGATCGGCCGATCAACACTTTTGTGGCCGGCTTCATCGGCTCGCCCGGCATGAATTTCTTTCCGGCGACAGTCGCCAAGGGCGGCAAGGTGGATGCGGTGCTGGCCGACGGCCAGAAGCTGAGATTGCCTGATGGCTTGCCATCGAAGGATGGCGATGTGCTCACCGTCGGGCTACGGCCGGAGCACATCCAGCTTGCCGACGATGGTCCGCTCAAGGCAGAAGTCGAGGTGGTCGAGCCGCTCGGCCTGTCGACGCAGTTCTATGTCCGGCTCGCCAACCAGCTGGTTTGTGTCTTCGTCATGGGACGCAGCACTATCCGACCGCGCGATACGGTGCGGCTGTCTGCCGATCCGGTGGCGCTGCATCTATTCGATCCCGCAAGCGGCAACCGCATCGGGTAATCCTATCGAAGGCTGCCCAGGCTGGCATACATGCCGGTGGTACGGAACTGCGTCGGGTTGATGCCGTAGAGCCGGCGGAAGACTTTCGAGAAATAGTTGGCGTCCTCGAAGCCGCACAGGATGGCGACCTCCTTGACCGGCAGGAAATCGGCTTTGGTTAGCAGCTTCGCCGCCCGCTGCAGCCGCTGCTGCAGCACGAACTCGGCCGGCGGAACGCCTTCGCTCTCGGCGAAGCAGCGCGAGAAATGGGCGCGGCTGAGGCCGCTGATCTGGACGAGCTCGGCCACGGGCAAGGGCTTGTCGAGATTGGCGTTGATATGATCGATGACCGGCTGCATGACGCTCTGTTTCTCAGTGAAGGCGTGCGAGCCGAAGACATCGTCGTAAAGCGCCATCGCCGCCTCATAGGCGATTGCCGAAGCAGCGCCAGGCGAAGCGCCGCCCTTGATCAGGCGCAGGCTGCAATCGGCGAGATGATCGATCGTCTCCGGCTGCAGCCGAAACACCGGGCCGGAGACGCTGAGTATGGATTTGTGGACGCGCAGCGCCTCCTCGCCATTCATCGAGATCCAGAAATATTCCCAGCGGTCGCCCTTCTCCAGCCAGTAGCGATGGTTGTGTGGCACCAGCACCAGCAGCGTGTCGTTGGCCTGCAGGCGGTAGTTGCGGTTCTCGTAGCGCAGCTGGCCGGTGCCGCTGATCGTGTGCTGCAGCACGGTGAACGGTGTCTGGCCGCGCTTGCGCCCATCCCAGTCATAGGTCACGCCCTCGCGTACTTCATAGCCGGTGCTGGTCGGCATGGCATGCAGGCGCTGGCGGCCGCGCGGCAGCGAAATGGTGCGCATCAACTGTCCGTTGGCGATCAGATCATGCAGCACAAAATTACCCTCGAAAGCATAATCGTTCTCTGGCCGCGCCCTGGAATAACGGCATAATCCAAATCCTGAGAACGCGAAAGACCCGCGGTCGAGGAGCGGGCGGGGAGGAGAACGAGCCGGAATTCCGGCTCGAATGGCATGCGCGCCGAGGCGAGCCGCCATTCCCTTTCCTGTTGCTCCTTACCCGGCATTCGAATGCATCGAGGTGAGGTGATGAGTTTCAAAATCGCTATTATCGGCGCCGGCAGCGTCGGCTTCACCAAGAAGCTGTTCACCGATATTTTGTGCGTCCCGGAATTCAGCGACATCGAATTCGCGCTGACCGATCTCAGCGAACACAATCTGCAAATGATCAAGGCGATCCTCGACCGCATCGTCGAGGCCAACAAGCTGCCGACCAGGGTGACGGCGACGACCGACCGCCGCAAGGCGCTGGAAGGCGCGCGCTACGTCATCAGCTGCGTGCGGGTGGGCGGGCTCGAAGCCTATGCCGACGATATCCGCATTCCCTTGAAATACGGCATCGACCAGTGCGTCGGTGACACGATTTGCGCCGGGGGCATCCTCTACGGCCAGCGCAACATCTCGGTCATCCTCGACTTCTGCAAGGATATATTGGAGGTCGCCGAGCCAGGCGCCAAATTCCTCAACTATGCCAACCCGATGGCGATGAACACCTGGGCGGCGATCGAATATGGCAAGGTCGATACGGTCGGCCTCTGCCACGGTGTCCAGCACGGCGCCGAACAGATCGCCGAAGTGCTCGGCGCCAAGTCGCACAGCGAACTCGATTATGTCTGCTCCGGTATCAACCACCAGACCTGGTTCATCGATTTGCGGCTCAACGGCCGCAAGATCGGCAAGGACGAACTGGTGGCTGCCTTCGAGGCGCATCCGGTCTATTCGCAGCAGGAAAAGCTGCGCATCGACGTGCTGAAGCGCTTCGGCGTCTACTCCACCGAAAGCAACGGTCATCTCTCCGAATATCTGCCCTGGTATCGCAAGCGGCCGGACGAAATCACCCGCTGGATCGACATGTCCGACTGGATCCATGGCGAGACCGGCGGCTATCTTCGCTACTCCACGGAAACCCGCAACTGGTTCGAGACGGAATATCCGCAATTCCTCGAAGCGGCGTCGAAGCCGCTCGACGTATCGAAGCGCTCGAACGAGCATGCCAGCCATATTCTCGAAGCGCTGGAGACGAACCGCGTCTATCGCGGCCACTTCAACGTCAAGAACACCGGCATCATCACCAATCTGCCGCAGGACGCGATCATCGAATCGCCCGGTTTCGTCGATCGCTTCGGCATCAACATGGCGTCAGGCATCACGCTGCCGGAAGCCTGCGCGGCCACCTGCATGGCTTCGATCAACGTTCAGCGCATGTCGGTGCATGCGGCTGTTACGGGCGACATTGACCTGCTCAAGCTCGCGGTGCTGCACGATCCGCTGGTGGGTGCGGTGTCGACGCCGGAAGAGGTCTGGCAGATGGTCGACGAGATGGTCGTCGCCCAGGCGCGTTGGCTGCCGCAATACGCCGATGCCGTGCCGGCCGCCAAGGAGCGGCTTTCGAAATCGACGGTGAAAACCCGCGACTGGGCGGGTGCGGCGCGGCGCAAAGTGCGCTCGATCGAGGAACTGCGCGCCGAAAAAACGGCCCTGAAACAGGCCGGCTGAGAATGCTGGCAGGCGGACAGCGGGAGGCCGGTTCGCAAATCAGCCGTCATGAATAGATGCGGGCAGCAGCAGACGTCGAAACATCTGGGAGGAACACAATGAGGAACTTTCGTGGAATTGGCATTCTCGCCGGTCGAAGAATTGGCATTCTCGCCGGGCGAAGAATTGGCATTCTCGCCGGGCGAAGAATTGGCATTCTCGCCGGGCGAAGAATTGGCATTCTCGCCGGGCTGGCGCTGAGCGTCTCGGCATTGGCGCTTGGCAGTGCATACGCGTCCGAGCCGACCACGCCGCCGGCGCCGGCGGCGTTTCCCGCCGAGGGCAAGATCAAATACGTCGCCCGCGATTCCATCCTGGAGTTCAAGGCGCTGCCCGAATATCACGAGCCCGAGTGGGTCACCGAGAAATACGTCAAGACTGGCAAGCTGCCGCCGGTCAAGGATCGCCTGCCGAAGGAGCCGCTGGTGTTCAAGACCGGCAACATGCCGGACGGCATCGGCGTTTATGGCGACACCATGCGCCACGTCATTGGCGGCCGGCCGGAAGGCTGGAATTATGGCGCCGGCCAGACCCAAGGATGGGGCGGCATCGACATCGGCCTTTCGGAATGCCTGACGCGCACCGCGCCTTTGTTCCAGGTCGAGGCCAAGGACACCGAGCCGCTGCCCAACCTCGCCAGGAGCTGGGACTGGTCGAAGGATGGCCACACGCTGACCATGCACCTGGTCGAAGGCGCCAAATGGTCTGACGGCGTTGCCTTCAATGCCGACGATGTCATGTTCTACTGGGACGATGAGGTCGTCGACCCCAATGTCTCGCCGTTGAACGGCGCCACAGCGGAAACCTTCGGTGTCGGCACGACGCTGAAGAAGGTCGACGATTACACCGTCGAGTGGACCTTCAAGGACGCTTTCCCCAAACAGTATCTCTATGCCATGGCCTACGGCACCTTCTGCCCCGGCCCAGCGCATATCCTGAAGCCGCAGCATCCGAAGTACTCGAAGAATACCTACGAGCAGTTCAAGAACGCGTTCCCGCCGGAATATATGAACATTCCGGTGATGGGCGCCTGGGTGCCGGTGGAGTATAGGCCCGACGACATCATCGTCTTGCGCCGCAATCCCTACTACTGGAAGGTCGACGAGAAGGGCAACCAGCTGCCCTATCTCAACGAACTGCACTACAAGCTGTCGACCTGGGCCGACCGTGACGTGCAGGCGGTGGCAGGGGCCGCCGACTTCTCCAACCTCGAGCAGCCGGAGAATTTCGTCGCTTCGCTGAAGCGAGCGGCGGAGAAGGACGCGCCGGCCCGGCTCGCCTTTGGCCCGCGCCTGATCGGCTACAATCTGCGCATGAACTTTTCCGCCAATGGCTGGGGCAATCCCGACGAACGCGGCCAGGCGATCCGCGAGCTCAACCGCAATGAGGACTTCCGCAAGGGCATCACCATGGCGCTCGACCGCAAGGCGCTCGGCGACTCGCTGGTCAAGGGGCCGTTCACCGCTATCTACCCCGGTGGCTTTTCCTCGGGCACCAGCTTCTATGACCGCAACTCGACCGTCTACTATCCCTTCGACATCGAGGGCGCCAAGGCGGAACTGGCCAAGGCTGGTCTCAAGGATACGGATGGCGACGGCTTCGTGAACTTCCCGGTCGGGACCGCCGGCGGCAAGAATGTCGAGATCGTGATGCTGGTCAACAATGACTACGGCACTGACAAGAGCCTCGCCGAAGGCGTCGTCGGCCAGATGGAAAAGCTTGGCATCAGGGTCGTGCTCAACGGCCTCAACGGCACCCAGCGTGATGCCTCGCAATATTCCGGCCGCTTCGACTGGCTGATCAGGCGCAACGAGCAGGAGCTGACTTCCGTCGTGCAGAACACCGTGCAACTCGCGCCCGTCGGACCCAAGACCAGCTGGGATCACCGCGCGCCCGAAAGCGGCGTGGTCGACCTGATGCCGTTCGAAAAGGAGCTTGTCGACATCGTCAACAAGTTCGTCTCCTCGTCAGACAATGACGAGCGCGCCAGCCTGATGAAGACGTTCCAGAAGATCTCGACGGAGCATGTCTACAATATCGGACTGACCGAATATCCCGGCGCCCTGATCATCAACAAGCGCTTCTCCAACATCCCGCAGGGAACGCCGATCTTCATGTTCAACTGGGCCGAGGATTCGATCGTGCGCGAACGCGTCTTCGTCGCCGCCGACAAGCAGCAGAAATACGAACTCTTTCCCGACCAGCTTCCCGGCAAGCCCGGCGACAAGGGTCCGACGAACTGAGTTTCCTCCCCTGGCTGACGCCCGGCCGCGCTGCGCGCGGCCGGGACGGAGTAAGGTCAGCGGCAACAGATTAGATCAAAGGAGGAGAAACGGTCCGATGCTGCGATTCCTGGCCATGCGCATAGCATCGGCGGTCCCGGTCATGGTCATCCTGAGCCTGGTCACCTTTGCCATCATCCAGGCGCCGCCGGGCGACTATGCCGACTATATCCGCTCGCAGCTTATCAACCAGGGCGGGGCGTCTTTTGCCGAAGCCGACGCGCAGGCGCAGGCCTATAGGGTCGAGCACGGCCTCGATAAACCGCTGCCCGTCCAGTACCTGAACTGGGTCGCCGGCATCATCACCCGCGGCGATTTCGGCTACAGCCTCTATTACAACAAGCCGGTCGCCGCCGTGGTCGGCGAGCGGCTGCCGCGCACGCTGCTGCTGGCACTGGTCTGCCATCTGCTGGCGTCGGTGCTCGGCATCACCTTCGGCATCTGGGCGGCGACCAGGCAATACACATGGATCGACTCGGCGCTGTCGGCCATCTCCTTCCTCGGCATGACCGTGCCGCGCTTCCTGATGGCGCTGATCATCGTCTATCTCCTGGTCTTCCAGTTCAACGTGTCGGAGATCGGCAGCTTCTTCTCGCCGCAATATGGCGGCGCGCCGTGGTCGTGGGCGAAATTCGCCGATCTCGTCAAGCATGTCTGGCCGGTGGTGGCGATCGCCACCTTCGGCGGGCTCGCCTACAATATGCGCGTCATGCGCGGCAATCTGCTCGATACGCTGAACGCGCAATATGTCGAGACGGCCAAGGCCAAGGGCCTGACCGGCAGCGCCGTCGTCATGCGCCATGCCGTGCCCAACGCGCTGCACCCGCTCATCATGTATCAGGGCGTGGTGCTGCCCTACATGCTGACCGGCGAGATCGAGACGGCGATCATCTTTGCGCTGCCGACGGTCGGGCCCGCCATTGTCGGCTCGATGGCGGTCGGCGACGTTTATGTCACGGCGACCTTCATGATGGTGCTGTCGGCAACGCTGATCGTCGGCAACATCATCGCCGACATGCTGCTCGCGCTGCTCGATCCGCGCGTACGCCAGTTCAGGGAGAGCTAGATGCTGGCGCGTGACCCATCCCCGCCGCCGCCCCCGGCTGAAGCAACCGCGATTGCGACCCCACGCGGCAATGAGAGCTATATGGCGCTGGTCTGGCGCCGGCTGAGGCGCTCCTGGACCGGCATGGCCGGGCTGATCCTGGTCGTGCTTCTGGTGCTGATGGCGCTATTCGCCGATTTCTTCGCGCCGATGGACCCCAAGGTGACCGATGTCGCTTTCGCCCCGCCGCAAGTGATGAGTTTTCACGACAGAGACGGGAATTTCGTGCTCCAGCCGCGGGTCTATGCGCTGGCGGATTCTGCAGACCTCGACCCGGTCACCTTCCAGCCGGTCGTCGGGCCGGATTACGAGCATCCGCGCCTGCTCGGCTTCTTCGTCAAGGGCGCCGACTACCGGCTGCTTGGACTGATCCCCGCCAACCGGCATTTCTTCGCTTCGGCCGACGGCCAGCCGGTGCATTTTCTCGGCACCGACAAATTCGGCCGGGATGTGTTGTCGCGCGCCATCCAGGGCTCGCGCGTCTCGCTGATGATCGCGCTGACGGTGGTGTTCATCATCACCGTCATCGGCACCACGGTCGGCATGGTCTCGGGCTATTTCGGCGGCCGCTTCGACGTCTGGATGCAGCGCTTCGTCGAGCTGGTGCTCGCCTTCCCGCAATTGCCGCTCTATCTTGCGCTGACGACGCTGATCCCGGTGACCGCGCCGACCAACGTCTTCCTCGCCTTCGTCATCATCGTCATGTCGGCGCTGGGCTGGGCGCAGATGTCGCGCGAGGTGCGCGGCAAGACGCTGGCGCTGGCGCGGATCGACTATGTGCGCGCTGCCATGGCGGTTGGCGCCACCGACATGCGTATCATCATGCAGCACATTTTTCCCAATGTGATGAGCCACGTCATCGTCGCCGTGACGATCGCCATCCCGACGGTGGTGCTGCTCGAAGCCTTTCTCGGCTTCCTCGGCTTCGCCGTGAAACCGCCGCTGATCTCATGGGGGCTGATGCTGCAGGACACGGCTACCTATTCGGTCATCGGCACCTATCCGTGGATCCTGTCGCCGGTCGGCTTCGTGCTGATCACCGTCTTTGCCTTCAACGCGCTGGGCGACGGCCTGCGCGATGCCGTCGATCCCTATTGAGGTGGCCGGGATGACCGTTGCGCTCGCAGCCACCTTCGCACCAGCCGTCCGGTTCGACCATGCCGGCCGCCACGACCAACCCATCATCGATGCCCGCAACATCGAGGTCGCCTTCAAGGTCGAGCACGGCGTCGTCGACGCGGTGAAGGATGTCTCGTTCCAGCTCTATCGCGGGGAGACGATCGCCATCGTCGGCGAGTCCGGTTCCGGCAAGTCGGTGACGGCGCGCGCTGTCATGGGGCTCTTGTCAAAGCGGGCCACCGTGTCGCCGAAATCCACCATCGACTATTGCGGGCAGGACATACTGAAATTCCCCGAGAGCGCTCGGCGCAAATTGCGCGGCAATCGCATTTCGATGATCTTCCAGGAGCCGATGAGCTCGCTCAACCCGATCTATACGGTCGGCAGTCAGATCGTCGAGGCGATCAGGGTGCATCGAAAGGTCAGCCGCAAGCAAGCCTGGGCGCGGGCGCTCGAGCTTTTGCGGCATGTCCAGATCCCCGAGCCGGAAGCACGCATCAAGCAGTATCCGCACCAGATGTCGGGCGGGCAGCGCCAGCGCGTTATGATCGCCATGGCGCTCGCCAACGACCCCGATGTGCTGATTGCCGACGAGCCGACGACGGCGCTCGACGTCACGGTGCAGGCGCAGATCCTCAATTTGATCCGCAATCTGCAAAAAGAACTCAGGATGGCGGTCATCCTGATCACCCACGACCTCACCGTGGTGCGAAAATTCTCCGACTATGTCTATGTCATGCAGCATGGCGAGATGTGCGAGCACAACGTCACCGAGCGGCTGTTCGCCGACCCGCAGCATGCCTATACCAAGCGGCTGCTCGCTTCAGAGCCGCACGGCAAGCCGCAGCCGCTCCCGGAAAACAGCGGCACCATCCTCGAGGCCCGCGATATGCGCGTCTGCTTCATGCTACGCCATGGCAGCTTCCTGAAGCCGGACTGGCGCGAGCTGGTCGCCGTCGACGATCTCGGCCTGAAGCTTTGCCGCCACGAGACACTGGGGCTGGTCGGCGAATCCGGCTCCGGCAAGACCACCTTCGGTCTCGCCTTGCTCAGGCTCACCGAGGCCAAGCGCGGCGAGGTCAGCTTCGACGGCCAGCCGATCCACGGCCTGTCGCGCGCCGGGATGCGGCCGCTGCGCTCGCGCATGCAGGTCGTCTTCCAGGATCCGTTCTCCTCGCTCAACCCGCGCATGACGATCGGCCAGATCATCGAGGAAGGGCTGGTCGTCAACAGGATCGGCGCGACACGGCGCGAGCGGGTCGATCGGGTTCGCGACGCCCTGGTCAGCGCCGGCATGCCCGGCGATATCCTGTCGCGGTTCCCGCACGAATTTTCCGGCGGCCAGCGGCAGCGCATCGCCATTGCCCGAGCCATCGCGCTGGAGCCCGAATTCATCCTGCTCGACGAACCGACATCGGCGCTCGACCTTTCGGTGCAGGCGCAGATCATCGACTTGTTGCGCAAGCTGCAGGACGAACGCGGCCTTAGCTATCTCTTCATTTCGCACGACCTCAAGGTCGTGCGCGCGCTCTGCCACCGTGTCATCGTCATGCAGAACGGCAAGATCGTCGAACAGGGACCCGTCGACGAGGTCCTCACCCATCCCAAGACCGCCTACACCGAACGGCTCGTCAGGGCCGCCTTCGACGTGGCGTAGCAAAGTGCCGGAGGCTTAATAGTGGCAAGACATCCCAGGATCACCTTCATTGGCGCGGGTTCGACCGTGTTCATGAAGAACATTGTCGGCGACGTGCTGCAGCGGCCATCGCTGTCAGGCGCGACGATCGCGCTGATGGACATCAATCCGCAGCGGCTGGAAGAGAGCGCCATCGTCGTCAACAAGCTGATCGCGACGCTGGGCGTGAAGGCGAAGGCCGAGACCTATTCCGATCAACGCAAGGCGCTCGCCGGTGCCGACTTCGTCGTCGTCGCCTTCCAGATCGGCGGCTTTGAGCCCTGCACCGTCACCGATTTCGAGGTGCCGAAGAAATACGGCCTGCGCCAGACCATTGCCGACACGCTCGGCGTCGGCGGCATCATGCGCGGCCTCCGGACCGTGCCGCATCTGTGGAAGATCTGCGAGGACATGCTGGCCGTCTGCCCCGACGCGATCATGCTGCAATACGTCAACCCGATGGCGATCAACACCTGGGCGATCTCAGAGAAATTTCCTGACATTAAACAGGTAGGCCTCTGCCACTCGGTGCAAGGCACGGCGATGGAACTGGCGCACGATCTCGACATTCCCTACGACGAGATACGCTACCGCTCGGCCGGCATCAACCACATGGCCTTCTACCTGAAGTTCGAGCACCGGCAGCCGGATGGGTCCTACCGCAACCTCTATCCGGACCTGATCCGCGCCTATCGCGAGGGCAGGGCGCCGAAGCCGGGCTGGAACCCGCGCTGCCCCAACAAGGTGCGTTACGAGATGCTGACGCGGCTCGGCTATTTCGTCACCGAAAGCTCCGAGCATTTCGCCGAATACACGCCCTATTTCATCAAGGAAGGCCGCCCCGACCTGATCGAGAAATTCGGCATTCCGCTCGACGAATATCCCAAGCGCTGCATCGAACAGATCGAGCGCTGGAAGGGCCAGGCCGAGGCCTATCGCTCGGCCGACCGCATCGAGGTCGAGCAATCGAAGGAATACGCGTCCTCGATCATGAACTCGGTGTGGACCGGGGAGCCTTCGGTGATCTACGGCAATGTCCGCAACAATGGCTGCATCACCTCGCTGCCGGACAATTGCGCCGCCGAGGTGCCGTGTCTGGTGGACGCCTCCGGCATCCAGCCGACCTATATTGGCGAGCTGCCGCCGCAACTCACCGCGTTGATACGCACCAACATCAATGTGCAGGAACTGACGGTGCAGGCGTTGATGACCGAAAACCGCGAGCACATCTACCACGCGGCGATGATGGACCCGCATACGGCGGCCGAACTCGATCTCGACCAGATCTGGGCGCTGGTCGATGAGTTGCTGGCGACACATGGCGACTGGCTGCCGGCCTGGGCGCGTGGGAGCGCCAAGGTCCGGGCCGCCTGAGCGCTGCTGCGGCGGTATCTACTCCACCGTCAGGCCTCCGGTGGCGCCGGCAACCGGTGGCGCAGTTCCTCGACCAGCACGCGCTCGTTCTCCGAATAGTCGATCGGAACGACGACGAGATGGACGCCACCGCCGGCAAAAGCCTGTTCAAGCGTCGATTGTATTTCTGAGACGGCGCCGACCCTGGTTCCCTTGGCGCCATAGGCTTCGGCATATCTGACGAAATCGGGATTGCCGAAGGTCATGCCGAAATCGGGGAACTGGTCGACCGCCTGCTTCCAGCGGATCATGCCGAAAGCATTGTCCTCGATGATCAGCACGACGAGGTTGAGCTTCAGCCTGACGGCGGTTTCCAACTCCTGGCTGTTCATCATGAAGCCGCCGTCCCCGCAGATCGCCATGACGCGGCGGCCGGGATAGAGCATCGCCGCCGTCATCGCCGACGGCAGGCCGGCGCCCATCGTGGCCAGGGCGTTGTCGAGCAGCAAAGTGTTGGCGACGCGCGTGCGGTAATTGCGCGCAAACCAGATCTTGTACATGCCGTTGTCGAGCGCCAGGATGCCATCGGCCGGCATCACCGCGCGCACATCGTGCACCAAGCGCTGCGGCGTGAAACGGTCTTCGGTGGCCCGGATGGCAATGCGGCTCAAAATCCCTTCGCGCAGCGGCAGTAGCGCCTGCGCGTTGGGGATCTTGCCCTCGATCCGGTCGGCAAGCAGCCTGAGCGAAGCGCCGATGTCGCCGACCACTTCGGTCTGCGGGAAATAGACCTGCTCGACATTGGCCGGCTGGTAACCGACATGGATCACCTTCGGTCCCTTGTCGCCCATAATGAAGGGCGGCTTCTCGATCGTGTCGTGGCCGATAGTGATGATGAGGTCGGCCTGTTCGATGGCCTCATGCACATAGTCGCGCTCGGACAGCGCGGCGGTGCCCATATAGAGCTCGGTTCCGCCAGGCACCGTGCCCTTGCCCATCTGCGTGGTGAAATAGGGAATGCCGGTCCTGATCACGAACTGGGCGAGGTCGGACGTCGAGCGCGGCCGCGATGCGGCGGCGCCCAGCATCGCCAGCGGCCGTTGCGCCTTGATGATCATCTCGGCGGCACGGTCGAGCGCCAGCGGGCTGGCCAGCGGAAGCTCGACCGGATGCGGCGGGATCAGCGCGACATCGTCGCACTCCTCGGCCGCGATGTCTTCGGGCAGTTCCAGATGCACCGGCCCCGGACGCTCCTCTTCGGCAATCCGAAACGCTTCGCGCACCACGGCGGGAATGGTCTTCGCCGAGATGATCTGGCGTGACAGCTTGGTCAGCGGCTTCATCGCGGCGACGATGTCGACGATCTGGAAGCGGGCCTGGCGCGACGACCGGATGCCCTTCTGCCCGGTGATCATGATCATCGGCATGGCGCCGAGCAGCGCATAGGCGGCACCCGTCGTCAGGTTCAGGGCGCCGGGTCCCAGCGTGGTGATGCACACACCTGGCTTGCCGGTGAGCCTGCCATGGGTGGCGGCCATGAACGCCGCCGCCTGCTCATGACGGGTGAGGATGAGCTGGATCGAGGATTTGCGGATGGATTCGACGACGTCCAGGTTTTCTTCGCCGGGAATGCCGAAGATGCGATCGACGCCCTCATTCTCGAGGGCGGCAACAAGCAGGTCAGAACCTTTGGGCACGAAGCATCTCCTGGGCAAAGCGGCGGCGAACCGCGTCGGGATATGATCAGACATAGTGCTGGCAAAGCCCTAGCGCGAGGCGCGGCCGCCGCCAATATCGCTCTGCCTTACAGATCCTTCCGTTTCCTGAATTGGCCGGGCGAGACGCCGGCGTGGCGCCTGAAGGCGGTGGAGAAGGCGGCTTCCGAGCTGTAGCCGACCGCCTCGGCGACTTGGCCCAGGCTCTTGCCCTCGTGCAGCAGCCGGCTGGCCTGCCGCATGCGGCAGCCGAAGAGATAGGCCATGGGCGCTTCGCCGACGAGATCGCGAAAGCGGGCGGCAAAGGTTGCCCTGGAGAGCCCGACCGCGCGTGCCAGGGTCTCGATCGTCCAGCCGTGGCCATAGGCTTCATGCAGGGTCGCGAGCGCTCTGGCGATCGCGGGGTCCTGCAATCCCCTCAGCCAACCTGGATTGTCCATGCTTTCCAGACCGGAGCGCAAGGCGCGCGTGACGATGGCCCCAGACAGGCGAGCCATGACCACGTCGCTGCCGGGACCTTCGTCGGTCGCTTCCACCAGCAAGGCCTCGACATAGCCACGCAGCCATTTGGGCAGACGGCCATTCGATCCCCGGATGTGAACGATGCGCGGTAGGCCGGCAAGTGCCGGATGGTCGGCGTCGCGAAAGGCGAAGGCGCCGCACAGGATGACGGTCTTTTCGCCTTCGCCGCCGCTGCGAATACGCCCGGCTGCGGTTTGGGTCGCCAGTTCGGCGGCGGGGACGTTCGCGCTTTTGAGCGCGCCGGGGGACCGCAGCACATGCGGATCGGCGCGCGGTGCAATGATCAGGTCGCCGGCATCGAGAGGCTCGACATCTTCCTCACCGAACACCGCCTCGCATCGCCCCTTGATGACGACGTGAATGCCGCGAAGTCCAGCCTGGCTGAACGAGATCGCCCAGGGCGCGGCCAGTTCGAGGCGCCGGTACCCGGCGGCTGCGAAGTGCAATTCGCGCATGAGGGTAGCCAGGAGGTCCACGCTTTGCTCCAGAAACAGACGATCGATATATCAATCCAGACGCTGTCGAATAGCGCGCCGGCCTTACTGGACCTAGCTATGCCCGACAGGCCGCTTGTCGGCGATAACGAAACTCAGGAGTTATTCATGCCGCCAATCGAGCTTTTTGTCGCGCAGCTTTGTCCCTATGCGCACCGTGTCAGGCTCGCCCTTGCCGAGAAAGGCCTGCAGGCGACGGAAATCGAAATCGATCTGCGCAACAAGCCGGCGTGGTTCCTGAAACTCACGCCGACGGGAAAGGTGCCGCTGCTGCGCCATCAGGGGCAATATGTCAGGGAGTCGGCGATCATCTGCGAATATCTCGATGATGCATTCCCCGAACGGCCGATTTTCCCCAGGGATGCTCATGCCCGCGCTGAGGCGCGCATCTGGATCAGTTTCGCCGACACGCAGCTTTACGCCCGGACGGCAACCATGATGCACAGTTCCGACGCTATGGTTCATAAGCGGATCAAGGCCCAGCTTGCCGACGATCTGCGCTTTGTGGAACAGCATGCCTTCGCCCTGCGAGGGGCGGACGAACGGTTTTTGCTGGGCTCGGAATTCAGCGCCGCCGACATCGCCTTCTATCCCTGGTTCGAACAGCTGTGCGTGCTTGAGAAATATCTGGGCTTCGTCATGCCGACCGAATGCGAGCGCCTGCTGCGGTGGCAGGAAACGGTTGCCGCCAGGGAGGCGGTGCGGACCTGCGCCAGGTCGCCCGGCTTCTACCTGGAATCCTATGGCCCGCTTCTCGCGGCCTGAGACGAGCGGGCAAACGGAAAAAAATTCCTCACTATGGTGCTGCAAGGTCAGTCATTTGCTTCTTGCGGCAGGCGCAAGCCTGTAAATATGCGGTATGAAACCCCGCCGCGAGAGGTGAGAGAAACATGCCCAATCCAACCGTCGTCGGGTTTTCCGGCAATTTCACCAGGCCGTCCAAGACGCGTGGTTTTGTCGACCAGGTTGTCAGGGATATTGCGCGCCAGCATGGCCTGTCGGCGAGCACCTATGACATCGAAGACCTCGGCCCGTCGCTCGGCGCTGCCAAATGGGCGCGCGATCTCGACGGCCAGGCCCGGGCAGTCTTCGACAGCGTTGTCAATGCCGATGTGCTGGTGGTGGGGTCACCGACCTACAAGGGCAGCTACACCGGCCTGTTCAAGCACTTCTTCGACCTCTTCGATCCCGCTTCCTTGCGCGGCAAGCCGGTGGTGCTGCTTGCCACCGGCGGCAACGATCGCCACGCGTTGATCGTCGAGCACCAGTTGCGGCCGTTGTTCGGCTTCTTCGAGGCGCTGACGCTGCCGACAGGGGTCTATGCCACGGACAAGGACTTTTCCGACGGCGTGCTGCGGGCCGAACCCATCCTGAAGCGCGTCGATCAGGTTGTCGGCGAGGTCGGGCTGGTGCTGGCCAATCGCTCGGCAGCCGGCGTTGCTGCCGGATAGAGCGAGGCGGGCAGACCGCCTCCGGCTTTGCTCGGGAGTGAATAAAAAGGCCCGCCACCGACGCGAATCGTGACGAGCCTCCTTGGAGTAGGCCAGGCCTCCCACAGCCCGATTGCTTTCAAAATCAATACCCCGCCGGCTACGCCTGGCGGGGTATCGATAGTAGGATCTGGATCGAATGGGAGCGATCCGGCTGAAAAACGCCAATGCCGGAAGGTTCCCGGTCATCCTGAGCGGCGATGACAAAGGGGTTTTGGCCAACTGCGAAATCCATCTCAGGCGGATTTCTCGCGACAACTAGTTCCTGTCCGCCGGCTTCGAACGCATCCTTGACACCGTCTCGCGCTCGGCGCGCTTGGAGCGCAGAGGCGGCAGGCCGCGGTCGATCAGGTCCATGTCTTCCAGAACCATGTCGCCCATGCGCTTGAAGGCGATGTCAAGCGCACCGGCGCGGTGGGCGGAGCGCAGGAAGCCGGGGATCGTGCGGACCGGATGGTCCTGCGCCAGCGGCTCTTCAGGGAAGACATCGCTGGCGGCGACGATGTGGCCGCTTTTCACCGCCGCCATCAGGGCAGGGAAGTCGACGACGCCGGCGCGGCTGAGCAGGATGAAGGCGGCGCCCTTGCGCATACTTGCAAAGGCCTCAGCGCCGAGGAAACCCTGGTTCTCCGAGGTCACCGAAGCGACGACGAAGACGAAATCGCTTGATGTCAGCACCTCGTCCAGCGAAGCCGGCTTCACGCCATTGTCGATCAGGATCGACGGCGGCAGCCAAGGGTCGAAGACCTTGGTGCGGGTGCGAAAACCCGACAGCAGTCGGTTGAGCGCACGGCCGAGATCGCCGAAGCCGATGATGCCGACATCGGCGCCGGACAGAAGCCGCGCCGTCAAATTGCCGTCACCGCCCCACAGCTCCTCGCCTTTGCGGAAGGCGAGGTCGGCATCGACGATGTTGCGGGCGAGGTTGAGCGCCATGGCGAGGCCAAGCTCGGCCACCGGCTCGGCGAAGACGAGGCCGGTGGTGACGACATGGATGCCGCGCGCAAACAGCGTCTCATAGGGCATGTTGTTGATGAGGTTGGTCTCGACATTGAAGACGCAACGCAGCGCCTGCATCTGGTCCAAGGTCTCGGGCGAGATCGGCGGCTGGCCGATAATATAGCGGGCTTCGGCCAGCACGTCGGCGGGCAAGTTCGCCACGCCCTCGGCCGTCGTCTCGACGACGCGGTAATGCGCCTTGAGGCGCGCCAGCTGCGGTGGGGTGAAGATCAGGTCGAGCGTGCGTGGTTCCGGCGCGCTGATGACCAGCGGCAGGGCTTTGTTTGGCATAACGACTCCTCCCCGGCGCGATGCGTATCGCGTATTCTTGCTTTGCACTTGTGGTAGTCCCCAAAACCGCTTGCCGCCTTCCGGCGGCATGTGCTTGAGGGGTAAAATACCCACCATTAAACGATTTACAACTCCGGGAGGGGCCGCCGATCGCGCGGCTCGAGCCTTGCCGGGTTTTGATGCGGGAATCCGTTGGCTCGCCAGGCAACCGGCCCTGAGGGCTCCTTCCCTTCTCCCCCTGTCGGAGAAGGTGCAGTCAAAACGGATAGTGCTGCCCCGGATCCTCGATGGTTAGCCAGCGCAGGTCGGTGAACTCGGCAATCGAGGCCTTGCCGCCGAAGCGGCCGTAGCCTGAACCCTTGACGCCGCCGAACGGCATTTGCGCCTCGTCGCCGACGGTCGGGCCGTTGATGTGGCAGATGCCAGCTTCGATGCGCGCGGCAACCGCCATGGCACGGCGGATGTCGCGGCTGAACACGGCTGAAGACAGGCCGTATTCGGTATCGTTGGCGACACGTACCGCTTCGTCCTCGCCCTTGACGCGGATCACCGGCTTGACCGGGCCGAAGGATTCTTCCGAATAGACGCGCATCGCCGGCGTCACGTGGTCGAGCAATGTCGCCTCGACTACGGTTCCGGTGCGCTTGCCGCCGGCCACAAGCCTGGCGCCCTTGGCGACGGCGTCGGCAACCAGTTCTTCCATCTTGTCGGCGGCTTGGCCGCTGATCAGCGAACCGAGCACGACATGGCCGCGCGGGTCGCCGGCCGGCAGCTGCGCCGCGCGGACGGCGAGCTTGGCGACGAATTCGTCGGCGACCTTTTCATCGACGACCAGACGCTCGGTCGACATGCAGATCTGGCCCTGATGCATGTAGGCGCCGAAGGTCGCCGCATTGACCGCGGCGTCGATGTCGGCATCGTCGAGCACGACCAGCGGCGCCTTGCCGCCGAGTTCGAGCAGCGCCGGCTTCAAGTGACGGCCGGCGAGTTCGGCAATGATCCTGCCGACCTTGGTCGAGCCGGTGAAGTTGACACGCCTTACGGCCGGGTGCGCGACCAGTGTTTCGACGATTGCCGCTGCGTTCTTGGGGTCATTGGTGACGACATTGATGACGCCCTTGGGCAGGCCCGCTTCGACCAGCACCTGCCCGATCAGCCGGTGTGTGCCGGGGCACATTTCGGAGGCTTTCAGCACAACCGTGTTGCCGCAGGCGATCGGCATGGCGATGGCGCGGGTACCGAGGATGACCGGCGCATTCCACGGCGCGATGCCGAGGCAGACGCCGGCGGGCTGGCGGATCGCCATGGCGAGCGTGCCGGGTTTGTCGGAGGGGATGACCTCGCCCGAAATCTGCGTCGTCATGGCGGCTGCCTCGCGCAGCATTTTGGCGGCGAGCATGACGTTGAAGCCGGCCCAAGGGCCGGTGGCGCCGGTTTCTTCCATCATCAATTTGGTGAACTCGCCGACCTTGGAATCCATGACATCGGCTGCCCTGGACAGCAAAGCGCGGCGCTCGCCCGGTCCGGTCTTCGACCAGCTCTTGAAGGCAACGGCCGCGGCTTCCACCGCGGCATTGGCGTCGGCGATGCTGGCTGCGGCAGCGCGGGTCGCCAGCTTGCCGGTGAACGGGTCCATGCGCTCATAAGAGGCTGAGCCGGAGGCATCCCTTTTGTCGCCGTCGATCAGTAGTCCGATGTCCATTGTTCTCTCCCTCGCTCGCCGTCGAGCGTCTTTTCTATCTATTATCGACCACGATCTGATCCGAACACCGGCTCCCACTTTTCGGGATCATGGTCTAGAAGCCGAGTACCTCGGCATTGATCGATGCTTCAAGCCCACCGTCAACCGGCACATTGACGCCGTTGACCCAGCGTGCGCCGTCCGAGCACAGGAACAGCACGACAGGCGCGATGTCGCCCGAGGTTCCGGCGCGCCCGACCCTGGCGATGTCGCTGTCCACGCGGGCGTCACCCAGCACATTGCGGAACTGTTTGAGGATCGGCGTCTCGACCGGGCCGGGGCTCACTGCATTGACGCGGATGCCGCGGCTCCTGAACAGGTCCTGATGTGCGGCGCGCTGCGTCCACAACAGCAGCAGCTCCTTGGAAACGGGATAGCCTTCCTCGTTCTTCACCTGATGGTCGGCGATCATCTTCGCCACATCGGGAAAGCCTTCGATGCCGACCATCGATGCCGCGCGGTTGAGATTGGCGCGCCAGCCATAGCCGGCGATCGAGGCGACGTTGACCACGGCGCCGCCTTCACGAAGTCTTGGTGCGAGGCCTTCCGAGAGCGCGCGCAGGCCGTAGAAGTTGACGGCCAGTGTCGACACCGCACCGGTGTTGCCGGGGAGGCCGGCGACATTGCAGAGCGCATCGATGCGCTGCGGCAGGCGCCCGAGGAGATCGTCGACGCCGGCCTTGGATGAGATGTCAGCCTTGACGAAACTGCCGGCCGATGCTGCCGGTTCACGCACGTCGACGCCGATCACGTCAGCGCCCAGTTGGCCGGCAAGTTCGGCCGTGAGAGCGCCGATACCAGAGGCGACACCGGTGATGAGGATGGTCTTGCCGAACAGCATGGTCACGCCTTTTCTGGATGCGTTGCGGCCTGTTGCGGCGAGGGCGCCGCGTCACTATCGCCGGCGTTTGCCGGCAGCCTGACCCGGTAGCCGACCGGTAGCAGGCGCAGGCCAAAGCGCTCCTCCAGCGTTCCCCACAGGCCGCGCGGCAGGAACAGCGAGAACAGCACCGCCGTGGCGCCGAGGCCGATCAGATACCAGACGCCGGCGCCGCCGAACCAGGTCTCGATGAGGAAGAACAGCAGCGCACCCAGAATGGCGCCCTCGAAGGTGCCGATGCCGCCGACCAGCACCATGAAGATCATGTAGGCGGTCCACTGGACGTTGAAGTAGGTTTTCGGCTGGAAGGTGATCGACGTGGCCAACCACAGCGCGCCGGCCATGCCGATGCCGAAGGCGGCGAGCACGAAGAGCAGCCGCTTGGTTCCGGTGACGCGCACGCCGACCGATGCCGCGGCCTCCTCATTGTCCCTGATGGCGCGGATGGCCGCACCCGTGCTGTCACGCAGCAGGCTAAACAGGATGGCAAGAAGCGCCGTCATCGCGGCCAGCGCCAGCCAGTAGATCGTCGCCCGCCTGGAACCGGCGTCATAGATGTTGAGCGAGATCAGCGACGTCCCGGTCTCGCCTTGCACCAGCCGGTCGAGATTGACCAGCAGATGGGTGAGCGCCGCGATCACCCACATGCCGATGGCGAACTCGCCGTTCTTCAGCTTCAGCATGAACAGCGACATTGGCCAGGAGATCGCGCCGACAATGATCGCCGAGACAAACAGAGAAGCGAACGGGTTGAGGCCTGCATCGGCCAGGCGGATGGTGAAATAGGCGCCGAGGCCGAAGAACACTTGCTGTCCCACCGAAACCAGCCCGCCGAAGCCGGCCAGCGCATTCCACATCGCCGCCAGGATCACATAGATGAACAAGGCGGTCATGCGGTCGACGGCGCCGGCCGACAGGAAATGC
This sequence comes from Mesorhizobium sp. M0001, assembly GCF_040324255.1. NCBI lineage: Bacteria > Pseudomonadati > Pseudomonadota > Alphaproteobacteria > Hyphomicrobiales > Phyllobacteriaceae > Mesorhizobium > Mesorhizobium sp. M0001. Next base: position 198,667 of record NZ_JAMYVS010000001.1, read on the forward strand.
GGCGCAACAGCGAGCAGCGCGATGATGACGACAACCGCAATCGCCGAGATGCGCGAGGCGGAGGTGCCGCGCTCGATAACGGGGGCGTTTAAAACCGAGCTCATGATGCTTTCCTCGCGGGCAGGCGCAGCAGGCCGCGCAGGCCGAGGCCGGAGGTGGAGAGCCGGATGAACAGCACGATCAGGAAGGCGACATGGCCGCCGATCAGAAAACCTTGCGGATGGATCTGCGCGCCGAGCGTCTGGGCGAGCGCCAGAACGATGCCGCCGACCAGCGTGCCCCATAGCGAACCGGCGCCGCCGATCACCGCCGCCTCGAAAGCGAACAGCAATTGAGGTGCGCCGGTATAGGGATCGAAGGTGGCGCGCATGCCGAGGAAGGCACCGGCAAGACCGACCGTGACCATGGCGATGGCGGCCGCGAGGGCGTTGGCGCGGCGCGCATCGACGCCGACGAGACCGGCCGTGTCGGGATCTTCCGACGTGGCGCGGATCGAGCGGCCAAGCCACGTGCGGGTGAGGAACAGCTGCAGTCCGCCAAGCAATATGACGGCGGCGGCGAACATGATCACGGCAAGCTTGCCGACATAGATGCTGCCCGGCCATTCCCAGGAATCGTAGGAGAGGCTGCCGATATAGGGCGCCAGCGAACGTGTGTCGGCGCCGAACTGCTCGAACAGCGCATTGTCGATGACGATGGCGAGGCCGAACGTGGTCAGGATCGGCAGCAGCGCGCCTCCGCGGGCGCTGCGCTCGAGCAGGAAGCGCTGCAGCGCCCAGCCGATGGCCGCCATCAGCGGCAGCACGATGAGCAGGCCGACGAAGGGCGAGATATGGAATTGCGAGGCGAGCCACCACAGCGCGTAGGCGGAAAACACGGCCAGGCTGCCATGCGCGAGGTTGATGATGCGCATCACCGAAAACATGAAGGAGAGGCCGCAGGCGATCAGCGCGTAGTAGCCGCCGAGCAGGATGCCCTGGACGATCTGGTTGCTCATGCCGGCACACTCCCGGCGCTTTTTCTGTGCAGGCCGAAATAGGCTTTCGTCACTTCATCGCGGGACATGCCCTTGCTCGGGCCTTCCAGCGCGACGCGTCCTTCGAGCATGCAGATGACCTTGTCCGAGACCGAGAGCGCGCGATTGAGGTCCTGTTCGACCAGGATGATCGTCGTGCCGGAGCTGATCAGCCCTTGCAGCGAAGCGTAGACGCGATCGACCACCAGCGGCGACAGGCCGAGCGAGACCTCGTCGAGCAGCAGCAGCTCCGGATTGCTCATCAACGCGCGGCCGATGGCGGTGGCCTGCTGCTCGCCACCGGAGAGATGCCCGGTCTTGGCGTGGCGGCGCGGCTTCAGATTGGGGAACGTGTCGAGCACCCTTTCCACGCTCCAGTCGCCGGGCCGGCCGGCGGTCTTGCCGAGCAGAAGGTTCTCCTCGACCGTCATCTGCACGAACAGCTTTCGTCCTTCCGGCACCAGCGCCACACCCATGCCGACGCGCTTGTGCGACGGCACGCCGGTGATGTCGGCGCTGTCCAGCAGCACACGGCCGGCAGTCGGCTGATGCGCGCCGGCGATTGCCCTGAGCAGCGTCGTCTTGCCGGCGCCGTTGGCGCCGACCAGCGCCAGCGTTTCGCGGCGCTCGATCGTAAAGCTCACACCGCGCACCGCCTGCAACAGGCCGTGGCGGACGACCAGATTCTCGATTGCGAGCAGGCTCATTTCGGGCCTCCACCGAGATAGGCGCGCACGACTTCGGGATCGGCCATCACGGCTTGCGGCTCGCCATCGGCAATGATCTTTCCGGCATCCATGCAGATCAGCCGCTCGGCCACCTGCAGCAGGATGTGGACGATGTGCTCGATCCAGACGATGCCGATCTTGCGCCGGCGCAATTCCTTGATGGTATCGACGAGTTCGCTCGCCTCGCCATCGGTCAGTCCGCCGCCGATCTCGTCGAGCAGAAGCAGGGTCGGCCTTGCGGCAAGCGCGCGGGCCAGTTCCAGCCGCTTGCGGTCGAGCAGGCCGAGTGTCTCGGCGCGTCGGTTGGCGACGCCCAGCATGCCGCACAGTTTCAGCGACGCCAACGCCGCTTCATAGGCCTCGTCGCGGGCGAGACCCGCCCCATGCGACGCGGCGACGAAGACGTTTTCGAACGTGGTCATGCCGCTGAACGGTTTCGGCACCTGGTGCGTGCGCACCAGGCCGAGACGACAGCGCGCCGTGGCCGGCAGCGCCGTCACGTCGCCGCCCTTGAAGGCGACCGTGCCGGCGCTCGGCGGGAAGGCGCCTGACAAGATGCTGAGCAGCGTCGTCTTGCCGGCGCCGTTCGGGCCGACGATGCCGACGGCCTCAGCGGCATTCATGGCGAAGTCGACATCGTCGAGCACCACCAGCGCGCCGAAGCGTTTCTGGATGCCGGCAGCGCGGAGGATCGCGGCGTTTGCTGAACCGTTCACGATGCGACCCCCGTAGCCGTCCGTCAGCCGTTATACGGCTGGAGCTTGGCCTCGACCGGAACCTTCGGGTCGGTGGCGTTCTCGGTCACGACGTAGTCGAGCGGGAATTTGCCGCCTTCCTTGGCCGCCACCCATTGGGTGCCGATGATCGGGCCGGGAGAGACATTGGCGACCGGGCCGCTGGTGAAGTCGACCTTGCCGATCATGGTCTCGGTGTTGAGCGTGCTCAGCGCCTTGGCGACGGCCGCCTTGTCCTTGGCGTCGGTGCTTGCCTTCAGGGCCTCGAAGCCGGCGTCGAGCAGCGACATCGAGGCGCCGAGCTGCTGCGTCCATTGCTTGCCGCTGGCGGCCTCATAACCGTCGGCCAGTTCGGTCCCCGAAACGCCGGTCAGCGGCGACTTGTAGGGGAAGGCCTTGTGCCAGTAAGCGGCGCTCGAAATCTTGTTGCCGAGATCGCCGAGCGCCTCGATGTCGGACGGGAACAGCCCGGTCTTGGCGACCTGGCAGATCTTGATCTGCTTGATCAGGCCTTGCTGCGCGGCCTGGCGCCAGAAGGCGGCGAAGTCCGGCGGGATCGGGAAGGAGTTGAAGATCTCGACGCCTTCCTGCTTGAACAGAGCGATCTGCGAGGAATAGTCGGTGGTGCCGGTCTCGTAGGCGCCGGGATCGACGATGGTGAAACCCTGCTTTGCCAGCAACGGCGCCAGATGGGTGCGGATGGCATTGCCGTCGGCGTCGTTGGGATACATGACGCCGACCTTCTTGTTGGTCTCGATCAGGTTCCATTGCGAGATGTAGGTCCGGAAGAACTCGTCGACGCCGAAGCCGAAATGATAGGTCCATTTGAACGGCGAGGGTTCGCCGGGCTTGGCGCCGCGGCCGAAATACCAGGCCTCCCACGGCATAACGGTGGAGAGGCAAGGCACGCCGGCGGCTTCGCAGGCGTCGGCGACCGGGTTGATCACCTCCGGCGTCGACACCGCCAGCATCAGGTCGACGGCCTGGTTGTTGATGAGGTCCTTGGCGAGCTGGCCGGCGCGCGACGGGTCGGATTGCGTGTCCTGGTCGATGATCTCGACACTGTATTTCTTGCCGCCGATGTCGAGGCCGTTGGCGAGCGCCTTGCGGGCGAGATCGAGCACATAGCCGTCGGTCTGGCCGAAGCCGGCGAGCGGCCCGGTGCGCGGGCTGACAAAGCCGACCTTCAGCGTGTCGGCGGCCTGCGCGAATGCCTGGCCGCGGCTGAGCGCAAGTGCCGCGCCGCCGGCGAGCGATGTGGCGATGAACTGGCGCCGCGAGACGCCGGATTTGCTTGAGGTCATGCTGGTATTCCTCCCTTTCCTGACGGCACCTGGAGGTCACCGCCGGCCTGCTCAAAATCGATGCCGCCCGTTCTTAAGATCGGAGATCGCCCCGGCAGGCCTTGAGGCGGCAGCGGAACGCCGCCAATGCCGATAACGGCACGATTTCGATCCTCCCATCGTCACAGTGCCCTAGGTGTTTGGTTTGGTAAAATTTATTTTGCGGTGTTTCGTTAACCAACAGGTTATGGAAATACGGCTGAAGGCCCGCTCTGCGCCAGATTGGCGAAAGGTGCTCAGGCGTTCTGGCTGGCCGCCTCGCGAATGGTCTGCAGCAGGATGGTGAAGGCCGGCGAAGGCGCAGTGTCGGTCCGCATCGTCAGGCCGACCGGCCCTTTGGTTTCCTCGGTGTTGACGGGCAAGGCGACGAAGGCGCCGCTGGAGAGTTCGTTGGCGACGACGCCTGTCGATATGATCCAGACCGCATTGCTTTGGCGCAGGAAGGCACGGCCGAAGGAATCCGAGACGGTCTCGATCTCGGTCGCAGGCGCCGTCATGCCGTTGGTGATGAACAGGCGGTCGACGAAGGGGCGGATGACCGACTCCCGCGTCGGCATCAGCACCGGGAATTCATCGAGCCGGGCGAAGATGTCCTGGCCCGGCTGCAGCAGCGGATGGCCGGCCCTCACCACGAACAGCACCGGTTCGGAATAGAGATGCTCGAAGAAGAAGCCGGTCATGTTTTCCGGCGCCGCAAGCCGGCCGACGACGAGATCGAGCGCACCGACGCGCAACTGTTCCAGCAGGACCGCGTTCTCGCCGGTGACGATCTTGATCGCAGCACCGGTATTTTCACTCAGGAACAGGCTTATGGCGCGTGGCATCACCTTGGCCGACACTGTCGGGAGCGCGCCGATGCGGATCGGATGCCGGTTGATGGCGCCGTCCTGGCGGACGGAATCGACGCCGCGCTTCAGTGCCGTGATCGCCGTGCCGGCATGGCCGAGAAAGATTTCGCCAAGCCGTGTCACCCTGATGCCGCGGCCGTCGCGTTCGACGACAGCGATGCCAAGCGCCTCCTCCAATTCGCGCAACGTCTTGGTCACGGCCGGTGGGCTGACATGGAGAAAGTCGGCCGCCCTCGCCACGCTGCCTTGCCGCGCTACCTCAAGGAATGCCTGCAGGTGACGGAACCTTATGCGGCTTTCGGACATGTTCTCATAACCTAGCAGTTAATGAAACGGCGTAAAATATCATTTTACCAAACCAAATGCCTTGTGCAATGTGAACACGGAGGATCGAAATCGTGCCATTCGTCAACATTGGCGGCATCACGCTGCACCATCGCCATATCAAGGCGAAGGGAAATGCGCGGCCGATCGTGTTCATCAATTCGCTGGGCACCGACTTCCGCGTCTGGGACGAGGTGTTGTCCGAACTGGGTGGCGAAATGCCTGTGTTGGTCTACGACAAGCGCGGCCATGGCCTGTCCGACATTGGTGGCGTCAGCTCGATCGACGAGCATGTCGATGATCTGTCGGGCCTGATCGATCATTTCGAACTGAACAATGCGGTGCTGTGCGGCCTGTCGGTGGGCGGCCTGATTGCGCAAGGGTTTTATGCCCGGCGCCCCGAAATCGTCGACGGCCTCATCCTGTGCGACACCGCCCACAAGATCGGCACGGCCGACAGCTGGAACACCCGCATCGAAACGGTCGAAAGCAAAGGTATCCAGGCCATCGCCGATGCCGTGCTCAAAATGTGGTTTACGCCTGCCTTCCACGCGGACCGTGTCGCCGAGCTCGACGGCTACTGGAACATGATGACCCGGCAAGCCGTCGCCGGCTATGTCGGCACCTGCGCCGCGGTGCGCGATGCCGATTTCACCGAGGCCGCGCAGGGGATCGCGGTACCCACGCTTTGCGTCGTTGGCGACCAGGACGGCTCGACGCCGCCGGATCTCGTCCGCTGGCTGGCCGATCTGATCCCAGGCGCACATTTCGAAATCATTCGTGACGCCGCGCACATCCCTTGCGTCGAACAGCCCAAGGCGCTGACCACCCTGATCCGCGATTTCGTCGCGGCGCTTCCCCTGAGAAAGCAGACCCATGGATGAACTGCCCAAAAACGAAACCAGATATCAGACCGGGCTGACCGTCAGGCGCTCGGTGCTCGGCGACCCGCATGTTGATCGCAGCGAGGATGCCGTCACCGATTTCGACCGGCCGTTCCAGGAGCTGATCACCGAGGCAGCCTGGGGCACTGTGTGGGCGCGTCCGGGCTTCAGCAGGCGCGAACGCTCGATCGTGACGCTGGCACTGCTGGCCGCCCTTGGCCATGATGAAGAGGTCGCCATGCATGTGCGCGCCACCGCCAACACCGGTGCGTCGCGCGACGATATCTGCGAAGCGTTCCTGCATGTCGCGATCTATGCCGGCGTGCCGGCCGCCAACCGCGCCTTCAGGATCGCCAAGGAGGTGTTTTCGGAAATGGACGGAAGCAGGGCTGGCCATGCCAGCTGATGCCGGCTCGAACCGCAGGCCCGAGAGCGGAGCCTTCTTCCAGCGCGACCGCGGCTGGCATCCGCCGGCGCTGACGCCCGACTACAAGACGTCGGTGCTGCGCTCGCCGCAAAAGGCGCTGCTGGCCTTCGACAACACGGCTTCGGAAATCACCGGTCCGGTGTTCGGCCACGCCATGCTGGGCGAACTCGACAATGACCTGATCCACAATTTCGCAAAGCCCGGAGAGAGCGCCATCGGCGAGCGTATCATCGTCTATGGCCGCGTGCTCGACGAGCGCGGCCAGGGCGTCTCAGGCGCGCTGCTCGAATTCTGGCAGGCCAATTCAGGCGGCCGCTACCGCCACAAGAAGGACGGCTATCTCGCGCCGCTCGATCCGAATTTCGGCGGCTGCGGCCGCACCATCACCGATGCCGATGGCGGTTATGCCTTTCGCACGGTGAAGCCAGGTCCCTATCCCTGGCCGAACGGGCCCAATGACTGGCGGCCGTCGCACATCCATTTCTCGGTGTTCGGCCACGGCTTCGCACAGCGGCTGATCACCCAGATGTATTTCGAGGGCGACCCGCTGATCTGGCGATGCCCGATCGTGCGCGGTATCCGCGACAAGGCGGCGATTGAGACGCTGGTCGCCGCGCTCGACATGCAGGCGACGATCCCGTTCGACGCGCGCGCCTACAAGTTCGACATCGTGTTGCGCGGACGCCGCGCCTCGCTGTTCGAAAACCGTCCGCAGGGCAATTGATGGCGCAATCGCTGACCCGGCTGAAGGAGAGTCCGTCGCAGACCGCCGGGCCCTACGTGCATATCGGGCTGACGCCGAATTTCGGTGGTATCGGCGGCGTCTACCCGACAGACTTGGGCGCCACGATGCTCAACGACAACGCCAAGGGCGACCGCATCGGTTTGCGCATTCGCGTGCTCGACGGCACCGGCACGCCGCTCAGGGATGCCTTGATCGAAATCTGGCAAGCGGATGCCAATGGCTTCTACAATTCGCCGGCCGAATTGCGCGGCGATGCCGATCCGGATTTTCAGGGCTGGGGCCGTCAGCCGACCGACATGGAAACCGGCCTGTGCAGTTTTCAGACGATCAAGCCGGGACGCGTGCCGTATGGCGACGGGCGGCTGATGGCGCCGCATATCAGCTTGTGGATCGTCGCGCGCGGCATCAATATCGGCCTACATACGCGGCTCTATTTCTCAGACGAGGCCAAGGCCAATGCCGAGGATCCGATCCTGGCCCGCATCGAGCACAAGGTGCGAGTGCCGACGCTGATCGCCGAGCGGCAAGGCGACAACTATATTTTCGACGTCCATCTCCAAGGGGAGAAGGAAACGGTCTTCTTCGACAGCTAGGAGACCAATGACATGACCGTATCGCCCTTCGACCATCCGCTGCTCTCCGGCCTGCTCGGCGACGAGGAGGCGGCTCGGCATTTTTCGGTCGACGCGGAAATCGCCGCCATGCTCGATTTCGAGCGCGCGCTGGCGCAAGCGGAAGCCGAAAGCGGGATTATCGGCACGGATGCCGCCGCGGCGATTATACCTGCCCTGTTGTCATACAAGCCGGACACCGCGCGGCTGCGGGCCGGTGTGGCGAAGGATGGCGTGATCGTGCCCGAACTGGTGCGCCAGTTGAAGGCAGCGGTCGGCGCGCCGCACGACGCCGGCGTGCATTTCGGCGCAACCAGCCAGGACGTCATCGACACTGGCCTGGTGCTTCGGCTGCGCCGGCTCATTGAACATCTCGACCTGCTGCTGACTGAAAACATTTTGCGGCTGGTGGGGCTGGAAGAACGTTTTGGCAGCCGTGCATTGACAGCGATGACGCGCATGCAGCCGGCGATCCCAATTCAGGCGTCGGACCGCGTGGCGGTGTGGCGCACGCCGCTGCAACGGCATCAGCAGAGACTCTCGGAGCAATCCAAGGGTCTGCTAGTAGTGCAATTCGGCGGCGCCGCCGGCACGCTGGAAAAGCTCGGCGACAAAGGCCCCGCAGTGCGCGCCGCCCTTGCCGCAAAGCTTGGCCTTGGCGATGCGCCGCAATGGCACAACCAGCGCGATGCGCTGGCCGAGTTCGCCGGTTTGCTGTCGCTCATCACCGGCAGCCTCGGCAAGTTCGGCCAGGACGTCGCCCTGATGGCGCAGAGCGGCACCGAGATCAAACTATCCGGCGGTGGCGGCTCATCGGCCATGCCGAACAAGCAGAATCCGGTCAAGGCCGAAGCGCTGGTGGCGCTGGCCCGCTTCAACGCCACGCAGCTTTCCGGCATGCACCAGGCGCTGGTGCATGAGCAGGAGCGCTCGGGCGCGGCCTGGACGCTGGAATGGCTGCTCTTGCCGCAAATAGCGGTTGCGACCGCGGCCGCCTTGCGGCTTGCCGCGGAACTCGCCGGACAGATCGAAAGCCTGGGACACTGATGCGCACAAAGATCGTCATTGTCGGCTCCGGACCGTCCGGGCTGCTGCTTGGCCAGCTTCTCGGCACCATTGGCGTCGAGACGGTGATCCTCGAACGTTCGAGCCGGGAGCATGTGCTTGGCCGGGTGCGGGCAGGGGTGCTCGAACAAGGCACCGTCGAGTTGCTCGAAGAGGCGGGCGCAGCTGCAAGGCTGCATGCCGAGGGCCTGCTGCATGCCGGCATCTCGCTTGCCTTCGGCGGCGGCCTGCACCGGCTCGACCTCACGGCACTGACTGGGGGAAAGCATGTCACCGTCTATGGCCAGACCGAAGTGACGCACGATCTGATGGACAAGCGCGAGGCGGCCGGGCTGACCACCGTCTATGAGGCGGCCAACGTCGCGCTGCATGGTTTCGATGGCGAGGCGCCTTACGTCACCTATAGCAAGGACGGCGTCGGCCATCGCATCGACTGCGACTTCATCGCCGGCTGCGATGGCTATCACGGCGTCAGCCGCAAATCGGCGCCTGGGCGGGCGCTGAAAACCTTCGAGCGGACCTATACCTTCGGCTGGCTCGGCGTGCTGGCCGAAGTGCCGCCGGCCGATCACGAACTGGTCTACGCCAACCATGAGCGGGGCTTTGCGCTGTGCTCGATGCGGTCGACGCATCGCAGCCGCTACTATGTGCAGGTCCCGGCTGACGAACAGGTCGACGCCTGGAGCGACGGTCGCTTCTGGGACGAATTGCGCAGTCGCCTGCCGGAACAGACCGCAGCCGCGGTCGTTACCGGCCCGTCCTTCGAAAAATCGATTGCGCCGCTGCGCTCCTTCGTCGCCGAGCCGATGCGCTTCGGCCGGCTGTTCCTGGTCGGCGACGCCGCCCATATCGTGCCGCCGACGGGCGCCAAGGGGCTCAACCTTGCCGCCAGCGACGTGCGCTATCTCTTTGCCGGGCTTCGCGAATTCTATCTGGACAAATCGCAGGCCGGGCTTGACGCCTATTCGGCCAAGGCGCTGGCGCGGGTCTGGAAGGCGGTACGCTTCTCCTGGTGGATGACGACGATGTTGCACCGCTTTCCCGATACGGGCGAGTTCGGCCAGCGCATCCAGGAAGCCGAGCTCGACTATCTCGTGCATTCGCAAGCGGCGTCGACCGCGCTGGCTGAAAACTATGTCGGTTTGCCCTATTAAGGGCGGTGCAAACTCAAACCCGTTCGAGCGCCACCGCGATGCCCTGGCCGACGCCGATGCACATGGTGGCCAGCGCATAGCGGGCGCTGCGCTCGCGCAGTTCCAGTGCCGCGGTGCCAGTGATACGCGCGCCCGACATGCCCAAGGGATGACCAAGCGCGATGGCGCCGCCATTCGGATTAACGTGCTCCGCGTCCTCGGAGATGCCGAGTTGGCGGAGCACGGCGATGCCTTGGGAGGCGAAAGCTTCGTTGAGCTCGATGACATCGAATTGCTGCGGTGTCAGGCCGAGGCGGGCGCAGAGCTTTTGTGTCGCCGGGGCAGGGCCGATGCCCATGATGCGTGGCGCCACGCCGGCAGCAGCGCCGCCGAGGACGCGGGCGATCGGCGTCAGGCCGTATTTTTTCACAGCCGCTTCGGAGGCGATGATCAGCGCTGCCGCGCCGTCATTGACGCCGGACGCGTTGCCGGCGGTGACGGTGCCGCCCTGGCGGAACGGCGTCGGCAATTTGGCTAGCGACTCGACCGTGGTGCCGGCGCGGGGATGCTCATCCTTCGATACGATAATCGCATCGCCCTTTTTCTGTGGGATCGTCACCGGGGTAATCTCCTTCGCCAGCCGGCCATTGGCCTGTGCCGCGACGGCCTTGTCCTGGCTGCGCACGGCAAAGGCGTCCTGGTCGGCGCGCGACACTGAAAAATCCTCGGCGACGTTCTCGCCGGTCTCCGGCATGGAATCGACGCCATACTGTTTCTTCATCAGCGGGTTGATGAAACGCCAGCCGATGGTGGTGTCGTGGATCTCGGCATGGCGCGAAAAGGCGGTCTCGGCCTTGGGCATGACGAAGGGGGCGCGGCTCATCGATTCGACGCCGCCGGCGATCATCAACTCGGCTTCGCCCGCCTTGATGGCGCGGGCGGCGATGGTGAGCGCGTCCATGCCGGACCCGCAGAGGCGATTGACGGTCGAGCCTGACACTTCCTGCGGCAATCCGGCGAGCAGGAGCGACATGCGCGCGACATTGCGATTGTCCTCGCCGGCCTGGTTGGCGCAGCCATAGACGACGTCGTCGATGGCCTGCCAGTCGATGCCGGAATTGCGCTCGACCAGCGCCTTCAGCGGAATGGCGCCGAGATCGTCGGCCCGCACCGACGACAGCGAGCCGCCGAAACGGCCGATCGGGGTGCGGATGTAATCGCAGATGAATGCCTCGGTCATGTCATGCAGCCTTTTCTTTTCCGCTTCCCTCATGCGCCGCCTTGGTGCGGGCCTGCAGGTCACGCAATGTCGTCAGCTCGAGTTCCGTCGGCGCCGGCGTTTCGTCAAGCGCCTCGGCGAACTTTACGATCCAGCCGCAGCTGTCCTGCACCTGCTGCCGCGTCACGCCGGGATGCAGCGACACCACGGTGAATTCCTTGCTCATCGGGTCGGGCTTCCAGATGGCGAGGTCGGTGATCAGCAGCGTCGGTCCAGCGGTGTCGATGCCTAGGCGCTGGCGGTGATCGCCCCCATCGCCATGGCCGAAGGAGGTGAAGAAGTCGATCTTCTCGACCATGCCGCGCTTGGACTGCGCCATGGTGATGTAGATCTCCTTCGACGAGATGGCGATCTCCGGCGCGCCGCCGCCGCCGGGCAGGCGGGTCTTGGGATGCGCATAGTCGCCGATGATGGTGGTGTTGATGTTGCCGAACTTGTCGAGCTGGGCGGCACCGAGGAAACCGATCGAAATGCGGCCGCCCTGCAGCCAGTAACGAAACATCTCCGGCACCGAGACGGTCGTGACGGCGGTATCGCAAAGTTCGCCGTCACCGATCGACAGCGGCAAAACATCGGGCGCGGTGCCGATGGTGCCGCTTTCATAGATCAGCGTGATGTCGGGCGCATGCGTCAGCCGCGCGACGTTGCAGGCGGCTGACGGCGCGCCAATGCCGACGAAGCAGACATCGTCGTTTTTCAGGGCTCGGCTGGCGGCAATCGTCATCATCTCATTGGGAGTAAAGCCGCTCATCCCGCGCTCCTCAGATGCTTTACGCGGCCGGCGAAATCGTCCGCCGTGCGATCGAGGACATTGGCCTGCATCCAGGTCTGGAATTTTTCACGGTCGGCGGCGATGTCGTCCCATTCGAGATAGGCGGCGTTGTCCCTGGCATAGTAGCCGTGCGTGTAGGAGGGATGCGAACCGCCTGATACCACCGAGATCGCAGCGATGGTCCAGCGCGGCAGCACGGTGAGGTTGGGATGCAGGTCGTCGAAATTGTCGACGACTTCCTCTACCGTCACCACGGCGCGCTTGGCCGCGAGCACCGCTTCCTTCTGGATGCCGATAATGCCTTCGACCAGAACATTGCCTTTTTTGTCGGCCTTCTGAGCGTGGATGAAGGTCACGTCCGGTCGGATGGAAGGAACGGCGGCAAGCACCTCGCCGGTGAACGGGCAGGTGACCGAGCGGATGTTGGGATTGACTGCCGCCAGCCCGGCGCCGCGATAGCCGCGGAACACCGCGCAAGGCAGGCCGGCAGCTCCCGCCTCGTAGGCGTTGGCCATGCCGGCATGGCTGTGCTCCTCGATCTCGATCGACCGGGGGAAGCCGTTCTCGATGGCGTCGCGGGCGCGGCGCAGCAGGCCGACGCCGGGATTGCCGACATAGGAGAAGATGATCTTCTTGGCCATGCCCATGCCGATCATCTGGTCGTAGATCAGGTCGGGGGTCATGCGGATGAGCGTCAGGTCGCGAAAGCCCTGGCGGATGGCCTCATGCGCCGCCGCCGTCGGGATCAGATGCGTGAAGCCTTCGAAGGCGACCGTATCGCCATCATGCAGGTTCTCAGCCACGGCCTGTTTGAGCGGCAGGAAATTGACCATCGCCAAGAACTCCGAAGTTCAAAAAGTTCGTATTGCGAACATTTGTTTTGTATGAGATATTTTTACATCGCGCCGCCGAGACGAGTCAAGGCGGCGCATTGTCTTGCGGAGGCCGCATGGAGGACAAGGCAAAGACGCGCGACCATGTCGGCTCGCTGGAGCGCGGCCTTGCAGTCATGGAGATACTGGCCCGGCATCCGGCCGGGATGACGCTGACCGAAATGGCGGAGGAGGCGGGGCTGACCCGCGCCGGCGCGCGTCGCTTCCTGCTGACGCTGACCGCCACCGGCTATGCCACGCAATCCGGCCGGCAGTTTTCGCTGTCGCCGCGCCTGCTCGCCATCGTGCGCTCTTGGCTCGGCGGCGCCTCGCTGTGGACATTCGCGGCATCCATCATGCGCGACGTCGCGGGCCAATTCGACGAGGCCTGTAACGCGGCGGTGCTGTCGGGCGAGGAAGTCGTCTATGTCGCGCGCATTCCTGGCCGCCGCATCCTCAGCGTTTCGCTCGATGTCGGCACCAGGCTGCCGGCGCATTGCACCTCGATGGGGCGCGTCCTGCTTGCGGGGCTGGGCGCGGATGAGCTGAAGGCCTTGCTTGCAGAGGCGAGGATCGAACGGCGCACGCCGAAGACGATCACCAGCCGCGCCGCGCTGGCCAAGGCCATCGACGCGGCGAGGGCGGATGGCTTTGCCGTCGTCGATGAAGAGCTGGAACTTGGCCTGCGCTCGATAGCGGTGCCGATCTATGACCGCGCCGGCAAGACCGTGGCGGCGATCAACGTCTCGACGCAGTCGGCGCGGTTCTCCGTCGAGGCGATGGAGCGGGATATCCTGCCAGCGCTGCGGACGGCCAAGCAACGGATTGAGGAATTTTTCTTCGTGTGAGCGCAAGGCTAATCGCCTGAGGGAAGCGCTGCCCCCGCTCTGTCTCGGAGACGGGACGCCCTGCGCGGTTAGCGTCGCCATGCGAACAAACGATGCCCGGGGCACCTCCTGAGCACAACGCATATGCGTGAATCCAAATATATCGTTGACGTCGCCCTTCAACTCCAATATCGAACAGGACTATACAGGTTTATTGAACAGGTACCCATATGAAGCGGCGCGCGGTTCAACTTTCTCCCGGCACGGGCAAGCCCGAGCAGATCGCCACCGTTCTCGAACATGAGATCCGCTCCGGCGTGCTTGGCTTCGGCGACCGCCTGCAAAGCGAGAACGAACTCGTCCAGCGCTTTTCCGTCAGCCGCAACACGGTCCGCAAGGGCCTCGAGGAGTTGTCCAGCCGTGGGCTGATCACGACCAAGGTCGGCATCGGCTCCTTCGTCACTTTCGACGGCAAGCCGGTCGATGACAGCATTGGCTGGTCGCGGGCGCTGGCCAATGCCGGCGCCAATGCCGAGACGCGGACGCTGCGGCTTGAAGTGATCGAGGATGCCGATCTTGCCGCGCTGCTTGGCATCGAAAGCCCGTTCTTCATCGCCGTCGACCGGGTGCGCACCAATGCTAGCGACGGCCATGCGATCTCCATCGAACGCAGCCGCCTGCCGCTGTCGCCCGAACTGGAGGACGTGCCGCTGCGCGGTCTGCGCGAAGGCTCGCTGCACCAGACGCTGCGCGGCGCCGGCCTCATCCCAGACCATGGCGAGGAATGGGTCGGCATCGAGATGCTGAATGCCGAAGACGCCGCCATTCTCGGCTGCCCGCAAGGCACGCCGTTCCTGCGCGGACGCCGGCTGACGCGTGCGGCCGACGACCGGCCGATCGAATATGTAACCAGCCTGCTCAACCCGGCGCATTTCGCGCTGCATATGAGGTTTTGAGCGATGCCGGACAGAACCAACGACACGCTCGATCGCGCCATGGGCGCGCTTGTCGGTGGGGCGCTCGGTGATGCGCTGGGCATGCCGACGCAGCTTCTGTCGCCGGCGCGGATCGCCGAGCTATACGGCCATGTCGAGGATTTCGTGGCGCCGTTTGCCGATCATCCGGTGTCGAAGGGGCTCGTTGCCGGCACCATCACCGACGATACCGAACAGGCCCTGCTGCTTGGTCGCATTCTCGTCGAGTCCGGCGACCGCTTCGATCATGCGCGCTGGGTGAACGCACTGCTCGACTGGGAGCGCGAGGTCAAGGCGCGCGGCAGCTATGACCTGCTGGGACCATCGACCAAGCGCGCCATCGACGCCATCAATGACGGCGTGCCGGCGGAAGAGGCGGGAAGCCGGGGCGACACCAATGGCGCGGCCATGCGCATCGCGCCGGTCGGCATCATGATGCCGCTGGAACCGCTCGACGCTTTCGTCGCCAAGGTCGCCGAAACTTGCCGTGCCACGCACAACACCTCGATCGCCATCGCTTCGGCCGCAGCAGTTGCCGCCGCCGCCAGCCACGGCGTCGCCGGTGGCGACTGGCGTGCCGCTTCCGACAGCGCGGTAGCAGCCGCGCGGCGAGGCGCCCGGCTCGGACATTGGGTGACTGGTGGCGATATCGCCGCGCGTATCGCCTGGGCGCAGGAGCTCGTGCGCGGCAAGACCATGCGGGATGCGATCGGGCTCATCACCGATCTCGTCGGCACCGGTGTGGCCAGCCAGGAGTCCGTGCCGGCAGCTTTCGCCGTGCTTGAAGTCGCGCAGGGCGATCCCTGGCAAGCGGCAATCATCAGCGCCAATCTCGGCGGCGACACCGACACGATCGGCGCGATTGCCTCAGGCATGGCCGGCGCCTGCGTCGGCTTTTCGCAACTGCCGCAACAACACATTGCCGGGCTCGTCGGCATAGATATGGGGGAGGTGCGCTCGCTTGCCGAAGACCTCGTCGCGGCGCGCACGGCAAAGGCCAGCAAGGATGCCGCGGCATGAGTGGGCGTCTGGTCCATATCGGCAGCGCCGTCGTCGACTATGTCTACCGCATCGACGCCTTGCCGGCGCCGGGCTGCGAGAAGACCGCGTCGAGCTTTGCGCAGGTCGCCGGCGGCGGCTTCAACATGATGGTCGCGGCCAGCCGCACCGGCATGACGGTGGTGTTCGGCGGCCAGCTCGGCAGCGGACCGAATGGCGATTTTTTGCGCACCGCGTTTGCGGCCGAAGGCATCATAACGCTGACGTCGCCATCGCCGGTCATGGACAGCGGCAATTGCGTCGCCATGATCTCCGGCGATGCCGAGCGCACCTTCGTGTCGTGGCCCGGTGCGGAGAGCATTCTCAGCCTCGAGATGATGAGGGCCGTGGTGGTCACGTCTGATGATTGGGTGTTCACGTCAGGCTACACGCTGAGCTATCTCGGAAGCCACAACGCGCTGACCGACTGGATCGAGGCGCTGCCAGAAAACATTCCCTTCGTTTTCGATCCAACGCCGGTCATCGCGGATATCCCACGTCCCATCCTGTCGCGGGTACTTGCCCGTACGACATGGCTGAGCTGCAACATGACGGAAGCGGTCGAGATCGCTGGGCAAGGCGATGTCGAGGCACTCGCCGCCCGGCTGCTCGCCGACCACTGCCCAAAGGCCGAAGGCGTCGTTATCCGCGCCGGCGCCAAGGGCTGTTTCGTGAGGTTGGTCAATGGCGAGACGCAGACCATTGCCGGCTTCAAGGTCGATGCCATCGACACCAATGGCGCCGGCGACACCCATATCGGCGGTTTCGTCAGTGCACTCTCGCGCGGCGTGCATCCCTTCGAGGCGGCGCGCTATGCCAATGCGGCGGCAGCACTTTCCGTCACCCGCCATGGCGGCTCATCGGCGCCGACCGACAGCGAGATCCAGACTTTCCTGAGCCAGGCCGCCACGGGCGAGCCGGGCCAGAACCAGAAGGCCCATCAGACAGCCTGACCCGCCAAGCGGGCAAACAAGAGAGGAACGAACATGCGCATGCCAAGACTGACTGCCCTGCTGACGGCGACCGCCGTCATCACCTCCGCGCTCACGCTGGCCGCCAGTGCCGCCGAAGTGCATGTGCTCAACTGGAAGGGCTACGGCGCCGACGAGCCGTGGGCGATCGAAGCCTTCGAAAAGGCGACCGGCAACAAGGTCGTCAACGACTTCTTCAATTCCGAACAGGAAATGCTGACCAAGATCCGCACCAATCCGGGCCTCTATGACGTGGTCATGATCAACGCCGCCTTCAACGATCAGGCGATGGCGGAAAAGCTGATCCAGCCGATCGATGTCTCGAAGCTGCCGAACTATGCCGACATCAGCAAGGACAAGGCGCAATCGCCGATGCTCGACCATGACGGCAAGGTCTATGGCGTGCCGTGGGTGTGGGGCCTGACGGCGCTGGCAATCAACGAAAAGTCCTTCGACAAGCCACCGACCTCGATCGCCGAAATGTGGGACCCAGCGCATAAGGGCCGGGTCGTCATTCGCGACGACGCTGTCGAAGCGGTGCAGTTCGGCGCCATCGCCACCGGTCAGAATATCAACGACATCAAGGATATGGAAGCGGTCAAGGCGAAGCTGACCTCGCTGATGCCGCAGATCAAGACGTTCTGGAGCTCGGAGAACGACTGGAACCAGATGGTCGCCTCCAACCAGATCGACATCGGCACCTATTGGAGCGGCTCGGCCGACCGTGCCAAGACGCATTTCAAGCTGCCGGTCTCGCTGGTCGTTCCGCAGGAAGGCGCCGTCGCCTGGCTCGACGCGTTCTCTATTCCCGTGGGCTCGAAGAATGTCGAGGGTGCGCAGGCCTTCATCAACTGGATGATCGATCCGAAATTCTATGTCGAATGGGTCACCAAGGTCGGCGCGCCGGTGTCGGCCAACACCAAGGCGGTGGAAGCGCTGCCTGAAGACTCCTTCAACCGCAAGGTGATGGGCGATCCCGAGGTGGCCAAGCGCATCCACTTCCAGGCGCCGATCACCGACGCGCAGCGCGAGGCCTATCTGGCGCTGTGGCAGCAGCTCAAAGTCGACGTGAAGTAACGCTCACGTCCGGACCAGCCGGCGGTTGGCGCCGGCTGGCCCTTCAATCCTGGGGAGGAGGGTATCATGGCAGTACAGGGTGCGGTCGCGTCGCGCAGCGGGCTGAGATCGGCCCTGCCGCTGCTGGCGCCGGCCTATCTCTGGCTGACGGTGGCGATCTTCCTGCCGCTCTCGGCCATGGTATTCTTCTCCTTCATGACCGACCTGCCGCTGTCGGGAAAGCCGTGGGCGTTCACCCTTGGCAATTACGCCGCCTTCTTCTCGCAGAGCCTGTACCTGACGCTGCTGCTCGCTTCGCTGCGGCTCGGCCTCGAAGTGACTTTGTGGTGCGTCGTCATCGGCTACCCCGCCGCCTATGTGCTGGCCAAGGTGCTGAAGGGGCGCAGCCGCGAGGCGATCTTCCTGCTGGTCATCCTGCCGTTCTGGTCGAACGGGCTGGTGCGCATCTTCTCCTGGGCGATGGTGCTGCGCGAGGGCGGCATCCTCGACACGGCGCTCAACGCCGTGCTGCCGTTCAAGATCAACATCGACCTGATGTATTCCTATCCCGCAATCATCATCGGCCTGGTGCACTCCTACGTGCCCTATATGGTGCTGACCTGTTATCTCACTTTGCAGGCCATCGACGACTCGCTGATCGAGGCCGGACGTTCGCTCGGCGCCTCGCGGCTGCAGGTGCTGAAGCGGGTGATCATCCCGCTGTCGATGCCTGGCCTGGTGGCAGGTGCGGCACTGATCTTCGTGCCGGTCGTCGGCTCGTTCATGGAGCCGCGCATTCTCGGCGGCCGCACCGGCACGTTCTACGGGACGGTGATCGAGGACCAGTTCGTCGCCGTCTTCAACTGGCCGCTGGGGGCGGCGCTTTCCTTCATCCTGCTGGCGGTGGTGCTGGTGATCCTGGCGGTTGCCTCGCCGGTGCTGCGGAGGGCTGCTTGATGATGACGACCCGCATCCTCGAAGGACTAGGCCGCTTCTACATCGGACTGCTGCTCGCCTTCCTCTATCTGCCGATCATCATCATGGCGCTGATGTCGTTCAACGTCTCGCCCTTCTACCAATTGCCGTTCGAATGGACGACGGAATGGTATGCCTCGCTCTGGCAGAACGACCAGCTGATCGCGGCCACCTGGAACAGCCTCGAGATCGCGGTCATCACCACGCTCATCTCAGTGGTGCTTGGCTCGGCCGCTTCGCTAGCGCTGTTCCGCTATGATTTCCGCGGCAAGAAAGTGCTGCAGGCGCTGCTGTTTCCGCCAATCGCCATTCCGTGGCTGATCACCGGCACGGCGATGCTGATCTTCTTCTTCGGCGTCGGCATTGGCCGCGGCCTGTTCGCCATCCTGCTCGGCCATGTGGCGCTGGCGCTGCCCTATGTCATCGTCGTCGTCTCGGCCCGGCTGCAGACTTTTGCACCGGAGCTGGAAGAGGCGGCGCGCTCGCTCGGCGCCAACCAGTGGCAAGTGACGAGGCGTGTGACGCTGCCGTGGATCATGCCCGGCGTCATTGCCGGCGGCTTGTTCGCATTTGCCGTGTCGTTCGACCAGTTCGTCGTCTCCTACTTCCTGGCGACCCCGGGGCAGACGACGCTGCCGGTCGAAATCTACGCCGCGATCCGCAAGGGTTTCACGCCCGAGATCAACGCGGTCTCGACCATCATCATCGTCGTGTCGATGGCGCTGATGCTGCTCACGGCGCGCTTCTTCAAATTCGGCGGAGAGAAATAATGGCCGGCGTGCAGGTATCGAACGTCTCCCGCAGTTTTGGCGCGCACAAGGCGCTGGACGACGTCTCCATCGATTTCGCCGATGGCGGTTTCTATGGGCTGCTTGGCCCCTCGGGCAGCGGCAAGACCACGCTGCTGCGCCAGATCGCCGGCTTCGACTTTCCCGATACTGGCCGCATCACCATTGGCGGTGAGAGTGTGGAACGCGTGCCGGTCGAAAAGCGACGCATCGGCATGGTGTTCCAGAACTATGCGCTGTTTCCCAATATGAGCGTCGCCGATAATGTCGCCTTCGGCCTGTCGGTGCGCGGCGAAACGAAAGCGACGATCGCCACCGAAGTGCAGCGCGCGCTCGATCTGGTTCAGCTCGGCAAGCTCGGCGAGCGCCGGCCGCACCAGCTCTCCGGCGGCCAACGCCAGCGTGTGGCGCTGGCGCGCGCCATCGTCACCAAGCCGCGCGTGCTGTTGCTCGACGAGCCGCTCGGCGCGCTCGACAAGGCGCTGCGCGTCGACATGCAGATCGAGCTGAAGCGCATCCAGCGCGAGATCGGCATCACCACCATCTTCGTCACCCACGACCAGGAAGAGGCGCTGACGATGAGCGACCGCATCGGCATATTGCGGGACGGCAGGCTCGTGCAGGAAGGGCCGCCGGAGGAAATCTACGACCGGCCGAAGAGCGAATTCGCCGCCACCTTCCTCGGTGACGCCAATATCCTTCGCGGCGATGCGACCGGCAACGGCATCCGGCTGCCTGATGGCACGGCGATTGCCGCCGGGGTGGGTGGTCGGCTTGCCGCCGGCACAAAGGCCAGCTGCGCCGTGCGACCCGAACGCATTCGTATCGCCACCGATGCCGGGGCATCGAGCGGCAATGCCAACACGCTGAAGGGGCAAGTCTCCAAGCGCATCTTCGCCGGCAACAACAGCACCTATTTCGTCGAGCGCGCCGGCCAGACGTTGAAAGTCATCGTCCAGAATACCGGCAGTGACCGGCTGGCCGAGGGCCAGAATGTAATGCTCAGCTGGTCGCCGGAAAGCACTGTGCTGATTGCCGCTAACTAGTTCGCACCGTCACCCCGGCATCGTTCTGATGGGAATTGATGGAGCGGACCTTGGCTGATCGACGGGCCATGGCGTTATATCCGTCCTCCAGGGAGGAATGGATGGCAGGCCAGGGTTTCGAGCCGGATGTGAGGGTTCGCACTAGCGGATACCGGATCGGTTGCATCGGCGCCGGCATGATCATGGCCGAATGCCATCTTGCCGCCTATGCGCAGGCCGGTTTCCCAGTCGTCGCCATCGCTTCGCGCACCAAGGCCAGCGCCGAGAAGGTAGCTGCACGCTGGAGCATTCCGACCATCCACGACACGCCGGAACAACTGATCGAGAATCCCGAGATCGAGATCGTCGACCTTGCCTTTCCACCCGACCAGCAGCCGGCATTGATCCGCCATGCGCTGAAGCAGCCTCACATCAAGGCGATCCTGGCGCAGAAGCCGCTGGCGCTGTCGGTCGATGAAGCCGTGAAACTGCGCGACGAAGCCGCAAAGTCCGGCAAGATCCTCTCGGTCAACCAGAACATGCGCTACGACCAGTCGATGCGCGTCCTGAAGCAGATCATCGACAGCGGCGCGCTGGGCGACATCGTCTTCGCGCAGATCGACATGCATGCGATCCCGCACTGGCAGACCTTCCTTCAGGACTACGACCGGCTGACGCTCGCCAATATGAGCGTGCATCATCTCGACGTGCTGCGCTTCCTGTTCGGCGATCCCTCGGAAATCACCACGCTGACACGCAAGGACCCGCGCACGACATTCGAACATACCGACGGCATCACCATCTCGACGCTGCGCTTTCCCTCCGGCGTGCTCGCCGTGTCGCTGGAGGATGTCTGGTCCGGACCGCGCCAGGAGGGCTATGAGGACGACCAGCACATCAACTGGCGCGTCGACGGCATCAAGGGTGTCGCCAAAGGCACGATCGGCTGGCCGAAAGGCGTGGCCTCGACGCTGACCTATGCGTCGACCAAGACGACCGGCGGCGAATGGGTCAGCCCGAGCTGGGACACGATGTGGTTCCCGCATGCCTTCATCGGCGTGATGGAGCAATTGCAGCATGCGGTGAAGACAGGCGCGCCGCCGGCGCTCTCCGTCGCCGATAACGTCAAGACAATGGCACTGGTCGAGGCGGGCTACCGCTCGATGGCGCAAGGCCGCACCGTCAAACTGTCCGAGATATCGATCGACTGAACATGCCGCCGAATAGTGTGGCGGCTGAATCGCTTACCGGGAGGAGTTCACATCATGATGCAGGCAGGTATCTTCACCGGCTATTTCCCCTATGAGCTCGCGGAGGCCGCCCGCCGCATCCGTGCACTCGGCTTCAACACAGTGCAGCTCGACATGCATTTCAGGGATGTCGATCTCACGGCCGGGCAGATCACCGGGGACAAGGCGAGGACAGTGCGCGACACGTTTCGCGACCACAATCTGCCGGTCTGCTGCATCTCGGGCTACACCAACATCATCCATCCCGACAAATCCGAGCGCGAGAAGCGCGTCGGCTATCTCAAGGAAATCATCCGCAATGCGCGCGACTTCGGCTCGCCCTACGTGATCTCGGAGACCGGCACCTACAACACCGAATCCGACTGGGTGCATCATCCCAAAAACAAGACCGAGGAAGGCTTCGAGGAATGCCGCAAGGTGATCTCGGATCTTGCCCAGACGGCTTACGACCATGGCGCGGTGTTCCTGCTCGAAACCTATGTCAACAATGTCGTCGGTTCGGTCGAGGAGACGGTCAAAATGTTCGCGCAGGTCGACCATCCGGGCCTCGGCCTGCTGATGGATCCGACCAATTATTTCGAGGCGCACAATATCGACCGCATGGACCAGGTGCTGAACCAGGTGTTCGACACGCTGGCCGACAAGATCCGCATCGCGCACGCCAAGGACGTCAAGCGCTCAGGCAGCGACAAGACCGAGAAGCATGCCGATATCGGCGACGCGGACGCGCATGAGGGGCTGACCTTCCGCGGCGTCGGCGAGATCGAGCTGCCGGCGCCCGGGCTGGGATCGCTGAATTACGATCTCTATCTGCAGCGGCTCAGTGAGAAGCACCCGAACATCCCTGTTATCATCGAGCATCTGACCGAGGACGACGTGCCGCGGGCGAAAACATTTCTCGACGGGAAGTTCCGCGCCAACGGGCTTTGAGGTAGGCGAGACGGTGATGGCGACGGCGGCCAAGACAAAGCGCGATTACGGCCTGGTCGGCGAAAGCACCCGCCGGGCGATCGAGACCGGGCTGGCCTCGGCCGAGTGGTATCACACCGACGTGCCGCGCAAGGCAATGAAGGAAATGATGCAGCGCTCCGACGGGCCGGCGATCCGCGATACAGTGATCTGGATCGCAGCCATCCTGGGCTCGGCCGCCGGCATCGTGTGGTTCTGGGGCACGTGGTGGGTGGTGCCGTTCCTGCTCGTCTATGGCGTGCTCTATGGATCGTCGAGCGATTCGCGCTGGCACGAATGCGGCCATGGCACCGCCTTCCGCACACGCTGGATGAACGATGCGATCTACGAAATCGCCAGCTTCATGGTGGTGCGCAATCCGGTGCAATGGCGCTGGAGCCATGCGCGGCATCACACCGACACGATCATCGTCGGCCGTGACGCCGAGATCGCGGTAATGCGGCCGCCAAATCTGGTCAAGGCGGCGCTTGCCTTCACCGGCATTCTCGATTTCCGTTATTCGCTGCCGATCCTGGCGCGCCAGGCGTTGGGCAAGCTGTCGGACGACGAAAAGAGCTACATTCCTGAGACCGAACAGGGCAAGGCCATCACGGCGGCGCGCTGGCATGTCGCCGTGTACGTTGCGACGATCGCCCTCGCGATCGCGCTGGGTTCATGGCTGCCGCTGGTGCTGATCGGCCTGCCGCGTTTTTATGGCAGCTGGCACATGGTTCTGACCGGCCTGCTGCAGCATATCGGGTTGGCCGACAATGTCGTCGACCACCGGCTGAACACGCGCACCGTCTACATGAACCCGGTCAGCCGCTTCATCTACTGGAACATGAATTACCACGTCGAGCATCACATGTTTCCGATGGTGCCCTACCATGCGCTGCCGAGGCTGCACGAGCTGGTCAAGCACGACCTGCCGGCGGCGAACCCGTCCATGTGGCATGCCTATCGCGAGGTCTGGCCGGTGCTGCTGAAGCAGCTGCGGTACGAGGATTATTTCCTCAAGCGCGAATTGCCGCCGACGGCGCGGCCCTATCGCGGTGAATTTCACGAGCTCGATATGTCGGCGGCGGCCGAGTAGCGAATAAACCACCCGCCTTCTATCCGGCCTGTCACGGGGCCGGTAAGGTGACCGGGAAAAGCAACCAGCCAACAGGGACATCCCGATGAGCCGAAAGAGACCGACCGTCGCCGATCTGCGCGCCATGAAGGGCAAGCGCCAGCTGACCATGCTGCGCGTCCTGACCATGGACGAGGCCGAGGCTGCCGAGCGGGCAGGGGTCGATATCGTCTCGGTGCCGCCCGAGCTGGTGCTCAACCCTGAGTATCGCGATGCGGCGCCCAGCCTGTTCACCATGCCGGGCGAGAATTTTTATGAGATCGGCACGGCGGACGATTTCCTGCGCTGGGCGTTCCGGCTCTACAAGGCCGGCGCCGACGCCGTTTATTGCAGCGCCGGTTTCGCCACCGTGAAGCGGCTCGCCGACGACGCGATCCCCGTCATCGGCCATGTCGGCCTCATTCCGTCCCGCGCCACCTGGACCGGCGGCTTCAAGGCCGTCGGCAAGACCGCCGACACCGCCATGCAGATTTTTGAGGCGGTCAAGCAGTATGAGGCCGTTGGAGCTCTCGGCGCCGAGATCGAAGTGGTGCCGATCGAGGTGGCGAAGGCGATCTCGGAACGGACCTCGCTGATCATGCTGTCGATGGGTGCGGGCACCGGCTGCGACGCGCAATATCTGTTTGCCGACGATATTCTTGGCCAGAACCGGGGCCACATGCCGCGCCATTCCAAGGTCTACCGCAACTTCGCCGCCGAGTACGATCGTCTGCAGGCGGAACGCGTCGCGGCGTTTTCCGAGTACGTTGCCGACGTCGATAGCGGCGCCTATCCGGAAGACAGGCATGTCGTGCGCATGGATCCGGCCGAGCTCAGCCTGTTCATGAAACGGGTGGACGCAAAGGGCTAACTACTCGGCCTCCTTGCCGATCATCGCTGCACCTTGCCATGTTCCGTCAGCGAGCATGGCATGGAGCACCTCGGCATCCGTTCCCAGCGGCCGGTCCTCCCTGAGCATCGCTACATGCGCGCGCACCGCGGTATGGACCGCTGCTGTGCCGGGCGCCAGCTTGAGACCGTCGCGCAGGTCCACGGCCTGTGCGGCGGCCATCAGTTCGAAGGCGATCAGCCGTCGCCACAGCGCGATCATCCCGGCGCATTTCGACACGGCAAGCGGCGTCTGCGTGGCGTGGTCCTCTACGCCTTCGGACACGGCCAGGAAATCCAGCATCACCGGATTGGCCTTGTGGCGGATGCCGGCCAGGATTGCCGTTGCGGTCTTTTGCAGCGGCACGAAACCGGCCGAGGCGCCGCCGACCGGTGACAAATATTTTGGCAGGCCGTTGCGGCCGGAGCCGGCGAGCTGGATGAAGCGGGCAACGCTTGCCGCGGCACATTGCGCGATCGCCAGGCCGAGCGTCTCGAAGGCAAGCGCCAGCGATGCGGTGTGGAAATTGCCGGTCGACAGAACCAGCCCGTCATCGCCCAGCACCAGCGGATTGTCGGCGGCGGCATTGAGTTCGATCTCCAGCGCCAGCCGCGCCTGATCGATCGCCTGGATCAATGCACCATGGATCGACGGCATGCAGCGGATCGACAACGGGTCCTGCAAGGTGGTCGGCGCCGGCTCCTCGTCACGGGCAAGCAGGTCGCGCAGGCCCTTGGCCGCGAGTTGCTGGCAGGCTGCCGGCCGCGCCAGATGCAGGCGCGGATCGAGGATGGTGCGGTTGGCGCCAAACCCTTCCATGGTCAGCGCGCCGGCCTGCTGCTGTTGCGCAAAGGCCGACAGCGCGTCGGCCAGTACCAACGCGCCAGTGCCGGCTGATACCGCCGAGGCGTTGATCAGCGACAGGCCGTCTTTCGGCGCCAGGCTGATCGGAGCCAACCGCGCCATCATCAACGCCTTGGCCGCCGGCATGCGCCGACCCTGATAGTCAGCTTCGCCGTCGCCGGTCAGCAGACGGGCGAGCGCCGCCATCAGCACGAGATCGCCGGCGCCGATCGAGCCCAACTGCGGCATTACCGGATGCACGCCTGCATTGAGCGCATCGACAAGGGCGGTGAAAGCCGCCGGCGAAATGCCGGAGCCGCCGACTGCCAGCATCGCTGCGCGCGCAAGCATGGTCGCCCGCACCGCCTCTTGGGGCAACGGTTCGCCGACAGCGCCGCTTCGCCCTTCCAGCAACTGGCGCTGGAAGGCGCTGGCATCGCCCTCGACCGATGTGCCGAGATTGGCGCCGAGCCCGGTGTTGAGCCCATAGATTTGCTGACCGGACGCGGCGACCTGATCGAGCACTTTTCGCGCTTTGTCGAGCCTCTCGATGACTGTCGGTTCAACCTCGACCTTGCGGCCGCCGCGGGCGACCTGCGCAACGTCCTCGACGCTGACGCCGGCGCCGGTGAGGACGAGCGCGCTCATGCGAAGCGCAGCCTCTGGCCGATGCCTTTATCAGCAGCCTTGGCCAGCATCGCCTTGCCCAGCGCAATGTCGGACAGCGACAGGCCGCGATGCCAGAACAGGATCGTCTCGTCGTCGCTCTGGCGTCCCGGCTTGAGACCGGCAGCGATCTGGCCGAGCTCGGCGTGCAGCGTCGCTTCGCCCAGCCGCCCGGTCTCGACATGGGCGCGCAGCGAGCCGAACTTGCCGCCTTTGCACTGGCCCCAGTCGTCGACGACCATTTTCTGCATGATGTCGGTCAATGACAGCTCCACCGCGCTCATCGTACCATAGGGCACGACCAGCGCACCGGGCTTGATCCATTCGGTCTTGAGCAGCGGCTGCGGCTCCGGCAGCCGCGAGGCCTCGACGACGATGTCGGCGCCCTTGACGCAGCTCTCCCAGTCGGCAACCGCGGTAACTTTCTTGCCGAGATCGGCCGAGAGTTTGGCAGCGAAGCCGTCGCGGCTTTTCGGGCGGCGCGAATGAACGCGGATCTCGTCGAAGTCGAAGAGATGGTCGAGCAGGCGGACATTCCAATAGGCGGTGCCACGTGCGCCGATATGGGCCAGCACCTTGGAGTTCTTGCGCGCCAGATGTTTGGCGCCGATAGCGGTGACGGCGCCGGTGCGCATGTCGGTGATGACGGTGGCGTCGAGAATGGCGCGCGGCGTGCCGGTGCGCGGATCGAACAGGTTTAGAATGCCAAATTCTGAAGGGAGCCCGTGCAGATAATTGTCGACATAGTCGCCGACGATTTTCACGCCCGCCGTATCGAGCGGCGCAACGTAGCCGCGCAGAACGTTGAAATGGCCATGGAAGGAAGGGTCGGGTTCAAGATGGACGCGCGGCTCGATCACCGTCTGGCCATTGCCTTGCGCGATAAGCCCGGCTTCGACAGCGGCAATGATTTCGCCGTCGGTCATCTCCAGGGCTTCGATATCTAGGGCATTGAGGTAGTCGATATAGATAGGCTTCATGCAATGTCCTTGGCCGCCCGCCCATCCATAACAGGCTGCGAGCCGACACGGAAGTTTGTTGGATAAGCTCTGGACGGGGCCAGCCATATGCTGTTCAACGCGGTTCGCTATGACTGCCGTTCCCGACACCGAGGCCTCCGCCGCAACCGCCAGCAATGCGCGGCGCGTGGCGTTGATCGTTGCCATCGCGTTTTTCATGCAGCTGCTGGATTCGACGATCATCTCGACCTCGCTGCCGCAGATGGGACAATCCTTCGGCGTGACGGCGGTGGCGATGAGCATCGGCATCACCGCCTACATGCTGACCATGGCGGTGTTCGTGCCGCTGTCGGGCTGGCTTGCCGACCGCTTCGGCGCGCGCAACATCTTCCTGCTGGCGATTGTGCTGTTCACGCTGGCCTCGCTGGCCTGCGGCTTCTCGCAAAATCTGCCTCAGTTCGTTGCCGCCCGTGTCGTGCAAGGCCTGGGCAGCGCGCTGATGACGCCGGTCGGGCGCATTCTGGTGCTGCGCAATGCGTCGAAGTCGGAGCTGCTCAACGCCACGGCGCTGATCACCTGGCCGGCGTTGTTTGCGCCCGTGGTCGGGCCGGTGCTTGGCGGCTTCATCACAACCTATCTCTCCTGGCACTGGAATTTCTTCATCAACATCCCGCTTGGGCTGGTCGGGCTGGCGCTGGTCGCGCGCTTCATTCCGGGCGACCGCGCGGCCGATCCCAAGCCGCTGGATTGGCCGGGGTTTTTCCTCACGTCGCTGGGGCTCGCGCTGCTGCTCTACGGCCTTGAGCGCATCGCACATCCGGAAGACGGCGCTTTGCCCGCCGTGCTGCTGATTGCCGCCGGCATCGTCATCGGCTGGCTGGCGGTGCGGCATCTCCGGCGCGCGCCGCATCCGCTGCTCGATCTCAGCGCGTTCAGGGTGCAGACCTTCGCCATCTCTACGCTTGCCGCCGGCACCATTTTTCGCGTGGCGATCAACGCCACGCCGTTCCTTTTGCCGCTGCTGTTTCAGGTCGGCTTTGGCCTTTCGCCGGTCGATGCCGGCTTGATGATCCTGGCCTATTTCCTCGGCAATCTCGGCATGAAGACGGTGACGACGCCGACGCTGCGGCGCTTTGGTTTTCGCACGGTCATGGTCGTCAACGGCCTGATCGCCTCGGCCTCGATCATGGCCTGCGCGGCGATCTCGCCGGAGACGCCGCAGGCGCTGGTGGTAGCGCTGATGCTGATCGCCGGCCTGACGCGCTCGATGCAGTTCACAGCGCTGAATACTCTGGCCTTCGCCGATATCGATGCGGCGCAGCGCAGCTCGGCGGCGACTTTGTCGTCCATGCTGCAGCAGATATCGATGCTGTTCGGCGTGGCGGTGGCGGCTGCCATTCTCAACCTGTCGCAGATCGTCAGGGACCGGCCGGCGCTCGACCTCGTCGATTTTCGCATCGCCTTCCTGATCATCGGCGCCATCGGGCTGGTGGCGGCGTTGCGGTTCCTCGTGCTGCCGCCCGGTGCAGGCGCCGAAGTTTCAGGCCACATGACCAGGACCTGAATTCGCAATTTTCGCCGCTCAGGCGGCAATTAATTCCGCCTCGTGCTTTCGCCTCAGAACGGCACCTTCGCGCATACACGCAATGGCGCAACCAAATGCCAAAAGCGCAGCCTTTTCCTAGGATTGCGCCAGTTCTAGCAATCGGTGCGTCCACTGGAAGATTATCACTGCCAACGGGCGTTCCGAGCGCGGATTCATTTGACGAAGCGGCGCCGAGCCGATTAGCTTTCTTCGGAAGGGGTGGCAGAGCTGCCATCGGGGCGAATGCAGACATGAACACGATTGGCTGGCCAAATGTCAGGAGCCTGAATCAGGAAGGCATTGTCTTTGCCATCGCCGTGGTGCTGTTCGTCGCCGCTGCCATTGGGCTGCCTGGTTTCATCGCTGCCAACAATCTCGTTGCCATCGTCCGCTCGGTGTCGGTGCTGGGCATTTTGGCGCTCGGCATGGCGGTCGTCATAATCGGCAGGGGCATCGACCTGTCGGCGGTGGCGATCATGGCGATGTCGGTCGCCTGGTATCTACAATTGCTCAACGCCGGAACGCCTGATGGGCTCGCCTTCGCCTATGTGCTGGCAGGCGTGCTCGCCATCGGCCTGCTCAACGGTTTTCTCGTCGCTTATGCCGACGTGCCGGCGATCTTCGTGACGCTGGCGACCGGCTCCTTTGTCTTCGGCTATGTCCGCTCGCAACTGATCACGCAGGATGCGGTGCCGGTGCCTCAGGGCCATTGGGTGGAGCTGCTCGGCGGCCTGCGTTTCCTCGACATTCCGATCGAAGTGTTCGTCTTCGCCGGGCTCGCCTTCCTGTTCTTCGTGTTCCTGCGCTACACCAAATGGGGCCGCTACATCTATTTCGCCGGCGACAATCCGGTCGCCGCGCGCAATATCGGCATTCCGGTGCGGCCAATGCTGGTGCTGCGTTATGTGGTTTCGGCCTTTGTCGCGCTGATCGCCGGCCTGCTTACGGCGGCAAGCCTGCATTCGATCAACACCCGCGTCGTCAACTCGACGCTGCTCTATGACATCGTGCTGGTGGCGGTGATCGGCGGCATCGGCCTTTCCGGCGGGCGGGGCGGGGTGCGCAACGTGCTGGTGGGCGCTGCACTGATCGGCATCCTGTCGAACGCGATGACGATCATCGACATTCCGCTGCTGTATCAAAACCTGATCAAGGCGGCGATCCTGCTCGGAGCCATCATCGTCGACGGCATCATCAACCCGCGCGACGAACAGACTGCGCAGCAGGGCGACATCTAAGGGGTACCCGACCGGGTCATGCCGACCGGCCGGCAATAAGTGAAAAACAGAGGATGTGACATGAAACTGATCAGAACACTGATGGCGGCCGCCACGGCGCTTGCCGCTACCGCCTTCGTCGCGCCGACCTTCGCCGCCGACGATCCGGGCCCGGCCGCATACGCGCAGGCGCTCAAGGGCAAGCGCGTCATGCTGGTGCCGCTGGCGATGGGCTTCGACCTTGCGCAGGGCTGGTCGCACTATCTGAAGACGGAAGTCGAGGCCTGGGGCGGCACCTTCGAAACACGCGATCCGAACTGGGTCGTCGATGCCGGTGCACAGGCGATCACCGACGCGATCTCGTCCGACACAAGGCCGGACGTGCTGATCATCCATGCGCCGGATCTCAACTCCTATTCCAAGCTGATGAAGAAGGCGCAGGCTGCCGGAACCTACGTCATACTGGTCGACAATCCCGCCAACTTCCCGGCCGACGCCTTTGTCGGCAGTGACTGGGACCGGCTCGGCCAACTCGAGGCCGAAGCGGCGATCAAGGGCTGCGGCGAGAATTCGTCGAAGAAGATCGGCCTTGTGCAGGGTGATCAGGCCAACTCGTCCAGTCTCTACCAGTATGCCGGCATCATGAAGGTGCTGGAGAAGCACCCCGACTTCAAAGTCGTGGCCAAGCCCGACTCCAACTGGGATCCGACGACGTCGCGCAACGTGACGACGACAATGCTGCAGCAGAACCCCGACATCTGCTCGATCATCGACTTCTGGGATGGTGACGCCACCGGCGCATCCGCCGCCATCCGCGACGCCAAGCTCGACGGCAAGGTCTTTTTGGTCACCACCGGCGGCGGCGAGAAGGCGGCCGATTGCGACAAATTGCAGGACGGAACTTACGGCGCCGTGGTGATGACCGATCTGGCTCGCCAGTCCGGCGACATGAACGCTATCATCAAGTTCCTGCTGCAGAGCGGCCAGCCGGCCGGCACGTCGCACACCTACATCTACACACTGGAGAAGGCTACGACCAAGGCCGACCTCAAGCCCGACAGCTGCTGGGACCTGAAGGCACTGCAGGCCGAAGCGGCGGCGAAGTAAGCCGCGCTTTTTCGACTGAAATAAACGAGGTGGCTGGACAATCCGGTCACCTCGTTCCCTCATGGAATAGCAGCCGCCGATGTCCTTTCGCGAACGCCTCCAGTCCTGGCGCTACAATCTCGTGCCCGACCATCTGGTCGGCGAAATCCTGACAAAACGCTGGACCGACAACGCCATTCCGTTCCTGGCGCTGGTGGCGACGCTCAGCGTGTTCGGCTCGATCATTCCCGGCTTCTTCAAGCTGACCTCGCTACAGGAATCGACCCGCCAGCTCGGCGAGTTCTCGATGGTGGTCACCGGCATGACGGTGGTGATGCTGGGCGGCGGCATCGATCTGTCCGTCGGTTCGATCTTCGCGCTGTCCTGCTTCTCCGCCGTCTATGTCTTCTTCATCCTCGAACAGTCTATCTGGCTGGCGCTGGCGGCATCGCTTGCCACCGGGCTCATCTTCGGCGCCGTCAACGGCTACCTCGTCGGCTATCTCAGGCTGCGCGCCTTTCTGACTACGCTGGTCACCTTCATTTTTGGCCGGGCGCTGTTCGATATTCTCGTCACCACCTATGCCGCCGACGTGCAGCTTTCCCAGGCGACATCGGATGTGCTCGACTTCATCGGCGACAGCACCTTCTGGGGGCTTTCGGTCTCGGTGTGGCTGGCGATCATTCTTGCCATCGTCACGCATATCGCGCTGACGCGCTCACGGCCGGGCTGGCATGTGCTGGCGGTCGGCGGCTCCAGGCGCTCGGCGCACAATGCCGGCATTCGCGTGCGCCGCACCGTGTTCATGACCTATGTCTTTTCCGGCTTCTGCGCCTCGATCGGCGGCTTCCTCATCGCTTGCCGCCTGAGTGGGGCAGGGCCGGGCACCGGCCTCAACCTGGAGATCATGGCTCTGACGGCGGCGGTGGTCGGCGGCGTCAGCCTGGGTGGTGGCCGCGGCTCGGTCATCAAGGGGCTGATGGGCGCCATCATCGTGCTGACCATGACCAACGGGCTGATCCGGCTGGGCTATGGCACCGGCACCAACCAGATGGTGCTGGGCATCATGCTGGCGGTGGCGGTGACGATCGACATCCGCTGGCTGAAGAACCGCCATAAGGTGCTCAACGAAGTCTATGTCGCGCCGGTCTATCTCAAGATGGGCGAGACACAGTCTGCGGTGCCGGGCTCAGGCACGCCCTACGCGCTCGACAACCGGCTGTCGGCGGCCGACCATATCGGGCTCGGCGAGTTGGAAGGGCCGGAAGACGTCATCCTCGACCGCGACGATCACCTCTATTGCGGCACGCGCCATGGCGAGATCGTCCGCTTCTTCGCGCCGGACTATGTGAAATCGGAGGTGTTTGCCCACATCGGCGGCTTTCCGCTGGGCCTGGCCTTCGACAAATCGGGCAATCTGATCAGCTGCGTCGGCGCCATGGGGCTCTATTCCGTCTCGCCGGATCGGGAAGTGAAGCGCCTGTCGGCCGAGACGTCGCGCTCCTGGACCTCGATCGTCGACGATGCGCGGCTGCGCGACCCCAATGATTGCGACATCGCGCCGGACGGGCGCATCTATTTCACTGATTCCACCAAGCGCTATGACGCCCACGATTGGGCACTGGACTCGATCGAGAACCGCGCCACCGGCCGGCTGCTGGTCTATGACCCGAAGGACGGTTCGACGAAGACACTGCTCGACGGCTACCGCTACACCAACGGTGTGTGCATGGCGCATGACGGCAAGTCGCTGTTCTTCGCTGAGAGCTGGGCCTGCCGCGTGCATCGCTACTGGCTGGAAGGGCCAAAGGCGGGCGCCGACGAATGCGTCATCCGCGACATGCCGGGCTATCCCGACAACATCAACCGCGCCTCCGACGGCAATTACTGGATGGCATGGCTCGGCATGCGCACGCCCAGCTTCGACCTGTCGCTGCGCCATCCCGATATGCGCAAGCGCATGACGCGCCGGCTGCCGCAGGACGAGTGGCTGTTCCCCAACATCAACACCGGCGGCGTGGTGAAATTCAACGACAAGGGCGGCATTATCGAGGCGATGGGCGACCTCACCGGCGGCGCGCATCCGATGGTCACCTCGATGCGCGAGCACAAGGGTTTCCTGTTCGTCGGCGGCATCCTCAACAACCGCATCGGCCGCTACAAGATTGCGGGCGCGGACCCGACCTGGACCAGCTCCGCTTCTTATTGGGGAACGCAGCCATGATCCTCGATCCTGTGCTCGACCTGTTTCGTGGCAAGGCGGTGACCATCCCACCGCTCGACGGTGCCTTCCGTCCCAACACGCGGCTGGACGAGGCGCCAGTGTTCGCCCATTTGACGGAGCCCGACAATCTTCTGGTTGCCGATGGCCGGCTGCTCGTTTCCAGCGGCAATGCGGTATATTCGCTTGCCGCAGGGGTGGAGCCGAAGGTTGTCGGGACCTTTCTTTCCCCCATCACGGCGCTGGCTCTATCACTGTCGGGCGAACTGACGGTGGGGTTGGAAAGCGGCAAGCTGCTGGTTGCCGGCAAGGAGGTTTCGCTGCCGGCCGGCGTCAGCTGCATCACCGCGCTTGCCTATGCAGACGACGGCACGTTGTGGCTGGCCCATGGCTCGGCTGAGCACACGCCGTCGCAATGGGCCGCCGACCTGATGAAGAAGGGCGCGTCCGGATCGCTTTGGAGGCGGGACGCAGCCGCCGCCGAGTTCCGCAAAGTGGCCGGCGATATCGCCTTTCCCTATGGGCTGCATCCCATTGGGCGGGATGTGCTGGTCAGCGAAAGCTGGCGCCATCAGCTCGTTCGCTTCGATGGTGCGACCGGTAGCCGCTCGACCGTGCTGACGCATCTGCCCGGCTATCCCGCGCGCCTCGCGCCGGCCGGCGATGGCGGCGCGTGGCTGGCTCTGTTCGCGCCACGCAACCGGCTGATCGAATTCGTTCTCCAGGAAACCCACTATCGGCGCGACATGCTAGACCAGGTGGCGCCGGCCTACTGGATCGCGCCGGCTTTGGCCTCCAATCGCAGCTTCCTCGAACCGCTGCAATGCGGCGGCATCCGCACCATGGGCATCCACAAGCCCTGGTCGCCGAGCCGCTCCTATGGGCTGGTGGTCAGGCTCGATCAGAACATGCAGCCGCAATTCAGCCTGCACAGCCGCGCCGACGGCACGCGCCATGGCATCTGCAGCGTGGCGGAAACGGACGGCCGCCTGTTCATCGCCTCCAGGGGCGGCGATTGCGTGCTGGCCATCGACGCAGGAGGTCTCTGATGGAACCGATCGTGCGCCTGGAAAATGTCACCAAGAACTATCGCGGCGTGCCCGCGGTCAGACAAGTCAGCTTCGAACTGCGCAAGGGCGAAATCCACGCGCTGCTCGGCGAGAACGGCGCCGGCAAATCCACGCTGACCAAGATCATCGCCGGCGTCGTCGACGCCACCTCAGGCAAGATGTTCCACAAAGGCCGCGAGATCGCCTACGCCTCGCCGCATGCGGCGCTCGAGGCCGGCATCGCCATGGTGTTCCAGGAGACCAGCCTGGTGCCGTCGATGACGGTGGCGCAAAACCTCTATCTCGGCACCGAAAAATTCCTCAACCGGCTGCGCGGCACCTACATTTCGGCGCAGCAGTTTTTGCAGTCGCTGAACTTTCCGGTCGACCCCAACGCCATGGTGGCGACGCTGGGCGCGGCCAAGCGTCAGATGGTCGAGATCGCGCGCGCCGTTCACCACAATGCCGAGATCATCATCTTCGACGAGCCGACGGCGACGCTGACGCCGGAGGAGAAGCGGCACTTTTTCGCACTGATCCGGCGGCTGAAGGCGAACGGCGTCTCGATCGTCTTCATCAGCCATGCATTGGAAGAGGCGCTGATGATCGCCGACCGCATCACAATCCTGCGCGATGGCGAGCTGGTCATAACCGACGACACATCGGCCTTCGATCGCGACAAGATCGTCGCCGCCATGGTCGGGCGTACACTGTCGGGACAGATCTATCGCCAGCGCGACGAGGCCAGGCTGCGCAAGGCCGGCAAGAAGGTGCTGTCGGTGCAGGACGTTTCGATGAGCAATGTCGTGCGCAACACCTCCTTCTCGATCTTCGAGGGACAGATCACCGGCGTGTTCGGGCTGATCGGCTCCGGCCGCACCGAGACCTTCAAGATCGTCTCCGGCATCTACAAGCGCGATTTTTTGCGCGGTGGCGCGATTGAACTCGACGACAGGCCGGTGCGCTATCTCGTGCCCAGTGAGGCGGTCGCCGACGGCATCGTCTATGTTACCGAGGACCGCAAGAGCGAGGGCATTTTCGAGACGATGGGCATCGCCGAGAACCTGTTCGGCGGGCTGCTGGCGGCGGGCCGCGAAAAGGCCTGGGTGATCAACCAGCAGGAGATGCGCACGCTTTCCGCTGAATGGACGAAGACGCTGAACATCAAGGCGATCAACGACAATGCCCGCGTGGTCGAGCTTTCCGGCGGCAACCAGCAAAAGGTGGTGATCGGCAAGGGGCTGGTGCAGCAGCCGCGTATCGTGATCTTCGACGAGCCGACGCGCGGCGTCGATGTCGGCGCCATCGCCGAGATCCACCAGATCATCAACCGGCTGGCCGACGAGGGATTGGCCGTCGTCGTTATCTCGTCGTACCTGCCGGAAATCATGAACCTGTCGGACCGGATTCTGGTGTGCCGGCAGGGCCGCATGGTCGAGGAGTTTTCGCCCGCCGAGGCGACGGAGGAGAAGATCATGTATGCGGCGGTTCATTAGGTTTCTGGTCGGTGTTTGAGGGTGCGCATACGTCGCCAATTGGCGAAGGCCTCAGCGCCTTCGTCATCCTCGGGTCTCTCCGCGACGGCGCTTCGCGCCTGCTTCGCCCGTGAATGACGAAGCTGAGATGCTTCGGCAATCGCCATGGTTCTGTCAGCATCAAAAACTGAATCGGAATAGCCGGTTAGCCGCCCTTGCTCGAGACCTGATTCAACCACCTGATCCACCGATTCAACGAAAGGAAACGCCATGGCCGCCACAAAACTCCTCAGCGATGCTGAGGTCGAAAAAATCCCGGTTGCGAAGGCTGTGTTCGATGACATCCGCGCGACGCGCAAATCGGATTTCGTCAACAATTTCTGGCGTGGGCTCGCCAACGATCCGGCCTTGCTGAAACGGACATGGGAACAGGTGAAGGTGGTGATGGCCACGGAGAGCGCCATCGACCCGCTGACCAAGGAAATGATCTATATCGCGGTGTCGACCGCCAATGGCTGCTCCTACTGCGTCCATTCGCATACGGCAGCCGCCCGCGCCAAAGGCTTGACCGATGCGCAGCATGGCGAGCTGGTGTCGATCATCGGGCTGGCCGGGCAGACCAACCATCTGGTGACTGCGATGCAGATTCCGGTCGATCCTGAGTTTGAAGTGAAGTGAGGGGCGGATTTCCCTTCTCCCCTGTGGGAGAAGGGGAAGCGTGCGCTATGCCGGTCTGTAAACCTTCTCCGCCGTGTTCCAGAAGATATCCGCCTCGGCGGCCGCGCCATGCTTGCCTACCGCGGCGCGGTGCGCCTTGATTAGTTCGGCATGGGTCGTCCAGAGTTTTTCGATCGGGAAGTTGGAGCCGAACATCAGGTGGTCAGCGCCCAGAATGTCGATGGCATTGTCGACGATGTAGGCAATCAACGCCGGATCGTTGCGGTGGGCGAAGGTGCCGAGGCCCGACAGCTTGGCGTAGAAGTTCGGCGCTGTTGATAGAGTACTCAGGCCGGCTTTCCAGGCCTCGGTGGTTTCCGGCTCCATGCCGGTCAGCATGCCGGCATGGGTGAGGATGAAGTTGGTCTCAGGATTCTCGCCGACCAGCGTCAGCCCATCCTTCATCTGGGCAGGGAAAAGCTGCAGGTCGAAGGACAAGCCATAGTCTTTCAGCCGCGCCACATTAGCGCGTACCTTGGGGTCGATGACTTGATCGGCCGAGGCAGCGAAGCGGAAGGCCGGCGTCTCGTGCCAGTGTAACTGCATGCGCACGCCGCGCAGCAGCGGGTACTTTTTCAATCGATCGATCTGGGGCCGGACATCGTCGACAGTCATATCGGTATAGCCGACGATAGCGTGCGGCCAGCCGGTCTCGTCGGCAGTCTTCTGCAGGAAGGCGACTTCTTTTTCGAAATCCTCCTTGGCCCAGTTGGTCTGGACATAGACGGCCTTCTCGACACCTGCGCCTTGCTGATCGGCGAGAAATTCCTCGATCGGATAGTCGCGGCGAATCGGCTCGTAGGGGCCAAAAATGCGCGGCACCATCGGGCCGACCAGCCAGGGCTGATCCTGCTGGCGCCAGATGTGGAAATGCGCGTCGATGGCTTTCTGCATCACGATACCCTTTTCCAGATTGCCGACGACGCCGGGGCAGGGCGGGCGAGCGACAGGATGAAATCGGTGAGACTCCCGAGCGAAGAGCCGTCGATGAGATCGTCGAGATCGGGCAAGATGGCGCGCAACGCCGCCGTTGCCGGCTGGAAGCGCGGATCGCCGGCCAAAGGTGTGGCCAGCGACAGGCGAAAGGCGCGGGCGCTCAGGCGGCGTATCGCGGTCTCGAGATCGGCATGGTCGCCGCGCTCCAGCGCGTCCGACAGGATGATCACAGCGGCACCGCGCGCGAAGGCCGAGAACCGCGGCACCGAGAGGAAGGCGAGCAGGGTCGGTCCCATGCGCGTGCCGCCGTCCCAGTCGTCTACGAGTGCCGCCGCTCGGGCGAGAGCCTGGTCGCGATCGCGGATACGCAGTGCGGACGTGATTCGGGTGAGCTGCGTGCCGAAGGTGAAGATTTCGGCACGGTCAGCACCTTGTACGGCGGCGTGCGCCAATTTGAGATAGTCCGATGTGTGCAGCCTCATCGAGCCGGAGACGTCGATGAGGATCAGCAGTTTGCGCGGCACCGTCTGGCGGCGGCGGAGCTGCGGCGAGGGGATATCGCCATCGGCGCTGACGATTTCCCTGAGCGAGCGGCGCAGGTCGAGCTTGCCGCGCGAATGGGTGCGCACGGTGCGGAAGGAGCGGCGGGCGGGCAGGGCAGCCGACAGCTTGCGGCGAAAGGCGGTCAGCCTGTCATCGTCGCGCTGAAAATCGCGCGTGCTCAGTTGCTCCAGGCCCGACGACAGCTCGCCGCCTTTCTCCTGGCGCGTCGTCTGTTTCTCCTCCTGGCGCGTGCCGTGATCGCCTTTGATGCGGGTTTCCTCGTCTTCCTCGCCTTCGATCGAGGGTTGGCCATCGCCATGGAAGTGATTGCGAAAATGCGCCTCGAATTCGCCGCGGCGGTCGGGCGGGGGGGCAAGCGTTGCGAGCGCCGCCTCGCGGATGTCGGCCATGGAGCGCGGGCCGAGCAGGGTTATGGCCTGCATGAGGCTGCAGACCTGCTCGGGGGCGACGGCAAAGGCGTGGCGGCGCAGCAGCCGGGCGAAGTCGAGGAAGGGCGCGGAGGCGAGAGGAAGGGTTCCCTGACGCATCATTCCTTCGCGCCCCCCTCTGTCCTGCCGGACATCTCCCCCACAAGGCGGGAGATCAGCAGCTTTGGCGCTTCGGTTCTTTCTGCGCCGCTGGAGATTGGCGAAAGCCAGGATGACGGCTGATCTCCCCCCTTGTGGGGGAGATGTCCGGCAGGACAGAGGGGGGCGCTGTCCCGCCAGCGTTGCAGAGTGCCCAGGTGAGGCCACCTCGCTGTGAACGAGCTGTTGACCTCACACGTCACCCCAGCGCCTCCTCGACAATCTGGCCAAGCTCCGGCGCGATCGCGGACAAATCCTCCTCGTCCTTGATAAGCACACCGATGGCTCGGCGGAAGGCTTGCGGCCATGGGCTGCCGCCTTTCTCCAGTATGGTGGCGGCGTTGGCCCATTCTACGGCCTCGGAGATGCCGGGCGGCTTGGCCAGCGGGCGGACGCGGATCTCCTGCACAGCGGCCGCCACGGCGCGGGCGGTGGTCTCGGCGACATCGCCGGCGCGCAGCATGATGATGGCGGCTTCGCGCTCGGCGTCGGGATAGCCGATCCAGTGATAGACGCAGCGGCGCCGGAGCGCTTCGGCGAGTTCGCGGGTGCGGTTCGACGTCAGGATGACGATCGGCTGCGCTTCGGCGCGGATGGTGCCGCGTTCGGGAATGCTGATCTGGAAGTCGGAGAGGAATTCCAGCAGTAGCGCTTCGAATTCGTGGTCGGAGCGGTCGATCTCGTCTACCAGCAGCACGCGCTGCTCCGGCGCCCGCAGCACCTGCAGCAATGGCCGCGCGATCAGAAAGCGGTCGTCATAGATGTCGATCTCGTGCTCGCCGGCATGGCGGATGGCGAGCAACTGGCGCTGGTAGTTCCATTCATAGAGCGCGTGTGCTGCGTCGATTCCCTCATAGCATTGCAGCCGCACCAGATCGCGGCCCAGCAGCTGCGCGATCGCCTTGGCCGCTTCGGTCTTGCCGACGCCGGGCGCGCCTTCGAGCAGCAACGGCTTGCCCAGCCGTATGGCCAGGAAGATCGCAGTCGCCAGGCTGTCGTCGGCGAGATAGCGCGATCCAGCGAGGTGGCGTGCCACCGCCTCCGGTGAGGTCGCGACAGTCTCGGCGTTCACCTCTGGCATCCTCAGTTCGCCGCTTGCGCTTTCAGCGCGCGCAAGATGCGTTCCGGCGTGATCGGCAGCGTGTCGATGCGCACGCCGACGGCGTCGAAGACGGCATTGGCAACCGCGGGGATCTGCGGGTTCGCGCACATTTCGCCTGGCCCTTTGGCGCCATAAGGCCCGTCGGCCGAAGGCCGCTCCAGCACGATGATCTCGGTTTGGGCGAGATCGCCCGGTCCCGGCATCAGATACTGGTTGAAGTCGGTGCCGCCATGGTCGCGGTTGGGATAATAGGGCTCGGTCGTTTCGTAGAGCGCGTGGCTGATGCCCATCCAGGAACCGCCGACCAGTTGCTGCTCGACCATTTTCGGGTTCAGCGCGCGGCCGATCTCGAAGACGTTCTTGACGGTCAGCACCGTAACCTCGCCCGTCTCGTCATCCACCTCGACCTCGGCCACCGTGCAGGCATGGGCGTAGCAGGTCGACGGCTTCATCGCGCCGGTCTCTTTCTCCGGATAGGAGCGCGGGATCAGGAACATGCCGCGCCCGGATATCGAGCGCCCGCGCTTGAAATGCGCCGACAAGGCGACATCGAAGATCGAGATCGACTTTTGCGGCGCGCCCTTGACCAGAATATTGCCCTGGCCGTCAGTCTCAAGGTCGGAAGCGTTGACCTCCAGCTCTTCCGCCGCCACTTCCAACATCACCTGGCGCGCTTCCTTGGCCGCCTGGATGACGGCATTGCCGGCGCGGTGGGTGCCGCGCGAGGCGAAGGTACCCATGCAGTGCGGGCCGGTGTCGGTGTCGGCGGTGTCGATGGTGACCCGGTCGGTCGGCACGCCGATGGTCTCGGCGCAGATCTGCGCCATGATCTGCTTCAGGCCCTGGCCGAGATCGACCGACGAAAGTGTGACCATAAAATTGCCGGTCGGCGTCGAATGCACCAGCGCCTGCGTCGGGTCGCCGCCAAGGTTCATGCCCGTCGGGTAGTTGATCGCGGCGACGCCGCGTCCGCGCCTTATCGCCATCTCAAGCTCCCTTCGTGTAGGAGGACATCGCCATATACTTCTCCGCCACCGGCCAGTTGGCGGCGCGCGACGCCTCCTGCATGCACTCGATCAGCGCCGCTCCTTCGGTCGGCTGGCGATGCGCCTTCATGTCGCCATCGCGATAGGCGTTGATGAAGCGGAATTCGAGCGGGTCCATGCCGATCAGCCGCGCCAGCTTGTCCATCTGCACCTCAAGCGCGAAGTCGCCGATGGTGACGCCGAAGCCGCGCATCGCGGAGGAGGGGGTGCGGTTGGTGTAGACGCAGTAGGTGTCGATCCAGACATTGGGAATGGTGTAGGGGCCGGGATAGTGCGCCGCTCCCTTCTGCGCGCCATAAGGCGAGTGGCGCGAATAGGCGCCGGCATCGGTGTAGCCGGTCACCTTGCGAGCCACGATGCGGCCATCGTTCATCACGCCATCCTTGATGATTATCTTTTCGGCCGCTCGGGGTGACGAGATCTGCATCTCCTCCTCGCGGCTGTAGATGAAGGAGACGGGACGTCCTGTGAGCTTGGCGCCAAGAATGGCGATCGGCTCGACGATGACGTCGACCTTGCCGCCAAAGCCGCCGCCGACGGTGCCGCCGACGAAATGCAGTTTTGAGCCGGGCATCTGCAGGATGATCGAGGCGTTGTCGAGGGTGAAGAACATCGCCTGGGTGTTGGTGTAGCAGGTGAAGCGGTCATTGCCTTCGGGCACCACGACGCAACCGGTGGTCTCGGTCGGCGCATGCTCGATGGGCGAGGATTGATAACTCTGTTCGAGGATGTGGTCGGCGCCGGCGAAGCTCGCCTCGACATCGCCGAAGCGCACCTTGCGGCATTCGCCGCTGTCATAGAGATAATAGTTCTGGCCGTGATATTCGTTGACCAAAGGCGCGCCAGGCTTCAGCGCTTCTTCCATGTCGAAGACGGCCGGCAGCACCTCGTAGTCGACCTTGACCTTGGCTGCCGCTTCCTGAGCCGCGCGCTCGGTCTCGGCCAGCACCGCCACCACCGCCTCGCCCTTCCAGCGTACCTTGCCGTCGGCCAGCACCGTCTCGTCTTCCGGTCCGACCTGGATCAGGATCAGGATGGTGTAGACATTGTGCGGCACATCCTTGGCGGTGAGGATTTTCACCACGCCGGGATGCTTCTCCGCTTCGGAAGTGTCGATCGAACGGATGCGGGCATGGTGGTGCGGACTGCGCACCATTTTCAGGTGAAGCATATTCGGGACGTTGCGGTCGGCGAAATAGACGGTCTTGCCCGTCACATGTCCCGGCGAATCCAGCCGCGGCCGCCCATGGCCGATCTCGTGCAGGCCGTCCTTGCGCTGATCGGCGAAATAGTTTTTGCGCAGTTCCATTCTTTTTGTCCTTAGGCCGCGTTCTGCGAATTGGCTCGGGCCGCCGTCAGCACCGCCTCGATGATCGGCTCGTAGCCGGTGCAGCGGCAGATATTGCCGGACAGCGCCTCGATCACGTCCTCGCGGCTCGGATTGGGCGTGTGGTCGAGCAGCACCTTGGCGGCCATGATCATGCCCGGCGTGCAGAAACCGCATTGCGTGGCGAAGGCATCGAGGAAGGCACGCTGCAGCGGGTGCAGCACGCCGGCCTCAGCGAGGCCCGATGTGGTGCGGATGTCGGCGCCGCTGCAGGTCTCGGCCAGGGTCAGGCAAGAGAGCCGGAGTTCGCCGTCGATGATGACCGAACAGGCGCCGCAGGTGCCCTGGTGGCAGCCGCCCTTGGGCGAGGTGTCGCCGATCTTGTCGCGCAGCGCGTGCAGCAGTGTCGTGCCGCTGTCGACAAATTCGGCCTTCTCCGAGCCGTTGAGCGTGAACTGAACCGGAACCTTTGCCATGTTTTTCCTCCCAGCGCGCCTGCCCGGTTGATCGGACAGACGCGCGCCCCCCAAGCGGTGGTTAAGTAAGCAGCAGCCGGCCGAGATGGACCGGCAGAACCTCGGCGCGATACCAGGCGCTGGCGATCGGGTCGGTGATTGGCGAAGTGCCTTCACCGGCTGCAGCCAGCGCCGCTGCGACGCCGTCCTGCTCGAGCCTGCTGCCGATCAGTGCCTTTTCCGCAGCGCGGGCGCGCATCGGCCGGTCTGCCATGCAGCCGAGCGCGATCCGCGCCGAGGAGACAGTGCCGTCGCCGGCCTGTTCGAGAACGGCGGCGATGCTGAGTACCGAGACGCCCTTCGGCTTGACCCGCGACACTTTCAGGAAGCGGAAATTCTCGGCCTTCGGCAACGCGAAGGCGACTGATGTGACGATGGCGCGGCTGTCGTCCCGCCTGGCCAGAAAATCCTCGATAGGCAATTCCCCATCATCGGTGCCGACCGTCGCATCCAACGCCAGCAGGGCGACAGCGAAATCACCGTAGGGCGCGGGTGCGAACAGATTGCCGCCGACAGTCGCCATATTGCGGATCGCCGGGCCGCCGACGGCGCGCGCGGCCTTGGACAGCGCCGCAAGCTCCGGATGGCGGGCGATAGCCGCCATCGTCACCGAAGCGCCTATGCGGACCTTGCCGCCGGCAACGGTAATCCCGGAAAGGGTCGGATCGGTCGAGCGGACAAGGCCGGAGACGGAGATATCGCCTTCATTGGCGGCGCGCACGACCAGTGTGCCGCCGCCGAGATAGCGGGTGCCGGGCGCCTTCAGCGCCGCGTTGGCATCCCTGACGGCCGAAAAGGTCTGGAGGGCAAGCGCCATGGCAGTCTCCCCTGGTTCAGCTCTGGCCAGAAAAATGGCTCTTCAACGCATTGAAGCCACCCTGGAAGACATTGGCGGCCATGCCGGCGGCGATCTTGTCGGCCTCTTCGGGCGCCGCGTCGAAAGTTGCTGTCCATTCGGCATAGGTGCGGTCGCCGTCGGTCACGCGGCGCAATTGCAGCGTCGCCTTGTGATTGGTCAACGGCTGCGGCGTTTCGAGGATCGAATAGCTGACGCGGAAATCCGCATCCGAGAAGTCGAGCAGTTTTTCGCGGATACGCGCGCCGCTGGCGAGCTCGAAACTACGCACGCAGCCGATGGTTTCGGCGCTCTTGCCGTCTTCGATATGGCTCTTGACCATGCGCGGATGCCAGCCCGGCAGGCCGTTGAAGTCGCGTATGCGCGCCCAGACCTTTTCGACCGGCGCGTCGATGACGCTGGAGACG
The DNA here is from genome assembly GCF_040324255.1 of Mesorhizobium sp. M0001. Lineage (NCBI taxonomy): Bacteria > Pseudomonadati > Pseudomonadota > Alphaproteobacteria > Hyphomicrobiales > Phyllobacteriaceae > Mesorhizobium > Mesorhizobium sp. M0001. The sequence goes on from NZ_JAMYVS010000001.1 coordinate 242,436, forward strand.
GTGACTTCAGCCATATGATCATTCCCCTACGAATTCGATACGCTGCAGGGTAGGGCGGCGGCCGGCGCTGCGCTTATCAATGGGTCTTGCGGCCCTATCAAGGAGTCTGAAAAACGAGCGGCTTGGCTCAGGCCATGGCCCGCGCCGCCTCGCGGTAAAGCGTCGGCGGCACGCCGACATGGTCGCGGAAGAAGCGCGAGAAATTGCCCTGGGTGGTGAAGCCGAGATTGCAGGCGACCGAGATCAGCGGCTCCTGCGACCACTGCAGCTGCCGCACGGCTTCCTCCATGCGCAGCGTGTTCCAGTAGACATTGGGCGTCAGATTGGTCTGTTCCTTGAATAAAGCAAAGAAGTGCGGCCGCGACAGGCCGACGCTGCGGGCGACGTCGTCGAACGAGATGCGTTCGCAGACATTGGCCTTCATCAGCTGGATTGCCTTGCGGACGCGGAAATCCTGCATTGTGTTGACCCGGATCCGCGCCTCCTGCGGCGCCGAGGCGTCGGCGGCGTCGAGCAGGCTATCGATGAAGCGCTCGATCTCGTAATTGGCGACGTCGTCGATGCTTTCATTATCGCTCAAATGGTCGAGCAGGTTGGCGGCGGCCTGGTGCAGCCAGGGTTCGAGCGTGATCGCAGCCTGTGCAAACAACGGCGCCGACGAAGGCAGGTCGCGGCGCCGGCGCGCCCAATCCGGATCGATGTAGAAAGCGAGGAACAGGCCGGGCCTGCCGTTCTGCGACAGAATGTGGCTGTGCGGCTGGTAGGAATTGATGCCGGCGGCGGTGCCGGGACCCAGCGGCACCGTCTCGCGGCCGACGGTCATCTCGCCGGCCGTGCCCTCCAGCCAGATGATGATGTGGGCCTCGACATGCGCATGGGTGACGAAGTCGCTGGCGACATTCAGGACAGAAACATGTCCGAACCGGCCCCAATAGAGCCTGATCGCGTCCGTCATGGGTTATACCTCCCGCAGACGACTGGCCTCCCTTCGCCTGCGACGGGATTGTGCGGCTGAGTTCGGGCTCGCGTCAAGGCGCGGGGCGAAAGCCGCTGTGTGCTGCCGGCCGTAGTGGTGGATTTTCAGACTGAGCGATAGGGTTTCCCGTCAAACCGAAGCCGTCATGCCGCCGTCGACATAAAGCGTATGGCCGTTGACGAAGGATGAGGCGTCGGAGGCGAGGAACACGGCGGCGCCGATCAGTTCGTGGACATACCCCCAGCGGCCGGCCGGCGTGCGCTTTTCCAGCCAGGCGGAGAATTCCTGGTTGTCGACCAGCGCCTGGTTCATCTCGGTGCGGAAATAGCCGGGGGCGATGGCATTGACCTGCAAGCCGTATTTCGCCCAGTCGGTGCACATGCCGCGTGTCAAATTGCGGATTGCGCCCTTGGTGGCCGTATAGGGCGCGATGTTGGGCCGGGCGAGTTCGCTCTGCACCGAGCCGATGTTGATGATCTTGCCCTTGCCGCGCGCGATCATGTTGCGGGCGACCGCCTTGCCGGCATGGAAGGCGCCGGAGACATTGGTCTTGAACAGCCGCTCCCACTGCTCCTCGGGAAAGTCCTCGAGCGGGGCGCGAAACTGCACGCCGGCATTGTTGATCAGGATGTCGATGGCGCCGATCTCGGCCTCGATGCGGGCGACATCGGCATCGACCGCGCGAAAATCAGTCACGTCGAAGGTCGAGGGGTGCGCTTTGAAGCCGGCGTCGCGCAAGCCGGCGACGGCCCCGGCAACCTTGCCGGCATCGCGGCCGTTGAGCACGACACTTGCGCCATGCTCGGCAAGGCCGCGCGCCAGCGCCAGGCCGATGCCTTGGCCGGAGCCGGTGATCAGCGCCAACCGCCCGTTGAGGTCGAACAGGGATTTCGATGTCAAAGCAACGGTTTCCAGCCGGAAGATTCAGTCCAAAAACATTCAGTCATTGCGCCTGAAGTTGCGGATCCGGTCGAACAGCACCGCGAGCAGGATGGCGCCGCCGATGAACACGCCTTGCCAGAAAGCATTGATGCCGAGCAGACCAAGGCTGTTGCGGATCACTTCGATGAGCGCGGCACCGACAATGGCGCCGAAAGCGGTGCCGACGCCGCCGGCGAGATTGGCGCCGCCGATCACGGTGGCGGCGATGACCTGCAGTTCCATGCCGGTTCCGAGATTGGTGGTGACGGCACCCAGCCATCCGGTCTGGATGATGCCGGCAATTCCCGCCGCCAGCGCCGAGATCATATAGACGGCGACCTTGATCTGCTTGACGGGAACGCCGGTCAGCGTCGCCGCGTGCTCATTGCCGCCAATGGCGAAGATGTGGCGGCCAAACTTGGTCCAGCGCAGCGTGAATCCGGTGATCAGCGCCAGAAGGATCATGTAGAGGACCGGATTGGCGATGCCGAACACCCACGCGCCGCCGCCCAGCGCCAGAAGCTTGTCGTGATCCGGGCCGAACTGGAAGACGACGGTGTTGTTGGAGGCGACCATGGCCAGGCTGCGGGCAATCGACAGCATGCCGAGCGTCACCACGAAGGGTGGAAAGCCGAGATAGGCGATCATGATGCCGTTGAAGGCGCCTATGGCGAGCGCGGTGGCGATCGAGGCGAGGATGCCGACTTCTATGGAGTAGCCGGCATGCATGGTGACGGCCAGCACCATCGACGACAGGCAGAGCACCGAACCGACCGACAGGTCGATGCCACCTGTGATGATGACGAAGGTCATGCCGAGCGCGATGATGGCGACGAAGGTGATGTTGCGAGTGATGTTATAAAGGTTCTTCGACGTGGCGAAGGCGTCGGTGGCAAAAGACAGGAACAGGCAGGCCAGGATGACCGCGATCACCACCCAGAAGGTCTGGCTGGCAAACAGTCTTGCCGGCAAGGATTGCTGCTTTTGTTCGATCGGCTGGTCAATTGTCAGTGCCATCGTCGACCTTCATGTGCTGTGCGTGGTGAAATTCGCTGAGATCAAACCTGTTCGATGGCGCCGGTGATCAGCCCGGTGACTTCCTCGGGCGAACTTGACGCAATCGTCTTGTCGGCGACCTTGCGGCCGCGCCGCATGACGATGACGCGGTCGGCGACGGTGAACACGTCAGGCATGCGGTGGCTGATCAGCACCACTGCGATGCCCTGGTCGCGCAAATGGCGGATCAGGTTCAGCACTTCGGCGACCTGGCGCACCGAGATCGCGGCCGTCGGTTCGTCCATCAACACGATCTTGGCCTGCGACAGCATGGTGCGGGCAATCGCTACTGCCTGGCGCTGGCCGCCCGACATCTGCTTGACGAGGTCGCGCGGACGGGTCTCGGACTTCAACTCGGCGAAGAGCTGGCCGGCGCGCTTGTACATGGCGGCATAGTCGAGGATGCGTAAAGGGCCGACGCCGCGGCGCAATTCACGGCCGAGATAGACATTGGCGGCAGCGGTCAGATTGTTGCACAGCGCCAGGTCCTGGTGGACGATCTCGATGCCGTGCTGGCGAGCTTCGGCCGGCTTGTGCAGGATCAACTCCTTGCCGTCCATGCGCATGACGCCATGGCTGGGGCGGAAATTGCCGGCGATCATCTTGACCAGCGTCGACTTGCCGGCGCCGTTGTCGCCCATGAGGCCGACCACCTGTCCGGGCTCGATCGACAGCGATACGTCGTTGACCGCCTGGATGGCGCCGAAATGCCTCGAGATGTTGGTGAGTTCGAGAACCGCCACCAGTCTTTGCCTCCCCGTGTTTGCGACCCGCTGCTGTTCCCGGCGTGAATGCCGGCGCTGCTTTGGCCCCGCTCTCCCCATCTCCTCCCGGAAACAGCGTCAGCGTTCTTTTACGCAAAAGCCGGCGCTCGTCAATCAATTGTCGGACGAATTGAAGCCTTGGTTATCCAAAAATCCGTTTTGTAGGACAAATAGCATTGACGTTGGCCGCAAGCCGATATTAGCTAAGCGTCGGAGGAGATTATGCCGATGCCGCTGGCGGTTAGCCGGGCGGAATCGGCGGAGGTTTATCGGTCGAGGTTGCGGCGCCACCCATGTGTTGAGCCGGCCAATGCCGCATCTGGAAATGCTTATCGATCTGTCTTGGCGACACGAGTGCTCGTGAAACGAACCTCGGTCATTAAGCATCCGGTCGATCTGTGTGGCGGGCACGCCGTGTCCGTCTGTTTCAAGGGAGGACTGACATGAGGAAAACACTTTTGCTCGCCGCCGTCGCCGCCATGGCGCTGGGCGCCGGGCCGGCTTTGGCCAAGAAACAGCTCGTCATCGTGGTGAAGGGTCTCGACAATCCATTCTTCGAAGCCATCCACCAGGGCTGCGAGAAATGGAACAAGGAAAATGCCAGCTCGGAATATGAATGCTTCTACACCGGCCCGGCATCGACCTCCGACGAGGCCGGCGAGGCGCAGATCGTTCAGGACATGCTGAGCAAGGCCGACACGGTGGCAATGGCGATTTCGCCATCCAACGCGCCGCTGATCGCGCAGACGATCAAGACCGCCAATCCGACGATCCCGATCATGACGCTCGACGCCGATCTCAGCAAGGAAGATGCCGCGCTGCGCAAGACCTATCTCGGCACCGACAATTATTTGATGGGTCACAAGATCGGCGAGTACATCAAGAAGGGCAAGCCGAACGGCGGCACGATCTGTACCATCGAAGGCAATCCCGCGGCCGACAACATCCTGCGCCGGGCGCAGGGCATGCGTGACGCGCTGTCGGGCAAGGAAGGCCTGGCGGCACTTGCCGGCGAAGGCGGCTGGACCGAAGTTGCCGGTTGCCCGGTGTTCACCAATGACGACGGCGCCAAGGGCGTGCAGGCGATGACCGACATCCTCGCCGCCAACCCCAAGCTCGACGCCTTCGGCATCATGGGCGGCTGGCCGCTGTTTGGCGCACCGCAGCCCTATCGTGACTTGTTCGGGCCGCTCAAGGACCGCATCGCCAGCAACGACTTCGTCATCGGCGCCGCCGACACGATCGGCGATGAAGTGGCGATCGCCCGTGACGGCCTTGTGACCGCTCTGGTCGGTCAGCGGCCGTTCGAAATGGGCTACAAGGCACCATCGGTGATGATCGATCTGGTCGAAGGCAAGGCCGTCGCCGATCCGGTGTTCACCGGCCTCGACGAATGCACCAAGGACACGGTCGACACCTGCATCCAGAAGTAGGTTCTCGATTTCGGGGCGCCCTTTGACGGGCGCCCCGTCTCTTCCCGAACGGACGCAACGGTTGGGGCAGCAGGCTCCGGCTTTGACGCGCTTGTAGTTTGGATTTTCGGCAACGAGATCGGCGCGCCGTGCAGGTTCGGACCAGTCCGGACGCAGACGGCCGACGCATTGGAACGTGAATGCCGGACGAGAAATCAAAGAAGCGAGCCGAGCGGGCCAAGGCACAAGCCAGCCGCGGTCCGGCTGTCATGCGCAGGGCCGGTGCCGCGCATTTTCCGGGAGCGAGCGTCCATGTCTCGCTGGCCGGCGAGATCGGCCTCAGAATCGTGCGTGGCGACTATCCGCCCGGCACCATTCTGCCCAACGAGGCCAAATGGGCCGAGACCTTCGATGTCAGTCGTTCGGCGGTGCGCGAAGCCATCAAGATGCTGATGGCCAAAAGCCTGCTGGCTTCACGGCCCAAGATCGGCAGCTGGGTCGAGCCCAGGGAACGCTGGAACCTGCTCGACCGCGATGTGCTGGCCTGGTACGCGACCGGGCCGGACCGGGAGGCCTTCCTGCGCACGGTGCAGGAGTTCCGTCACATCATCGAGCCGGAAGCGTCGGCCTTTGCCGCCACGCGGCGCAGCGACGAGCAGATGGACGAGATCAGCCAGGCCTGTCGTGAGATGGGCGAGGCTCTGAACCTGCAGGAGCGTATCCGCGCCGATACGCGTTTTCACCTCGCCATACTACGCGCCTCGGGCAACGATCTGCTGGTGCCGCTTGGCGTTCTGATCGAGTCGGCGCTCGATCATCTCTTTGTCTTCGTCACACGCGAGACCAGCGATCAGCGGCGGGCGCAGGCGCTGCATGAGGCGATCGAGAAGAACATCCGCCTGCAGCGCCCTGCGGCCGCGCGCAATGCGGTGCACAAACTGCTCGCCAACACCGACGATGTTATCGGCCGGTCGAGGCGCTGACACAGGCTTTTCGCCGCCTTCAAATCGTCTGCTTCTTGCCGTCCTTGCTGGGCATCAGGTCGACGCCGTTGACCTTGCCGATATATGTCGCCAGCATCGGCACGAATTGCTCGGCCGGGCCAGTGGCATAGGCACCGGCGAAGGAGTTCTTGGTGGCGTTGCCGAGCGGGTTGGCGATGCCGGCCGCACCCGCCATCGATTCCAGATAGGTCAGGTCCTTGAAGGCGTTGGCGATGGTGAATTTATGTGCGTCGCGGTCGCCCTCCAGCGTCCAGCGCATGAAGGTCTGGTAGAACCCGCAATCCATGCGGCCGTTGCGGATGACGCTGTCGAAACGCGGTGGCGAGATGCCGACCTTTTCGGCCAGCGCCAGCGCCTCGGAATAGATCGCGGCATAGCCCAGCGAGATGAAGTTGTTGAGCAGCTTCATGCGGTGGCCGTCACCGGTATCGCCAATATGGACGATGCGGCCGGCCCAGGTTTCGATGACCGGCTTCACACGGGCAAACAGCGCGTCGGGCGCGCCGACCATGGCGTCGAGCGTGCCTTCCCAGGCTTCCTTCGGGGTGCGGCTGAGCGGTGCATCGACGAAGTCGACGCCGATCTCCTTCAGTTCCGCCGCCAGCGCCACCGTCGAGACCGGATCGGCGGTCGAGCAGTCGACGACGACCGAACCCTTCTTCAAGCCCTCCTTGAGGCCGCCGGGGCCGCGGATGATGGCTTCCACTTCGCGCGAGCCGGTGACGCAGATGAAGACGATGTCGGACGCCGCCGCCACGTCGCGCGAAGTCGCCGCCTCCTTGGCGCCCCGGCCAATCAGGTCCTCCGCCGGCTTGCGGTTCTTGCGGCCGAGGAAGGTCAGGCCATAGCCCTTGTCGACGATGTTCTTGGCAATGCCGTGCCCCATCAGGCCAAGGCCGATAAAGCCGATCTTTTCGCTCGCGGCGGTCGTGGTCATGTCTTGAAGTCCTGTTGCGATGATTGATATTGGGCGCCGCCGTCTGGCGGGCGAGGGTGGTTGCGGAATGCCATATTGTCTGACAATACACGGAAATCCTAGGCATTGGAGACGAAAATGACGAAGCGGATCATGTTCACCGGCGGCAGCGGCAAGGCCGGTCGCCATGTCGTGCAATATCTGGTCGAACAGGGCTGCCAGGTGCTCAACATCGACACCAAGCCGCTCGACAATCCCAAGGTGCGCACGCTGATCACCGACATCACCGACAGCGGCCAGGTGTTCAACGCGCTGTCGAGCTATATGGGCCTGCATGAATTCGACCCGTCGCTGCGGCCGCAGCCGGTCGATGCCGTGGTGCATTTCGCCGCCATACCGCGCATCATGATCACGACCGACAATGAGGTGTTCCGCATCAATGCGATGGGCACCTACAACGTCATCGAGGCGGCGGTGAAGCTTGGCATCCCCAAGGTGGTGATCGCGTCCAGCGAGACCACCTACGGCGTGGTGTTCGCCAATGAACCGCGCGACCCCAAATATTTTCCCCTCGATGAAGAATACGACGTCGATCCGATGGACAGCTATGCTCTGTCCAAGGTCGTCAACGAGCACACGGCGCGCGCCTTTGCGCAGCGCAACGGCACCGATATCTATGCCTTGCGCATCGGCAACGTCATCGAGCCGCACGAATATTCGCTGTTTCCGAAGTGGTTTGCCGATCCGGGCTTTCGCAAGCGCATCGCCTGGAGCTATGTCGACGCGCGCGATCTCGGCCAGATCACGCTGCGCGCCGTTGAAACGGACGGGCTCGGCTTCCAGGTGTTCAACGCCGCCAATGACGACACCTCGTCCGACCTGCCGACGGCCGAACTTTTGAAGCGGTTTTACCCCGACGTGCCGGTCAAAGCGGATCTCGGCGAATATGAAACGCTGCTCTCGAACCGCAAGGCCAGGGACATGCTCGGCTTCCGTCCCGAGCACAGCTGGCGCAAATACGTCAAATAGGGCTGGCAAATTGGGCTTTGGGGCAAGGTTGTAACCTGATCTGTGCACAGGCGCAGGCTTTGCCGTCTGCGCCCGGCACTCTGCTTGACAGCTTTCGAAATCCGGACTTTGTGGAGGCATGAGGGACGGAAAGCCGAATAAGGGAACGAAGCCTGAAAAGGGGGCATCCGCCGAGCGCCCGGCGGCCCTTCGCCGGGCTGACGCGACCCGGATGCCCGGCACCAGCGTGCATGCGTCACTGGCCAGCGAAATCGGGCTTCGGATCGTGCGCGGCGACTATCCGCCGGGCACCATCCTGCCCAATGAAGCCAAATGGTCCGAAACCTTCAACGTCAGCCGCTCGGCGGTGCGTGAGGCGATCAAGATGCTGATGGCCAAAAGCCTTCTGGCATCGCGCCCCAAGATCGGCAGCTGGGTGGAGCCCAGGGAGCGCTGGAACCTGCTCGATCGCGATGTGCTCGCCTGGTACGCGACCGCGCCCGACCGTGAGGTGTTCCTGAAGACGGTGCAGGAATTCCGCCATATCATCGAGCCAGAAGCGACTGCCTTCGCCGCCATGCGACGCACCGAGGAGCAGATGGCCGAGATCAGCCAGGCCTGCCGCGAGATGGGCGAGGCGCCGAGCCTGCAGGAGCGCACGCGCGCCGATACGCGTTTCCATCTGGCCATCCTGCGCGCCTCCGGCAACGATCTGCTGGTGCCGCTCGGCGTGCTGATCGAATCCGCCTTCGATCATCTGTTCACCTATACGACGCGCGAACTCGACGATCTGCAGCATGCACAGCAACTGCACGAGGCGATCGAGAAGGCCATCCGCCTGCAGCGGCCGGAGGCGGCCCGCAACGCGGTGCGCAAGCTGCTCGCCAATACCGACGGCGTCATCAACACCCGGTAGGATATGCTGATATTCAGGTGAGGCCGGCCTGCAAACGCCGGCTTGCGCGCTTCACGTACTTAAGTACGCTCCGCTCCGGTTCTCGAAATCCAACGTTTTCGGCGCGGCCTGACCTGAATCTCAACACATCCTGCGAGCGCTCAGCCGGCCTGCGAAGTGGCCAGGTGCTGCCTGGTCAGCGCGACCAGCAGCGCCTGGTCGCGGGCGGCGTGCTCGGGGCGGTTGACCACCTCGTCGCCATTGACGATCGCACCCCAGAAGCCGCGCAGTTCCTCGACGAAGGCTTCGCCGTAGCCGGCACGCAGATCCCTTGTCGACAGTGTGTGGCCGTCCGAGGTCTTCACAGTCAGCCGGGTCGGATGATGGTTGAGCCAGGGCGAGGGGAATTCGAGCTCAAGGCTGGCATCGTCGAAGAAGAGCGTGATGCGTTCCTTGTAGTCGGCGAGCTTCGGCACGGTGAGATGCGTCATCGTCCACAGCGCCTGGCCGTCGAGCAGTTTTACCGCGCCCTGGCCGCCATCGCCATTGGCGAAGATCTGCGCGCCGACAACCTCGCCCTCCGGCACGCTGAGCGCGTCGAGCAGGCCGTGCACGGCATTCACATCGTGAATCAAGGCGGAGCTGTAAGCGCCGGTAAACCCACGGAAAGCCAGATCGGTCATGGGCTGGCCGATGGCGCGCTCGACCTGTTGTTTCTGCTTGCTTTGCGCGGCGGCAATCAGCTCCTCGGGAATGTCGTTGCCGCGCTTGTAGCGCTGGTGGGCGATGAACGGCCAGGCATCGGGATCGTTGACCTCGACCGAGACGGACCGCAACGTCTTTGCCGTGCCGGGCAGCGAGGCCAGCGCCAGCCGGTAGCTCGGATCGAAGCGCTTCATATAGCCGACCTGCATGACCTTGCCGGCCTTGTCCCGCGCGGCGATGATCTCGGCGATTTCCGCCGGGGAATAGCAGAGCGGCTTTTCGCAGAAGACATGCAGGCCGCGCCCGAGTGCGGCCAGTACCTGCTCGTGATGCAGCGGGTCGGGCGAGCCGATGACGACGGCGTCGAGCTTCTGGCCGAACAGTTGCTCCGGCGTTTCGAAATTGGCGATGCCGTGAATTTCGCTGACATATTCCCGCGAAATCCTTGACGGGTCGGCAACGCCGACCAGTTCGAACAGGTCGCCGAGCCGCAACAGGTTTGGAATATGCTCGACCTGCGAAATCATGCCGGCGCCGATGACGCCGACGCGTATCCTGCTCATGCTGTTAATACTCTCTGCAAAAGTGTTCCAGGCTCAGGGTGCGGCGGCCGGCCGGTTGCCGATCTGCGCCAACAGCCCGGCAATCTCAGCTTCCACCGCCTTCAGATCCTCGCCGCCCGACATGATGGAAATCACCTCGTCGCGCGAGATCTCGGACTTTGCGTATGTGCCGCGATTGCGGCCGCGGTTGAGCAGCGTGAAAGTGTCACCGACAGGGTAGGCGTGGTGGATGTTGTGGCTGATGAAGATCACCGCCAGCCCGCGCATGCGCGCCTCGATGATGAATTTCAGCACCATGGCCGCCTGATGCACGCCGAGCGCCGAGGTCGGCTCGTCAAGGATCAGCACCTTTGCGCCGAAGTGGACTGCGCGCGCGATTGCCACCGATTGGCGCTCGCCGCCCGACAGCGTGCCGACGGCCTGCGTCGGGTCGCGCACGTCGATGCCGATATCGGCCATCGCCTGGCGGGCAATTGTGTTGGCGCGCTCCTTGTCGAAGCGCGAGAAGGGCAGGCGGCTTCTGGTCGGCTCGCGGCCGAGGAAGAAATTGCGCGTGATCGACATCAGCGAGATCATGCCGAGGTCCTGGAAGACCGTCGCGACGCCGAGGTCCTGCGCGTCGCGCGGGCTGCGGAACGTGACGGGCTTGCCGTCGACGAAAATCTCGCCCTTGGTCGGCCGGTGCACGCCCGACAGAACCTTGATCAGCGTCGACTTGCCGGCGCCGTTGTCGCCCAGCAAGCAGTGCACCTCGCCGGGATAGACCTTGATGTCGATATCCTGCAGCGCGCGCACCGAGCCGAAATTGACCGACACACCACGCAATTCCATGGCTGGCTGGATGGCCGGGGACGGGTTTGGGTAGGTCATTTGCCGCCTCCGCGTCCGAGCGCCTTGAGGCGGATGTAGTTGTTGACCAGCACGGCCATCAAAATGACGATGCCGAGGAAGACCTTGAACCAGTCGGTGTCGATGCCGGTGTAGAAGATGCCCATCTGCACCAGGCCGAAGATCAGCGCGCCGAACAGCACGCCATAGACGGTGCCGTAGCCGCCGGTGAGCAGCACGCCGCCGATGACCGCGGCGATGATCGCCTCGAATTCCTTGAGCAGGCCGCGCGTGGTGTCGGCGGAGCCGGCCTCCATCACCTGGATGGTGGCAAGCAAGGTCGCGGCACAGGCGGTGTAGATGAACAGCGCGATCTTAACCCGGTCGACCGGCACGCCGACATTGCGGGCGGCATTGAGGTCGCCGCCGGTGGCGAAGATCCAGTTGCCGTATTTGGTCTGGGTCAAGACATAGCCGGCAAGCGCTGTCAGTCCGAGCCACCAGACGATCGACATCGGAATGCCGACGACGAAGGGAATGCCGTCGGTGCGGGTGGCGATCCAACCTTGCGTGCCCATCCATTGGAAGAAGCCGGTCAGGAGATGGCCGTTGAACAGGCCCGCGGTTGCCGGGTCCGGCGCGCCGTCGAGGATGTAGGGGATCTGCGTGCGGCCGGTGACGGCGCGGGTGATGCCGATCGACAGGCCGCGCAGGATGTAGAGCGACGCCAGCGTCACGATGAAGGAGGGCAGGCGGGTCTTCACCACGATCAGGCCGTTGACGTAGCCGGTGAGGATGGCGACAGCGAAGGCGCAGGCGATGCCGCCCCACAGCGGCAAGCCCCAGTATTTGACGGTCAGGCCGATGACGACGCCGGCGAAGCCGACCATCGAGCCGACGGAGAGATCGAACTCGCCGGCGATGATGAGAAGGGCTGCGGCCGTGGCGATGATGCCGAGTTCGGCTGCCAGCGTCAGGAAGGTCATCGACCCCTGTAGCGAATAGAGGTTCGACGCACCCGGCAGCAGGGCGAAGATGATGACGGTGGCGATGAGGCCGCCGGCGGCACCGGCTTCGGGCCGGCGCAGCCATTGCGTCAGCCGGCCGGTGCTGGCCAGCCGCTCGTCAGTGCCGGCAGCCCGTTTCGACGTCATGCCGAAACGGTCCTTGCCCAGTACCCCGGGGGCCGGCGCTTCTGGAGGTATCGCCTTGTCTTCCACAACAGCCATTAGGCTCCCCAATCGCTCACTTCGCAATCTCGACCAGAGACGGGGAGCGCATGGCGGCTCCCCGATCCGTTTTGGTCTTGCCTTAGCGGATGCCGTCCTTGGCGAGCGCCAGGATCGCCTTGGCCTTGTCGGGCGAGTCGATGAACAGCGGCCCGGTGTAGGCGTTGTTCTGCGGCCAGAAGCCATGTGTGGCATGCTCGACCAGATAGATCACCGGCAGGTATCCCATCAGATATTGCTGGGCGTCCATGCCGAAGCCCATTTCGCCGGCGACGACGGAATCCAGGACTTCGGGGCTGATGTCGAAGGTGTAGAGCTTGATCTTGCCGAACAGTTCCTTCTGCCGGAAGAACGGGATCAGCGGATTGGCGGCGGTGGCGCCGAGCGCAAACACCGCCTGGGTGTCGGGATGCGCCGACAGATAGGCCTCGGTGCGGCGCTGGATGTCGGCCGGATCGGGCGACACGGTAAGCACCTCGGTGCCGCCGCCTGACGGCTTCAGCCCGTCATTCAACCCCTGGCAGCGCTGGTCGAGGCTGACATTGCCGACCTCGTGGTTGATGCAGACGACCTTGAGCGTGCCTTCCTTGGCCAGCCGCTCGCCCGCCTTCTTGCCGGAATCATATTCGGAGACTGTGCCGACGTAGAGAGAGGTGCCGAGTTCGGCGCCTTCCTTCTCGCCGGAATCCAGGACGACCATCGGAATGTTGGCGGCAAGGCCGGCCTTGACCGATTTACCAAGCGCATTGGCGTCGGCAATGGAGACGGCGATGCCGTCGGGATTGGTGGCGATGGCCGCGTCGAGCAGGCGGGCCTGTTCGACCACGTCGAACACTTGCGGCGCATAATATTCGACCTTGGCGCCGGTGAGCGCCGCCGCATCGTCGACGCCGCGCTTGACCACCGACCAGTAGGGATCGGAGGCCGAGCCATGCACCACGAAGGTGATGCGGACATCCTTCGGGTCCTTCAGGCCCGCGGCCTGCACGACGCCCGCCAGCATACTCATCGAGACAAGCGCGCCGAGCGCCAGTTTCAGAACAGTCTTCATGTCATTCTCCCATTGTCGTTGCAGTTCCAAATCCCTCTTTGCGCTGTTGGCCGACGGATCGGCTTACGGCGCTGACCGGGTGGCCGCTTTGCGGGCCTTTGCCGGTGTCGATGCCCCGAGCCGTGCACGCAGTTCCTCGCGCAACGGCTTCATGCCGATGATGTCGATGTCCTGCGCGCCGAGCCAGTCGCGAAAAGCCTGGTCGCGGAAGAGTTCATATTCCTCGGTGCGGATATAGGCGGAGCGCGGCTCGATCAGTTCGAGCTCGCCCGGCGCGTTGAAGTGCAGGCAAAAGAAGGTCAGGCCTTCACGGACCCCTTCGACCAATGCCTTGTAGGCTGGCTCTATCGGCTTGGAGCGTGGACGGCCCCAGGTCGTCTGAATGGCGGCGTCGAAGATGACAAAGCCTTTGGCGCGGGCTCCAGTGACGCCGCGCTGGAACGCCGCTTCGGTGACGCCGACCAGATTGTCGTTGGGCGAATAGGCCGACAGCGTTTTGGTCAACAGCACCGGCAGCCGATATTCCAGGCCGAGCTTGATGTAGACGTCGCAAAACTCCGGCGACAGCGCTGCCCCCATATGGGCGTCAAGATGAGTGACGTCGATGCCGGCGCGGTAGGCGGTGTCGATCTGCGCGCGAAGCTCGGTTTCCACCGCTTGCGGTGCTGCCTTGCGGCGGGTGGTCGCTACATCGGGCCAGAAATAGCCGAACTCGTCCGTCAGGCCGGCCGCGCGCGACGGCGACGTCAGCGGCCGCCATTTGTAGTGCTGCTTTTCGCTGTTCAGCGTCAGGTGGACGCCGAGATCGAGCCGGGGATCGGCGGCTGCCGCTTCGGCCATCTCAGGGAACCATGGGCACGGCACCATCACGGCGCCGGAGCTGCAGGCGCCGTGTGCGGTCAGTTCGAGGAAGGCGCTGTTGGCGCCATGGCACATGCCGACATCGTCTTCATGCAGGACGAGCTGTCGCGTCATGGACGGCCACCGTCTTGCCGGCCACCATCTTGCCGGCCACCATCTTGCCGGCACGCCGGTTTCGAGGGTCTTCCAAAGTGTGTCCCGTGCTGCATGGAACCGACCGTTTGCCCAACTGGACGCGATGGAACGCCCAATGCCGGCTTTCCGACAGGGCCACTTCGACGAATTCGGATGGGTACGATTTTTCCGCGGGCCTGCATTCTGGAATGTCGATTTCATTCGATATGCCCACATTCGGCGTCAAACCCGGCCATCAAGCAACCGGGATGGCTTGGTCAGATCGCAGCGGAGTGGTTCTTTCAAACAGCGGCCGCAGGCGTACTGCTTTCATACCATCAGCGATGTGGAGACTTGCCATGTACACTGCCGGCGAAGAAGAGATCGAAGCCATTGCCAGGGTGATCCGCTCGGGTGCGCTGTTTCGCTATGGCGAGAACAGCGAGTGCAACCGCTTCGAGGCCCGCTATGCCAGGCATCTCGGCGTCGAGCATTTTGCGCTGGCCGCCAGCGGCACCTATGGGCTCGCCGCCGGCCTGATCGGCCTCGGCATCGGCCCGGGCGATGAGGTGCTGGTGCCGGCGCACACCTATATGGCGACCGCAACGGCAGTGCTGTCGGTCGGCGCCATTCCGGTCATTGTCGACATCGACGAGAGCCTGACCATTGACCCGGCCGCTCTGCGCGACGCCATCGGCCCGCGCACCAAGGCGGTCATCCCGGTGCATATGTGGGGTGCGGCCTGCAACATGAACGCGATCATGGATATCGCTAAAAAACGCGGTCTGCTCGTGCTGGAAGATGTCTGCCAGGGCATTGGCGGCGGCTATGAGGGCAAGAAGCTCGGCTCCATCGGCCATGCCGGCGCCTACTCCTTCAACTACTTCAAGAACATCACGTCGGGCGAGGGCGGCGGCATCGCCACCAGCGATCCGAAAGTGGCCGAGCGCGCGCGCTGCGCCATCGACCCCTGCCACTTCTACTGGCAGGGCCGCAGCGACAGCATCAAGCCGTTCGCCGGCATCGGGGCGCGCGCCTCGGAACTGATGGGTGCAATGCTCAATGTCCAGCTCGACCGTCTGGACGGCATCATCGAGGCGATGCGGGCGGAGAAGAAGAAGGTGCTGGCCGGCACGCGCCATCTCGGCAATCTCGGCCTGACGCCGTCGCCGATGAACAGCCCCGACGACGATTGCGCGGCACAGGTAATGTATCTGCTGCCCAGCGAACAGGCGGCGCAGACTTTTTCGAAGACCATTCCGAGCGTCATTGCCGGCAAGACCGGCCGCCACAATTTCACCCAGTGGGACCAGGTGCTGATGCATGAGGGCGCGCATCATCCGGCGCTCAATCCGTACACGCTGCCGGAAAACAAGGGCCTGCGGCTGACCTATGCCGACGACCTCGGCAAGGGTTCTCTCGACATCCTCAACCGCACGGTGATGATCGCGATGAATCCGGCGCATGGCGACGCCGACATCGACGACATGATCCATAACATCGATGCGGCGGCCCGTGTGGCGCTGGAGAATGCCTCGCTGGACGATGTCGAGGTGCGCAAGGCAGCACCGGTGGACCTGCAGAAATTCGACAGCGTGAATTGAAGAGCCGCGTTGGACCGGCTTATTGCCGGTCCAGTCGCATAAAGGCGGCGCGCAGCGCCAGCACTGCGCGCAGGATCTGGCGTTCGTCCATCGCGGCATAGCCGAGCAGCAGGCCGTGTTCCGGCTCGCTCGAATGGTAGTTGATCGAGATGCCCTGCACGTCGAGGCCCTCCTTGACGGCAGCGGCGACGACGTCGCTGTCCTTGTAGGGTCGGATAAAACTGGCCAGCAGCTGCATGCCGGAATCGTTCTCGGTCACAGTCAGCCATTCGGCCAGATGCTCCTGGCACAGTTTTACGAAATTGGCCTGCCGGCGCGCATAGAGCCGGCGCATACGCTTCAGATGCGTGGCGAAATAGCCTTGCGTGATGAAGTCGTTGACCGTCGCCTGCAGGATCAGCGGCGCGAACTGGCCGGTGATCGAGACGGCGCGGTCGAAGGGGACCGACAGTTCGCGCGGCACGATGAGATAGCCGATGCGGAGCGCCGGGATCAGCGTCTTGCCGAAGGAGCCGATATAGACGACCCGGTCGGCGTGATCGAGGCCGCGCAGCGCCGGTACCGGCCGGCCACGGTACCGGTACTCGCCGTCATAATCATCCTCGACGATCCAGGCGCCGTGGCGCTCGGCGATGTCGAGCAGCTGCAGCCGTTCCTCGATGCGCATGATGGTGCCGAACGGCCACTGGCAGGATGGCGTCACATAGATCAGGCGCGGCGGCGGCAGCTCTGGGTCTGCGAGATGCCATCCAAGGCGATCGACCTTCAAGGGCGCAAGCTGCGCGCCGCTGGCGAGAAAGGCGCTCTTGGCGCCGAGATAGCCGGGCTCCTCCATCCAGACATGGTCGCCTTCGTCCATCAGCACGCGCGAAGCGAGGTCGAGTGCTGCCTGCGCGCCGGTGACGATGATGACCTGGTCGGCGGTGCAATTGATGCCGCGCGACAGGCTTATGGTCGAGGCGATGGCCTGGCGCAGGCCGGGATGGCCGGCAAAGGAGATATAGCCGAGCAAATTCTCATCGCGGCTGCGCGCATTGCGCACCAGAAGGCTCGACCAGATGGTGAAGGGAAAGGATGCCGATTCCGGCACGCCCGGATGGAAGTTGATGACGCCGGCATTGCGTGGCGGCTGCGGGCCGTTGACGATGGTCTGACCGCGCCGCGAGAGTTTTTGCGGGGCGGCGAGGCCGGCGCGCAGCGCGGCCGGCGGGCGTTTCTGCTGGATCGGCGCCACCCAGGTGCCGGACCCGGCGCGCGCCTCTATAAACCCTTCGGCGAGCAGCTGGTCGTAGGCGGCGATCACCGTGTTGCGGCCGACCTTGAGATCCTCGGCCAGCGAGCGTGTCGAAGGAAGCAGCGTGTTCTGCTGGATCTGGCCGTCGAGGATGAAGCGCCGCAAGGCGCCGTAGATCTGCCGGTGCATCGGTTCGTCCGAGCCGCGGTCGACCGACATGATGTCGAGGGAAAGGCGCATATGGTCGGCCAAGCTAGTCTCCGACCAACCTGGCGGCGCGGGCGATCTTCTCTTCGTTAAGCAGGCAGACAGTCTCCAGCACCAGCCGTCTGGTTTCGGGACGGACCTCGCGGCTGTTCTTCAGCGCGCGGTGAACGGTTGCCGCGCCGAGTTCCGCCTTCTCGGCGATCTCACGGATGGTGCAAAGCCGTTCCATGCCGAGTGCCGCCTCGAATGCCATGTCGCTCCTCCATCTGCATCAAGGCATGCCTCGTCCCCAGCCTCAAGCTGGAAACGCCGGGCCGGCAACTCGGGGGCAAAAATTTCGATGCCAAGAACTGTGCGATCCGCGCCGCCAAGGGAGGGCGGCGGCGCGGATCGCCGGGCGCTTTCGCGTCGCTACCCCTACCGAGGCGCGCGCCCAACCGGCCCAACCACCAGCCCCCCGGCGGTGGTTAGGCCATGTCTCGTATTGCCACGTCGAACCCGGCCGCGCAGGCCGTTTTGAGAAGCGAAGCGTAACCTTTCGTGGCATAGGTCAAGGGGTGTGCCTTGGCCGGATCCTGCTCGGCCTCGACGACGATCCAGCCTTCGAAGCCATGGCTGGCCAGAGGCTGCAGCAGCGACAGGAAATCGACGGAGCCATCGCCGGGCACGGTGAAGATTCCTTCCATCACTGCCGCCATGAAACTCATGTCCTCGCGCCGTGCCTTCTCCAGCACGGCCGCGCGGACGTCCTTGCAATGGAAATGCACGATGCGGTCGAGATGCCGGTTCAGGAGGGAGGCCGGGTCGCCGCCTGAGAACAGACAATGGCCGGTATCGAACAGCAGGCCGACGCTCTTGCCGGTTGCGGCCATCAGCCTGTCGACCTCGTCATCGCTCTCGACGATCGTGCCCATATGGTGATGGAAAGCCATGCCGACGCCGAAGGCAGCCATGCGGTCGGCGAGTTCGGTCAGCTTCTCGCCATAGGCGGTCCATTCGCCGTCAGCGAGGCGCGGACGCTGTGAGATCGGCGCGAAAATGCCGTCATGACGGCCGCGCGAGGTGTCGGCATAGACGACGACCTTGGCGCCGAGGTCGCGCAGCAGGGTCAGATGCGAGGTGAGGGCGGCGAATTCCTCGTCGACCGTGCGGTCCAGAATGCGGCCGTCATACCAGCCGGAGACGAGTTCCAGTCCGTAAGAAGACAGGATCGGTCCAAGCTCGTCGCTTCGCCTGGGGAATTTGCCGCCGAGTTCGGTGCCGCGATAGCCGGCCTGCCTGGTTTCCGACAGGCATGTCGCGAGCGGCGTATCGCCGCCGAGTGCGGGAACATCGTCATTGCTCCAGGTGATGGGATTGATGCCGATCTTGACCGTCATGCCGCTACTTCAAAGGGCTCGGGGAAACACAAAGCCGAGGCCGGCAAACTGAGGGGAAAGAGGACCTGTCACTAGGTCCAGTTGAGGTGAATTTGGTAGAGCCAATCGGGAGCGCTAAAGCGCGTCCCGTTTGAACGGACTAAGTCGACGCGCTTAGGTCTTTGCATGTCGTTGTCTCAAAACCGGCGCCACTTTTGAGCGACATGCATTAATCCTGCTGCGGCCTTCCGAAGGCCGCGCGCAGTTCGTCCTTGGCGTCCTCGAGCACTTTCCGGCGCGCCTGCGGCAGGTTCTTGCCGGCGCGGTTGATGTAGAAATTCAGCATCGACATGGCCGACTGAAACGGCTCGGCCTTGCGGCGGTCGCTGTGCTCGGCCGAGCGCTTGAGCGAGGCCGCGATCTTCCTGGCGTCGTCGGCTTCGAAGATGTGGTCCTCGAGGTCCATCGCATCGCTGTGCTCGGTCACCTCGGCCGACCATTTCTTTTTCGCGGTCATGACAAACTCCTTCCTGTCGCAAAAACTCGAGCAGGCCGCCGCCGGTTCCCGAGAAAGTCGCCGGGCCGCTGGAGCCACGGATCATGGCCCTGTGGCGCTGCCCGTCGCGGTGAATGCGCCGATAGTGGCGACACAACGGTCGACTTCCCAGGACCGTAAACAGGAAACGCCTTGACCCCGATCGTCGCCAATCAGGCGGATAGCCCCGGCATCGACAGCAGCTACGCCTGGATGCGGCTTGCCATCTCCATGCTGCTGGCGACGATCGGTGCGGTCGGCATGTGGGCCGTCGTCGTCGTGCTGCCGGCCGTGCAGGCCGAGTTCGGCGTTGACCGCGCCGCGGCATCGATGCCCTACACCGCAACCATGGTCGGCTTCGCCGCCGGCAATGTGCTGGTTGGCCGCGCGGTCGATCGCATGGGGTATTGGATCCCGGCACTGCTATCCTCGGTGGCTCTCGCCGCCGGCCTGCTGCTCGCCGCGCTGTCGACCTCTATCCTGCAATTCACCCTTGCCCAGGGCGTGCTGATTGGTGTCGGCACATCGGTGATCTTCGGGCCGCTGATCGCCGACATCTCGCACTGGTTCAACCGTCGGCGCGGCGTCGCCGTCACAGCTGCGGCGGCTGGCAACTATCTCGCCGGAGCGCTCTGGCCAACCATCATGCCGACACTGATCAAGGCGGAAGGCTGGCGCTTCACCTATGCCGGCATCGGTGTCTTCTGCCTGGTCACCATGGTGCCACTGGTGCTGTTGTTGCGGCGCGCTGCTCCGGCGGCGGCTGCCGCCGGTTCGCCCGGAAGCCGGCCAGTGCAGTCGATTTCGCTGTCGCCGGCGGCGTTACAGGTGCTGCTGATCGTTGCCGGTCTCGGCTGCTGCGTGGCGATGTCGATGCCGCAGGTGCACATCGTCGCCTATTGCATGGATCTTGGCTACGGCATTGCGCATGGCGCCGACATGCTGTCGATCATGATGGCGGCGGGTGTCGTCAGCCGGCTCGCCTCCGGCTTTGTCGCCGACCGCATCGGCGGCGTGAAAACCCTGCTTATCGGTTCCGTGCTGCAATGCCTGTCGCTTTTGTTTTACATCCCGTTCGATGGGCTTGCCTCGCTCTATGTCGTGTCGCTGGTGTTCGGCCTGTCGCAAGGCGGCATCGTGCCTTGCTATGCCATCATCGTGCGCGAATACCTGCCCGCCAGGGAGGCCGGCCAGCGTATCGGCATCGTCATGATGGCGACCATCTTCGGCATGGCGATCGGTGGCTGGATGTCGGGCTGGATCTACGACCTGACCGGCTCTTACGCCGCCGCGTTCCTCAACGGGATCGCGTGGAACTTGCTGAACATAGTGGCCATCGGGCTGCTGCTGTGGAAAGCAAAACGCAGTGCTGCCCTGATGGCTTAGGAAGGCAGGATTGCCCTGTTGCTTGACAAGGGCGATTGGCTGCGCGACGCCAGCAGGCGAGTGGGTGCGGCAGCAGCCGGTTGGCATGGTGGCAGTGGAAAAGCTGAACATGGTTTCGCAAGGGCGCAGCGGCCGGGGCCTGGCACGTGGAGGATGTCCATGACCAAGCCGCGCTCGCGTCGTGGGGGCGGCCGCCCGACCCTATCAGATGTGGCGCGCAAGGCCGGCGTCGGCGCCATTACCGTGTCGCGGGCGCTGCGCGAACCGGAACGCGTCAGCCAGGATCTGCGGCGCCAGATCCAGGCCGCTGTCGACGAACTTGGTTATGTCCCGGATCCCAATGCACGGGCACTGGCCTCGGCGCGCGCCGATGTGTTCGGCGTGCTGGTGCCGTCGCTGACCAACAACGTCTTCGCAGAAGTGGTGCGCGGCATCTATGACAGCCTGTCGGACGGCCCGTTCCGCGTCCAGCTCGGCAACACCCATTATTCCGGCCTCGAGGAGGAGCGCCTGCTGCAGGTGTTCGCACCGCAGCGCCCGGCGGCGCTGATCGTGGCCGGCATCGACCAGACGCCGACCTCGCGAAAGCTGCTGGAGAGCGCGGGCTGCCCGGTGGTGCAGGTGATGGAGACCGGGCCCGATCCGGTCGACATGCTGGTCGGCTTCTCGCATTTCGACGGCGGCCGCACCGCGACCGAGCATCTGATCGAGGCGGGCTGCCGGCGGATCGGCTTCATCGGCGCACGCATGGACCCGCGCTCGCAGCGGCGGCTTGCCGGCTATCGCGCGGCAATGGAGAAGGCCGGCCTGTTCGACCCGCGGCTCGTCACCACCACTCCGCTACTGTCCAGCGTGACGCTCGGCCGCGAGCTGCTTCGCGATGCGCTGGCCAAGATGCCGGCGCTCGACGGCGTTTTCTGCAACAATGACGACATCGCGCTCGGCGTTTTGTTCGAATGCCATAGCGCCGCGCTCAACGTGCCGAAAACAATCGGCATTGTCGGCTTCAACGACCTCGAAATGATGCAGGCGGCGTTCCCGCCGCTCACCAGTATCCGCACCCCTCGCTATGAAATCGGCCGTCGGTCTGTCGCCATGGCGCTGGCGGCGATCGCAGGACGAAGGCCTGAGCAGCGGGTCGTCGATCTCGGTTTCGAACTCAAGCCCCGCGAGAGCACCGCACGCTGAACACGCTTTGGCTGCCTCAGCAAATGGTGCTTTACACAACGTCATGGTAGCGCTACCATTTTCGTCGGGCAGACGTTTTGATGAAAGGCCGCCCCTGTTTATTATACATAAGCAACAGCTCATGCTTGTTTATTATGTATAATATGCTAGTTTCGTTTCTCGCCTGTGAAGCGGCGAGGGGGAGGGGATCGGGCCGGCTTCGGGCCCTTGAGACGTGGCGCCGGCCAGGCTGGAGGGCCTTCGGCAGGCGTGGAAAACACACCACGACAAACAGCATCAAATAAACAAGCAGCAGCAAACAAAACTACAACTGGGAGGAATATCGATGATCAAGTCACTTGTTGGTGGCATCGTTGCCGCCACTGCATTCGTCATGCTGAGTTCGTCGGCCATGGCCGACCCGGAAGTTGTCAAGGGACCGTCGGCTGAGCCGGATTGCTTTGCGCCCTGGGCGGCCGATACGCAGTTCTTCAAGTACCCCAAGAAAGACGGCCCATACCGCATCGCGCTCGCCAATGGCTATATCGCCAACACCTGGCGCATCCAGATGGTGCAGACCGCCAAGGCCTATGCGGCCCAGCCGGAGGTCGCCGCGAAACTGAAGGAATTCAAGGTCGTCTCGACCGGCGAGGACGTGCCGGCTCAGATTTCGGCGATCAACAACTTCATCGATTCCGGCTATGACGCGATCGTCGTCAACGCCCAGAACCCGACCGCTTTCGGGCCGGTCATCAAGCGCGCCAGGGAAGCTGGCGTCATCCTCGTCGCCTTCGACAATATTCTCGACACCAAGGACGCCATCAACGTCAATGTCGACCAGAAGGGCCTTGGCGAATTGTGGGGCAAATGGCTGGTCGGCCATGTGCCGAATGGCGGCAAGGTGCTCGAAGTGCGCGGCGTTGCCGGAACTTCCGTGGACACCGACCGTCACAACGGCATCCATGAAGCGCTCGATGCCTCCGGCAAGAAATGGGACGTCACCGAGGTGGTCGGCAAATGGGACGACGGCGTGGCGCAGAAAGCCACGGCCGACGCCATTGCCACCAACGGCCCGTTCGACGGCATCACCGGGCAAGGCGGCGACACCGGCATCGTGCAGGCGATGATCGATGCCAAGCATGCTTTCGTGCCGTTCGGCGGGGAGACCGAGAACGGTTTCCGCAAGTTCTGCGCGGCACATGCCGGTGACGGGCTGAAATGCTCATCGGCCGGCACCGGTCCGGCGCAGGTCGCGGTCGCCATCAAGACGGCGATTGCCGCGCTCGAAGGCAACGTCGTGCCGCAGGCGGTGAAACTGCCGCTGGCGATCGTCGAGGATCCGAACTTCAAGGCCGGTCAGGATTTCTTCCCCGACCAGTCCGACAATTTCTTCGTCGGCAATTCCTTCCCGACCTGCGGCATCAATTTCACCGCGCAGGAAATCATGGGCCAGACCAAAGCTGACCAATAGGGCTGACCAATAGGCGGCATATCCGGCGCCGCGGGATCTCCGCGGCGCCGGCCACTCGATATCCCTTGAAGTCAAACTGCCTCGGGAGGGCCGATGGACGGTGCGGTTCCGCTCTTCCGGATGGAAGGCATATCCAAGCGCTATGGTGGTGTGCGGGCGCTGGAAAAGGCCGAGCTTTCGGTCGCGTCCGGTAGCATCCACGCCATTCTCGGCGAAAACGGCGCCGGCAAATCGACGCTGATCAAGGTCATGGCGGGCGTCGTCGCGCCCGACGAAGGCCGCATGATGCTGAACGGCGGCGAGGTGACGTTCGCTTCGCCTGCTGCTGCAAACAAGTCCGGCATCGTCTGCATCTTCCAGGAGCTGTCGCTGGTTCCCGAACTCAGCGTTGCCGACAACATCGTCATCTCCGATCCGCCGAAGCGTTTCGGCATGATCGACCGCAAGGCGCAGCGCCGCATTGCCGAGGATGCGCTGGCACGCGCAGGTGCGGCCGATATCCATCCATTGGCGCTGGTCAAGGATCTTCCGCTTTCAAGAAGACAGATGGTCGAGATTGCCAAGGCATTGGCCAGGAAGCCGCGCATCCTGATCCTCGACGAGGCGACCTCGGCGCTGACCGCGACGGACGTCGCCAGGATATTCAGCGTGCTCAAGCGGTTGCGCTCGGAAGGGTTGGCGCTGCTTTACATTTCGCACCGCATGAACGAGATCGCCGAGCTTGCCGACCACTGCACGGTGTTTCGCAACGGCCGCAATGTCGCCAGCTACAAGGCAGGCACAAAGAGCGACAACGAAGTCGTCGAACTGATGATCGGGCGCGAATACAGCCATATTTTCCCGCCCAAACCCGCGCGCACCGCAGCCGCCGCCGTTCCTGTGCTGGAGGCGCGCAAGCTGTCCTGGACGGACCGGCTGGACAATGTCTCGCTGACGGTCGGGGCAGGCGAGGTCGTCGGCCTTGGCGGCCTGGACGGCCAGGGCCAGCGCGAATTGCTGCTTGCCTTTTTCGGTGTGCTGCGCGGCCTCGGCGGCCAGATCCTTATCGACGGCAAGCCTGTTTCGATCGCCAGCCCCCAAGCGGCGCGCGACGACCGCATCGGCATGGCGCTGATCCCGGAGGACCGCAAGACCGAAGGCCTGATGCTGCCGATGACGGTGCGCGAGAACCTCTCCTTTGCCGCCCTAGACCGGCTGTCCAAGGCCGGCATCATCGACCGCGCCGCCGAACAGCGGCTGATCGACGACATGGTCGGGCTGCTGGCGATCAAGACGGGCGGCCTCGACATTCCGGTCGGTGCGCTGTCGGGGGGCAACCAGCAGAAGGTGGTCATCGCCAAATGGCTGATGCGCCAGCCGCGTATCATCCTGCTCAACGATCCGACGCGCGGCATCGACGTCGGCACCAAGCAGGAACTCTATCAACTGATGCGCAAGCTGGCGGATGCGGGGGCGGCGATCCTGTTCTATTCGACCGACTATGACGAACTGATCGGCTGCTGCGACCGCGTGCTGGTGCTCTATGACGGCGCGGTCAAGCGCGAGCTGGTCGGGGCCGAGATCACCGAGCGGGCGCTCATTGCAAGCGCGCTCAACATCCACGGCGATGACGGCGCGAGAGACGATGCCGGCGCAAGACAGGGAGCGGACGCGTGAAAGAGTGGCGCTACTGGCTGGCCGAGCAGCGCGGAACACTGATGGCACTCGGCATATTCATTGTCATGTTCGTCATCTACACCTCGAACCATCCGGCGGGCTTCACCGCCAATGTCGTGCAGACGGCGTCCAACAAGGGCGTGCTGCTCGCCTTCGTCGCCATGGCGCAGACACTGGTCGTGATCACCGCCGGCATCGACCTCTCCGTCGGCATGATCTTCACGCTGACCAATTGCCTCGCCTCCTGGCTGGTCATCGGCACCGGCCTCGAGACCGCTTTCGGCGTCATCGCCGTGCTCGGCACCGGGCTCCTTTGCGGAGCGATCAACGGCGCCATCGTCATCTACGGCCGCCTGCAGCCGATCGTCGCCACGATCGCCACGGGTGCGGTCTATTTCGGCATCGCGCTGCTGCTGAGGCCGTTTCCCGGCGGTTCGGTCAACGAAGGTCTCGCCGACGCGCTGACCGGACGCCTGTTGGGCGTGGTGCCGGCGAGCCTGGTCGTGCTGCTCGCCGTCGTGCTCGTGGTCTGGGTACCGTTCAGCCGCTCGGTGCTCGGGCGCGCGGCCTATGCGGCCGGATCCTCGGAGACGGCGGCCTACATGTCCGGTGTGCCGATAAGGCGCGGCAAGTTCGCTGCCTACGCGCTCGCAGGCCTGTTGGCCGCGATCGGCGGACTGTTCCTGACCTTCTTCACCTATACCGGCGATGCAGCCTATGCCAGCGGCAACGCCTATACGCTGTTTTCGATCGCCGCGGTGGTGCTGGGCGGCGTCTCGCTGTTCGGCGGGAAAGGCAGCGCCATCGGCGCCATCTTCGGCGCGCTGGCCTTCCGCACCATCGGCGACCTGTTGTTCGTGTTCGATTTCGACCCGCTATGGCAGCCGCTGTTCCAGGGCGTGATCCTGCTGGTCGCGGTCAGCCTTGGCGCGTTTGCGCTGTTTCGGGTCCGCAACCGGCTGGAGTGGTTCCTGTGAGCGAAACGACATTGGGCGGTATCGCCGGCCGCGTGCCGAAATTCATCCGCCGCGCCGATCCGGCGGTGCTGACGGCCTTCGCCTGCATCGTGCTGTTGCTGTTCCTAGGCAGCCTCTATTCCAGGAGCTTTCTGTCGCCTGAATATCTCTTGCAGCAGCTCAAGGTGGCCTCGTTCCTCGGCGTCATCGCCACAGGCATGATGCTGGTCATCCTGCTAGGCCAAATCGACCTGTCGGTGCCGTGGGCGGTGGCGGCGGGCGCGATGATGGCGTGTGCGGCTGCCGCCTATGGCCCGATCGGTGTGGCGCTGGCCATCCCGTTCGGCATCTTTTGCGGGGTGCTGATCGGCATCGTCAACGGCTTTGGCGTCGCCTATCTGCGCATACCCTCGATGATCATCACGCTCGCCACCAACGCTGTCGCGCAAGGGCTCATGGTCGTTTATACCGGCGGCTACTCGCCACAGGATTCGGCCACCGGCGCCATGCGCTATCTTGCGACAGGTTTTACCATTCCTGGCGTGCCTAACGCCGTCATCATCTGGGCGCTGATTGGCGCTGCGATGGTGTTCGTGCTGTCCCGCACCAGCTTCGGCCGCACCGTCTACGGCATCGGCAACCGCGAGCGTGCCGCCTATCTCTCCGGCATCGATACAAGGCGCGTGGTGATGATCGCCTTCGCTATCTCAGGCGGGCTGTCCGCCTTTGGCGGGGTGCTTCTCGCCGGCTATGCCTCCAAGGCGGCGCAATCGATGGGCGATGCCTATCTCCTGCCGTCGATCGCCGCCGTGGTTCTGGGCGGCACCTCCATCCTGGGTGGCCGCGGCTCCTATCTCGGCACCGTCGCCGGTGTCATTCTGATCACCCTCCTGCAGTCCATACTCTCGGTCATGCAGATGCCGGAGGCGGGGCGGCAGATCGTCTATGGCCTGGTCATCGTCGCCATGCTCCTGCTCTACGGCCGCGCGCCGGCAAGCCGCTGACCGTGGACGAAGAGACGGCACAGGCGCCAATGGGCGCTACCGGCTCAGTGCCTCGGGCCATTGTGGTGATGGGCGTCGCCGGCTGCGGAAAGTCGGCTGTCGGCAAAGCATTGGCAGCAGAGGAAGGGGCCGTCTTTGTCGAGGGCGACAGGCTGCACCCGCCCGAAAACGTCGCCCGCATGGCGAGCGGTGAGCCGCTCACAGATCAACTGCGTGAGGGCTGGCTCGATGCCATCGGCGAGCGGATCGCCGACCTGACCGGCAGCGGCCAAAGCGTGGTTGCCGCCTGCTCGGCGCTGAAGCGCAGCTACCGCGATCGTCTGCGCGGCTTCCGCCGGGATATCGTTTTCATCTATCTGGAGATCGATCCCGCTACCGCCAAGCAGCGTGTCGCCAGCCGCAAGGGGCATTTCATGCCGGCAAGCCTGGTCGAAAGCCAGTTCGCCATCCTTGAACCGCCTGGCGCCGACGAGCGGGCGCTGACGGCCGACGCCACACTTCCAGTGGCTGAGATCGTCACCGCCGTTGCCAGCCTGCTGGCCGGCGCAAAATCATGAACCACCCTCGTCGGGCAAGGCGGTTTCCGGCCGTTCGGTGAACCGGTCATGGCCTGACCAGACCATCATTTGCTCGGGATAGAGTTTCAACGCCTCCAGCAAGCGGTCGCGCTTGAGCAATATGTACTCGGCCTGAAGCGCCGTGTTCTTGGCGCCGCCGGCTCTGGTCGCGGGCTCGCCGGCCTCTGCCGGGGCCGGCACCAGTTCGGGACTTAGGACGGCGCGGTATTGGCGGAACGGATCGGTCTCGAAGGTCGACATGGAAAACAGCGCCGCCTTGCCTCTGGCAGCGAAATTCGTCGGCGCCGAGGCGAGGTGGGTCCAGCCGCTCTCGCCAAGGCCGACTTCGGTGAATGTCGAGCCGGCATGCACCGTGTTGGTCACCAACACCACGCCGTTGCTGCCAAGGATCTTCTGGATCCGGCCGGTGACCTGGTAGGCGTCGCTGCGGTCGAACACGATCCGGCTTTTCAGGAAACGGTTCTCGACCCGAACCATCGGCGGGTTCAGGAAGCGCAAGCCGAAGGTCGAATCGGATATGCCGTGAGCCCTGACACTGAGCTGGTGTGTCTCGATTCCGGCTTCATGGAGAGCGCGTTTGCCGATTATGGTCTGGGCCGTGAACTGATCGCACCAGATGATAGCGCCGTGGCCGCGCTTCAGCGCCGCTTCCAGACCTTCCAGGCCTTCCAGCCGGATATCAGGCGACCACCGGCGGCCGATGAGATGCGCGGCAAGCAGCAGACGCCGACGGTGGTTGGCGCAGAGCAAGGCCCTGAACTGCCTTTGCGCATCGATGCCATTGCCGAGCACGGCGCGCGTCGCGGCGGCGTAGCGCACGAAATCCTTGCGGATGTGGCGCTTGAGGCGCAGTCCCGATACGCGGCTGCAGATCGCGGCCCACCAATTGACCGGCAGCAATGCCGCGACCCCGAGATAGAAGGCGGCCAGCAGCAGCTCGCGGAAATCCCTGTTGTTGAAGGTGCGCAACTTGCCGGCGCGGACCAGCTTGCGGCTGAAGAAGCGAACATTCTCGGCGCGTTGGGGCACCAGGATGTCGGCGATGATTTCCGTATGATAAATGACGGCGGACGATGGTGTCCGGTCGGCTTTCCGGGATTTTCCCAGCCACGGCAGCCTCATCCGATCGGTGTCCACCTGTTCTTGCGTGCGTCCGGAAATCGCTTTACTGCGTCTGCCACGGGCGCGCAATCGGCGCCGGCAAGGCCATGGTGAACGCCATTCAGGGTTCGAACTTGAAACAGGCCCTATCGGTAGCACTTCCTCAACTGGAGCCCTGGCAGCCGGCTGCTGTGGCGCTGATGGCGCCGGACCGGCCATCCCTGAGCTTTGCCGGCCTCGCCAATCTTGTCGACAAGCTCTGCGGCGATCTCGCCAGGCGTGGCGTTGCCCGCGGCACGGCCGTCGGCATCGTCTTGCCCAACGGCCCGGAAATGGCGGCCTGTTTCCTGGCGGTCTCGGCGTTGGCGACGGCTGCGCCGCTCAATCCGGCTTACGGCGAAGACGAATTCCGCTTCTATCTCGGCGATCTCGATGTGAAGCTGCTGCTGTGCGGACAAGGCATGGGCGATGCCGCGCGCAACACCGCAAAGGGGCTCGGCATTGCGGTGCTCGACGTCGTCGTGACTGACGGCGCCAAGGCCGGCGAGTTTCTCCTCTTGGGCGACGCCGAACTTGCGGCTGCCGGCGAGGCACGCCGCGACAAGGTGCAGCTCAACGGGCCCGACGATTTCGCGCTTGTCCTGCACACATCGGGAACCACGGCGCGGCCGAAGATCGTCGGCTTGCGGCAGCGCAATCTGCAGGCATCGATGGCCAACATCGCCAGCACCCTGGCGCTGTCGGCAAACGATATGTGTCTCAACGTGATGCCGCTGTTCCACATTCACGGGCTGATGGCGGCGCTCAGCGCACAGCTGGCAGTCGGCGGCGCTGTTGTCTGCACGCCGGGCTTCAACCCGCTCAAATTCTACGGCTGGCTGGGCGATTTCCGGCCGAGCTGGTACAGCGCGGTGCCGACCATGCATCAGGCGATCCTGGCGCGCGCCGCCCGCAATGGCGAAACCATCGCGGCTGCGCGGCTGCGCTTCATCCGCTCGTCTTCGGCAGCGCTTCCCGACACCGTGTTCCGCGACCTCGAGCGCGTCTTCGGCTGTCCGGTGGTCGAGGCCTATGGCATGACCGAGGCGGCGCACCAGATGACATCCAACGGCCTGCCGCCGGCACGCCGCAAGCCAGGCTCGGTCGGCCTGCCTGCGGGTCCGCAGGTGACGATCCTGGACGACAAGGGGACGATCCTGCCGGCGGGTGAAAAGGGCGAGATCGCGGTGCGCGGCGCCAACATCCATGATGGCTATCTCGACAATCCGGTGGCCAATGAAGCTGCCTTCAGCGATGGCTGGTTCCGCACCGGCGACCAGGGTCTCATCGACGAGGATGGCGATCTGAAGATCACCGGGCGGCTGAAGGAGATCATCAACCGCGGCGGCGAAAAGATCTCGCCGCTCGAGGTCGACAATGTGCTGCTCGATCATCCGCTGGTGGCGCAGGCGGTGACCTTCGCCGTGCCGCATGCCATGCTCGGCGAGGAGGTGGGTGCGGCTATCGTGCTGGCCGAGGGCGCCATCGCCGACGCCGATGAGATACGCGATTTCGCGCGCAGCCGCATTGTCGAGTTCAAGGTGCCGCGCCACATCTTGTTTCTTCAGGAGATACCCAAGGGTCCCACAGGCAAGATCCAGCGCGTCGGCCTGGCCGGCAAGCTCGGCCTGGTCTGAGGACTCTCATTTGAGCATGATCTTGTCCGAAAACCGGTTCCCACTTTTCGGGACCATGCTCTAATTTAGATCTGCGATGTCAGCTCGACCGGAAAATCATCATTGTCGGCGTCGCGCATGGCGGCGAGGCTGCGATTGTCCAGCACTTCGGCGATCGCCTGGCGCACTTCCAGCATCATGTGCCGGACCTGGCAGGTCGCCTCGTCGCAATCCTCGCAGCGCTGGTATTGCGTGCGGCTGGCGCAGGGTATGGGAGCGAGCGGGCCGTCCAGCACGCGCACGACGTGGCCGATCTTGATTTCGGAAGCCGGCCGGGCGAGGCGATAACCGCCTTCCTTGCCCTTGCGACTGAGGACGAAACCGGCATTGCGCAGCTCGCCCAGAATGGCATCCAGAAATTTCTTCGGGATGTTGTTGGCGATCGCGATGTCGTTGACGAATGCAAGCTGGCCGACCGGCAGGCCGGAAAGATGCACGAGGGCCTTGAGGCCGTATTTGCCTTTTTTGGTAAGCATGCCCGCTTCAGTTCATGAAAACCCCAACCACCCGCATCTGGCGGTTGTTTGTGTGCAAATCATGACGTTTCGCCTGAACAACCCGGTTTCGCGTAGAACAAGCCGCCCGGTTGAGACGTTAGGCACAAAGGCGTTCATTCTTTGTAACGTTTTTCGCCGATCGCGACAGACTCCGCCTGAAAGCCGTTTGTCGGCGCGCGAAAACGAAAAAGCCGGCAAAGCGCCGGCTTTCTTGTGAGGTGAGGTCGAACGCTGCTGATATCAGCGGCTGCCATAGGTCTGGTCGAGCAGACCGCCGGCGGCGAAGTGCTCCTTCTGTACCTTGTCCCAGCCGCCAAAGACGTCTTCCACCGTCAGCAGGCGGACATCGGGGAAGTCGGCCTTGTATTTTGCCGAGACTTCAGCGTTGCGGGCGCGCAGGCCATTTTCAGCCGCGATGGTCTGGCCCTCGGGCGTGTAGAGGAAGTCGAGATAGGTCTTGGCGAGGTCACGGCTGCCGTGCTCGTCGGCGACCTTGTCGACGATCGCCACCGGGAATTCGGCGAGCAGGCTGACCGTTGGCGTGACCTGTTCGAACTTGTCGTTGCCATACTCCTTGCGGATGCCGCGCGTTTCCGACTCGAAGGTGATCAGCACGTCGCCGATCTCGCGCTGCACGAAGGTGGTGGTGGCGGCGCGCCCGCCGGTGTCGAAGATCGGCACGTTGTTGAACAGCTTGGTGACGAACTCCTTCACCTTGGCGTCGTCGCCCTTGAATGCTTCCTTGGCGTAGGCGGTTGCGGCCAGATAGGTGTAGCGCGCATTGCCCGAGGTCTTGGGGTTGGGGAAGATCACCTGCACGTCGTCGCGCACGAGGTCGTTCCAGTCCTTGATGCGCTTGGGGTTGCCCGCGCGGACGAGAAAGGATGGGAGCGAATAGAAGGGCGAGGCGTTGTCGGGGAAATCCTTCTGCCAGTCGGCGGAGACGAGGCCTTTCTTGACCAGAAAGTCGATGTCGGTGACCTGGTTGAAGGTGACGACATCGGCGCCGAGGCCTTCGGCAATGGCGCGCGCCTGCGCCGAGGTGCCGGCATGCGACTGGTCGACGGTGACGCCCGGATGGCCGGCGACGAAAGCCTTGTTCACCTGGGCGAACAATTCGCGGCCGACATCATAGGAAGCGTTGAGCAATTTGTCGGCCGACCAGGCCGGCGAAGAGGCGAGGACCAGGCCGGTGGCGACGCTTAGCAAAAAACGCTTCATGAAAACAGGCTCCGATGTGCAATGCGTTGCCAGAACATAGCCGGGCCGGAGGGTGTACTGCGAGGCACACGGGGCAGACGTATGGCGTTGCAGCGAAAAAGAAATCGCTGAAGCAGGTTATCGGCGAAAATTCATTCCAGGCGAAATGCCGGTGCGTTGGGGTTTTCTGTGGTTTGCAATTCGAAGCCGAATGGCATATACAAATGGCATATACAAGTGGAACAGACAGGGGAGGCTGCCATGCCGCAGCACCGTCACTCGATACCACCGCCCAGGGAGGCGAAGTTGTTTCGCAACAACCGCAGTCAGGCGGTTCGCATCCCTGTCGAATTCGAGCTGCCTGGCGAGAAGGTCCTGATCAGCCGCGATGGCGACCGGCTGATCATCGAGCCGGTCCGCAAACCCGGCCTCGTCGCGCTCCTTGCCCAATGGGCGAAAGAGCCGCCGCTTGGTCCTGAAGACGACTTTCCCGAGATTCATGATGCGCCCGTGGGGCCCGAGGACATCTTCTGATGCGGTTCATGCTGGACACGAACATCATCAGCGACATGATCCGAAATCCGGCCGGCAAAGCCGCCAGTACGGCGGTTCGCGCGGGAGACGGTGCCCTGTGCACCAGCATCGTTGTCGCCTCGGAGCTGCGTTATGGCTGCGCCCGCAAGGGATCGGCCAAGCTGCTCGCCAAGGTCGAGCAATTGCTCGCCGAGTTACCTGTGCTGCCGCTCGATGTGCCGATGGATAACGAATACGGAGCACTTCGTGCCGAGCTGGAGGCCAGAGGCCAGCCAATCGGCCACAATGATCTTTTCATTGCTGCCCATGCCTGTGTGTTGGGGACGACACTGGTGACGGCCAACACCGCTGAGTTCCGTCGGATCAAGGGCCTGACGCTCGAGAACTGGCTGGAGTAGCGCCGGATCGATGTCTATGCCGCCGGGAAAAGCTTCCAGCGCCTTGGCCTGAACGCCACCCGGCTCTTCTGCGCCGCAGGATGGTCCACAGGCAGTTCGATCTCGACGCGCTGGCGCTCGCCGCCGATTTCCAGTTCGACGCGTCTTGTGCCGGCGACGCGGCGGCTGGCCGCGACCGTGCCGGCGATGCAGCCGCTGCAGCCGTCGAGCAGTTCGATATCGTGCGGGCGGAAATACAGCGTCGCATCGCCCTCGGGTGCGTGCGGCGCCGACACGCCGATCGGACGGTCGGCGAGCCAGATTTCGCCATTCTCAACCTTGACCGGCAGCATGCTCGATTCGCCGATGAAGGAGTAGACGAAGGGCGAGTTCGGCGTGTCGTAGATCTCGTCGGCGGAGCCGACCTGCTCGATGCGGCCCTGGCTCATCACCACGACGCGGTCGGCAAGCTCGAGCGCCTCTTCCTGGTCGTGGGTGACGAAGACGGTGGTGTGGCCGGTACGGTCATGGATCTCGCGCAGCCAGCGGCGGAGTTCCCGGCGCACCTGCGCATCGAGCGCGCCGAACGGCTCGTCGAGCAACAGCACCTTGGGCTCGATGGCCATGGCCCGGGCGAGCGCCACGCGCTGGCGCTGGCCACCGGAAAGTTGCGCCGGATAGCGCTTTTCCAGGCCGGAAAGCTGAACGAGATCGAGCAGTTCGGAGGCGCGTCGGCGGATTTCGGCCGCCGGTGGTCGCGACGGTCCATGCCGCACCTTGAGGCCGAAGCCGATATTGTCGGCGACCGTCATGTGCCGGAAGAGCGCATAGTGCTGGAAGACGAAGCCGACATTGCGCTCCTGGATCGAGCGGTGCGAGGCGTCCTCGTCGCCGAAGAAGATCTTTCCGCGCGTCGGCCGCTCCAGGCCGGCGATAAGCCTCAGCAGCGTCGTCTTGCCGGAGCCGGATGGCCCAAGCAGCGCGATCAGCTCACCCGACTTGATGTCAAGCGATACGTCATGGAGGGCCGGAAACCGGTCAAACTCCTTGCGTACGTTGGCAACGCGAACTTCCATGTAGATCCCTCAGTAATTTGGTGCATGTCGTTGTCCCAAAACCGGTTCCCAGTCTTGGGCGATATGCATTTAGTCAGTGCCCGCGCGTCGCGGCGATCTCGGCGCCGTAGCGCATCTCGAGAAGTGTTTTCAAGACCAGCGTGACCAGCGCCAGGCCGGCAAGCAGCGAAGCGACGGCAAAAGCGCCGACGGCGTTGTACTCGTTGTAGAGGATTTCGACATGCAACGGCATGGTGTTGGTCAGCCCGCGTATGTGGCCCGACACGACCGAGACCGCGCCGAATTCGCCCATCGAGCGGGCGTTGCACAGAAGCACGCCGTAGAGCAATCCCCATTTGACGTTGGGCAGCGTCACGTACCAGAAGGTCTGCCAGCCATTGGCGCCCAGAGAGAGCGCGGCTTCCTCGTCGCCGTTGCCCTGTTCCTGCATCAGCGGGATCAGTTCGCGGGCAACGAAGGGGAAGGTGACGAAGATGGTCGCGAGCACGATGCCGGGCACGGCGAACAAGATCTGGATGCCGTGCGCCTTCAGCCATTCACCGAACAGTCCCTGAGCGCCAAACAAAAGCACATAGACCAGGCCGGAAATGACCGGCGAGACCGAGAAGGGCAGGTCGATCAGCGTGGTTAGAAAAGCCTTGCCCTTGAACTCGAACTTGGCGATCGCCCAGGCAGCCGAAATGCCGAAGACGACGTTGAGCGGAACGGCGATCACCGCCACCAGCAGCGTCAGCCGGATCGCCGAGCGCGTATCGGGATTGGAGAGCGATTCCGTGTAGGCGCCAATGCCTTTCGCCAGCGCCTCGTGGAAGACGATGATCAGCGGCAGCAGCAGGAAGATGGCGAGGAAGGCGAAGGCCACCGCCATCAGCAGCAGCCGCACCGGCCGGCTTTCGGTCACCGCCGCCGACCGGCTCTCGTGATGCGGTTCGTAGGATTTGATCTCGGGGTCAGCCATAGCGCTTGCGACTCCATGACTGCGCCAGGTTGATGACCAGCAGCATCACGAACGACAGCAAAAGCATGATCGCCGCGATCGCGGTGGCCGCCGGATAATTGTACTCCTCGAGCCGGATGACGATCAGAAGCGGTGCGATCTCCGACTTGTAGGGAAGGTTGCCGGCGATGAAGATGACCGAGCCGTATTCGCCGACGCCGCGCGCGAAAGCGAGTGAGAAGCCGGTGATGATGGCCGGCGCCAGGCCGGGAAACAGGATGCGGGTGATGATCTGGAAGCGGTTGGCGCCGAGCGTCGCAGCGGCCTCCTCCACTTCCTTGTCGATCTCCTCCATGATCGGCTGCACCGTGCGCACGACAAACGGCAGGCCGATGAAGACAAGCGCCACGACAATGCCGAGCGGCGTGTACGCGACCTTGATGCCGAGCGGCGCCAGGAGATGGCCGATCCAGCCATTGGGCGCATAAAGAGTGGTCAGCGCAATGCCCGCGACCGCGGTCGGCAGCGCGAAGGGCAGGTCGACCATGGCGTCGACGACGCGGCGGCCGGGGAAGCGGTAGCGCACCAGCACCCAGGCGACGAGCGTGCCGAAGACGACGTTGACGGCGGCTGCGATGAAGGCTGTGCCGAAGCTGATTTCGAGTGCGTTGATGGTCCGGCGGTCGGTGGCGATCGCCCAGAAATCGGTCCAGCCGAGGGCTGCCGAGCGCCAGATCAGGCCCGACAGGGGGATGAGGATGATGAGCGTGAGGTAGGCAAGCGAGAAGCCGAGCGTCAATCCGAAACCCGGAATGACACTCGGCTGTCTGAATCGCCACCCCGCCTTGGCGGGTGCTATGGTCATGTCGTCCTGATCTAAATCCTACTGGGCCGGCTTGTAGATCTGGTCGAATATACCACCATCGCCGAAATGATAAGGCTGTGCCTTCTTCCAGCCGCCAAAAAGCGGATCGTCGATGGAGATCAGCTTGATTTCGGGCGTCTTCGGAATGTCAGCCGCATCCACCAGCTCGGGCTTGGCCGGACGATAGTGGTTCTTGGCGATGATCGTCTGGGCTTCCTTGGAATAGAGCCAGCCGAGATAGGCTTCGGCGACCTTGCGGGTGCCCTTGGCATCGACATTGGCGTCGACGATCGCCACCGGCGGCTCGGCCAGGATCGAGGTCGGGGGATAGACGATCTCGAAATTGTCGGCTCCGAATTCATTGAGCGCCAGATAGGCGTCGTTTTCCCAGCCGATCAGCACGTCGCCGATGCCCTTTTGCGCGAAGGTGACCGTCGAGCCGCGCGCACCGGTGTCGAGCACCGGAGCATTGGCGTAGAGCTTGCCGACGAATTCCTTGTTCTTGGCCTCGTCGCCGCCATCATTGGCGTTGGCATAGGCCCAGGCGGCAAGGTAGTTCCAGCGGGCGCCACCCGACGTCTTCGGGTTCGGCGTGATCACCTGGACACCGTCCTTGACCAGATCGCTCCAGTCGTGGATGCCCTTCGGGTTGCCCTTGCGGACCAGGAAGATGATGGTCGAGGTGTAAGGCGCCGAATTGTTCTCGAACTTCTTGCGCCAGTCCGGGTTGATCTTCTTCGACTTGGTGACGATGGCGTTGATGTCGCCTTCGAGCGCCAGCGTCACCACATCGGCATCGAGGCCGTCGATCACGGCGCGGGCCTGGGCGCCGGAGCCGCCATGCGATTGCTGGATGGTGACCGTCTCGCCGGTCTCGGCCTTCCAGTGTGCGACGAAGGCTTCGTCATAGGCCTTGTAGAGTTCGCGTGTCGGGTCGTAGGACACGTTCAGAATGGTCGTATCGGCAAACGCGAAACCGAGCGTGCCGAACTGGATCGATGTGGCGACCAGTGCGCCGAGCAGTTTCTTGAAATGAGGTTTGGTCATTTCCGCCTCCGTTGATGACGGCTGAACTCTATCGAATTGATAGAAATTAGATGCATTCAACGTTGCATTTTTTGTCCCCCCGAAGGAAATTTTCGCCGATATTGGGTTTCGGAAGGAAATATTTTCCTCATATTGGTCTAACCCGAATCCGGCCGGTTTGACGCTATCTAGGAGCTGACAGCGCAGAAGCAAGGCCGAGCGAGGGAAGGCTCGGTGTAGCACCGGGCGGTTCAGCCCGCAGTGATGGGAAAATCGAAGCGCAGCTTTGGATACGGCTCATCCCGAAGCGTGTAGTGCCACCACTCGCGCGCATAATTCTTGAAGCCGCCGGCGCGCATGGCGTCGAGCAGCCTTTTGCGGTTTGCCGCCGCTTCTGCCGCCAATGGGCGATGGGCGGTTTCGCTTGCCGGGTCGAAACAGTCGAAGCTGGTGCCGAAACCGAGCGTGCCGGCGCCGGCCGCGCCGCAAGCGGCGGATGACTTGTTCTTGCCGTCGCTGCGGGCGATGGCGACATCGACGGTCGAGCCGCGCGAATGGGTGGACAATTCGCCGATATAGCCCTTGGCGATGAGGTCGCCGCGCGGCACCAGAGGGTACCATTGCGGATCGGGCGGGCCGCCCTCTCTGGTCCATTTGCCCATGTCGGCAACGGCGCGGGCCGGGCGGTAGCAGTCGAAGACGACCAGCGTCAGGCCGTCGGCGGCGAGCGCTTTCTGCACGCCGGACAGCGCTTGCGCAGCTTGCTTCGTGAGGATGCAGACTGGGGCGTCGTAGCCATCGGCCTTGCGATGCAGGAAATTTTCCAGGCCGGCATAGCGGATGTCCTGGCGGATCGAGGGATCGACATCGGCCAGGCGGACGAAGCCGGCGGGCAGGGGATCGGCGTGGGCGGGGGGTGCAACGAGGATCATCAGCGTTGCCGCCATGAAGCTTGCCAACGAAGGACAGCGCGAGGCACCCCCCTCTGCCCTGCCGGGCATCTCCCCCTCAAGGGGGGAGATTGGCGGTTTGGACCTCGCGCTTACTACTCGACCGTTGGAGATTGGCGAAGGCAGCGAGGCGAATAATCTCCCTCCTTGCGGGGGAGATGGCCGGCAGGCCAGAGGGGGGTGCCTCGCGCCGCGTCTCGGGCGAAGAAGCCCAATCCCCTGAATCGCTTGGCGCCATCTATTCAACGAACACCTTCACGCTTGCCGCGCGTCCCACGGCGTCGATGACGGTGAGCGTCGAATAGCCGGCGCCGTCGGGCAGCCAGGTCGCAGTGCGGCGGCGGTCGATGCCGACGAGCGGCTTGCCATTGGCCAGCCAGCGGAACGGCGCGCGGCCGCCTTGCAGTTTCAGCACCAGCGGCGAGGCCTCGGCGGAATTGGTGGCGAGATCGACGCGGGCGCCGTTGGGCGGGAAAATGATCGTTGGCGCCGGTTCCGTCGGGCCTGCCTGCACCAGTCCGTCGGCGCCGGCGCCGAAGCGCGCCAATGTCACCGGCAGGTCTTCGCGCCTGGCCTTGACGACGCCGGCCGGCTGGCTGGGCAACGGGACGGCGGTCAGGCCTGAACGGACGAAGCCCTCGAACAGGATGGGGGCGGCCGAGACATAGCCGGACAGGCCGGGCACCGCACCGGCATCGGCGCGGCCGACCCACACACCCAGCACGTAGCGGCCGTCGAAGCCGACCGACCAGGCATCGCGATAGCCGTAGGACGTGCCGGTCTTGTAGGCGATGCCGCGCTGCAAGGCGCCCTCAGGCGGCTTTACGCCCGACAATATGTCGGTGATCTGCCAGTTCGCCTGGGCGTCGAGGATGGTGGCGGTGGCGCGCTCGTCGTTGGCCGGCTCGGTGCCGTCATGCAGCGTGTTTGCCTTGCCGCCATTGGCCAGGCCGGTATAGAGCTGGACGAGATCGCGCAGCGTTACGCCGACGCCTCCGAGGCCGATGGCGAGGCCCGGCGCCTCGTTGACCGGTAGCACCGGGCTGACGCCGGCCTGGCGGAAGCGCGCCATCAGCCGTGCCGGGCCGACCGAGTCGAGCACGCGGATCGCCGGAACGTTGAGCGACAGCTGCAGCGCCTGGCGGATCGAGACATCCCCCTGATAGCCCATGTCGAAATTCTTTGGCCGGTAGCCGCCGAAATCGACCGGACTGTCCTCGATCAGCATTTCCTGCGCCACCAGCCCCTGCTCGAAGGCGAGGCCATAGATGAACGGCTTCAGCGTCGAACCGGGCGAACGCACGATCCTGGTCATGTCGATCCAGCCGGAGCGGCTGGCATCGAAGAAATCGGCCGAGCCGACTTCGCCAAGAATGTCGCCGGTGCGTGCGTCCGCCATCACCATGGCGACCGACAGGCGCGGGCCAAGCTTGATCGCGGCATCGCGCGCCACCTGTTCCAGCCCTTGCTGGACGCTTTTGCGGATCGTAAGCTGCAGTGGCTTGCCGGGCACGGCCTTGGGCAGCATGGCGTAGGCGGCGTGCGGCGCCAGCGCCGGCAATTTGCGGCGCAGGCCCGAGACATCGTCGAGGGCGGCGCGCGCGGCCTCGCGCTCGCCAAGCAGGCCTGCCGAAACCATGCGGGTCAGCACGCGGTCGCGGGCGGCATGAGCGATGGTGAGATTGCGGTCGGGCCGGCGCTTTTCCGGCAATTGCGGCAGCGCAACCAGCAGGGCGGCTTCCGAGACCGTCAGCCGCTTCGGCTCCTTGCCGAAATAGGCGAGTGACGCGGCGCGCACGCCTTCGAGATTGCCGCCATAAGGCGCCAGCGTCAAATAGCGTTCGAGGATCTCCTGCTTAGACAGCCGCCGCTCGATCTGGATGGCACGCAGCATCTGCTTGATCTTCGAGCCGAGGCTGCGGTTTTCGCGTGGCTCGATCAGCCGGGCAAGCTGCATCGACAGGGTCGAGCCGCCGGAGACGATATGGCCGCTGGTGGCGAACTGGCCGGCGGCGCGCGCCAGCGCCAGCACATCGACGCCATCATGGTCCCAAAAGCGCTTGTCTTCATAGGTGACCAGCATGTCGACGAACTGCTTGTCGACCTGGTCGAGATGAGTGTCGAGCCGCCAGTAACCGTCCGGCGTGGCGAAGGCGCGCAACAGCTGGCCGTCGCGGTCCTGGACCTCGGTGGAGACGGTGAGCCTTCCGGGCAGCGGCGGCGGAAAAGCGCGGTCGAGTTCCCAGAGAGAAGCGGCAGCGATCGCCGCAAAGCCGACGAGGGAGGCGGCGGCGATGCCTGTTCGACGGAGAAATTTTCTGGAGAGCATGGTGGTGCCCTTCATCCGCCTGCCGGCTCCTTCTCTCCGCATAGCGGGGAGAAGGAGATGGTCGCGGACATCGGCGTGTTCATCTTCGTCAAGGCGCCTTACGGCGCCTTGATCTCCATCATGCCGGTGGCGGTGCGGGCCGAATATTGCGGCCGGTACATGTCCTCCACCGTGGCTGCCGGATGGGCATAGGTGCCCGGCGTTACCGCACGCACGACGTAGGCCAGCATGATGTTGCGGTCGCCATCGCCGTCATTGGGATTGAATGCCGCGACGAAACGGTCGTCGCGGAATTCGAGATGGGCTGCGTCCGTTTGCGCCAGCCAGGTGAAGTTCGACAATTGGGCGCTGGAGACAAGGCCCGGATTGTCGATCTCGAAGCCGGCCGGCAACAGGTCGGTGATCAGCAGGCGCGAAGGCCAGCGGTTCTGCTCGTAAACCTTGAGCACGACCACGTAGCGTTCGTTCTGCGTCGCCTCGGTGACGTTGGCTTCGGTGCCATCGAGCTTGTAGTAGGTGCGGTCGATGGTGAAGCCGTCGCCGCCGGCCGGCAAGGGCTCTACCGGCGAGGCGACCGTGGTGACGACCGCCTGCAGCGGCGTGGCGCCGGTGTTGGCGATGGTCAGCGGGCTGTCGGCAATGTCGGTGCCGCTGAGGTGGTTGGAATATCCACCTGCATGCGGCGCGCCGTTGACCGAGAGCGTGATCGAGTCGTTGCCCGACTTCAGCGCGCGGGCCGCCAGAAGCATCCAGGACTCGTCCTGCGTGCTGGTCCAGCGGGCATCGGCGCGTTCCCTTGCCACCAGCCGGATCAGCTCCGGCACGATGGTCGGCACCGGCTTCGATTCGGCGGCGAGCGCCAGGATCGCGGCGCCATCACGCAGCCGCGAGCCATAGTCGGACCGGTAGTAGTCGTATTCGGTGGTCGACTTGGCCAGTTGCAGCGCCGTCTGGAAGGTTGCTTCCGAACGCTGCGCGTCGCCGTAGAGCGCCAGGCTCGCCGCCAACTGGGCGACGGCCATCGGGCTCGAGAAGGCTTCGAGCTTGGTGTCGGCGTAGTAGCGCAGATCGCCGACCGAGGCCTTCTTGTTGCGGGCCAGAACATAGAGCGCGTAGGCGATTTCGCTGCCGCGATCCTGGACGTCCTGGTCGTAACCGACCGAGTTTTGCAGATTGCTCAGCGCCTGGCTCATCGCCAGGGCCGGCACGTCGTAGTTCTGCTCGCGCGCCCGGGTCAGGAAGTCGGTGACGTAAGAGTCGAGCCACAGATCGCCGGAGCCCGGACCCCACAGGCCGAAGCTGCCGGCCGAAGCCTGGTAGCTCAGCACCTTGTAGATGGCGGCCTGCACGCGGCCGTGCAGTTCGGGATCGCTTTGCATGCCAACGCCGGACGCCAGATCGTTGACGTAGAGAAGCGGCATGGCGCGGCTGGTGGTCTGCTCGGCGCAACCATAGGGGTAGCGGTCGAGCATCATCAGCAGTGACGGCACGTCGAAGGCCGCAGCCTGCGAAACGCCGACGCTGATCGAGGCGCCGTCGAGCAGGCTTGCCGCGAGCAGCTCCTTGTCGACGCGCAGCGAGCCGCCATTGCCCTTGAGGTCGACGACCAGACGGGTGGTGACCGGCAATTGCGCCGGACGCACCGGAACATACAGCGTCTGCTCGACGGCGGTGCCGTCGCCATGGGCGAGCTTGATGGTGATCGAGGCATTGCCCGCCGTCTGTGCAATCAGCGGCACGGTCAGCGTCTGGCGCTTGCCCTTGGCCAGCGTCAGCTTTTCGGGCAAGGGCTTGTCGCCGGTCGAGAGGTCGCCGGTCGTGGCGATCGACAGGGCATAGTCGCCCTCCGGACCGTCGGTGTCGGCGACGTCGAGCCGCATGATAGCTGCATCTCCAGGCGCCAGGAAGCGGGGCAGGCCGGCAGTGATCACCACCGGATCGCGCACGATGACATCGGTCGTGGCATGGCCGACGGCCTCCTTGGTCCAGGCGACGGCCATGACGCGCACGGTGCCGTTGAACTGCGGGATGTCGAAGTCGATCCTCGCCTTGCCGTCGGCGTCGAGCTGGACCGGGCCGGAGAAGAAGGCGACCAGCTTTTCGGTCGGCGGACTGCCTTGCGGCTGCATTGAGGCGCCGTCGCCGCCGGTCCTGAGCTTGCCGGTGGTGCCGAGGGAGCCGTCGATGAGACGGCCATAGATGTCGCGGACTTCGAGCCCGAGCATGCGCTGGCCGAAATACCAGCCCTCCGGATCCGGCGCCTTGTAGTTGGTGAGGTTCAAAATGCCGACATCGACGGCAGCGACCGTGACATAGGCATTGCTGCCCGGCGCTACGCCGGCGACCGAAACCGGGATCGACAGCTGCTGGCGCGGCATCGTCTTGTCCGGCGGCGTCAGGGTGACGGCGAGCTTTTTCGAGCCTGGGTCGACCGTCAGCCATTTTACGCCGATGGCGCGCGCCGGCATGCGGGTTTCCTGCGCATCGCCGGGCCGGAACAGGGTTGCGGTGATGTAGGCGCCGGCGCCCCAGTCGTCACCGACCGGGATGTCGACCGTGCTGCCGCCGGCCGGCATGGTTGCCGTGACGGTCTTGAGCAGCTTGTCGGCGCCAATGGTGACCAGCAGTTCGCCGGCAAAATGCGGCGACACTTTCAGCTTGGCCACGTCGCCGACGGCATAGCTGTCCTTGTCGAGAGCGATCTCGAGCCCATCAGGCGTTTCGGTGGAGGTCGAGGAGACATACCAGCCGGCGTCGAACTCATAGCTGGTCGCCGGGCCCTCGGGATCGGCAGTCTCGATCTCGAGCCGGTACTGGCCCCAGTCGACCGGCATCGTCACGGTCGCCTCGGCATCGGCGCTGAGATCGACCTGGCCGTTGGCGATCGACTTGGTGAAGGTGACCGGTTCGTAGTTCCACGAGTTGTTGTTGCGGTACCACTGGTAATTGCGTTCGACCTTGACCAGCGACCACTGCGCGCCCTTCAGCGTCTCGCGCTTGCCGTCGGGGTCGACCGCGATGAGGCTGAACTTGGCGGTGCCGCCCTGCGGCACCTCATTGTCGGCGAAATCCGGACGAATGCCGATCATGTGGCCTTGCGGGCGGATGCCGATGTTGAGCGAGCGTTCGATGGCGCGGCCGCCGGTTTCACGCATGCGAACCGTGACCTTGGCGTCGACCAGCTTGGTGGTCGCGGGCAACTGGTCGACCGTGACCGGGAAGGTCGCCTTGCCGTCGTCGCCGACCACCGGCAGACCGGTGAACGGGGTGACCGAAGGCTCGGCCGACTGCTCGTCGGCAAGGCCGAACGAATAGCCGGCGAAACGGTCCCAGTCGCGCGCCGTCGACAGCGTCAGCTCGCCTTCGAGCGCGAGGCCGGCGGCCGGCGCGCCATAGAGGAAGCGGCCGTCAATGTCGATGTTGGCGGTTTCGCCCTGGGCGATCTCCTGCTTGTCGGACTTCATGTCGAACTCGATGCGATCCGGCACGAAGTCTTCGACCAGGAACATCTGGCTGGAAACGGCCGCCTGCTTGGGATCGGTATAGATCGACACCGTCCAGGTGCCGCGCATGGCGTTGGCTTCCAGCGGCAGGTCGACGGCATAGCCGCCGGCCGAGACGCCATCGGCAACGATGCGGCGGTTCTCGACGCCGTCGGGACGGGTGAAGATGAAGGTCAGCGGCAGGTTTTCCACCGCTTTGGAGGCGCCGTCGCGGGCAAGGGCTGCGACATGCACATCCTCGCCGGCGCGGTAGATGCCGCGTTCGGTCCAGGCATAGACATCGAGCGCGCCCGGTGCGGCGCGTCCGGCGACGCCGCGATCGGACAGATCGAAGCCGGCGCGGCCCATGTCGAGGAAGACGAAATCGTTGTCGCCC
The DNA here is from genome assembly GCF_040324255.1 of Mesorhizobium sp. M0001. NCBI lineage: Bacteria > Pseudomonadati > Pseudomonadota > Alphaproteobacteria > Hyphomicrobiales > Phyllobacteriaceae > Mesorhizobium > Mesorhizobium sp. M0001. The sequence goes on from NZ_JAMYVS010000001.1 coordinate 286,381, forward strand.
TGCTTGGCCATCAGAACGGCCGGCACCATGCCGCCGTCGCCGCGCGTCAGGCCGGGGTTGAAGACAGCATGGCCTTCGGCGTCCGACGTGGCTGTGCCGAGGATTTCATTGTTCCTGGCCAGCAGCGTCAGTTCGGCGCCGGCGATCGGCTTGGCGGTTCCGAGCGAGCGGGCAAAGACATTGAGGCCATCCTGGCCGGTATAGGTCGACAGGCCGATGTCGGAGACGACGAACCACTGCGTGGCAAGCGAATTGTAATTGTCCTCGTCATTTTCATTTACCGCTTGCGCGGTCAGCACGTAGACGCCGGGCTTGCGCTGCGGCAAGGCTTCGTCGACCGGGAACGAAGTCGTGACGTCCTTGTTGAGGTCGTTGGCGATATCGAGCTGCCCCTGCCAGACCGGCTCACCCATCTGGTCGGAAATGCTGGAGATATCATAGCCGTCGAGCTGCTTCAGGAACTGATAGCCGGACAGAAGCTGCGCCAGCGAACGATCCCCGATGCGGTAGAGCTTCATCTGTGCGGCATTCATGTTGACGGTGACGACCGGGATGCCGCGGCGGGCGCCGGCGGGCAGCACGAAGCTGTCGCCGGTGAAGCGGGCGGACGGCGCGCGGTCCTGCACATAGATCGACAGCACGACCGGAGCGGCGGTGACCTCGCCAATGGCGGCCGGCAGACCGGCGCGGAAGGTCACTTCGTAATGTTGGCCGTGCTCCAGGCCTTCGACGCAGATCTGCTTGTCCTTGGCCTCGACGCCCTTGGGCGGCTGGTTGTCGACGGTGACGAACTGGGCGTAGTCGACGCCGGTCTTCACCAGCTCCTCGGAAAACTGCGCGCAAATGCGCGGCGCGCTGGTGTCGGCGTCGATCGAGTGATCGATGACGCGGAAGCCCTTGCGGGCCTTGAGATCCTCATATTCGGCCTTGACCGCCGGCGAACTGACCAGCGCGAGGCTGGCTTCATAAGCCTGCAGGGCCGGACGGTAGAGATCGCGGCGGTCGAGGCCGTTGCCGAGCAGCGCCAGCACTTCGGCGCGGGTCTTGGTGGTGCGCAGCAATTTGTAGGCGTTGATGGCGGCGGAGGTGCCTTTGACCGGCAGATTGTAGGATTCGGAGGTGCCGCTGGCCGGCTGTATGGCAAGCGTTTCACGCGCCAGACCGAGCCAAAGCTGGCCGTCGTCAGGCAGGACCGAGACCGCGGCCTCGTATTTGTTCATGGCCTGGCCATGGTCGCCGGTCAGTGCAGCCTGTTCGGCGGCGGCGCGGAGTGATTCCAGCCCGTCGGTCGGCTTGTCATAGGCCGGATCGGTCAGCTTGTTGCGGTATTGCTGGGCCTGGTCGGCCATCCAGTTGGGGAAGAAGGCGAGTTCCGGCGGGGCGCCGATATCGGGGTCGCCATCGACATTGACGACCTTGCCCGCGACCGCGCCGCTGAAGGGTTTCAACTGGTTATAGTCGGATTTTAGGAAGCACCATTTGGCCTTGTTGTTGTAAGTAAAGGCGCGGCAGGCGGGGTCGCCGAGGCATGTCGTCTTGCACTGATCGAGGCTGACATTCTGGTCCGATCTGAGATCGAAGCCGAAATAGTCGGAATTATTTGAGGTCACCACCCGGCGGGCTTCGGCCGCTTGCGCTACAGACCCCCAGGCGAAAATGAGAAGAATCAAGATCGACAGACCACGAGCCGCCGCGCGCATCGCCATAACACCCTCCAGACACTGCTACGTCCGCGGCATGTTCAAGCTTCAGTCAAGCTTGTCAACACGAGGACGGGCAGGTTTCCGCCCGCCAACGGTTCCCAAACCGGCCAATGACCGGTATGCCGATAGTTCATCCACGGGAAAGGGATCACGCTTTCTTGCGAAAACGCAGAAGGTGTGAATTCCAAGCCCTGCCTATTTCAGACAATTGGATTGTGGCCCCTTTACGAGCGCTTCAAAACTTCATTCCAATTTTAGTTTTGTAACCTAGGTTGTCCTGATGCCGGCGTATGAAGCGCAGATGTCGAAGGTAAGTGCGCCACGGCGCACGCTTTCGCGCGCGCTGATTGTGGCGTTGGCGTGCTCGAGCGTGCTCGTTGCCGAATCGGGGTCGGCGGCCGCCTTCGAGCTGTTCGGCATCAAATTGTGGGGCTCTTCGAATGACGAGGACGCCGATATCGTCGACCCGCTGCGCTATGCGGTGACCATCGAAGCGCCCGATGCCGACAAGGACCTGATCAAGAAGCTCGAAAACGCCTCGTCGCTGAAATCCGACGAGGACCGCCCGGTTTCCGGCTCGCTCGGCCTTTTGGCCAAGGCGCGTAGCGACCGCGAACAGCTGGTCGCCGCGCTTTATGCCGACGCCCGTTATGAAGGCGTCGTCACCATCACCATCCAGGGCAAGGCGCTGGACGATTTGCCGCCCGATGCCGAATTTACGGGTCCGCAGCCGATCCCGGTGGTGATCAGCATCTCGAGCGGGCCCAAATTCACGCTCGGCAATATTCGGCTGGAGGGCGATGCCGCCGGGCTGGCGAGCGCCGATTTCGGCCTGATAGCCGGCGGCGATGCCGGCTCGGGCGCCGTGCTCAAGGCCGAGGCGCTGATCGTGCGGGCGCTGAAGCAGGAGGGCCGGCCGCTGGCCCGGATCACCGACAGGCAGGTCGTGGCCGAGCACACCACCTCGACGCTAGACGTGACGCTGACGGTGGCCGCCGGGCCGGTTGCCGGTTATGGCGACACCACCGTCGATGGCACCGAGAAGGTCAATCGCGAGTTCACTGAATATATGACCGGGCTGAAACGCGGCCGGCAATATTCGCCCGACGAGATCGACGATGCCCGCGACCGGCTGCTGAGGCTCGAAGTGTTCAACAGCGTGACGCTGAAGGAAGCCGACAGTCTCGACGCCGACGGCAACATTCCGATCGGCGTTCAGGTCAGCGAGCGCAAACCACGCTATTTCGGCGTCGGCGGCACTTTCTCCAACACCGAAGGGCTAGGCCTGGAAGGCTATTGGGGCCACCGAAATCTGTTCGGCCGGGCCGAAAAGCTGCGCATCGAGGGCAAGATCAGCGGCATCGGCAGCAACGATCTCAGCGAGCTCAACTACAATGCCGGCATCATGTTCGAGAAGCCGGGCGTGATCGGGCCGGCTTCGAAATTCATCGCCAGCGTCAAGACCGTCCTCGAACATCCCGATGCCTACGACCATTTCTCGGTCAAGGGCAGCACCGGCCTGTCCTATGAGATCGACAAGAAGCAGACGGTTTCGGCTGAAATCGCGCTGGACTATTCCAGGATCACCGACGCCTTCGGCAAGCACAAATACCTGATCGCCAGCATTCCGCTGCAATATGTCTATGACAACAGGGACAACCGGCTCAACCCGACCAGCGGCTTCAGGGTTCTGGCCTATGCCGAACCGAGCTACGACATTCTGAGCGGCGCCGCCTTCCTCAAGCTCAGGGGCGAGGGGTCGGCCTATCAGTCGCTCGACACGGCCTCGAAATTCGTGCTTGCCGAACGCGTCGCGCTGGGTTCGATCGTCGGCACCGGCCTTCAGAACGTTCCAGCCGACAGGCGCTTCTATTCCGGCGGTGGCGGCTCGGTGCGGGGCTATGCCTATCAGGGCATCGGACCGAAGGACATCGACAACCAGCCGATCGGCGGGCTTTCCTTCTTCGAAACATCGGTCGAAATGCGCATTGCGCTGACCGACACGATCGGCATCGTGCCGTTCGTCGACGCTGGCACTGTCTCGACCACAGCGACGCCGGACTTTTCCGACGTGAAGGTCGGCGCGGGCGTTGGCCTGCGCTACATCACGCCGTTCGGGCCGCTGCGCATCGACGCCGCCGTGCCGCTCAACCGCGACCGTGGCGACCCGCGTTTCGGCATCTATGCCGGGATCGGACAGGCGTTCTGACGATGAAGATTTTGAAACGCATCCTTCGCCTGTTTTTCTACACGCTGCTGATCGTGGCGGCGGCGGGCATCGGCGCGTTGGTCGTGCTGACCAAAACCGAGCGCGGCCGCGAAAATCTCGCCGGCATCATCTCTGACATGGCCTCGTCAGGGGACAGCAAAGTCACGGTCAGCGGCATTAACGGTATCTGGTCCGGCGCGCTGACGGTCGACCATGTCGTGCTGGAAGACCGCGAGGGCGCCTGGCTGGTGGCCCGCAAGGTGGCCGTCGACTGGTCGCCGCTGGCGCTGTTGTCGAAGAATTTCAGCGCCGACCGCATAGCGGCCGAACGGATAGAACTGGCACGGCTGCCTGTGGCGAGCACCGAGCCGAGCAAGAGCGGGTCGACCGGCCTGCCGGTTTCGCTTGATATCAGAGCGATCGATTTGCCGGAGATCGCGCTCGGCCAGCAACTTGCCGGCAGCGGCATTGCCGAACTTGCGGCCAAGGGATCGGCCAAGGTCGATGCGTCGCCGCTGGCGATCCAGACGGTGCTCAACGTTACCCGCCATGACGGCAAGCAAGGCAATGTCGACGCCAACATCCACTTCGCGCCGGATGAAAACAAGCTCGACCTCGATCTCAAGGCTTCCGAGCCGGCCGGCGGCATCATCGCCAACCTGCTCAAGCTACCCGGCGCGCCGCCGGTCAACATCGTCGTCTCGGGCACCGGGCCGCTGGCCAACTGGAGCGGCATCGGCACCTTCATGGTCGACGGTCAGATCGTTACCCAGCTCACCGGCCGGCACCAGCTCACCGACAAGGGCAACCGGATCGAGGCCAAGGGCGACGGTTCGTTCGAAGGCTTCCTGCCGGAACGGTTCAAGTCGCTGTTTGCCGGCAAGACCAGCTTCGACCTAGCCGGCACCGCGACCGCGGCCGGCGGCGTCGACATCGAGCGCGCTGCGATCGAGAGCGACGCAGTTCATGGTACCGCTGCCGGCATGGTCGAGCCCAAGGGCGCCAGCGACCTTTCGGTCGAACTCGTGGCCAAAGCCAAGCCGGTCACGGTCAATGTCGGTACCCAGGCGCAGCCGATCATGGTGGCCATCAACAATGTGACCGCGCGCGCCTTCGGTGACGGCAAGGCGCCGATGATTGACGCCAGCGCTTCACTGGTCTCGGTGGTGGCGGGCGGCTCTCAGGTGAACAATCTGGATGCGAATATCCATTCCGACGGTTTCGACATCGAGAGCCGCAGCGGCCCGGTCAGTGTAAGTCTGGCGGCCGCCGGGCTGAAGACCGACGTGGCGACGCTGGCGCCGCTGATCACCGGCAAGCTGACGGCCTCTCTTGCCGGTTCGATCAGCAGGGACGAGATTTCGCTCGACGAAGGCACGCTGCGCAGCGATGCTCTCAATGCCGGGCTGACGGCTAAGGTGACGCTGGCCGATCTCGCCATGACGCTGAAGATGAATGCCGATGCTGTGTCGACGGCGCTGCCGCCGCAGATCAGTTCGCTGCTTGGCGAACGGGTCAAATTCTCGGCGACCGCGACGCGCGATCCGCAGGGCTCTTTCGCCGCCAACTCGATCGAACTCACTTCCGGTTCGCTGAGCGCCAGCGGCACCGCCAGCGCGCAAGGCAGCGATATCCAGGCCGACATCAAGGGCAAGCTCGGCGACGTCTCGGTGCTGTCTTCGCTCGTCGGCGTGCCGATCGCCGGCGGGGTCGATTTCGCGCTGACGGCAAGCGGCGCGCGCAACGCACCGGATTTCTCGGTTTCGGCCGACAGTGCCAGCCTGACGGCCTCCGGCCGCACCGTCAAGGACATCAAGCTGACCGCATCGGGCAAGGCCGACATTGTGAGCCCGGCCGCAGATGTCTCGCTGACCGGCGCGGTCGACGAACAGCCGCTCGCCATCAAGGCGGCGCTGGTGACGAGCGACGGCAAGCGCTCCATCAAGGGGCTCAGCGTAGCGCTGGGCGACAACAAGGTGTCGGGCGACCTCGCGCTCGATGAAAAATTCCTGCCGCTGGGGACGCTGACGATCTCCGCCCCCGACATCGCGCCGCTGGCGTCGCTGGCCGGGCAGACGGTGGCCGGCGATATCGGCGGCACCGTGGTGTTCTCCAAAGACGGCGAGGCGCCCACCGTCACCATCAATGCAGCCAGCGTGTCGATCGCGCGCGGTGATGTGGCAGCCAAGGCAGTCACCGTCAGCGCACTGATCGCCAACTATCTCAACAGCCCTGCGATCTCCGGCACGATCAAGGCCGACAGCGTGATCTCGGGAACGACCGTCGTCAGCGGCATCGGCGTCGACCTCAAGCGTGACGGCGACTGGACGAATTTCACCGGCGGAGCAACCATATCAGGCATTCCGGCGACAGCTGCCGGGCGGGCGAAGATTGCCGGCGGCGCGACCAGCGTCGAGATCGCGTCCGGCGAGGCGACGGTGCGCGGCATCAAGGTGGCGATCGCCGAGCCGTCGAGCCTGACCATTGCCGATGGCATAACCAACATTCAAAGGCTGGTAGTCGATCTCGGCGGCGGCTCGGTGACGCTGTCGGGCACGGCGGGCCAGACGCTCGATCTGGCGGCGACCTTCTCGGCGCTGCCGGCTGCGCTTGCCAATGGCTTTTCGCCCCGCCTCGATGCCGCGGGCACGCTCGACGGCACGGCGCAAATCACCGGGCCGTCAGCAAATCCCGACATTCGCTTTAATACAAAACTGGCCGGCGCCGAGACCAGCCAGACCCGTCAGGCCGGGCTCGGACCGCTCGATGTCGATGCGGCCGGCAGCTATTCGACGGCCGGCGGCATCGTGCTGGATCAGGCGACGCTGTCGGGCCAAAAAATCTCCGGCAAGGCAGCCGGCACCGTCAACCCGAACGGCGCCAGCGATTTCGCGCTCGATCTGACATCGTCCGGTCCGAGCCTGCCGTTGACGCTGGGCAGCGCGGAAAGCCCGATCAAGCTCGAATTGCAGGCGCTGTCGGTGAAGGCGGCCGGGCAGGCTGCGCAAGCCAAGCTCGACATCTCGGCGGTACTGCCTTCGGTGGCGACGGATGACGCCAAGGTCGAGGGCATTGCGCTTGCGCTGCATTCCGATGCATTTGATATGAAAAGCCGAACCGGTCCGATCTCGGGCACGGTGACGGCGGACAAGATCGGTCTGGACAATCCGACCATCGCGCCGCTGATCGCCGGCAAGATCACCGCCAAGATCGCCGGCACCCTGGCGGCGGACGCGATCACCATCGACAGCGGCTCGGTGCAGGCCGATGCGCTGGGCAGTGCCTTCAATGGCCGTGTCGGCTTTGCCGATGGAGCAATCGACCTCAACCTCAACGCCGACGTGCTGTCCGCGGCATTGCCGGCTGCGGCGCGCGGCGTGCTGGCAGAGCGCACGCAGCTCAGCGCCACGCTGAAGCGGGATGCCAATGGCAATGTCAGCGCCAATCCGGTCAGACTGGCGTCGGGCGCACTGACCGCGGACTGTCAGGCCAGTCTCGCCGACAACAAGCTCAGCGCAGATATCAAGGGTGCACTGGCCGACATCTCACTGTTGTCGAAAGATGCCAAAGGCGCGATCAGCTTTGCACTCAACGCGCAGGGGCCCAGCCTGGCGCCGGACCTGTCGCTGACGGTCAACAGCGACCGGCTGCTGGTGGCGGAACGCGAAATCACCGGGTTGAAGCTGACCGCCACCGGCAAGGCCGATGCCGCCAATCCGGCGGCCAATGTGCAACTGACCGGCAATGTCGCTGGACAGGCGCTGCAAGGTAGCGCGGTGCTGGCGACGGCGGACGGCAAGAGCGCCATCAACGGCCTGCTGCTGTCACTCGGCAAGAACAGGATTTCCGGCGACCTTGCGCTCGACGAGGCTTTCGTGCCGGTCGGCACCATCGCGCTCGACCTGCCCGATATCGGACCGCTGGCGGCGCTGGCGCTGGAAAAGGCCGAAGGCGATGTGCGCGGCACTATTGCATTCTCCAAGACCGCGGATGGCCCGAACGTCGCCGTCAAGGCTGCGACCGCTTCGATCACGCGCGGCGACCTGCAGGCGAAGACGGTGTCGATCGATGCGCTGGTCGCCAACTATCTCGCCGCGCCGGTCATCTCGGGCAAGATTCGCGCCGACAGCGTCATTTCCGGCGGCACCGCCATCAGCGGCATCGATGTCGATTTGAAGCGCGACGGCGACTGGACCGGGTTTTCCGGCGGCGCCACCGTCAAGGGCATTCCGGCGAGGGCTGCGGGCAGGGTAAAGGTGGCTGGCGGCACCACCACCATCGAACTCGCTTCCGGCCAGGCCACGGTGCAGGGCATCAAGGCGGCCATCGCCCAGGCCTCGACCGTCAGCATCGCCAACGGCACCACGACGCTGGACAAGCTGGTGCTCAATCTCGGTGGCGGCACGGCGACGGTGACCGGCAAGGTCGGGCAGGCACTCGACATCAGTGCCGCGCTGTCGAAGGTGCCGGCTTCGCTGGCCAACAGTTTTTCGCCGGGCCTCCAGGCCGCCGGTTCGATTTCGGGAACAGTCAAGGTAACCGGCGCGCCGGGCAATCCGACTGTCGCTTTCGATATCGATGCTGGTGGGGTGCAGACCTCGCAGACGCGCAGCGCCGGTCTTGGCGGCATGAATATCTCTTCGTCGGGAACATTCGCCGGCAAGAAGCTCACCTTCAACGCCGACATCAGCGACGGCGCCGGGCTTGGCCTCAAGGGCGGCGGTACGGTGACGACGGCCGGCACACCAGCGCTGGTGCTCGACTTCAACGGCAAGGTGCCATTTTCCTTCCTGGCCGCCAAGCTTGCGGCGCAAGGGCTGTCGCTCAGCGGCACCGCCAACGTCAATATCCAGATGCGCGGCCCGGCGGCGTCGCCGGTGATCGGCGGCACGGTCAGCACGTCGGGCGCCCGCCTGGTCGACGCGCGTTCCGGTCTTGCCGTCAATGACATTGCCGCCGACATTTCGATCGGCAACGGCGTTGCCCGGATCAACCGGCTGACCGGCACGCTATCGACACGCGGCAGCCTGTCGGCCTCCGGCACCCTCGGCATCAATCCGGCGCAAGGTTTCCCAGCCGATTTGTCGATCAAGCTGGTCGACGGCCGCTATACCGACGGCAGGGTGGTGACAGCCAATCTCGGCGGCGACCTGACCATCAAGGGGCCGCTCACCTCGGCGCCGGTGATTTCGGGCACCGTCAACCTGGCCAAGACCGTCATCACCGTTCCCGATAAGCTGCCGGGCTCGCTGGCAGCGCTCGGTGTCAAGCACAAGAACGCGCCCGCCTCCGTGCGGGCGCAGGACAAGGCCTTGCGACCGGCGGCGGCCAGCGGTGGTGGCGGCAGTGGGCTTGTCCTCGACGTCACGGTCAATGCGCCGAACCAGATCTTCATCCAGGGCAGGGGCGTCGATGCCGAGTTCGGCGGTTCGCTAAGGCTGACCGGCCCGGCGGCTTCGCCGCAGGCGGTCGGCACCTTCACCTTGCAGCGTGGGCGGCTGTCGATTCTCGGCAAGCGGCTGACCTTTACCGAAGGCACGGTCGGCTTTTCGGGCTCGCTGGTGCCCTACCTCAACTTGACCGCGACATCGACCACGACCAGCGCCACCGTCACCATCGTCGTCTCGGGCGAAGCGACCAATCCGAAATTCGACTTCTCCTCGGTGCCGGCGCTGCCCGAGGACGAGGTGCTGGCGCAGCTGATTTTCGGCCGCTCTATGTCGAACCTGTCGCCGCTTCAGATCGCGCAGCTGGCCGAGGCCGCCGGCCAACTGGCCGGCGTCGGCGGCTCGACCTCGCTGCTCGAAAACCTGCGCAGTGCAATCGGCGTCGATGACCTGGATGTGACCACCGATGACCAGGGCGGCACCGCCGTGTCGGCGGGCAAGTACCTCAATGACCGCACCTATGTGACGATCCAGAAAGGCGACAGGCCAGGATCGGGCAAGGCGACGATCGACCTCAATGTCGGACGCGGCGTCAAGCTGCGCGGCGAGGCCAACGATGGCGGTGAGGCCAAGGGCGGCATATTCTACGAAAAGGAATATTGAGTTCCTGGCCCTTACCGCCGCCGGAAATGGCGCTGTCTCAACCAGCCCAAAATGTATCAATTACTCGCCTAAGCAGATTCCGGCGGAATCTGGGCGCGCTAGCACTTTTGCGCCAAGTCTGTCGTTATCACGCGAACCGCTCCCTTTTCAAAGTTGCACATTCCCTAACAGGTTCCGTAGCCATGCCGTCTTTGACATCACGGCAGGGATGCGGAATGTTAAAAGGCGGAAAGCCAACAATGGGAGTTAAGGTATGACAAATTACAAGAGTAATGGCGATCGCGTTCCCGATCACATCCTGGCCATGGCCGAAGAAGCCAAGGCAGGCAAAGTCGATCGCCGCGAGTTCCTCGCCATGGCCAGCGTGTTCGGCGCGTCGACTGCGATGGCCTACGGCATGCTCGGCGTAGCCGTGCCGACCCAAGCCAGGGCCGAAGAGGTGCAGGGCAAGAAGGGCGGCATCCTGAAAGTCGCGCAATGGGTCAAGGATCCCAAGGATCCACGCAAGGCCGATTGGTCGGAAATCGCCAATGCCGAGCGCCAGGCGCTTGAGCCGCTGGTCAAGTACACCAGCGAATACACGTTCCGCCCGTACCTTCTGGAGAGCTGGGAGGTCAACGACGACGCCACCGAGTACACGCTGCATGTGCGCAAGGGTGTGACCTGGTCGAATGGCGATGCCTTCACCGCCGATGACGTCATCTTCAATCTCAAGCGCTGGGCCGACAAGAAGGCCGAGGGCAATTCGATGCCTGGCCGTCTCGGCACGCTGGTCAAGGACGACAAACTCGACGAAAGCGCCGTGACCAAGGTTGACGACCACACCGTCAAGCTGAAGCTCGGCAAGGCCGACATCGCGCTCATTCCGAACATGTGCGACTATCCCGGCCTCATCGTGCACAAGAGCTTCGACGAGAAGGGCGGCGACTTCAAAGCCTGCCCGATCGGTACCGGCCCGTTCGAGCTCGTCTCCTACGATGTCGGCCAGAAGGTGGTCTACAAGCGCCGCGAGGATAACAAGTGGTGGGACGGCGAGGTGTTCCTCGACGGCATCGAATTCGTCGACTACGGCACCGATCCGGCAGCCATGGTCAGTGCCTTCGAGGCCGGCGAAGTCCATACCAATTTCGAGACCTCGGCCGACTATGTGTCGATCCTCGACGGACTGGACCTGGTCAAGTCCGAAATCGTCACCGCCTCGACCATCGTGTGCCGCACCAACATCAACAACAAGCCTTACGGCGATCAGAAGGTGCGTAACGCGCTGCAACTGGCGGTCGACAACAATGTCGTCCTGCAGCTTGGCTACGGGAATGCCGGCACGGTGGCTGAAAACCACCATGTCTGCCAAATCCACCCGGAATATTACGAGCTGCCCAAAGTCGCTCGCGATCCGGCCAAGGCCAAGGCGCTTATGGCGGAAGCCGGCCAGGCCGACTTCGAGCACGAGCTGATCACGGTCGACGAAGACTGGCACAAGAATACCGGCGACGCCATCGCCGCGCAGATGCGCGACGCCGGCCTCAAGGTAAAGCGCACGGTGCTGCCGGGCTCGACGTTCTGGAACGACTGGACCAAGTATCCGCTGTCCATGACCAACTGGAACATGCGCCCGCTCGGCGTCCAGGTTCTGGCGATCGGCTACCGCACCGGCGAGGCGTGGAACGAGTCGGCCTATTCCAACCCCGAATGGGATGCCAAGCTCAATGCAGCATTGGCCGTTGCCGATGCGGCCAAGCGCAAGGAGATGATGAAGGACATCGAGCAGATCCTGCAGGATTCCGGCATCATGATCCAGCCATACTGGCGCAAGCTCTACAGCCACTCGGTCAAGGCGGTGCAGAATTACAAGATGCATCCGACCTTCGAGCGCGACTACGGCAAGGTCTGGCTCGACCAGGCGTGATTGGAACGTCAGGGAAGGGGCGCTTCGCTCCTTCCCGTCACGCCTCGCATGGCCCAGAACCGGAAGCCGCCGCAGCAAAAAGTTGCGGACTCTCCTGAAAGACCGTTCAATAAAACTGGGTTGATTGCATCCGAGTGCCGATTTGACGGCCAACTCTGCCGGCAACGGCAAAGCTGGTTTTTCGAACTGGCTCCAACCCCAACCAGACCGGCAGGGGACCGCCATGCTTTCTTTCGTAATCCGGCGTCTCGGCACCATGGCATTGACGATGCTGTGCCTGACGATGATCGTCTTCTTCCTGATCAACCTCGAGCCGAATTTGAAGAAGCTGGCGATCAGCCAGACCGAAATGCACACATCGGCCGAACAGCTCGAAAGCTGGCTGGTCAACCATGGCTACCGGCAGAACTTCTTCGTGCGCTACGGGCAATGGCTGGGCGTCGTCCCGAAGCAACCGGTGACCGATCCGGCGACCGGCAAGCCGACGCAGCGTTTCTCCTTCTGCAACGATCCGCTGGAGCCGAAATTCTCCGGCATCCTGGAAGGTGATTTCGGCTGCTCGACCAAGTTCAAAACCTCCGTTGCGTCAAAGCTCTTCCCCGCACTCGCCGCCACCGGTATCCTGATGCTCTGTGTGCTGTTGGTGATGGTGCCAATTTCGCTGCTGATCGGCATCCTGGCCGGCATGCGCGAGGGCTCGCGAACGGACCGAACGCTGTCCGTCGCATCGATCGCGTCGACGGCGACGCCCGAATATGTGTCCGGCGTCATCTTCACCGTCATCTTCGCCTCCTGGCTCGGCTGGCTGAACGGTTCGGCCGCCTCGGCAAGCCAGGGCATCACCTTCTACAATTTCACCCTGCCGGTGATGACGCTGGCGATCTACGGCATCGGCTACATCGCCCGCATGACACGCGCCTCGATGGTCGAGGTGATGACGCAGCAATATATCCGCACCGCCCGGCTGAAAGGGCTTTCCTTCGGCAGCGTCGTCGTCAAGCACGCGCTGCGCAATGCGCTGATCGCGCCCTTCACCGTCATCATGCTGCAATTTCCCTGGCTGCTTACCGGCGTCGTCATCGTCGAGGTGATGTTCCGCTACCAGGGCTTTGGCTACACGCTGGTCGAGGCCGCCGGCAACAACGACATCGATCTGCTGCTTGGCTGTTCACTGGTGTCGGTGTTCATCGTGCTGATCACGCAGCTCATCTCGGATGTCGGCTACGCGTTCCTCAATCCGCGTATCAGAGTTCAATAGGGGGCTGGGGCAGATGCAGGTCGAATATATCGGTGCCTTCAATGTCGTGCTCGGCGTGATTGGGCGTTTCTGGCCGGTCTGGTTAGGGCTTGCCCTGGTGATGGGGGTGAGCTTCACCTACAAGAAAAGGCTCGGCCTCTACGGCCAGTTGTTCGATAGCGGCGTCGGCATAGTCGGTGTCGGCATCTGCCTGTTCTGGCTGTTCACGGCAATCTTCGCGTCGACCGTCGCGCCCTTCGATCCGCTCGCCCAGGTCCCGATCATGAAGGATGCGCTGCCGGGCGCGCTCGAGCCGGTATCGAAACTCATCTACTATTTCGGCGGCGACAAGCTCGCCCGCGACGTCTTTTCGCGCATGGTCTATGGCAGCCAGATCGTGCTGATCATCGCGCCGGCGGCGACCGGTTTCGCGCTGATGGTCGGCATCACGCTCGGTCTGCCCGCCGGTTACTATGGCGGCCGGATCGACACCGTGCTGTCGTTCCTAGCCAATCTGGTGCTGGCCTTCCCGGTGATCCTGCTGTTTTACCTGCTGGTGACGCCGGGCATCATGGATACGCCGATCCCCTACGCCATGGCCGGGCTGTTCTTCCTGTTCCCGATCATCTTCTTTTCGGTGCTGTTCTGGACCCGCTACAAGAACCGGCCGGACCGCCTCTATATATTGCTCGGGCTGACGCTGATCATCGGCGGCTGGGTCTATGCCGGCCTGGTGTTCGACGCCGATCCGTTCAAGATCATCCACATCGATCCCAACCAGCTCAACATCTTCGTGGCGGTGGTGTTCGCCTCCAGCCCCGGCGTGTTCCGCATCGTGCGCGGCCTGGTGATGGACATCAAGACGCGCGACTATGTGGCGGCGGCGCAGACGCGCGGTGAATCGCCTTGGTACATCATGCTGTGGGAGATCCTGCCCAATGCGCGCGGACCGCTGATCGTCGATGCCTGCCTGCGCATCGGCTACACCACGATCCTGCTCGGCACGCTCGGCTATTTCGGGCTGGGCCTGGCGCCGGAGAGCCCGGATTGGGGCACCGCGATCAAGGACGCCAGCCGCCTGCTGCGCTCGTTCATCCACCCGGCGCTGCCGCCGACAATCGCGCTGATGTCGTTCGTGCTGGGCTTGAACCTGCTTGCCGACTCGCTGCGCGAACAATCGATGAAAGACTGATCTGCGGGTCCCGCGAGCATGAAAATAGGATTGGAGCGACCCATGAATGAGGCAGTTCGAAATCCCGGCAAGCCGACCCTTGGGCCAAGCGCTGCGCCGATCATCGAGATCGAGAACCTGTCGATCTCCTTCTTCACCCGCAAGGGCGAGATCCCCGCCGTCATGGACTTTTCCTGCACGGTGATGCCGGGCGAAGCCATGGGCATCGTCGGCGAGTCCGGCTGCGGCAAGTCGACCGTGTCGCTCGGCATCATGCGCGACCTCTCCAACATCGGAAAGATTGTCGGCGGCAAGATCAAGTTCCAGGGCAAGGACATGGGCGAGCTGTCCGACGAGGAGTTGCGCTCCATCCGCGGCAACAAGATCGCCATGATCTACCAGGAGCCGATGGCGAGCCTCAATCCGGCGATGAAGGTCGGCCAGCAATTGATGGAAGTGCCGCTGATCCACGACAAGGTGTCGAAGGAAGAGGCTTACAAAAGGGCGCTCGAAATGGTGCGCTCGGTGAGATTGCCCGATCCCGAACGCATGATGCGTTCCTATCCGCACCAGCTGTCCGGCGGCCAGCAGCAGCGCATCGTCATTGCCATGGCGCTGCTGTCGAAGCCGGCGCTGCTTCTGCTCGACGAACCGACGACGGCGCTCGACGTGACGGTGGAGGCCGGCATCGTCGAACTGGTCAAGGGGCTGGGCGAGAAGTTCGGCACGTCGATGATCTTCGTGTCGCACAATCTGGGCCTCATCCTCGAGACCTGCGACCGCATCACGGTGATGTATTCGGGCGAAGCGGTCGAGACCGGCAAGATCAAGGACGTGTTCGACCGGATGCGTCACCCCTATACGCAAGGGCTGTTCCGCTCGATTCCGCTGCCGGGCGCCGACAAGAATTCGCGGCCGCTGATCTCTATCCCCGGCCAGTTGCCGCTGCCGCATGAGCGGCCCAAGGGCTGCAATTTCGGGCCGCGCTGCCA
The DNA here is from genome assembly GCF_040324255.1 of Mesorhizobium sp. M0001. NCBI lineage: Bacteria > Pseudomonadati > Pseudomonadota > Alphaproteobacteria > Hyphomicrobiales > Phyllobacteriaceae > Mesorhizobium > Mesorhizobium sp. M0001. The sequence continues at coordinate 301,649 of NZ_JAMYVS010000001.1, forward strand.
CCATTTCGTCGAGGGCGTCTGCAACGCCGCCGAAATCCCGATGATCGAGGTCGCCGGTCACGAAGGGCATTTCTCGCGCTGCGTGCGCTTCAACGAGATCGACTGGGAAGCGCTGCCTCCCGGCGCCAAGAAGGTCAATGAGAAGGTCGTGCCCGGCGCCCCGGTGCTCAAGATCGAGGATTTGAGAAAATACTACAAGGTCGGCGGCAGCGAAGTGTTCGGCTCCAGCGAAGGCCGCGTCGTCAAGGCCAATGAGACGATCTCGTTCATGGCGCGCGAATCCGAGACCGTCGCCATCGTCGGCGAGTCCGGCTGTGGAAAGTCGACACTGGCCAAGGTCCTGCTGGGGCTGGAGACGGCAAGTGCCGGCACAGTGACGCTGGGCAACAAGGAGATCCAGTCGACCGGCATCGAGAAGCGCAGCGTCGAAACGGTGTCGTCGATCCAGATGGTGTTCCAGAACCCGTTCGATACGCTCAATCCCAGCCACTCCGTCGGCTCGCAGATCATCCGCACGCTGGAAAAATTCAAAGTCGGCAACAATGTCGCCGAGCGGCGCAAGCGCATGCTGGAGCTGCTCGACCTGGTGAAGCTGCCGCGGGCCTTCGAGACGCGCAAGCCGCGTCAGCTCTCAGGCGGCCAGAAGCAGCGCATCGGCGTGGCGCGCGCCTTTGCCGGCGATGCCAAGGTGGTGGTGGCCGACGAGCCGGTGTCGGCACTCGACGTCTCGGTGCAGGCGGCGGTGACCGAGCTCCTGATGGACATCCAGCGCAAGAACAAGACGACGATGCTGTTCATCAGTCACGATCTGTCCGTCGTGCGCTACATCGCCGACCGGGTCGTCGTCATGTATCTCGGCTACATCGTCGAGCAGGGTACGACCGACCAGATCTTCGCGCCGCCCTACCACCCCTACACCGAGGCGCTTCTGTCGGCGATCCCGATCGCCGACACCAGCGTGGTCAAACGGCACATCGTGCTCGAAGGCGACATCCCGTCGGCGATGAACCCGCCGAGCGGCTGCCCGTTCCAGACGCGCTGCGGCTACAAGAGGCTGGTGCCGGACAATCTGTGCGAGACCAAGGTGCCGCCGGTGAAGCATCTCGGCGATGGCCATATGAGCCTGTGCTGGCTGTCGGACGATGTGCTGGCGACGATGGAGCCGGTGATCAAGTTCGACAGGGAACACGCAGCGCATGAGGGCGTGCCGGAAGACGCACCGGATGGGATCGGCCCCGGTTTCGCCGGCGAACCGCCGAAGCGCCCGCATGGCAAGAAGCCGAGCTGACCAGCCATAGAGGCAATGCCGCTCGTTGGCGCATTGCCGCAGCGTCGCCATAGCTCAAGGAACGACAGGCTACGTTCGCTTGAATATTGCTGTCCATTGCTTTATGTGATGCGTGATGTTTGATGCGCGATAGGGAGCATATTGTGAGAACCACACTTGCAATCGATGACGATGTCCTACTTGCGGCCAAGGCCATGGCGCGACAGCAGGATCGCAGCGTTGGCGATGTCATTTCCGATCTGGCTCGCCGCTCACTGCGCAGGCCACCGACCGGCGGTGAACGCAACGGCATCCCCTTGCTTGCATCGCGGCCCGACGGCCCGATGGTCGATCTCGAAATGGTCAATGCGCTTCGCGACGAATTGCCGTGACCTTCCTGCTCGACGTCAATGTCTTGATTGCGTTGATCGATCCGGCTCACGTCGCGCATGAAGATGCCCATCGGTGGTTTCAATCCACCGGGCATTTATCATGGGCAACATGTCCCATTACCGAGAATGGCGTCATCAGGATTGTAAGCAACCCGAAATACCCCAATTCTCCGGGTTCGCCCGCCGTGGTGGCGCAGATTGTCGGCAAGCTGCATGCCCTTTCAGGACATCAGTTCTGGCCTGACGAGATCAGCCTTGTCGGTTCCAACGACATCGATGCAGCCAGGATCCTCACCCCGGCACAGGTAACGGATAGCTATTTGTTGGGACTCGCCAAGGCGCGTGACGGCCAATTGGCGACGTTTGACCGAAAGCTGTCGACGGCAGCGGTAAAGGGAGGGAGGTCGATCCTCCACCTGATCCCAAGCGAATGAATGGCTGAGTTCTGCTTCGATCGCAAACTGCGTGGCTGCAAGACCGCTTGGCAACGTCAGCTGCCGCATTGCTGCAGCTGTTCGGCATAGTCGCGGGCCATCTTTTCGGTCGCCCTGGCATAGCCCTGCACGCCGGCATCGCCACGGTTGCCGCGGCCGTAGGCGGTCCAGCCGAGATAGTAGGCGAGATAGAGATTGTAGGTGTCGTTGCGGGCGACGCCGAACGTGTCTGATGTCTTGGAATGATACCAGCCGACGAAATCGACGGCATCGGCAAACTTGGTCCGCCGCGCCGCCCAGCTGCCGGTTTCGCTCTGATATTGCGACCAGGTGCCGTCGAGCGCCTGCGAGAAACCGGTGGCCGACGAGACATGTTTCCACGGAATGAAGCCGAGCAGTTTGGTACGCGGCGGCCTGGCATTGCTCTTGAAACCGGATTCCTTGCGCACCGTCGCCATCAGCACGGGGACAGGGACGCCGTATTTCTGCGAGGCGCGCTCGGCGGCCGACTGCCAGTTGTCGAACCAGCCGTCGTTCTGGTCGAAGACGGCGCAGACATTGTTGATATGGTTGGGCGGCGTCGCGCAGGCCGGCAAAGCCAGCAGCACGCCAACCGCTACAATTTTACTCAAATTCGAACTACGCATGGAAGACGGATAGGCTGAAATCATAAAGGGAATCTTGCGGCGTTTCTTAACGGCTTGCCGGCCCGGCTCCGCTGAGTGGGACCTGTATCATTATTCCGACCTTTTGCGTCGCCTCTGTCTCCATACGAATTCAAAAATGCCGCCTTGGCTAAAATCACGCCCGCGAAGGGCGGATTTCTGACAGCGATATCCGGATGCCGGCGCTCTGATGCCAGGCATGAATGAACCAAGACGAAAGCGCGGCGCGGAGCGAACCAGCAACCGGGGGCCCGCCGCCATCCCGCAACTTCCACTGCGGCGGGTGACCAATCCCTATCCGCCGATGGCGATGCTCTCAGTCGACCAGGTCGAAACGATCCACCAGGCGTCGATGCATATTCTGGAAAATTTCGGCATCGAGGTGATGTCTCAGCGGGCGCTGGCGCTGTTCGAGAAGGCGGGCGCAAAAGTCGACCATGCGACCGCGAATGTCCGCATCGACCGGGGCCTTGTCGCCGAGGCGCTGAAGACCACGCAGTCCAGCTATCGGCTGACGCCGCGCAACCCCGCCAACACCATTCATCTCGGCGGCAACACGATCAATTTCACCCTCGTCGCCGGGCCGCCCAATGTGCACGACATGGAGCGCGGCCGGCGCGCTGGAAACTTGCACGACTATGCCGATCTGACCCGGCTGGCTCAGCATTTCAACTGCATCCACATGCTCGGCAACCAGGTCTGCGCGCCGGTGGAACTGCCGGCGAACACCAGGCACATGGATACCTATTTCAACAATCTGACGCTGACCGACAAATCTTTCCATGTCTCGGCGATCGGACGAGGCCGGGCGCTGGACGGCATCGAGATGATGGCAATCGCGCGCGGGCTGACGCTGGACGAGATGCGCGATGATCCCGGCATTGCCACCATCATCTCGGTCAACTCGCCGCGGCGTTTCGACGAGATGATGGCCGAAGGGCTGATGACCATGGCTGAGTTCGGCCAGTCGGTGGCGGTGACGCCGTTCACGCTGATGGGCGCGATGAGCCCGGTGACGCTCGCCGGCGCCCTGGCGCAACAGAATGCCGAAGCACTGTTCGGCGTGGTGCTGACGCAACTGGTGCGCCCCGGCGCGCCGGTGATGTACGGCGCCTTCACCTCCAACGTCGACATGAAGTCGGGCGCGCCGGCCTTCGGAACGCCGGAGAACACCAAGGCCAACATCGCCTCGGGGCAATTGGCGCGGCGCTACAATCTGCCCTACCGCACGACACCGGGGTCGGCATCGAATGCGGCGGACGCGCAAGGCGCCTACGAGACGCTGATGGCGCTGTGGGGCGCTGTGCTTGGCCACGGCAACCTCGTCTATCATGCCGCCGGCTGGCAGGAAGGCGGGCTGACGGCATCGTTCGAAAAGCTCATCATCGATGTCGAGATGATCCAGCACATGATGGAATTCCTGCGCCCGATCGTCGTCGACGAGGCGGAGCTTGCTGTCGAGGCGCTGGGCGCGGTGCCGACCGGCGGCCATTTCTTCGGCGAACCGCACACGCTGGAACGCTATGCCACCGCCTTCTACCAGCCGATGCTGTCCAACTGGCAGAATTACGAGGCCTGGCAGGAAGCCGGCGGCCTCGACACCACGGCGCGCGCGACCCGGCTGTGGAAGAAGGCGCTGGAAGACTATGTCGAGCCGGTGATGGACATCGCCGTGCGCGAGGCGCTGGAGGCATACATGGCCAGGCGCAAGGAAGCGATCGGGCAGGGCGAGCCGTGACTTTTTCAGCGTCGGCGCGCGGCGCTGCCTTTCTGATTCACCTTATCTCCTCAACTCATTGATAACAGAGAAAAACTCATGAAATCGCATGCAAAGGTCGTGGTCATTGGCGGTGGCGTCGTCGGGTGTTCGGTGCTGTTCCATCTGGCCCGCCATGGCTGGACCGATGTCGTGCTGCTGGAGCGCGACGAGCTGACCTCGGGCTCGACCTGGCATGCGGCCGGCGGCATGCACACGATCAATGGCGACCCCAACGTCGCCAAGCTGCAGAAATACACGATCTCGCTCTACAAGGAGATCGAGGAGCTGTCGGGGCAGGCGACCGGCGTGCATCTGACCGGCGGCGTGCTGCTGGCGGCGACCGAGGCGCGGCTCGACTGGCTGCGCGGCGTCGTTGCCAAAGGGCGTTACCTCGGCATCGATCTCGAGGAAATATCGGCCAACGAAGCGGCTGAACTGATGCCGCTGATTGATCCCAAGCAGTTCGTCGGCGCCGTTCGCAACAAGGAAGACGGCCATCTCGATCCCTCCGGTGTGACGCATGCCTACGCCAAGGCCGCGCGCAAGCTTGGCGCCGAGGTCGAGCGCTTCACCAAGGTGGAAGACATTGTGCGCCGGCCCGACGGGATGTGGCGGGTCATCACCAACAAGGGCGAGGTCGTGGCCGAGCATGTCGTCAATGCCGGCGGCCTGTGGGCGCGCGAGGTCGGCCGCATGGTCGGGCTGGAACTGCCGGTGCTGGCCATGGAGCACATGTACCTGATCACCGAGGATATGCCGGAAGTCGCGGCGTGGAACGCCAAGACCGGCACCGAGATCATCCACGCCGTCGATTTCGACGGTGAGCTCTATCTGCGCCAGGAGCGCGGCGGCATGCTGATGGGCACCTATGAGAAGGCCAACAAGGTGTGGTCCGAGTTCCAGACGCCTTGGGATTTCGGCCATGAACTGCTGGAGCCGGACATCGACCGCATCGCGCCGTCGCTCGAGGTCGGCTTCCGGCATTTCCCGGCCTTCGAGAGGACCGGCATCAAGCAGATCATCAACGGGCCCTTCACCTTTGCACCGGACGGCAATCCGCTGGTTGGGCCGGTGCGCGGGCTACCGGGTTTCTGGGTCGCCTGCGGCGTCATGGCGGGCTTTTCACAAGGCGGCGGCGTCGGCCTGGCGCTGTCCAACTGGATGATCGAGGGCGATCCCGGCGCCGACATCTGGGCGATGGATGTCGCGCGCTACGGCGACTGGGCGACGATGGCCTACACCAATGCCAAGGTGCGCGAGAACTATTCGCGCCGCTTCTCGATCCGCTTCCCCAATGAGGAACTGCCCGCGGGGCGGCAGCTGAAGACGACTCCGATCTACGATCTGCTATCGGCCAAGGGCGCGCAATGGGGCGTGTCCTATGGGCTGGAAGTGCCGCTATGGTTTGCGCCCGAGGGTGTCAGGGACGAGTTCTCGTGGCGGCGGTCCAGCGATTTTTCCCATGTCGCCAATGAGGTCGCGACGGTTCGTGAGAGCGTCGGCCTGGCGGAGATTTCGAACTTCGCCAAATACAAGGTGACGGGAGAAGGGGCGGCCGCTTGGCTCGACCTGATCTTTGCCTGCAAGTTGCCCAAGCCAGGCCGCATGACGCTGGCGCCGATGCTGAAGGATGACGGCAAGCTCATCGGCGATTTCACGCTGGCCAATATCGGTGCCCCCAATTCCAACGGGACCGAGTGGTTCATCGCCGGCTCCGGCATTGCCGAGCAATATCATATGCGCTGGTTCGAGGCGCATTTACCTGCGGATAGCTCAGTGCGCATAGAGGCGCTGGGCCAGAGGCTGACCGGCCTCGCCATTGCGGGGCCCAAGGCGAGGGAGGTGCTGGCAAAGGTCAGCCGCGCGGATGTCGCCAACACCGCATTCCCCTTCATGGCGGTCGCGAAAATGGACATCGGCACGGCGCCGTGCCTGGTCGGCCGCGTCAGCTACACCGGCGATCTCGGCTACGAGATCTGGGTGGCGCCGGAATATCAGCGCGCTGCCTTCCAGGCGTTGATGGCGGCAGGCGAGGAATTCGGCCTCGGCCTGTTCGGCTCGCGCGCGCTCAATGGGCTGCGGCTGGAGAAAAACTACGGCTCATGGGCGCGCGAATACCGGCCGATCTACGGGCCGCTGGAGGCCGGGCTCGACCGTTTCGTCGCCTATGGCAAGGATGCCGATTTCATCGGTAAAACCGGCGCTCTTGCCGAGCGCAAGCAGGGCGGCAAGCTCAGGCTGCGCACATTTATCCTCGATGCCGACGATGCCGATGTCATCGGCGACGAGCCGATCTGGTACGATGGCGCGGTGCGCGGCTGGGTAACGTCGGGCGGCTATGCGCATCACTCGAAGAAATCCGTCGCCATCGGCTATGTGCCGAAGGAGATCGCAGACAAGAGCGACGGCTTCGAAATCGAACTTTTGGGCAAGCGCCACGCGGCGCGCGTTCAGGCAGCGCCGCTCTTTGACGCGAACTTCGAGCGAATGCGCGCCTGAAGCGCTTCGGCTTCGCCGAGGCGCTTCAGATTCTTGGTGCAAGTCGTTATCCCAAAACCGCTGCGCACTTTTGGGCGACATGCATTAGGCGCGTCAGGTGCTGCGGCGGTTGTCGAGCGCGAAAGCGCCGGCGCCGGCAAACACCAGATAGAGGAAGATGAAGCAGAAGGAGATCGCCGCATCGCCGCCGTTGTTGACCGGGAAGAAGTCGCGCGGATAGTGCGCCATGAAATAGGCGATGGCCATCTCGCCGGCCAGAAGGAACGCGACCGGGCGGGTGAACAGACCGAGCGCCAGCAGGATGCCACCGGCGAACTCCAGGATGCCTGCCGTCGCCGTCAGGCCGCTAAGAGCGTGAGGCTCGGCGCTGACCGGAAAATTGAACAGTTTCTGCGAGCCATGCTCGAGGAACTGCAGGGCCGTCATGATGCGCAGGACGCCGAGTGCCTGCGGCTGAAATCTGGCGAGACCGTCAAAAAGCTTCATCTAAACTCCATTTTTCCAACCATGTGGCCCGGCCATAAATCATCACCCGGCGCTGGACCATTCACTTCCCATGGCCTGTCATCAACAATCGGTGATTGCAATTATTTCCAGTCTGACTTCGAAATTTGCTCTCGTTATGGTTGCATAGATCTCGTTAAGGTTGTATATCTGCGAGTAGACACTCCAAACCAGACGGGTTCCTTCGCCATGAAAAAAGCCGCCATCAGCCTGTTCGCAATCCTCGCAAGCACCAGTTTCGCCATGGCCGCTGATGCTGGCTGCGATGCCTTCAAATGGCCGGTGACACGCGAGCAGGAACTGTTTCCGGCAGCGCCCGCCGCGCAGTCCGGTGCCTCTCTTGCTTTCGGCGAAGCCGCGGATATGGCGCTGGAGCCCGTCGATGCGGTCAGCTTCACGGTCTCACCGCAACGCGCGCCGGCAGCCGGCACGTTCGGCGCGACGGCAAACGTGGCCGTGCCAGCGGAAGGAGAGCTCCAGATCAGCCTGTCCGACGAGGCCTGGGTCGACGTCATTCAGGATGGCCAAGCCGTGAAATCAGCGGGTTTCAGCGGCGTGAAGACCTGCCCCGGCATCCGCAAGAGCGTGCGCTTCAAGCTGACGCCTGGCGCAGCCACGATCCAGCTCAGCGGCGCCAGGAAAGAGAACCTCAAAGTCGCGGTGCTGGCGCCGGAGTGACCGCGCCCGGACGCGCCTCTCATCGCACCGGCAGTGCGATGAGAGCAGTTTCCGTGCAGGCGAGTACCGGAGGGGGTCAGCGGCCCGGCGCGATCAGCGCGAAATAGGCGCCTTGCGGATCGGTGAACTGGGCAATCCATTGGCCGGTCGGCACCGGCATCGGACCCATGACAATCTTGCCGCCATTGTCGGTGACGCGTTTGGCGGCTGCGTCGATGGCGTCGACATTGAAGTAGAACAGCCAGACCGGCACCGGCAGCTGTTGCGGCTTGTTCATGATGCCGCCGCCAGATTCAGGGCCGGCCGAGAAGGTCTGATAGATGCCCATCTCGCCGACGTCCATGCTACCGGCATCGGTCCAGCCGAACTGGCTTGAATAGAAATCGAAGGCCTTCTGGCGGTCGGCCGCATAAAGCTCGTGCCAGCCGACATGGCCCGGCGTCGTTGCCGGAAGGACGGGCTGGTCGGGACCATTGGGCTGCAGGAACATGAAGGCGGCGCCTTGCGGGTCGGCGACGACGGAGAAACGGCCGACGCCGGGAATGTCGTCGGGTTCGCGGTGAACAGCCCCGCCGGCGGCTTTCAGTGCCTCGGTCGAGGCATCGGTATCGCTGGTGTGGATATAGCCGAACCAGGCCGGCTTCAGACCCGTCCTGGCTGCTTCCTCGGGCAGGGTCATCAGCCCGCCGACGCCACGCTCGGCGGAGTTCACCACGATATAGCGCGGCATGCCGGGCGCCTTGTCGAAGGGCTCGGCCCGCCAGCCGACCACGCTGGTGTAGAACGCTTGCGCCGCATCGAGGTCGCTGGTCATCAACTCGTACCAGAAGAAGGGCATTGGGGATTTCGGCATTTTCGGTCTCCTCACCTTCATGCATAGATCGTCGTCCGATCCATCAAAGGACGTTTCAGCGACGCGAATCCGACAGCGAAGCGGAGAAAGTTCAACGGCTGCGTTGACACATCGTTCCGCACTTCGTCCCGCTCGACGCCTTGCACGTGCGGCGGTTTTCGACTTTCCTTGGGCAAACGAGGGGTAGTCGTTTCATGCGCCTTATGTCGCTCACGCCTGAGCTTGTGTCACTGTGTCATCGCGAAGAGGTCGATCCCGGGCCGGACGGCAGCTGGACGCAGCTGAACGACGAGGATTTTCGCACGCTTGCCTTACAGCTCTCCGACGAAGCCGATGCGGGGCCGTTATGGGTGTTCGCCTATGGCTCGCTGATCTGGAAGCCGGCTTTCGAGTCCGTCGAACGCCAGCGCGCCACTGCGTTTGGCTGGCATCGCTCCTTCTGCCTCGACATGGTGCGCTGGCGCGGCAGCGTCGCGCAGCCGGGGCTGATGATGGCGCTCGAACGCGGCGGCCGATGCGACGGCGTCATCTACCGCCTGCCCGACGGCGACAAGCCGCAGCAGATCGAAAGACTGCTGCGGCGCGAGATCGACGACCATGAGAGTGTCAGCTCGGTCCGGTGGGTTCCCGTGCGCACGGAGCAGGGCCGGATACGGGCGCTCGGCTTCTGGGTCGGGGTGACCGGCAGGGGAACGTCGCTCGGGCAGCCGCTGGACACGGTGGCGGGGGTGCTTGCCAGAGCCTGCGGCCATGTCGGCTCGGGCGCGGAATATCTCTACAACACCGTCAGCCACCTCGAGGAATTCGGCATCCGCGACCGCAATCTGTGGCGGCTGCAGCAACTGGTTGCCGACGAGATCAGGTCGATCCATGGCGGCCGCTCAGATGCCAGCCTACAGCTGGCACCTTCGTAGCGAACAGCCACCAATCTTGGCCTGTGCCGGAGCGTATGCGGTTTCAAGGCGTTTCGCTCCCCGGGTGATCAGATCCAAGAAGGAGTGGCTTCACGAGCAATGACCTCAACCGTGCATTCGAGACTGAGCAGCAGAAAATGCGTACAGTCTTCTGTCGGGCCAAGTGTCGATCGCAACCAGTGCGAGTTCTCCACTCGCAGGATCGGCCACCTGTAGGAGGCTTGCCTGCCAGATCCAATCAATGGGATCGAGGTGTCCGCACGGATTTTGGTCAGTCCCAGCATGTCATCATGGGCAGCCAGGGCTACTACCCCTTGAAAATCGATCTTGAGAGTTCGTTCCGATGTCCCGAAGTCGCCTTCGACGGTCAGCTCAAAGTTATTGTCGGATTTTAGACGCCACACCTGACAGGCAGCCAGAGGTAAATCTCCCACGGGCTCCCACCGGTGAGCCGTCTCCCTATCATCGGTCATCGCCTTCTCCGTTGAATGAAAGCCGCGCATCGTGCTCAAGCGCCCTATCATTTCGCGCTGGCCTGGAACAGCTTGCCGCGACTTGGAGCTTGTCGCGCTCCCCTCTTTGAGGACGCAACCGTCACTCATAACATGAGCAACTAAATCATATTATCAGCTAATCTTTTCAGCGGCTTGGGTCGAAAATTGACCAATTGATAAAAAAATAAAACGTGCTAGCCTTCCCCAAAACGAAAACAGGGGAACTGACGATGCCAGAAGGCCAGTTCAAGGACGGCATTGCCGGCGGCCGGCTTGCCGCCGACCAGTACGCCGAGAATTTTTCCGATCTGCATCCGCCGCTCGATCACCACGAAGCGCTGGTCGAATCCGATCGCTGCTATTTCTGCTACGACGCGCCGTGCATGAATGCATGCCCGACCTCGATCGACATTCCGCTGTTCATCCGCCAGATATCGACCGGCAACCCGATCGGTTCGGCCAAGACGATTTTCGACCAGAACATACTGGGTGGCATGTGCGCCCGCGTCTGCCCGACCGAGACGCTTTGCGAAGAGGTCTGCGTGCGCGAGGTGGCGGAAGGCAAGCCGGTGCAGATCGGCCGCCTGCAACGCTACGCCACCGATGTCGCCATGGCCGAGCACAAGCAGTTTTATCCGCGCGCTGAATCGACCGGCAAGTCGGTCGCCGTCGTGGGCGCCGGACCGGCCGGTCTTGCCGCGGCCCACCGGCTCGCCCGCCAGGGCCATGACGTCACCATTCTGGAAGCCCGCCCGAAGGCCGGCGGCCTCAACGAATACGGCATCGCCGCCTACAAGAGCATCGACAATTTCGCCCAGGCCGAGGTCGACTATGTCACGGGGATCGGCGGCATCGATATCCAGAACGGCAGGGCGCTCGGCCGCGACTACCAGCTGTCGGATCTGATCCGGAATTACGATGCGGTGTTTCTTGGCATGGGACTTGGCGGCGTCAACGCGCTGCGCGCAGATGGCGAGGAGGCCGATGGCGTCGTGAATGCGGTCGAGTTCATCGCCGAGCTACGCCAGGCCAGCGATCTTGCGAGCCTGCCGGTCGGCCGGCGCGTCGTCGTCATCGGCGGCGGCATGACGGCGATCGACGCCGCGGTGCAGTCGAAGCTGCTCGGCGCCGAGGAGGTGACGATCTGTTACCGGCGCGGCCAGGAGCATATGAACGCCTCCGAGTTCGAGCAGGATCTGGCCGCCGCCAACGGCGTCACCATCCGCCACTGGCTGCAGCCGAAGCGGGTCATTGCCGAAGGCGGCAAAGTGTCGGGCATCGAACTCGAATACACCGCCATGAACGGAGACAAGCTCGCCGGCACCGGCGAGACGCTAACGCTCCCCGCCGACCAGGTGTTCAAGGCGATCGGCCAGAGTTTTGTGCCGGCAGCCCTCAACGGAAGCGGTGCCTCGATCGACCTCGAAGCCGGCCGCATCAAGGTCGATGCGGAAGGGCGAACCTCGCTCGCCAATGTCTGGGCCGGCGGCGACTGCATTTTCGGCGGCGATGATTTGACGGTCTCGGCCGTCGCGCAGGGCCGCGACGCGGCTGAGAGCATCAACCGGGCACTGGCTGGAGGAAGCTGGAATGCCTAACGTCGTCAAGTTCGTTGGAGCTTTAAGCACGAGCCTGTTGCTGTTTTCTGCCAACGCCTCGGCGGCTCATCGTGTGACCAGATATTTTGATCAACCGGACGTTCGCGCAGGGGAGGCGTTCTCTCCTATGCTTGGGTGCGGGAACGAGGAGCTCATCTCTGGAGGTTACGCGCTTGATATCCCGCCGGCCAACCCTACTGCGTTGGTTGTATCGGCAAGTTATCCGTTTAGCGACCATGTGTGGCAGGTCGTCGTCCGAAACGTTTCGAGTGAGCCTGTAGCAGTTCAGATGACTCTTGTTGTGATCTGTAGCTAGCGGAGAGAGTTATGACCGACATCCGCAACAATTTCGTCGGCATCAAATCGCCCAATCCGTTCTGGTTGGCCTCGGTAAAGCCGACCCGCTTGATCAACCGGGCACTGCGATGATCGCGCCGATCCTCGCTGCCGTCATCGGCACCGCGGCATTGCCGGCGGCTTCACCGGACTATTGGCTCTATACGCAATGGTGTGACGCGAAGGGTGAAGAGCGGATGTCCGTCGAGGCATCCGGTGTCGGCTTCAGCGAGCACACGATCTGCCAATGGACATCCGGGCCGCCAAGCGGCGATCATGTTGAGACAAGGATTTCATGCGCCAGCGTCTATCTCAACGGGGACGAGACCGTGCGCATGGATGAAAAAATGGTCGGGCTGGAAGCGCGCAAGGGCGATCCGGACCAGATCACGGTAACGGTCGAAGGTGAACCGCCATCGGTTTTTCTTCGATGCGAGGAATGATCCGATAGGCAACGCTTTAAGGTGGCGGTAAGCCCGCCACGGCCAGAGGAGAAAGACCCATGGCAGACATCCGCAACAATTTCGTCGGCATAAAATCGCCCAATCCGTTCTGGCTGGCTTCGGCGCCGCCGACCGACAAGGCCTACAATGTCATCCGCGCCTTCAAGGCGGGCTGGGGCGGCGTCGTGTGGAAGACGCTGGGCGAAGAAGGTCCGCCGGTGGTCAACGTCAACGGCCCGCGTTATGGCGCGATCTGGGGGGCGGACCGGCGCCTGCTCGGCCTCAACAATATCGAGCTGATCACCGACCGCGATTTGCAGGTCAATCTGCGCGAGATCAAACAGGTCAAGAAGGACTGGCCCGACCGCGCCATCGTCGTCTCACTGATGGTGCCATGCGTCGAGGAAAGCTGGAAGGCGATCCTGCCGGTGGTCGAGGAGACCGAAGCCGACGGCATCGAGCTCAATTTCGGCTGCCCGCACGGCATGTCGGAACGCGGCATGGGCGCGGCTGTCGGCCAGGTGCCTGAATACATCGAAATGGTAGTGCGCTGGTGCAAGGCCAACACCCGCATGCCTGTCATCACCAAGCTGACGCCGAACATCACCGATGTGCGCAAGCCGGCGCGCGCCGCACTCTCCGGCGGAACCGACGCGGTGTCGCTGATCAACACCATCAACTCGATCACCGGCGTCGACCTCGACAGTTTCGCGCCGCAGCCGACCATCGACGGCAAGGGCTCGCATGGCGGCTATTGCGGCCCGGCGGTGAAGCCGATCGCCATGAACATGGTGGCCGAGATCGCCCGCGATCCGGAAACGCGCGGCCTGCCGATCTCCGGCATTGGCGGCATCACCACCTGGCGCGATGCGGCTGAATTCATGGCGCTCGGCGCCGGCAATGTGCAGGTGTGCACGGCGGCGATGACTTACGGCTTCAAGATCGTGCAGGAGATGATCGCCGGTCTCGAAAACTGGATGGACGAGAAAGGCCACGCCTCGCTCAACGACATTGTCGGCCGCGCCACGCCCAACGTCACCGACTGGCAGTATCTCAACCTCAATTACATCGCCAAGGCGCATATCGACCAGGACGCCTGCATCAAATGCGGCCGCTGCCACATCGCCTGCGAGGACACTTCGCACCAGGCAATCACCAACATGGTCGACGGCGTCAGGCATTTCGAGGTGATCGAGGCCGAATGCGTCGGCTGCAATCTGTGCGTCAATGTCTGCCCGGTCGAGAACTGCATCACCATGGAGCCGCTGGCCGCCGGCGTCATGGACCAGCGCACCGGCAAGCCGGTGTCGCCGATCTATGCCAACTGGACGACGCACCCGAACAACCCGATGGCCAAGGTGGCCGCAGAGTAGGGAACGGGTCGAAGAAAAAAGCGGCGCTTTCGAGCGCCGTTTTTCATTTTACTATTGCAGATAAAATCTATCTAGGATAAAAGATATCCATGAATAGGAGCGCAACATCGTGAAACTGGGCGAGGGTGTAGAAGCGGCCATCCATTGCGCGGCCACACTGGCCAGCGTGGAGGGCAACAGCACGATACCGGGTGCTGCTTTGGCAGAGTCCTTCGGCCTGTCGCCGAGCTATCTGCTGAAACATCTGAACCAGCTGACTGCTGCGCGCATCCTGGAATCGGTGCCGGGACCGGCGGGCGGCTACCGGCTGGCGCGTCCGGCCGAGCGCATCACGCTGCTCGATATCGTGCTTGCGGTCGAGGGTCGCGAGCCGGCCTTCCGCTGCGGCGAGATCCGCCAGCGCGGCCCGGTCAAGATCGATGCTTCGGCCTATGTGAAGCCGTGCGGCATCAATGCCGCGATGCTGAAAGCCGAGCGTGCCTATCGTGCCGCTCTCGCGGAAACCCGGTTGTCCGACATCGTGGCTGACTACAAGGCCGAAGGCGATCCGCGATCGTTTGCCGCCAGCTGTGCCTTTGTGGCGCGCCATCAGCGGCCGCAGAAACCCGCTTCGACCAAACAGATTTAATCCCCCGCAAACAGATGTGAAAGGAAAGACGATGAAACAGAGACTGCAATTCTTCGCCAAGGCGCCTGAGATCATGAAAGCCGTGTCGGCGCTCAACAAGGCGGTCGACGAATGCGGGCTTGAAGTGAGCCTGCTGCATTTGATCAAGCTCCGCGCCTCGCAGATCAATGGCTGCTCCTACTGCGTCGAGATGCATAGCCGCGAGGCGAGGCGCGATGGCGAAACCGAGACACGGCTCTATCTGGTTTCGGCCTGGAAGGAGTCGCCGCTGTTTTCCGAGCGCGAACGCGCGGCGCTTGCCTGGACCGAGGCAACGACCCTGATCGCCAACAATGGCGTTTCGGACGAACTCTATGCCCGCACGCTAGAGCACTTCTCGGAAGAGGAACTGGTCAAGCTGTCGGTCGCGATCGGCATGATCAACACCTGGAACCGGCTCTGCATCCCGTTCCACGCCATTCACCCGATGCCGGCTGCCAAAGCAGCCTGACCGTCCGGTTAGTCATGGAGCGCCGTCGAAAGGGCGGCGCTCCAATTGTTTCAAGACCTAATGTTTTTAAGGGGAGCGTTTATGCCTGTCGATTTGCCTTCTTGCCTGTTGTTTGTCGGCCGCCTTTTGCTCGGCGGCGCCTTCGTCGTCGCCGGCCTGCGCAATGTCCAGAACGAGGCCTTCCTGACCGGGCTGATGACTGCGCGCGGCGTGCCGCAGGCCAAGCTGGCGCTGTGGGCCGGCATCGTCCTGCAGACCATTGCCGGCGCGCTGGTGATGGCAGGTGTGTGGACCGCGATCGCAAGTGCTGTGCTGGTGCTGTTCCTCATCGTTGCCACGCCGATGTTCCACAATTTCTGGGACCATCAGGGCCCGGACCGGGCGTCGCGCATCAATGGCTTTGTCGGCAATGTTGCGCTGGCCGGCGGATTCCTGACGCTGATTGCGCAGTCGCTTTAGCGACTACGCCGCGTAGCGCAAACCGCCATCGCAGGTCAGCACCTGGCCGGTCATGAAGCCGTTGGAGACGAGAAAGGCGATTGCGCCGGCGACGTCCTCGGCGCGGCCGATCCTGCCCACCGGGGTTTTGCCGGCATATTCGCTGAACACCGCCTGCCGCTGGTCTTCGGCCAGAAAATCCCACCATGGCGTGTCGATGACGCCGGGCGCCACGACGTTGACGCGCAGAGGCTTCAGTTCGACCGCCAGGATCGGCACCACCGTCAGCAGCATGCCGTTGACGGCGGCAATGCCAGCCACGCCGGGCGCCGACAATTGGGCGGACACCGCCGAGATGAAGGTGACCGATCCCGATCTGTCGAGCGTCGGCAAGGCAGACTGCAGGCAGGACAGCTGCGGCCGGACTTTCTCGTCGACGCCGCCGGCGATGTCTGAGAGGTCGAGGGTTTCGAACGGCCCAAGTCCCTTGCCGCCGCTGGCGGCCAGCACGAGGTGATCGAACGGTCCGAGTTCCCCAAAGAACTGGCGAACTTCGTCCGGCTTCGAAGCATCGAAGGCAGCTTTTTCGGCGGCGCCGCCGAGGCTCTTCCAGGCGCTGGTGAGCTTGTCCTGGTTTCGTCCGGTGATGGTCACCTTCATGCCTGGGCCCAGCAGTTTTCGCGCCGATGCGAGGCCGATGCCGGATGAGCCGCCGATGACGACCGTGTGTTCGATCTTGCCGGTCATGAATGCTGTTCCTTCGATTTTGGGGAAGCCTGGCCGACGAGGTCGAGGCTCAGGGTTCGCAATTGCTGTCTGGCCTTGGCATCATAGGCTTGTGCGTCGGCGCGGGCCTCCCTTTGGCCGTCGAAATAGAGGCCGCTGCGGCCCTCCAGCGCGGGCGATGTCGCGAGGTTGAGAATGGCGTCGGCGCCGGTCTCGACCGAGCTCCATGGCGTCACGCCGGCCTGGCGGACCATGGTGGTGTTCATGTAGCTCGCTGGATGCAGAGCGTTGACGGTGACGCCGCTGCCTTTCAACTCTCCGGCCAGGTCGATGGTGAACAGGATCTGCGCCAGCTTGCTCTGGCAATAGGCGCGCACGCCGTCATAGGAACGTGTCAGCATGACATCGCCGAAATCGATCGCCTGCTGGCCGGCCGAAGCGACGTTGATGATGCGCGCCGGCGAACTCGCCTTGAGCAGCGGCAGCAGTTCCGAGGTCAGCAGGAAACCGGCGAGATAGTTGACCGCAAAGCGCAGTTCGAAGCCGTCGGCGCTGAGCTGTCGCTTGGCGCCGGCCGTGCCGATGCCGGCATTGTTGATGAGGATGTCGAGCCGGTCGGTTTTTGCGCGTACGGCCTCGGCAAGGCGGCGGACCTCGGCTAGCGAGGCGAGGTCGGCGGCGAGGAACTCGGCTTTGCCGCCGGCGGATTCGATTTCTGCGACGGTTGCCTTGCCGCGAGCCGCGTCACGGCCATGCACCAGCACGCGCGCGCCGCCGGCGCCCAGCCTTTGCGCGACGACACGGCCGACGCCGTCGGTCGAACCGGTGATGAGGATTGTCTTGTCTTTCAGATCCATATTCAGAGCCTCCATCTCTCTGGATGGAAGATGGGGCGCCTGACGCAGCCCAAACAGTTCAAACTTTATCCTGGCATCAATACTGCTATAATAGCTCTCATGGATGCTCCCACGCACTCCGCTGAAGACAGCCGCCGGCGCGAGCTTGGCGCCTTCCTGCGCTCGCGCCGCGAAAGATTGACGCCGTCCGCCACCGGCATCGCGACCGGCCTGCGGAGACGCACGCCAGGCTTGCGTCGCGAGGAAGTGGCGATGATCGCCGGCGTCGGCACCACCTGGTACACATGGCTAGAGCAGGGGCGCGAGGTCAGACCCTCGGTGGAGGTGCTAGCGGCGCTCAGCGAAGCGCTGCGCCTCGACGCCGTTGAAAGGCGGCATCTGTTCATCCTGGCAGGCCGCCAGCAACCGGAGAACCGCGTGGCTGCGCCGGAAAAGGTCGATGGCCCGCTAATGCATATGCTGGAGAGCCTGGTGCTGCAGCCGGCCTATGTCGTCGGGCGGCGCTGGGATGTGCTGGCCTGGAATCCGGCGGCGGTAGCGGTGTTCGGTGATTATGGCCTGCTAGAGGGCGACGCCCGCAACATCGTCCACATGGTGTTCACCAATCCGCATCACCGGCGCCTGCTGGTTGACTGGGAGCAATTGGCGCGCACCGTGCTGGCCTCGTTCCGGGCGGAAAGCGCCCGCTATGTGGGCGATGCGGATTTCGAGCGGCTGATCGTGCTTATGACGCGCTCAAGTCCGGAGTTTCGCGACTGGTGGCCGCAACGCGACGTGGCACGCCGATTGTCGGGGGTGAAACATGTCCGACATCCGAGCGCCGGCGCCATGACGTTCGAGCATATGAGCCTGTCGATCGACGACGGCTCGGACATGAAGCTGATCGTCTACACGCCGCTGGCCGAACAGAATTCGATCGAGAAGCTGCAGAATTTGCTTGAGGCGATGCCGGCGGAGCGCCGCAGCGCCTGACGCCCAAAGGTCAGCCCTTCGGCTTCAGCCCATCAATGAACAACTGCTCCAGAAAGCGCGCCGCATCCTCGAAGCGGCCGTCGCCGCCGGGATCGGCGCCGAGCACGGCACGGACCTGGACATCGAAATCGGCATAGTGCTGCGTCGTCGCCCAGATCGAAAAAATCAGGTGCCAGGGATCGGTGCGGGCGATTTTTCCCGCGCGCATCCAGCCCTTGATGACGTTGGCCTTCTCGTCGACCAGTGTCTTCAGTTCACCCGCCAGCAGCGGCATGATGCGTGGCGCGCCTTGCAGGATCTCGTTGGCGAACAGCCGGCTCTCCCTGGGAAAATCACGCGCCATTTCGAGCTTGCGCCTGATGTAGCTCCTGAGCTCGGTCAGGGGATCGCCGATATCGTCGAGTTCGCGCAGCGGCGCCAGCCAGGTCGCCAGCAGCCGCTCCATCAGCGTCTCGTGAATGTCTTCCTTGCGGCGGAAATAATAGAGCAGGTTCGGCTTCGACATCCCGGCGGCCTCGGCGATCTGGTCGATGGTCGAACCGCGAAAGCCGTTGGCGGAGAAGACTTCGAGGGCTGCCTCCAGGATCAGTTCGCGCTTTTCCTGCTGGATGCGGGTGCGGCGAGGGGCTGAGCCTTCCATGGCGCCGCTCACCCCTGCAAGCCTTGGCCGCAGGGTTCATCTGGACCAATTCTCTGGACCAGTTTTTCTCTTACCCGTGGAGCGCACTTCGCAGGCCGCATTTTCGCTAGTAATCCCTTGACCGCCGACAGGGCGGTGCTAACGTTTGTCCAATCGGTCAAAAATTTGCGTAGCATGAAAACGCAGCAAAGACCAAGCTTTGGAAAGACCAAGCGTTAGCCGCACCGAAACAGGTTACAAGGGGAAGTCTTGGTCATGTCCAACCGGCTGAAAGTCACGCCGAACGATCTCAGCGCATTCTGGATGCCGTTCACCGCGAACCGGCAGTTCAAACAGGCGCCACGCATGTTCGTGTCCGCCAAGGACATGCACTACACCACCAGCGACGGCCGCAAGGTGCTCGACGGCACCGCCGGCCTGTGGTGCGTCAATGCCGGCCATTGCCGTCCCAAGATCACGGAAGCGATCCAGCATCAGGCGGCCGAACTCGACTATGCGCCGGCCTTCCAGATGGGACACCCGATCGTGTTCGAACTGGCAAACCGCCTGGTCGATCTCGCGCCCAAGGGCATGGACCATGTCTTCTTCACCAATTCCGGTTCGGAATCGGTCGAAACGGCGCTGAAGATGGCGATCGCCTATCACCGTGTGAAGGGCGAGGGCGCGCGCACCCGCCTGATCGGCCGCGAACGCGGCTATCACGGCGTCAATTTCGGCGGCATCTCGGTCGGCGGCATCGTCACCAACCGCAAGATGTTCGGCACGCTGCTCGGCGGCGTCGACCACATGCCGCACACGCATCTGCCGGAAAAGAACGCCTTCTCCAAGGGCGTGCCGGAATATGGCGCGGAACTCGCCAACGAGCTGGAGCGCATCGTTGCCCTGCATGACGCCTCGACCATCGCCGCCGTCATCGTCGAACCGGTCGCCGGCTCCACCGGCGTCATCCTGCCGCCGAAGGGCTATCTGCAGAAACTGCGGGAGATCTGCACCAAGCACGGCATTTTGCTGATCTTCGACGAGGTCATCACCGGTTTCGGCCGTCTCGGCGCGCCGTTCGCAGCGGATTATTTCGGCGTCACGCCGGACATCATGACCACCGCCAAGGGCGTCTCCAACGGCGTCATCCCGATGGGCGCGGTGTTCGTGAAGAAGGACATCCACGACGCCTTCATGACCGGCCCCGAGCACATGATCGAGTTCTTCCACGGCTACACCTATTCGGGCAATCCGATTGCGTGCGCCGCGGCACTCGGCACGCTCGACACCTACAAGGAAGAGGGCCTGCTGACCCGCGGCGAGGAACTGGCGCCCTACTGGGAAGATGCGCTGCATTCGCTGAAGGACGAGCCGCATGTCATCGACATCAGGAATATCGGCCTGATCGGCGCGATCGAACTGGCGCCGATCGCCGGCAGCCCGACCAAGCGGGCCTTCTCGGCCTTCGTCAAGGCGTTCGAGCGCGGCGCGCTGATCCGCACCACCGGCGACATCATCGCGCTGTCGCCGCCACTGATCATCACCAAGGGCCAGATCAACGAATTGATCGACCATGTCAGAGAAGTGCTGAGGGCGATCGATTGACAAACCGGGCGCGGATAGCCCTCCCCCTCGAGGGGAGGGTGGCCGCGAAGCGGTCGGGTGGGGTCGGTGCGACCGGACGCCGACCTGCTCTTTTGTTCCGAGGCCGCTCCTGATGCCCCGTACCCGCGTGAGCTTCGAAATGCGCCAAAAGGTGCGAGCGCTTCGAGTTCACGCGACCAAGGGAGAATCGCTGCTGCGGTATGAACTGCGGGACCTGAAATCAGCCGGCATCAAGTTTCGCCGTCAGTGGCCGATTGAGCCGTACATCGTCGATTTTGCCTGCTTGGCGGTGAAGCTGATCGTTGAGGTCGATGGCGACATGCACGAACACGACAGGGGTAGGCGGCACGATGCCGTTCGCGATGCTTATCTGCGATCGCTCGGATTTGAAGTCTTCCGTGTTGACGAGCCCGATGTCATAAACAGCGCTTGGCACGTCGCGCAGGTGGTCAAAGAGAAGGTCGCGCGCGTCGCGGGCGACCCCACCCGACCGCTTCGCGGCCACCCTCCCCTCGAGGGGGAGGGGGACGCCGCCGCCCCGCAACCGATGAGGTTTTAGAGCATGGCCGCCCCAGGCGAGAATCTGCGAATCAATTCAGACCGTTTGTGGGATTCCATCATGGAGATGGCGAAGATCGGCCCCGGTATTGCCGGCGGCAACAATCGCCAGACCGTGACCGACGAGGACGGCGAGGGACGGCATCTGTTCAAGCGCTGGTGCGAGGCGGCCGGGCTCGAAATGGGGCTCGACGAAATGGGCACCATGTTTGCCCGCCGGGAAGGCGCTGATCCCAGCCTGCCGCCGGTTTATGTCGGCAGCCATCTCGACACGCAGCCGACCGGCGGCAAATATGACGGCGTGCTCGGCGTGCTCGGCGGGCTGGAGATTATTCGCTCGCTTAACGATCTCGGCATCCAGACCAGGCATCCAATCGTCGTTACCAACTGGACCAATGAGGAAGGCTCGCGCTTTGCCCCGGCTATGATGGCGTCCGGCGTGTTCGCCGGTGTGCTCGATCAGGCGGACGTGTATCAGCACACTGATAAACAGGGCAGGAAATTTGGCGAGGAGCTGGAGCGCATCGGCTGGAAAGGCACCGAGAAAGTCGGTGATCGCAAGATCCACGCCTTCTTCGAACTGCATATTGAGCAGGGGCCGATCCTTGAGGACGAAGGCATCGACATTGGCGTCGTCACCCACGGCCAGGGCCTGAAATGGCTGCAGGTAACGCTGACCGGCAAGGAGGCGCATACCGGCTCGACCCCGATGCCCAAGCGCCGTAATGCCGGGCTCGGCATGGCTCGGGTCATCGAACTGGTGCACGAGATCGCCATGGACTACCAGCCCGACGCCGTCGGCGCGGTCGGCCACATGGAGGTGTTTCCGAACTCGCGCAACATCATCGCCGGGCGCACCGTCTTCACTATCGACATCCGCTCGCCCGAGAAGGAAGTGCTGGACGCGATGGATGGGCGCATACGCGAAGGCATCGACACAATCTGTGAGGCGCTCGACATCCAGTACAAGGTCGAGCAGGTCGGCGCTTTCGATCCGGTCACCTTCGATGCCGGCTGCGTCAAGGCGATCCGCGACGCCGCCGATCGGCTCGGCTATTCCCACCGCAACATCGTCTCCGGCGCCGGCCACGACGCCTGCTGGATCAACCGCGTTGCGCCGACCGCCATGGTGATGTGCCCCTGCGTTGACGGGTTGTCACACAACGAGGCTGAGGAAATCACCAAGGAATGGGCCGGCGCCGGCGCCGACGTGCTGTTCCATGCGGTGGTAGAGACAGCGGGGATCGTGGCGTGAACTAAGATCTGTATCAAAACGACGCTCACAAGAAGCGCGAAGAGAACAAGGGAACACGACAATGACCAAAGTCATCCGAAACGGCACCATCGTCACCGCCGACCGCACCTGGAAGGCCGATGTGCTGATGCAGCACGGCAAGATCGTCGCCATTGGCTCGAACCTGCATGGCGACCATGAGTTCGACGCCAGCGGCTGTTACGTCATGCCGGGCGGCATCGATCCGCACACCCATCTCGAAATGCCGTTCATGGGCACCTATTCGGCCGACGATTTCGAGTCCGGGACGCGTGCGGCCCTTTCCGGTGGCACCACGATGGTGGTCGATTTCTGCCTGCCGGCGCCGCAGCAATCGCTGCTGGAAGCGTTGCAGATGTGGGACAACAAGACCTCGAAGGCTGCCTGCGACTACTCCTTCCACATGGCGATCACCTGGTGGGGCAAGCAGGTGTTCGACGAGATGGCCACCGTCGTCGACAGAGGCATTACCTCGTTCAAGCATTTCATGGCCTACAAGGGCGCGCTGATGGTGGACGACGACGAGATGTACGCGTCGTTCCAGCGCTGCGCCGATCTCGGCGCGCTGCCGCTCGTTCATGCCGAGAATGGCGACGTGGTTGCGGCGCTGTCGCAAAAGCTGCTCGCCGCCGGCAATAATGGCCCCGAGGGACACGCCTATTCGCGGCCGCCGGAAGTGGAGGGCGAGGCGACCAACCGCGCCATCATGATCGCCGACATGGCCGGCGTGCCGCTCTATGTCGTGCATGTGTCCTGCGAGCAGAGCCACGAAGCCATCCGCCGCGCCCGCCAGAAGGGCATTCGGGTTTTCGGCGAGCCGCTGATCCAGCATCTGACGCTGGATGAAAGCGAGTATTTCGACAAGGATTGGGACCATGCGGCGCGCCGCGTCATGAGTCCGCCCTTCCGCAACAAGCTGCACCAGGATTCGCTGTGGGCCGGCCTGCAGGCGGGATCGCTGCAGGTGGTGGCGACCGACCACTGCGCCTTCACCACCAAGCAGAAGCGCAACGGCGTCGGCGATTTCACCAAGATCCCGAACGGCACTGGCGGGCTTGAAGACCGCTTGCCCGTGCTGTGGACGACGGGCGTCAACACCGGGCGGCTGACGATGAACGAGTTCGTCGCGGTGACTTCGACCAACATCGCCAAGATCCTCAACATGTATCCTAGGAAGGGCGCCATCGTCGAAGGCGCGGACGCCGACATCGTGGTGTGGGACCCCAGCGCCAAGAAGACCATCACCTCGAAGAAGCAGCAATCGGTGATCGACTACAACGTCTTCGAAGGTTTTGAGGTGACCGGCCTGCCGCGCTTCGTCTTTTCGCGCGGCGAATTGTCGGTCGAGGAAGCGGAGGTCAAGGCCAAGCCCGGCCATGGCGAATTCGTCGCCCGCGAGCCGAACGCGGCGGTCAACCGGGCTCTATCGACCTGGAAGGACATCACCGCGCCGCGCAAGGTCGAACGCACCGGCATTCCGGCGACAGGCGTTTGACGTTGCGGAGCCCGGGGGCGCTCATTTCACTGGTCGTGGCGATGGTGGTCGCTGGTCCGGCAACAGGGGCCGAGAGGCTGGTGGGCTTCTGGGGCAACGATGCCGGCTGTGTCTTTGCAAAGGCCGGCTTTCAGGGCCGCGACGATTATATCGTGCTGACCGCCGAGGGCATCGAGACCTATGGCAGCGGCTGCCGGTTCGCGCAGCAATTGACGTGGGCGCCGGGCACGCAATCACTTGATGCGACCTGTTCCGCCGAAGGCGAGGCGGGGACGACGGCTGAAACCGTTGTGGTCACCAACAAGGGCGAGGGTGGGTTCTTCGTGACCATTCCCGGTCTTGAAGAAATGGGGCCGTTGCAACCGTGTTCGTGACGTTGGAGCTGGGGGAATGAGCGCGCGCGGTTTGGGGCCGTCTGTTGCGATGGTAGTCGTTCTGGCTGCGGGTCAGGCCCTTGCGGCAGGCATCGACCTGACGAAACCCTATGGGGACAAATATGGCTGCATCAACCGCAACGGCCAGGAAGTCGCCGCCGATCGGATGCTGCTTTTGACCGACGAGGCATTGGTCACCGCCGCCAGCGCCTGCACCTTCACGGAGAAGCAAGCGCAGGCTGATGGTTCGCTGGTGGTGACGGCAACATGCGAGGCGGAAGGCGAAGAAGGACAGGAGCCGACCAAATTCACCATCAAGCGCAGCGCCAAGAACGCCAAGAAGCTGACGGTCGCCGACGACGGCGGCAATGTCATGGGCGAAGTGGCGCGGTGCAAATGACGGCAGTCCCGTCAGCGTCAGGCCACCAGCGCATCCAGCTCCGGCAACAGGACGACGCTTTCCTGTTCATTGGGATCGGTGCGGGCGATGACGGCCGAGGACGGGGCGTTGCTCAGATTGGCCGGCAGATGCGGTACGCCGGCCGGGATGTAGAAGAGGTCGCCGGCCTTGACGACGATGTGGTTCTCGAGCCTGTCGCCATACCATGTGTGGACCTCGCCCGAGAGCACATAGATCGCCGTCTCATGGCTTTCATGCAGATGCGCCTTGGCGCGGGCGCCAGGCGGCAGGGTGAGCAGATGCATGCAGATGCCGGACGAGCCGACCGTCTCGGCTGCAATGCCGGCAAAATAGGTCAGTCCCTGCTTGCCTTCATAAGTGCTTTCAGGACGGATAAGGTGACAAGTGGGTTTGGGCGACATCGGCAAGGCTCCGGGCGTCGATTGGGTGGGATTGGACGAGTGGAAAGCAACATCAACGCGAATGCAACGGCATTTCATCCTGGGCGGCTGCGAGAGGCAGGCAGCAAGCGATGACGGGACAATCGCCAGCCGTCGTCTCGGCAAGCAGACTTGGCCTTACCTTTCAGACCAATGACGGTCCGGTAGAGGCGCTCTCCAATGTCGACCTGACCATCGGCAAGGGCGAGTTCGTCTCCTTCATCGGCCCATCGGGCTGCGGCAAGACCACCTTGCTGCGCGTCATCGCCGATCTGGAAAAACCGACATCGGGCATGATCTCGGTCAACGGCATGACGCCGGAACAGGCGCGCGAGAAACGCGCTTATGGCTACGTCTTCCAGGCGGCAGCCCTTTTCCCGTGGCGCACGATCGAGCGTAACGTGGCGCTGCCGCTGGAGATCATCGGCCTTTCGAGAGCGGAGCAGGCCGAGCGCATCAAGCGCACGATGGAGCTCGTCAACCTCTCCGGCTTCGAGAAGAAATACCCCTGGCAGCTTTCCGGCGGCATGCAGCAGCGCGCTTCGATCGCCCGCGCGCTCGCCTTCGACGCCGACCTGTTGCTGATGGACGAGCCCTTCGGCGCGCTGGACGAGATCGTGCGCGACCATCTCAATGAACAGCTTCTGGAATTGTGGGCGCGCACCAACAAGACGATCTGCTTCGTCACCCATTCCATCCCCGAGGCGGTGTATCTGTCAACGCGCATCGTCGTCATGTCGCCGCGCCCAGGTCGGGTTACCGACATCATCGAATCGACGCTGCCAAAGGAGCGGCCACTGGATATCCGCGAGACGCCGGAATTTTTGGCGATCGCGGCCAGGGTACGCGATGGCTTGCGGGCAGGGCACAGCTATGATGATTGAGGGGGTAGCGAATGAGTGCGGACGTCGCCGCCACGCCTTCGTCATCCTAGGGCGAAGCAAGGAGCGAAGCGACGCGGCGCAGACCCTAGGATCCATGCCGTTACCTATACGGTTCGCAACGGTGCAAAACGGTGCACACGCCGCTGCGCCCGCGAAGGCGAACATTCTCAACCGCTTATACCCCTCGGCCAACGTCACGGAATGGATCCTAGGGTCTGCACGACGCTTCGCGTCGCTCCGCCCTAGGATGACGAACGCGGAGGTGGTCGGCCTCCGCTTCGCTCCGGCCACCCTCTCCCCGTTGGGGAGAGGAGGGCGCCCCGCTGGCGAGGCGCGATAGATGGACACCTTCCGCGAAAAATTCATCCCCGTGACCTCCATCCTCCTGGGCGTGGTGGTGCTCTGGTATGTCTTCGCCGTCATCCTAAACGCGCCCTTCCAGCGCGACCTCGACCGGCGCGCCGGGGAAACCCACGGCACCGTCGAATTCATCCGCAAGACGCTGTCGCAGCCGAAGCCGACGCTGCCGGCACCGCATCAGGTGGCGGTGAACTTCTTCGAGAACACGTTCCTGCGGCCCATCACATCGAGCCGCAGCCTTGTCTACAATGCTTGGGTGACCCTGTCGTCGACGTTGCTCGGCTTTGCCTTCGGCACGGCGCTCGGCATCGTCATCGCGGTTGGCATCGTGCATGTGGCGACGCTCGACCGCAGCCTGATGCCGTGGATCATCGCCTCCCAGACGATTCCCATTCTGGCGGTGGCGCCGATGATCATCGTCGTGCTGGGGGCGATCGGCATCAGCGGTCTGATCCCAAAGGCGATGATCTCGACCTACCTGTCGTTCTTCCCGGTGACGGTTGGCATGGTGAAGGGCCTGCGCTCGCCCGAACTCATGCATCTCGACCTGATGCACACCTACAATGCCAGTGTCTCGCAGACCTTCTGGAAGCTGCGGGTGCCGGCCTCGGTGCCGTTCCTGTTCACCTCGATGAAGGTGGCGGTGGCGGCGAGCCTGGTCGGCGCCATTGTCGGCGAACTGCCGACCGGTGCTGTCGCCGGCATCGGCGCCAAGCTTTTGGCAGGCGCCTATTACAGCCAGTCCATCGACATCTGGTCCGCCCTTGTGGCGGGCTCGGTGGTGGCGGCCCTTCTGGTCATGGTGGTCGGCATAGCCGGGCGCCTCGTTGACCGCGCGATGGGCGGGAGGCCGGCATGAACTGGCTGAAGCCCTCCTGGCAAGCCGTGCTGGCCATTGCGCTGTGCCTCGTCGCCGTCGCGCTCGGCGCGATGTCGAAGCCGGAAGCGGCCACCCTTGCAGACCCGACGGCAAGTTTCGACTACCCCTATTTCGGTATAAAGACCCCGATGATCGGCCTGGCCGTGCTGGCGGGGCTGATCTCGATGCTCAGGATTTCGCCGCTGGCCGAGGCTGCGGTGCTGTTCATCGGCGCTCATCTCGTCGCCTGGATGCTGATCTCGGGCATTACAGGTTTCGAAGGCACGGCATTGGCGCCGTATTTCCTGCTGCTCACCGCTGCCTGGCTGCTGTCCTGGCGCTGTGTGGCGGTGCTGTCGGGGCTTCGCCCGATGGCAAAAGGGGCGCGGATGGCGCTGCGCCTCATCATCCCGGCGATCTTCGGCGCCTGGATCCTGATCATATGGGAAGCGGTGACGCGTGGCGCCGGCATTCCCTTCATCCTTTTGCCGCCGCCGAGCGCCATCGGTGTGCGCATCGCCAGTTCCCTGCCGGTGCTCGGCGCCGATATCAGGCAGACCATCTTCAAGGCGGTGATCTTCGGTTATGTCATCGGCAGCGGCGCCGGCTTCCTGGTGGCGATTGCGGCCGACCGCGTGCCGTTCCTGCGCCGCGGTCTGCTGCCGATCGGCAATATGGTCTCGGCGCTGCCGATCATCGGTGTGGCGCCGATCATGGTGATGTGGTTCGGCTTCGACTGGCCGTCCAAGGCCGCGGTCGTCATCATCATGACCTTCTTCCCGATGCTGGTGAACACGGTTGCCGGTCTTGCCGCCTCCGGCCATATGGAGCGCGATTTGATGCGCACCTATGCGTCGGGCTACTGGCCAACACTCTTGAAGCTCCGGCTGCCGGCGGCAGCGCCCTTCATCTTCAACGCGCTGAAGATCAACTCGACGCTGGCGCTGATCGGCGCCATCGTCGCCGAGTTCTTCGGCACGCCTGTGGTCGGCATGGGCTTTCGCATCTCGACCGAGGTCGGGCGGATGAACATCGATATGGTCTGGGCCGAAATCGCAGTTGCAGCACTGGCGGGTTCGGTCTTTTATGGCGTGGTCGCTCTCGTCGAGAGAGCCGTCACGTTTTGGCATCCCTCTGTCCGTGGTGGATAGGGCGGTGGGTTCGGGTGTTAACTTCAGAGGGTAAAAACATGAAAAGACTGATCATTCCGATGCTGGCCGGCGCGATGTCGCTGGGCGCGTTCCAGGCAATGGCCGCCGACAAGGTGACCTTGCAGCTGAAATGGGTCACGCAGGCGCAGTTTGCCGGCTACTATGTCGCCAAGGCCAAGGGTTTTTATGAAGCCGAAGGCCTCGACGTCGACATCAAGCCGGGCGGTCCCGATATCGCACCCGAGCAGGTGATCGCCGGCGGTGGCGCCGACGTCATCGTCGACTGGATGGGTGGGGCGCTCGCCGCGCGCGAAAAGGGCGTGCCGCTGGTCAACATCGCCCAGCCGTTCAAGAAGGCCGGCATGGAGCTGGTCTGCCCGAAGGATGGCCCGATCAAGACCGAAGCCGATTTCAAGGGTCACACGCTCGGCGTCTGGTTCTTCGGCAACGAATATCCTTTCTACGCCTGGATGAACAAGCTCGGCCTGAAGACCGAAGGCGGCCCGGATGGCGTCACGGTTTTGAAGCAGAGCTTCGACGTGCAGCCGCTGATCCAGAAGCAGGCGGATTGCATTTCGGTCATGACCTACAACGAGTACTGGCAGCTGATCGATGCCGGCTACAAGCCGGACCAGCTCACCGTGTTCAACTACTCGGCGATGGGCAACGACCTGCTTGAGGACGGGCTCTATGCCTCGGAAGACAAGCTCAAGGATCCGGCTTTCGAAGACAAGATGGTGCGTTTCGTGCGCGCCTCGATGAAGGGCTGGAAATATGCCATCGACAACAATGACGAGGCCGCGGGCATTGTCATGGACGGCGGTGGCCAGGACGAAAACCACCAGAAGCGGATGATGAGCGAAGTCGCCAAGCTGATCGACAATGCCGACGGCAAGCTCGACCCGGCGACCTACGAGCGCACCGCCAAGGCGCTGCTCGACCAGAAGATCATCACCAAGGCGCCGACCGGCGCCTACACCACGGCCATCACCGACAAGGCGATCAAATAAGCCTGGCCAGGCAATTTCGACCTCGAGAGCGGCGCCTTTGACCAAATGTCAGAGGCGCCGTTCCTTTATGGTGTTCATGACGAAGCTGGTCTCGATCGAAGCGACGCATTTCAGCCGCGCGATCTTTTCCTTGATGAAGCGCTCGTACTGTTCGAGGCTGCCGGTCACCACCTTCAGCACATAGTCGCGCGACCCGGTGACGAGGTGGCATTCCAGCACCTCCTCCCACCCGCGGATGGCGTCCTCGAACATGACGATCTCGTCCTCGTTCTGGCGGCTGAGCCGAACGGTGGCGATGGCGACCATGTTCCAGCCGAAGGCGGCCGGGTCGACCAGCGTGGTATAGCCCCGGATAATGCCGGCCTCCTCCAGCCGGCGTACCCTCCTCAAACATGGCGACGGCGACAGGCCGATGCGCTCCGCAAGCTCATTGTTGGTGATGCGGGCGTCGGCCTGCAGCTCGCGCAGGATCTTGCGGTCGAAATCGTCGGCTATCTTCTGCTGCACTTTTGCTCTCGCTCGGCAATTTGTTGCCGGGATGCAGCCATGCGAGGCCGAAAATAGCAAGGACTGGTGGACCGGGATCGCATAAATTGCTGGACGAGACTCCTCCAGAACGCAGGAAAAGCCATGACCGCGCCGCGCCCGTCGAAAACCCACATCGGCAACCACAAGCTCCATCCGGAAACGTTGATGTTGAGCTATGGCTTCGATCCGCAACTGTCGGAAGGCGCCGTCAAGCCGCCGGTGTTCCTGACCTCGACCTTCGTGTTCAAATCGGCGGAGGAGGGGCGCGACTTCTTCGACTACACATCCGGCCGCAAGGAGCCGCCGAGCGGCACGGCGTCCGGCCTGGTCTATTCGCGCTTCAACCATCCCAACTCGGAGATCGTCGAGGACCGGCTGGCGGTCTATGAGGGAACGGACGCCTGCATCCTGTTCTCGTCGGGCATGTCGGCGATCGCCACGACGCTGCTCGCCTATGCCCGCCCGGGCGATGTCATCTTGCATTCGCAGCCGCTTTACGGCGGCACTGAGACGCTTTTGACGCGCACGCTGTCCGGCTTCGGCATCGGCGCTGTCGGCTTCGCCGACGGCGTCGACGAGAAGGCGGTGCGGGCCGCTGCTGATGCAGCGGTGGCGAAGGGGCGTGTCTCGGTCATTCTCATCGAAACGCCGTCAAATCCGACCAACAGCCTGGTCGACATCGCACTGATCCGGAAGTTTGCCGACGAGATCGGCGCAAGCCAAGGATCAACGCCGATCATCGTCTGCGACAACACGCTGCTCGGCCCGGTGTTCCAGCGGCCGATCGAACATGGCGCCGATGTCTCCGTCTATTCGCTGACCAAATATGTCGGCGGCCATTCCGACCTGATCGCCGGTGCGGCGATGGGCAGCAAGGCGGTGACCAAGCCGATCAAGGCGTTGCGCGGCGCAATCGGCACGCAGCTCGATCCGCATTCCTGCTGGATGCTCGGCCGCTCGCTGGAAACGCTGTCGATCCGCATGGAGCGCGCCAACGACAATGCGCGGCTCGTGGCTGAATTCCTGCGCGATCACGCCAAGGTGGAAAAGGTGCATTACCTGCCGTTCCTGGGCGAGGACACGGCAGCGGGACGGGCCTACAAAGCGCAATGCAGCGGCGCCGGCTCGACATTTTCTTTCGATATCAAGGGCGGAGAGAAGGCGGCCTTCGCCTTTCTCAACGGGCTGCAAATATTCAAGCTGGCGGTGAGCCTTGGCGGCACGGAGTCACTCGCCAGCCACCCGGCGGCGATGACGCACTCCGGCATTCCCTTCGACGTGCGCCAGCGCATCGGCGTGCTGGAGACCACGGTCAGGCTGTCGATCGGCGTCGAGCATCCGGACGATCTTATCGCCGACCTGACGCAGGCGCTGGCAGCGGTCTGATAGCTCGCTTGTAGATATCAGGAAAGGGGCGATCGCCTTGGCAGCGTCGGCGGGACCACCCCCCTCTGGCCTGCCGGACAGTTCGGCAGGACAGAGGGGGGTGTGACGGAACTCGGCTTTAGCTGCCAACTTCTCAGCTCTTGTCGCGGATCTGCGTCATCGTCCGCGTCGGCGTGATCGCCTCGGGATCGAGCCTTATCTCGACGATCGCCGGCTTGCCGCTGGCGCGGGCACGCTCGAAGGCAGGGGCAAAATCTGCCGTGTTCTCGACCGTCTCGCCGTGGCCGCCATAGGCGCGGGCAAGAGCGGCAAAGTCAGGGTTCTTCAGATCGGTGGCGACGACACGGCCGGGATAATCGCGCTCCTGGTGCATGCGGATGGTGCCGTAGATGCCGTTGTTGACGACGATGACGATGATCGGCAGGTCGTATTGCACGGCGGTAGCGAATTCCTGTCCGTTCATCAGGAAGCAGCCGTCGCCGGCAAAGGCGATCACGGTGCGGTCGGGATGGAGCGCCTTGGCGGCGACCGCAGCCGGGGTGCCGTAACCCATCGAACCGGAGGTCGGCGCGCCTTGCGTGGCGAAGCGGCGGAAGCGGTGGAAGCGGTGCACCCAGGTGGCGTAATTGCCGGCGCCGTTGGTGAAAATGGCGTCATCGGGCAAAATCTTTTCCAGATAGTTCATGATCGGCCCCATCTGGACCGTGCCGGGGCCGGTCTCAGGAGGCGTCGACCAGTCGAGGTAGGCAGCGTGTGCTTTCGCTGTCTCCTCCGCCCAGGCTGGCGTGGAGGTTGGCTTGCGCTTGGCGAAGGCTTCGACGAAGGCTGACGGCGCAGCGTTGATCGCCAGGGTCGGCCGGTAGACACGGCCGAGTTCGCCGGCATCGGCATGGACATGGACCAGCGTCTGGTCGGGGTAAGGGCTCTTCAGCAGCGTATAGTCGGAGGACGGCATCTCGCCCATGCGGCCGCCGATCAGCAGCACCAGGTCGGCCTGCTTGATGGCGGTGGCCAGCTTCGGGTTGATGCCGATGCCGACATCGCCGGCATAGTTCGGGTGCAGATGGTCGAACAGCATCTGGCGGCGGAAGGAGCAGCCGACCGGCAGCGACCAGGCCTCGGCAATGGTGCGCATACGTGCCACCGCTTCCTCGTCCCAGCGTGTGCCGCCGAGGATGACGAAGGGACGCTTGGCCTTGGCCAGAAGCTTTTCCAAAGCATCGAGTTCGGCTTCGCCGGGCCGGGTTTCGACCGGCGTGTGCGGCAAGGCCGCGGGCGCGTCGACAAGACTGGTCAGCATGTCCTCCGGCAGCGAGACGACGACGGGGCCGGGGCGGCCCGATGTCGCGACAGCAAAGGCGCGGGTGACGAGTTCGGGGATGCGCGCGGCATCGTCGATCTCCACCACCCATTTGGCGATGTCGCCGAAGAAGCGCTTGTAGTCGACCTCCTGGAAAGCCTCCCGCTCCTTGGCGTGGCTGGCGACCTGGCCGATGAACAGGATGACGGGTATCGAATCCTGCATGGCAATGTGAATGCCGGCCGACGCATTGGTGGCGCCGGGGCCGCGGGTGACGAAGCAGATGCCGGGCTTGCCGGTCAGCCGCCCCTGGCAGTCGGCCATCATGGCGGCGCCGCCTTCCTGGCGGCAGACAATGGTGCGGATGGGCGAGTCATGCAGCGCGTCCAGCACAGCGAGATAGGATTCGCCAGGCACGCAGAAGATGCGGTCGGTGCCGTTCGCCTCGAGTGCGTCGACAATCAGTTGTCCACCGGTCTTCATCGTCCAGACTTCTCCAGTTCGGCAAGAATTTCTTCGGTATGTTCGCCAAGGCGAGGCGAGGGACGCTCATAGACGAGCGGCGTGCCCGACATCACCATCGGCGCGCGCACCGAGGGCAGACGATTGCCATGGCCATCGTCGAGGTCGAGGCGCATGCCGCGTGCGATCGTCTGCGGGTCGGCAAACATCTGGCCGATGTCGTTGATCGGGCTCGCCGGCACGCTTGACGCTTCGAGCCTGGCCAGCAACGGGTCGCGATCCCAATTCTTCAGCGTCTCGATCAAGTGCTCGCGCAAGTTCACCCGGTTGGCGACGCGGGCCGGATTGGTGGCGAAATCGGGATTCGCTGAGAGATGGTCGAGACCGACGGCAGCGCAGAATTTGGCGAACTGGCCGTCATTGCCGACCGCCAGGATGATGTGGCCGTCCCTGACCGGGACAACCTCATAGGGCGCAATGTTCATATGCGCATTGCCCATCTGCACCGGCGCCTTGCCGGAGACGAGATAGTTGAGGTTCTGGTTGCCGAGTGCGGAAATCTGCGTGTCGAACAGCGCCATGTCGATATGCTGGCCTTCGCCGGTCTTTTCGGCATGGCGAAGCGCTGCCTGGATGGCGATCACAGAGTAAAGGCCGGTGAAGATGTCGGAAATAGCGACGCCGGCCTTTTGCGGCTCGCGCCCGACCTCGCCGGTGATCGACATCATGCCGGCCATGGCCTGGATGATGAAATCATAGCCGGCGCGTGGGGCGTAAGGTCCGTCCTGGCCGAAGCCGGTGATCGAGCAGTAGACGAGTTTTGGATTGATCGCCTTCAGGCTCTCGTAATCGAGCCCGTATTTCTTGAGGCCGCCGAACTTGAAGTTCTCGATCAGAACGTGGGCCGTGGCAACCAGCCGGCGCACCGTCTCGGCCCCTTCGGGCGTCGAGAAATCGACCGCGATGGAGCGCTTGCCGCGATTGCAGGAGTGGTAATAGGCGGCCGACAGGTTCTCGCCATCATGGCTCATGACGAAGGGCGGACCCCATTTGCGGGTATCGTCGCCGCCATCGGGGCTCTCGACCTTGATGACATCGGCGCCGAGATCGGCCAGCAATTGTCCTGCCCACGGGCCGGCCAGGATGCGGGCGAGTTCGACGACGCGGATGCCTTTCAGCGGAGGTTCAGCCATAAATCACCAAAAACGGGTCGTAACCGCAGCCTCTATCAACCCGGGATGCCGCTGTCACGGGCCTTGCGGTAGGCCAGCGATGTCAGCGTTTCAACACCATCGGCCCACGCGGCAAAATCGTTCATGACGGTGTCGCGGTTCACCTCGTTCAGGCTTTCGTGGCGGGTGTCGGCGTAAATTTTTGAAACCAGATTCGAAAAGCCCATCGCGCGCATGCGTTTGGCGAGATGGTCGATGCCCTTGCCATAGTCGGAGGCCGGATCCTTCTCGCCGCCGACCATGCTGACGGGCAGGTCGCGCCTGATGCCGGCAAAGCCCGCATCCTTGCCGCCCTTCTGCGTCATCTCCACGACGTCGCGCCACATCGAGATCGAGGCATCCCAGCCGCACAGCGGGTCGGCAATGTACTTGGCCACTTCAGCCTCGTCGCGCGACAGCCAGTCGAACAGCGTCTTGTGGTTGGGCACCGCCTTGCCCCAGGCCTGGAAGGTCAGCCTGGGCAAGACGCGTGAGGGAACATCGGAGCCGAGCCTGAAGCGCTCATAAGCGAGGATGGCGAGTGCAAGCCGACCAAGCAGGCCTTGTGAGAAATTGCCGTTCCAGATCGCCGCGGCGTGGACGCGCGGCGAGTGCGCCAGGAGGTAGTTGAGCGCCACCGACGCACCCATCGAATGGCCGAACAGGATGACCGGCAGGCCGGGCTGCTCCCTTGCGATCAAATCGTGGACGGCATCGACATCGGCGATCACCTTGGCCGGGCCGCCTGTGCCGGCGAACCTGCCGAGCGGGGCATCGGGCGCCTTGGTCGCGCCATGGCCGCGATGGTCGTGGACGTAGACGTGAAAACCGCGGGTGCTGAGGTAATCCGCGAAGCGGGCATAGCGCGCGGCGTGTTCGGCCAAGCCATGGTTAATCTGGACGACGGCCCGTGGAGAGCCGCTCGCGTGCTTCACATAGAGGTTGAGCGTGGCCCCGGTCGGTGAGGCCAGCGTCGTCTGCTTGTCAAATGCCATGTCTCGCTCCTCGGCGACTGTTGAGCGACGCGGGACCGACGTCAAGGGGAGGTCGAAATCAGCCGGGGCCACTATTGACAGCTTGCTGTCAATTTGGCTATATGACAGCATACTGTCAATTGGATCGGAGTATGACCATGAAAACCGTTTCGCGCCGCGCGTTTCTGCTGGCGAGCCTTTCATCCGCAATGCTCCTGCCCGGCATTGCTTCCAGCCAAACCAGGGAGATGACCATGAAGACCATTGCCGGCCCGCAGGGCCAGCTTGCCGGCTACGACATCAAATCCGGCGACGGCCTGCCGATCCTGTTCGCGCATGGTGATTGCAGCCGCGCCACACAGTGGAACCGGGTGATGCAGCTCACCGCAGGTGGCCGTGAGGCGGTCGCCTTCGATTTTCGCGGCCATGGCGCATCGGCGCCTGCAGCTGATGCCGACTACGGCTATGACGGCCGTGCCGACGATATTGGTGCGGTGGCCGATGCGTTCCGCCTGAAGCGGTTTGTCCTCGTTGCACATAGCGGCGGCAGTGGGGCCGCGCTCGCCTATGCCGCCGGCCATGCCGACCGTGTTGCCGGCATCCTGCTGGTCGATCCGGCGACCGATCCGCGCGCCCTGCCCAAAGAGATTCGCGACGGGTTCGTGCGCGATCTGGCGGGGCCAAACGGCGGCGATGTCCTGAGCGCTTATTACACCTCGATCGCCGGCTCCAATGAAGATGTCCGCAAACAGGTCATCGCCGATGCGGCGGTGGTCGATCCGGCGGCTCGGGCAGGCGTCGGCAAGGCGCTGGCGGAATGGAATCCCGAACCGACGCTCGACGCCTATCACGGGCCGATCTTCGTGCTGGCCACGGAGGCCAATGACAATGCGGCGGCCCTGTTTCGGCTGCGCAGCGGAATTGGCCACAGAACCGTCGCCGGTTCCGGCCATTGGGTGATGCTTGACAAGCCGGAGGCGGTGGCTGAAGCCGTCAACACTTTCGTTTCCACCATCGAGGCCGGCCAGAAATGACAAGCAGGACCGAAGCCGGAGATGTGCTCACCGAACTGGTGCTTGCCGTGTTCCGGCTGAATGGCGGGTTTCTCGACGCGGCCGACCGGCTGGCGGAGCCTGCCGGGTTGACGGCGGCGCGCTGGCAGGTTCTGGGCGCGGTGCTGAAGGAGCCGAAATCGGTGGCCGACATTGCCCGCGACATGGGGCTTGCCCGTCAGAGCGTGCAGCGCCTTGCCGACATTCTGGCCGCCGAAGGGCTCGCCGCCTATGCGGACAACCCGGCGCACCGCCGCGCCAAGCTCCTGGCGATGACCGATGCGGGCCGGGCCGCGATCAGGGATATCGGCACGCGCCAGCATGTCTGGGCCAACCGCATCAGCGAGGGCATCGAGCCTCGCGTGCTTGAGACCGCGCTTGATCTGCTGCGTATGTTGACGAAGCGGGTCGAGGAGGGCGGGGTCTGATCGACCGAGCGATTGTTTTTTGCGGCGGACGAAAGAAATCGTAATTCTGACATGTCACACGTTTCTAGCTTGCGCTATGAAACGCTAGGAGTGCTGGAATGCGGATATCGGCGATATGGGGTGCGGTGTTGGTGGCGCTGGCCGGTGTCGGCCTAGCGCGCGCCGATGTGAAGATGAGCGGCTCCTTCGTGGCCGATGCTGCCTGTCCAGCAACGCAGGCAATCAAGAGCGGCAAGAACCCCGGCAATATCGCGACAACGGCTGGACAGAGCTACGACCTCCTGGCCGGCAACAAGGATGCGCCGACGCATTACCTCATCCGCGTGCCGGGCGCCGATCCTGAGCGTCGCTGGGTCAAGATCAGCTGCGGTCACGTCGCCGGCGGCAGCGCAGCCGCCCTGCCGGCCGCGCCCGCCGATCAGGGCAAGCCTGCGGCTTCGGGAAAACCCGAATATGTTTTCGCGCTGAGCTGGCAGCCGGCCTTCTGCGAAACCAAGTCGAGCAAGCCCGAATGCCAGGCGCAGACGGCGGGCGGCTTCGACGCGTCGCATTTCACGTTGCATGGGCTCTGGCCGCAGCCGAACGGCAATTTTTATTGCCAGGTGCCGGCGGGCGACAAGGCCAATGATAATCCGGCACATTGGGCCGACCTGCCGCCGGTCGATCTCGATGCCAATACGCGCGCCGAACTCGACCAGGTGATGCCCGGCACCGCATCCAAGCTCGAGCGGCATGAATGGACCAAGCACGGCACCTGCTACGGCAAGAGCCAGCAGGAGTATTTTGCCGAGGCGCTGAACCTGATGCGGGCGGTGAATGCCTCGCCTGTGCGCGAGCTCTTCACCAGGAACGTCGGCAAGCAGCTGACCTCGGACCAGATCCGCAGCGCCTTCGACAGCGCCTTCGGCAATGGAGCCGGCGCGCGGGTGCGTGTCTCCTGCCTGGTCGATCCGTCGAGCGGCAGGCGGCTGATCGGCGAGCTGACGCTCGGCCTGACCGGCCCGATCGGCCCCGACAGTTCGCTGGGCACTCTCATGCTCGCCTCGGCGCCGACGACCAAGGCGGGCTGTCCGAAGGGCTCGGTCGATGCGGCCGGGTTCCAGTAGGATATCCGTCTGTCGCTTGGCAGTGACGCGGTGATATGGTCTGGATGTGTTTCATTCGGCGGGGGTGGCGATGAGTGGCATGACATCAGGCGCGCTGGCGCGGCTGGCTTTCTGGGCCAGGGGGATGACCGCCATAAAAGACGGCCGCATGGAATGGCCGGGCTTTTCCTATACCGATGCCGAGTGGGCGCGCATGCGCGTGCTTGCCGCGCCGATCGGGGCAGGCCGCTACCAGCTGTTCACTTGGGTCAATGCCGCGATCTTCATCGCCATTGCCGCGCTCGGCATCGTCTGTGTCTTCCTGCCGCTGGCGACACTTTTGTTTCCGGTGCCGGCCGACACCAGCGCGCTCAAATTCTCGGCTCTGCTGGCGGCGTGTGCCTTTCTCATAATCGGGCTCGGCTTGCCGATCTCCATGCGCCTGTCGAGCGCGTTGGCCATCTCCCGGGAGATGCGCGCCGGTCTTGTCGGCGAAGCCGGTGACGAAGCGCTGGCAGCAAAAGTGTCTTGGCAGATCAACCGCATCATGCTGGTCATGTGCGGCCTGCTGGTGCCCGGCATTCTGTTGTTCATCGCTTATGACATCGACGCCAGTCCGATCATCACCACGCTGAAATGGCTGGCCATCGCGCTGATAGCCGTTTCAGTTGCGGTCGGCGCGTTGCAGCAGCGCAAGCGGAGCTGACAACCTTATCCGCTGACGCCACGTGTGGACAATGTCCAGGCACTGAGGTCTTCGGCATCGTCATGCGCTTCGCCGACGACGCGGTCACGCCCGGTGGATTTGGCCCTGTAGAGACGCTCGTCGGCAAGGGCGAAGAGATCGGCAAGCGAGGCTACGGTCTCGTCGACAGTGGCGATGCCGGCGCTGACGCTGATGTCGAACCGGTTTACGCACGCCTTGACGGCCTGGCGGAGGTTTTCTCCGAGCAACCTGGCGACCGCATGCGGCTGCGAGCAAAGGATGGCGAACTCCTCGCCGCCGATCCTGAAAACCTGATCGTGCGCGCCGGCCGCCTGGGTCAGTACCTGGGCGATCGATCTCAGCACCCTGTCGCCCTCGGCATGGCCGAAGCGATCGTTGATCGACTTGAAATGGTCGACGTCGACGATCAGCAGGCTGAGCGGCTGGGCCGTGCGCAAGCTGACAGCAACCAGACGTTCGCCGTCGCTGTCAAAGCGTCCCCTGTGCAAGAGGCCGGTGAGGCCGTCGCGGCCGACATGTTCGACCAGGGCTTCGTAGCGCTCGCGATAGGTCAACGTGTCGAAGACGTCGGACAGCCCGCGGGGTGCCACGACCTGACGCGTTTCGAACCATCTGAGGTAGGCGACAAGCATGGCGCTGTAGGCAAAAGCGGCACCCATCTTGGCCAACCAGCCGCCGAAGAAGACCGCAATCGGTGCGCCGGCGACGAAATGCAGGGCGGTGAAAAATCCGGCCTGGTCGAAGGTGAGCACGCAGGCGACGCAAATCAGGATGCGGGAGAACGGCGCCTTGCGCAGATAACGCCCGAGCTTTTCGTAAAGCAGGATGATCAGGATGGCGTCGATGAAGAGCAGCGTCGTGCCCCACACCATCAGCCAGCCCAACTGGTCGATGAAACCGATATCGGGAAGCTTGCCGTCGGAAAGGGCTGAAATATCGTGCAGGCGCAGGATCAGGACCAGCCCGATCATCAAGGCGTTGCCGAGCAAAAGGCCATAGATCGGCTGGCGCACCGTGGCCGCATCTTCCTTCATGTAGAGCAGAAGCAGCATCACCAGCTTGCCGGAAAACAGCACCGCCGAGCCTGGCGAGACCATGCCGAAGGGCAGGGCGACATAGAAGACGCTGGCGAGATAGGTTTCGAGGAAATGCATGGCGCCCAGCGCGCATACGAAGACGCCGAGGCCGATGCGATCCCTGAAGCGGAACAGCGTGACCATGACGCTGAAGTAGACGACCGCTTCGGCAAGGAGCAGGAAACTGTTCAGCACTACCTTCGGTCCGATCTCTACTTTCGATCGCGACAGGCCAGCGATCGATCCTGTTTTGACGCTGAAGGGTTAACCGGGGATTTCAACGCTCCCTACAACCGGCGGAAAACTTAACGTGCGGTGTACACCCGGCTTGAAATGGCAAAAGCGATTGCCGTTCGGCCCGGCATCGCCTACATAGCGGCCAACCTCCATTCAATCCGACATTTTCGGTCAATCATCAAGGAAAGCGCGCGTGGCACGCCAGTTCATCTATCACATGGCCGGCCTCAACAAGGCCTATGGCACCAAGAAGGTGCTTGAGAATGTCCATCTCTCCTTCTATCCCGACGCCAAGATCGGCATCCTCGGCCCCAACGGCTCGGGCAAGTCGACGATCCTCAAGATCATGGCCGGGCTCGACAAGGAGTGGAACGGCGAAGCGTGGCTCGCCGAAGGCGCCACCGTCGGCTATCTCGCGCAGGAGCCGGCGCTCGATGCCAACAAGACGGTGTTCGAGAACATCATGGAAGGCGTCGCCGCCAAGACCGCCATCATCGAGCGCTACAACGAATTGATGATGAACTACTCCGACGAGACGGCTGACGAGTCGGCCAAGCTCCAGGACGAGATGGACCGGTTGAACCTGTGGGATCTCGAACAGCAGGTCGAGATGGCGATGGAAGCGCTGGGCTGCCCGCCCAAGGATTCCGAGGTCACCAAGCTTTCGGGCGGTGAGCGCCGCCGCGTCGCGCTCTGCCAGCTGCTGCTGCGTCAGCCCGACCTCTTGCTGCTCGATGAACCGACCAACCATCTCGACGCCGAGACCACGGCGTGGCTGGAAAAACACCTGCGCGCCTATCCCGGCGCGGTGATGATCATCACCCACGATCGCTATTTCCTCGACAATGTCACCGGATGGATTCTCGAGCTCGATCGCGGCCGCGGCATCCCCTATGAGGGCAACTACACCAAGTACCTCGAAGCCAAGGCCAAGCGCCTCAAGCAGGAAGGTCGCGAGGACGACGCCCGCCAGCGCGCCATCGGTCGCGAACGCGAGTGGATCCAGTCCAGCCCGAAAGCCCGCCAGACCAAGTCCAAGGCGCGTATCCAGGCGTTCCAGGACCTGCTGGATGCAGCCGACAAGCGGCGGCCGAGCGATACGCAGATCGTCATTCCGCATGGCGAGCGGCTCGGCAATGTGGTGATCGAGGCGGAAGGCCTGTCGAAGGGCTTTGGCGACACGCTTTTGATCGAAGGCCTGGAATTCAAGCTGCCGCCGGGCGGCATCGTCGGTGTCATCGGCCCGAACGGCGCCGGCAAGACGACGCTGTTCCGCATGATCACCGGCCAGGAAACGCCGGATGCCGGCTCTGTCCGCATCGGCGAAACGGTGAAGCTCGGCTATGTCGACCAGAGCCGCGATGCGCTCGATCCGTCAAAGACGGTGTGGGAGGAGATTTCCGGCGGCGCAGAAGTGGTCAAGCTCGGCAAGTTCGAGGCCAACACGCGCGCCTATTGTGCGTCGTTCAACTTCCGTGGCGGCGACCAGCAGCAGAAGGTCGGCAACCTCTCCGGCGGCCAGCGCAACCGCGTGCATCTGGCAAAAATGCTGAAGACCGGTGGCAATGTGCTGCTGCTCGACGAGCCGACCAACGATCTCGACACAGAAACGCTGGCGGCGCTCGAAGACGCGCTGGAAAATTTTGGTGGCTGCGCCGTCATCATCTCGCATGATCGTATGTTCCTCGACCGTCTGGCCACGCACATCCTGGCCTTTGAAGGTGACAGTCATGTCGAATGGTTCGAGGGCAATTTCGAGGATTATGAGCAGGACAAGATCCGCCGGCTCGGCCCCGAGGCCGTCAACCCGCACCGCATGACCTACAAGAGGCTGACGCGGTAAGGGAGCAACCGGGGCGGCGAATTTCTCAACTGATACGAGGAAAGCTTGAATGACCGACTGGTCAGCCGCCCAATATCTGAAATTCGAGGATGAGCGCACGCGGCCCGCGCGCGATCTTGTTGCGCAGGTGCCGGTGGATTTCCCGCGCCGGGTCGTCGACATCGGCTGTGGGCCGGGTAATTCGACCGAGCTGCTGGTCGAGCGCTGGCCGGATGCCGAGGTGAGCGGTTTCGACACCTCGCCCGACATGATCGAGAAGGCGAGGGCGCGCCTGCCCAGCGTCAATTTCGACCTCGCCGATGCCTCGACGTGGCAGCCGGCCGAGCCGGTCAATGTCATCTTCGCCAATGCCGTGTTCCAGTGGCTGCCCACCCATCCGGCTGTGTTTCAGCGGCTGATGGGCTTTCTCGCCCCCGGTGGCGCGCTCGCCGTCCAGATGCCCGACAATCTGCTTGAGCCGTCGCATCAGGTGATGCGCGAGACGGCCGCCGAAATGCCGTTCGCCGCCAAGATGGCAGGTGCTGCGCGCGGACCGCTGCCGGCGGTGTCGTTCTATTATGATCTCTTGTCGCCGCTCTCCGACCGGGTGGATATCTGGCATACAGCCTACAATCATCCGCTGACCGACGCCGAGGCGATCGTCGAATGGGTGAAGTCGACGGGGCTGAAGCCTTTCCTCGATCCGCTGGACGCCGGCGAGCGCAAGACCTTCCTCGACAGCTACACGGCCAAGATCACCGAGGCCTATCCGAAGACCGCAAACGGCAAGGTGCTGCTGCGCTTTCCGCGTATCTTCATCGTCGCCAAGCGGGCCGGCTAGCACTCCCGATGACATCCGGCCACAGCCTATGGTTTAAGCCGGCGTAAACCGGTGGGGTGAGAAAAGTGTTGTGTCGCGCCCCTTCGTCGTTCACATGAGAACGACAACGCCTGCGCATGGACGGACTGGATATGCATCGCGTCATCATCAGCGGCATTGGCGTTGAAATCCCTGAAGCCAAGATCACCAATGAAGAACTGGTCGCCAGCTTCAATGCCTGGGTCGACACCGAGAATGCACGCCGGCAAGGCACGGATGAGACGCTGCTGCAGAAATCCGACAGCGCCTTCATCGTTCATGCCTCGGGCGTCCAGACCCGGCATGTGATCGAGCGCGAAGGCATTCTCGATCCGACCCGCATGGCGCCGCGCATTCCGGCGCGGCCCGACGATGCGCTGTCGCTGCAGGCCGAGTTCGGCGTCGCCGCAGCCAGGAAGGCGCTCGACCATGCCGGCCTGAAGCCGTCCGACATCGACCTGGTGATCTGCTCGGCCTCGCACCAGCAGCGGCCCTATCCGGCGATCGCCATCGAAATGCAGCAGGCGCTGGGCACCAAGGGCGCCGGCTTCGATATGGGGCTTGGTTGTTCATCGGCCGCGGCCGCCTTGCACATTGCGGCCAATCTGGTGCGGGCGGGCGCGCACAAACGCGTGCTGGTGGTCACGCCGGAGATCATCACCGGCCATCTCAATTTCCGCGACCGGCAGACGCATTTCATCTTCGGCGATGCGTCGGTGGCGATGGTGGTCGAGGGGCTGGCCAGGGGCGAGAAGCGGCCGGGGCGCTTCGAGGTGCTGGACACGCGCACCTGGACGCAGATGTCGAACAATATCCGCACCAATCTGGGCTATCACACCCGCACCGCCCAGGACGATCCTTACATGATCAACCTCGAAGGCAATCTGATCAAGCAGGTCGGCAACAAGGTGTTCAAGGAAGTCACCGTCGCCGGCCACAAATTCATTGTCGAATTCCTCGCCGAGCACGGGCTGACGCCGCAAGCCATCAGGCGCTTCTGGCTGCATCAGGCCAATGCGCGCATGAACGCCATGATCCTGAAACTGGCCTTCGGCCACGAGGTCGACCACGACCGCGCGCCGATGGTGCTGGAGCGGCTCGGCAACACCGCCGGCGCCGGCGCCATCATCGCGCTGTCGGAAAACCACGCCGACATGAAGCCCGGCGATTTCGGCGTGCTGTGCGCCTTCGGCGC
Organism: Mesorhizobium sp. M0001; assembly: GCF_040324255.1. Taxonomy (NCBI): domain Bacteria; kingdom Pseudomonadati; phylum Pseudomonadota; class Alphaproteobacteria; order Hyphomicrobiales; family Phyllobacteriaceae; genus Mesorhizobium; species Mesorhizobium sp. M0001. The sequence continues at coordinate 345,339 of NZ_JAMYVS010000001.1, forward strand.
CGGCTATTCGATCGGCGGCGCGCTTTTGCGGATGCTGTAATCAGGCCGGCATGAACGGCACCAGCATCGGTACGCTGCGGGCATAATCGTCATAGGCGTTGCCGAGTTCTCCGCGCAGAAAGCGTTCCTCCAGCCTTGCCTTCATGACGATGCCGATGGTGAGAGGAATCGCGCCGGCGATGCCCCAGACCGTGCCTTTGGCCGCCATTGTGGCAAGGATCGCCAGAAGCAGTCCGGTATAGATCGGGTGGCGGACCATTCTGTAGGGACCGGTGTCGACGACACGGTGTTCGGCCTTGGCCGTCACCGAAGCCGACCAGAAACGGCCGAGATGCAACCGCGCCCACCAGGCGAACAACAGGCCAACGGCAACAAGCCCTGCGCAGATCCACGCTTCGGCAAGGGTCGGAAACCAGAATCGCAGCCGGCCGGCATAGCCATGCGCGGGAATGAACAGCAGCACCGCGCCGAACAACCACAAAGCGCGATAGCGAAGCTCCTCCTGGATGCCGGCACGCTTTTTCGCCGGGTCGGCCCAGAAGGCGGCTAGAAACCAGGACACGACCCAGATCAGCCAAAGCAGCGCGATTGCAGTCCCGGGACGCATGGAAACCTCCGCAGACTTGTCTCACCATGAGGCCGGTGCAGCACGGCTGCAATGCGGCGCAGTACGATAGGATATGCGATCCGCGGTAAGAAGATCGTGATCGGCTGCCATCAGCCCGCTTGATCGGATCATCATTGCTTTGGACTGGACCGGGCTCATGGCTATCGCTAATGCGATCTTGCACAAGGAGTAAGCCATGCTGGATCTTTTCCCTGAGGCTCCGATCGAGATCATTTCAGCGCGAAAACTCGTAGCCAGGGTGACGGCGCTCTACGCCGCACCGTCGAATCACTTTCAGACGCGCCCAGTGGAAGCATTGCAGCTCGGTTTCGAAGGCATCGACGGCGACTTCCACGCCGGCGCCACCCGTCGTTCGGGCGGTCGCGAACCCTGGTATCCGCGCGGCACCGAAATCCGCAACGAGCGGCAGATATCAATCGTAGCCGCGGATGAACTCGCCGTCGTTGCCGAGCGGATGGGGCTGGCCGAGATCAAGCCGGAATGGATCGGCGCCAATCTGTTGATCGAAGGCGTGCCGCATCTCTCGATGCTGCCGTCAGGCACGCTGCTGTTCTTTAGAAGTGGCGTGACGATCAAGGTCGATGCGCAGAACGGGCCTTGCCGGCTTGCTGGACGTTCGATCGCCGAAAACGCCGAGATGGCCGATCGGGAGGCCGGCGCGCTGGCCTTCCCGAAGGCGGCGAAACGGCTGCGCGGCCTCGTTGCTTGGGTCGAGAAACCGGGTCGTATGACAACAGGGGAAGAGATCTCGGTGCGCGTGCCCGAGCAGTGGATTTATCGATCCTAGTACCGGGCTAGGGCACGGGCTGCGCCGCCGGGGCGACGCAGCCGGATTTCAAGACGCGCTCAGGCCGCCTTGCGGTTCTTCTTGGCGCCCTGCGCCTCGACGGAAACGTGGTCCCACTTTTCCCACAGCGCGATGCGGTTGGCGTATTCCTGCTTGATCATCGGTAGGCCGCCATCGCCGAAGAAGACGCGCAGCGGCGGCTCGGCCGCGTCGACGATTTCAAGCATCGCCGGTCCGGTGGCCTTGGGGTCGCCGGCGACCGAGTTGGCGCGGCGTTCCGCCATCTTGGCACGGGCCGGCGCGTAAGCCTCGATCGCTTTGGAGACCTTGGCCGAGGCGCCGGACCAATCGGTGGAGAAGCCGCCCGGTTCGACAAGCGTCACATGGATGCCGAATTCGGCGACCTCGATGCTGAGCGACTGGCTGAAGGCTTCGAGCGCCCATTTCGAGGCATGGTAAAGGCCGAGCGAGGCAAAGGCGTTGACGCCGCCGATCGACGAGATCTGCATGATATGGCCGGAGCCCTGCGCCCGCATGATCGGCAAAGCCGCCTGTGTGACCCAGAGCGCGCCGAACACATTGGTTTCGATCTGGTCGCGAGCTTCCTGTTCGCTGACTTCCTCGATGGCGCCGAAATGGCCATAGCCGGCATTGTTGATGACGACGTCGAGCCGGCCAAAGCGCTTGTGCGCCTCGGCGATGGCCGCATCGACAGCCTTCTTGTCGGTGACGTCGAGCTTGATCGCGGCGACATTATCGCCGTATTTCGCGACGAGATCGGCGAGCGTGCCGGCATCGCGCGCGGTTGCGGCGACACGGTCGCCGCGAGCGAGTGCGGCCTCGGCCCAGACTCGGCCAAAACCTTTCGACGATCCGGTGATGAACCAAACCTTGCTTGTCATGACGTGGAATCCTTGCCCATGCGGGCCGTGAACTGGGAAGCGGAGGCTTCTCCGCTTCCGCGATATACGGTGCGTCGAGCGATTTTCCAGAGGCGAGGGGGAATCTTTTTGGTCACGTCATCGTGTGGAGCAGGACCTTCGCCGGTCAGGGATAGCGCACCGGGCTCGACCAGGCCGGGTCGTCATGCTTTTGCCAGTAGAGCGCCATCAAGCGCTTTGTGATCCCGCCTATCTTGCCGTCGGCGACAGCAGCGCCGTCGATCACTGTCACCGGCATGATGCCGCCGGCGGTGGAAGTGATGAAGACTTCGTCGGCAGCCTTCAGCGCGGCAACGCTGACGTCGACGGCCGTGGTGGGAAGCGCTGCCTCGGCGCAGAGGTCGAAGACGGTGCGCCTGGTGATGCCGGGCAGCACGCCGGCGGCTGGCGTCGACAGCCTGCCGTCCTTGACGCAGAACACGTTGAAGCCGGGGCCTTCGGCGACATTGCCGTTGAAGTCGAGAATCAATGCGGTTTCGGCCCCACGGTCATAAGCGTCGTAGAGGCCGCGCACGAGGTCGAGCCAGTGGTAGTTCTTGATCGCCGGATCGATCGAGACCGGCGGAATGCGCACCTTGTCGCTAATGGCGACATGCAGGCCGCGCCGCAACTGCTCGGCATTGGCGACCGAGCCGAAGGGAACTGCGAAGGCCATGAAGCGGTTGACCGCCTGGCGCGGATCGCGGCTGAAGGTCGGCGAGGCGCCGCGTGTGCACAGCATTTCGACATAGGCGGCGCGATGGCCCGACAGCGCCACGCAATTGTGCAGAATCTCGGCCACACCATCGCGGTCGGACGGGATCGTCATGCGCAGTTCTTGCAAGCCGGCGAAGAAGCGGTCGAGATGCAGGTCGAGTCGGAAGAAGCTCCCGTCCCAGACATGCACGGTGTCGTAGGTGGCGTCGGAATGCAGGAAGCCCCAATCCAGCACCGAGATCTTGGCTTGCGACATCGGCAGATACTGACCATCGAGAAAGGCGATGCCGTCGGGATAGGAATGCGGATCGATATGGCGATCCGACAAAGCCGGCAATGGCACAATGCTACCGGCTGCTGCGCTTCGGTTCATGGCGATTGGTCCCTTCGGCTTGATGCGGCAGATTCAAGCTAGTGGTCCCCTGCAGGCGGCATAGGGCCACCCAACCATCGCTGTTTGTCCTAGGTAGCACATTCGATATGCCCTATGGTCCGGCTTGAAAATATCCGGCCGGGAGGGGCAAAATGGGCAGATCTTTTCGGACCATCAGCTTTGCAATTTTCCTCGTCTTCGTCACTGGCCATGCCTTCGCGCAATGCGCTCGCGAGGGCGAGGCGCTGTGCCAGAACGGCCAGACCTATCGTTGCGAGAAGACGGGCAGCGAGCTGACGCCGATCTTTCAGAACGTGCCTTGCGTGGTCAACGCGGCGGGGCTCAACGGCGTCTGGACCGGCAGCGGTCATCAAAGTCCGGCCGGTGCTGCCGGCGCCGATTGGGCGATCGCAATGACAATCGGCGGATCGTTGACCCAGATTTCTCGCGACGACAGTTCGGCGGAATACCGGGAAAACATCAGCTACGGCCAGGACAAGTGCATCGACGGTGGCGGCATCACCGTCCGATTTTTCAAAGGGAACCTGTCCTGGACCTGGGTTGGCCAGGCCGACGGCCAGCCCTACAATGCGGTTGCCGTATTGAAGCGACGGTAGCTGAAGTTATTCCTCTTCGTCCTCTGCATCGAGCAGGCGCGTGGCGCGCCAACGGGTCAGCACCATGTTTGTTTGCTCGATGACGAAGAACCGCGCCGAGTCGCGGTCATAGCCCTCGGCCAGCAGCTTTTCATAGTCGGTATGGCCGTGCCTGATATGGGCGATCGTCGCCAGCCAGACCGCGATGCCCGGCGGCAGCGTCTTCATGTGCACGGCGCCGGCCTCGGTGCGGATTTTCTCCATATCGGCATAGGGTGCCAGGGGCAGCAGTGCGGTCAGCGCCTTGGCGATGGCGCGGCGGCGGCCGGTGGGCGCGCTCATTTTTCGTCACGCCCGGCAATGGTCGCCTCGGGAAAGGCGTCGGTCGAGGCGAAATAGGGCTTGATGTCGATCACCGGGGTGCCGTCGAGCACATCGATGGCGTCGATGGCGATGCGGCCGTGGTCGATGTCGACGGCGATCAGGCCGGCGATATGCAGCCCGACTGGGTTCGGCCGGGCAGGGGAGCGCAGCGAGAAAACGCCTTTCGGCTCAGCCGCATGGCGGGGTCTCTGGACAATCAATGCCCGCGGCGCGTGATGCAGCCAGGACAGGATGACGATGTGGCTGGCCCGCTCCAGCGCAAGCAGGCCGTCGCGATAGGCAGGGTCGATGAGAACCGTGGCCGCCTGTCCGGCCTCGCGCGCCGCGCGCATGTTCTTTGGGCAGGTTTGCCTGGATTTCCATGGCGAGGCGATGCGGCCGATGAACACGATATGGCCATCCGCCGGCATGTCAGCCGGGTCAGTCTGCAGGAGCTTTTCGCCGTCGCGCTTCTCGAACATGGCTTTCGCCCTAGCACAAGTTTCCAGCCGATCGTCAGGGAAAAGCGGTTCTCTCAGGCGGGGATCATGTGTGCGGCATTTTCTTGTCAGGAAGCGACATAGGCCTTGCCATGTCGTCAAAGCTGACATAAACATATGTTTATATCTTTTTCAACGAGAACGCGCCGATGCATGTTTCGCTCGATACGATGGTTGATACGTTGAAGGCTGCGGCCGAATCGAGCCGGCTCCGCATCCTGGCGCTGCTGTCGCGCGGCGATCTCACCGTGTCCGACCTCACCGAGATCCTCAGCCAGTCGCAACCGCGGGTGTCGCGGCATTTGAAGCTGCTGCTGGAGGCCGGGTTGATCGGCCGCTACCAGGAGGGCTCGTGGGCCTTCTTCCGGCTGTCGGATACGGATTCCGCGCGCGACTTCGTCATGGGGCTGGTCTCTGGCATTCGCGGCGCCGATCCACAGGTCGAGCGCGATCTCGAGCGGTTGGCATCGGTCAAGCGCAAGCGCCAGGACCGTGCCGCCGAGTATTTCTCCGAGAACGCCGCCAGCTGGGATCACATCCGCTCGCTGCATGTGCCGGACCGCGCGGTGGAAGCCGCACTCCTCAAGCTGGTCGGCAAGCGGCCATTCCAGTCGATGCTAGACCTCGGCACCGGTACCGGGCGGCTGCTGGAGATATTTTCGCCGCTCTACCGGCGCGGTGTCGGCATCGACATGTCGCGCGAAATGCTGACGGTGGCGCGGGCCAATCTCGACAAGGCAGGCATCGCCAATGCCCAGGTCCGCCAAGGCGACATTTTCGCGCCGCCGGTCGAGCGCGACGCCTTCGACCTCGTCACCATCCATCAGGTGCTGCACTATCTGGACGATCCCGCCCGCGCCATCCGCGAGGCGGCAAGGCTGCTGCGCCCGTCGGGCCGGCTGGTGATCGTCGATTTCGCGCCGCATGCACTGGAATTCCTGCGCGACCTGCATGCGCATGTCAGGCTGGGCTTTTCCGACCGCCAGATCTCCGAATGGTTTGCCGATGCCGGGCTCGATCTCGAGGATGCCCAGGAATTCGAGCCGCGCGGCGGCAACGAAGCCAGGCTCACCGTCAAGCTGTGGCTCGGCCGCGACCGCCGCATGCTGATCGCCGAGCCTTCAAATGACACCCAACCCACCAAAGCGTACCCTATGGGGGAAATCGCCTGATGAACCAGTTCCGCTTTTCCCGCCGTCCCGACATTGGCGACAAGGTCCGCGTCTCCTTCGAGTTCTTCCCGCCGAAGACCGACGAGATGGAAGCCAGGCTCTGGGACACCGTCACCAGGCTGGAGCCGCTGAAGCCGAGATTCGTCTCGGTGACCTATGGCGCCGGCGGCTCGACGCGGGAGCGCACGGCGCGCACGGTCAAGCGCATCCTGAACGAGACGGCGCTGACGCCGGCGGCGCACATGACCTGCGTCGACGCCGCCCGCCATGAGGTCGATGCCGTCGTCCGCGAATTCGCCGATATGGGCGTGAAGCGCTTCGTTGCGTTGCGCGGCGATCCGGCGGCGGGTGTCGGTACGGCCTACCGGCCGCATCCCGATGGCTATGCCAATGGCGCCGAACTTGTCGGAGCGCTGAAGGACGCCGGCGATTTCGACATCTCGGTCTCGGCCTATCCCGAAAAGCATCCGGAAAGTCCGGACTTTGCCACCGACTTCGACATGCTGAAGCGCAAGGCCGACAATGGCGCGACGCGGGCGATCACCCAGTTCTTCTTCGACAACGATCTCTACGAGCGTTACGTCGAGAAGGCGCGCCGCGCCGGCATCTACATCCCGATCGTGCCCGGCATCCTGCCGGTGCACAATTTCACCCAGGTCGCCAATTTCTCCGCACGCTGCGGCGCGCTGGTGCCGGCATGGCTGGCCGAGCGGTTCGAAGGGCTGCACAACGATCCGCAGACGCATGCGCTCGTGGCGTCTGCCGTGGCGGCCGAGCAGGTGCTCGATCTCGTCGAGCGCGGCGTCAGCGACTTCCATTTCTACACCATGAACCGGGCCGACCTGGTGTTTGCCATCTGCCATATGATCGGCATCCGCTCCCACGAAACAGAGGCAGCTGGATCCGCCGCCGCCTGAGCTTCATCGTGGTATGAAATCTGAAATGCAAAAGGCCGGGCGAAACACCCGGCCTTTCGAATTTGTGGGCTATTGCTGCTGTTCTTCCGCTCCGGCGGTTACGGAAGAACACCTATGATAAGGGCGCCAATGAAGGCAAATGCAGCACAGATCATCAATGCGTTGATTGGCCTCGTAAGTCCCATGTCATAGTCTCCTCTTCAAGAGCTATGGGTGGAGTCTAGGGGCATTTGTGCCACAGGCAAGCGGAAAATATGCTGCAATGCGACGCGATTGTGGAATTTGCGACCTGCCACCTGTCGTTAGGCATTGAAACTCTTCGGCAAAAGCCGCTGGCAGCCTGTGAATAAATTGTGACGCGGCCGTGGCGAAAGCGAGGCATGGCAGCGCTACCAGACCTAAAGCGCGTCGTTGTCCCAAAACCGCTGCGCACTTTTGGTCGACAGGCATTAGCGCCGACCAAACAACCGCCCGTCGATCGTCAACAGGCCAAGCGCGATCAGTGCCATGCCGCAGAACTCGAACAGAGCGAGCCGCTCGCCGAGGAACAGGAGGCCGAGCAGGATGGCGCTGGCCGGGACGATGAGCGTGACCAGCGAGGCGTTGGTGGCGCCGGCCGAGGCGACGAGGTTGAAATAGAGGATGTAGGCGAAGGCGGTGGAGAGCAGCGCCAGCGCCAGCACCGCCGTCCAGACCGGCGGCGAGGCCGAGAACAGGCCGGCCGGGCCATAGGTGAGCAGCACCACCGGGATCATGATGATGGTCGACGCCGTCAATTGTCCGGTGGCGATGACCGGCGAGGGCACGCCCTTGAAGCGGCGGGCAATCATCAGCGCGACGGCGTATGACAGCGAGGCGCCGATCAGCGCGAATTTCGCCCAGACCGGGCCGCCGAGCCCGGCCAGCAGGCCGGGGCCGATCATGACAGCGGTGCCGGCGATGCCGAGCCCGATGCCGGCAAGCTTGTTCCAGGAGAGCTTTTCGTCCGCTGTCAGCGCGTTGGCGAGGATCAGCGTCCAGAACGGCGTCGTCGCATTGAGCACCGAGGCGACGCCGGCGCCAAGCGCGGTCTGGCCGGCAAAGATCAGCGAGAACGGGACGACATTGTTGGCGAGCGCCAAAAGGAAAAACAGGCCGGCATGCGGGAAGGCGAGGCGGAAGGACGGACCGCGAATGCCGAGATAGAGCTGCAGTGCAATGGCCGCAATGGCAACGCGAAACAGCACCAGCACCAGCGGGTGCATTTCGGCAACGGCGATGCGGGCAAAGAAGAACGAGCCGCCCCAGATGGCGCCGAGCAGCAGAAGCTGTCCCCAGTCCCTCAGCGTCATCGGTCCGCGCTGCACGGCTGTCGTGGCTATTGCCATCGTGAACGTCCTTCCCCGCGGCATCAATGCCAGCCACTCAGGCAGAAGGCATATCGGGTCCGGCGACAAGAGCCACCCGAAACCTGATTGCTGGCAACAATGCTGCCAGAGGGTGCGCCGCTGGGTCAGTGCCCGCCAGACACAGAATTGTTTTCTTTGGCCGCTAGCTTGGATTAATTGTGCGCAGCCGAGAAGTCAGGGGATTCGTCCATGCAGCGATTCGAGAATGCCCGCGAGGCGGCGCTGGCGCTTCGGCCGGACGATCCGGTCTACTGCTTTCGCCCGCAGGTGCTGAAGGCGGATGCCAAACAGTTCATGGGCATGTTTCCCGGCAAGACAGCCTACGCAGTCAAGACCAATGGCGAGCAGATCGTGCTGAAGGCGCTGGTCGAAGCCGGCGTCACCGCCTTCGATGTGGCCTCGCCCGGCGAGTTCGCCGCAGTGCGCGCCGTCTCACCCGACGCCGAGATGCTCTACATGCATCCGGTCAAGGCGCAGTCGGACATCAAGCTTGCGCTGGAAAAATACGCCATCCGCGTCATTTCGCTCGACCATGAGGACGAGATCACCAAGCTGACGCGGGTGGTGCGGGCGCTTGACATCGATCCGGGCTCCATCAGCGTGTTCGTGCGAATCCAGACCAAGGGTTCGGCGGCCTATGAACTGTCGAAGAAATTCGGCGCCGGGCCGGCCTATGCGGTGGAACTCGCCGAGCGGCTCAACCGCACCGGCTACAAGGTCGGCCTGTGCTTCCATGTCGGCAGCCAGATCGAGGATCCCGACACCTATGAACGGGCGCTGGCCTCCGCCGATTGGGTGCGCAACCGGCTGACCTTCGACATTGCGGGGCTCGATGTCGGCGGCGGCTTTCCCGCCGAGTACGGCCATGACCCCAATCGCAAGCAGATCGAGATGCCGTCGCTCGGCCAGATCATGTCGCGGCTGTCGGGCGACCTCAGGGAATACCAGTTCGACCAGATCCCGTTGGTGGCCGAGCCCGGCCGGGTGATCGTGGCGCGCTGCCTCTCGCTGATCGTGCGGGTGCTGCTGCGCAAGGGCAAGCGGCTCTACATCAATGACGGCATCTGGGCGTCGCTGTCGGATTCTTGGACCGGCAAGATCACACTGCCGGCCCGCTTCATCCCCGATCCGGCGATCCGCTCGCGCAATGGCGAGGAGAAGAACATCGTGCCGTTCAAGGTCTGCGGCGCGACCTGCGATTCCGTCGACATCCTGTCGCGGCCGTTCTGGCTGCCGGAAACCGTCGACACCGGCGACTGGATCGAGATCGGCCATATCGGTGCCTATTCGCTGTCGCTGAGAACCCGCTTCAACGGCTTTTATCCCGATACCTTCGTCGAGGTGACGACACCCTTCGATGAAGGCGATGCGCCGCAGGGATTCGCCAGCCTGGAGACAATGGCGGATTAGGCGACGCCTCCACCGGCCTGGATATTCTCGCCGGTCAGCCAGCGGGCCTCGTCGCTGGCCAGGAAGACCGCGACATCGGCAACGTCGCGGGGCGCGCCGATCCTGCCAAATGGAGACATGCCGGCCGCCACGGCGCGATCGCGCTCGGGAAGCAGGTCCGTGTCGGTGAAGCCAGGCGACAGCGCATTCACGGTGATGCCGCGCGGTCCGAGTTCACGCGAGAGCACACGGACGAATTGTTCGACGGCGCCCTTGCTGCCGAGATAGAGCGCCGTTTGCGTGAAGAACATCTTGGTGCCGCCGGTGGAGACCGCGATGATGCGGCCACCGTTTCGCACACGGCGCGCTGCTTCCTGAAGCACGAAGAAGGTGCCCTTGGCATTGGTGCCGAAGACATGGTCGAAATCGGCTTCGGTTGCCTCCGTCAGAGGCTTGATGACGGCGACGCCGACATTGGCAACCACGATGTCGATCGCGCCGAACTCACTCTCAGCCTCGTCAAACAGGCGATGAATATCCGAGACGCTTGATATGTCGGCCTGGACGGCGATCGCCTTTCCTCTCCTGCCGGCGATGGCGGCCACGACCTCGTCAGCGGCTTCGTGGTTGCCGACATAGTTGACGACGACGGCAGCGCCCTTGGAGGCGAGTCCTTCGGCGATGGCTCGCCCAATGCCGCGCGAACTGCCGGTGACGAGTGCGGTTTTGCCTTGCAAGGACTTGGGCATGATACGTTTCCTTCAATCATTCAGGCCCGTGCCGGTTTCATCTGACGGGTCCGCTAGTCGAGAAATAGGGCCATGCAACTGATCAGATAATGGCCTATTATCTGACTAGCTTGTTAATCTAGGGATACACAATGCGCGGTTCTGAATTCGCCGAGCTCAAGGCATTCGCCGCAATCGTGGAAGAGCGTAGTTTCGTCCGCGCCGCCGCCCGGCTGCGTGTTTCCCCGCCGGCGCTCAGCCAGTCGATTCGGCAACTGGAGGCTCGCATCGGCATCAGGTTGCTGAATCGCACGACGCGTAGTGTTTCACCCACTGGTGCCGGCGAGACGCTGTTTGCGCGCCTTGCCGTTGCGTTCGAAGAGCTGGAGGGCGCCGTAGCGGACATTCAAGCCGCGCGTGATCGGCCGGCGGGTTCGCTACGAATAAACGTGCCGCGTGTTGCCGCGGTGCGGTTCATCGGCCCGATCCTTGGCGACTTCCAACGCGCCTATCCTGATATCGCGCTGACCGTCATCGTCGACGATACGCTGACCGACATTGTTCGAGGACGGTTCGATGCCGGAATCAGGCTTGGCGAGCGGCTGGAGAAGGACATGGTGGCAGTGAAACTGAGCGGGGATTTGCAGATGGCGGCGGTGGCCGCTCCCGTCTATCTCGAAAATCGGGCCATACCGCGCCATCCGCAGGAGTTGCATCAGCACCAATGCATAACATTCCAGTGGCCTGGTGGCGGCAACCTCTATCGATGGGAGTTCGCGCGCGGCAAACGGTCTCTGGAAATCGCCGTCGAGGGCAGCCTGACTGTTAACGACACCGAGCTGATGCTGAACGCGGCGCTGGGTGGAGCAGGCGTTGCCTACATGATCGACTATCAGGTCCAGTCCTGGATCAATGCGGGCAGGCTCATGAGATTTCTAGAGCCCTGGTCGCCCAGCTTTCCAGGCTTCTTCCTGTATCACCCGAGTTCGAGGCACGTCCCCCCGGCTTTGCGGGCATTTATCGACTTCGTCCGGGCAAGGAGTAGGGAATAAGGAACCCAGCTTGGGCAGATTCTACTCACAGTTTCCCCAAAAGCTCCGGCGTCGGCCAGCCGTCGACCGGCATGCCGAGCCGCATCTGTTCCTTGCGGATGGCTTCGCGGGTGTTGGTGCCCAGAATGCCGTCGACGGTGCCGACGTCATAGCCCCTGGCTTCGAGCTTGGTCTGCAATTCCTTCATCTGGTCGCCATTGAGCCCGGTTTCGGGATTGCGCGGGTCGAACTGCTTTGCCCCGGCCAGCCGGCTGGCGAAGTTGGCGGCGGTCAGCGCGTAGGTGAAGGACTGGTTCCATTCGAGATAGACGTCGAAATTGTCGTAGGCGAGGAAGGCCGGACCTTTGCGGCCCATCGGCAGCGCCAGGCCGGCCTTCAGGCCATTGTCGATCAGCGGCGTGCCATCGGGATTAGTGACGCCCCACGCGGCCCATTGAGACAGCGGCAGCTTGTTGGTGCGGCCGGTCTGCTCCCAGGGCATGTCCTCGGGCACGCGCACTTCCTCGATCCACGGCTGGTCGCGTTTCCAGCCGCGCGACAGCACCTTGTTGGCCGTGGTCATGATCACGTCGGGTACGCTGCGCCTGAGGTCGACGATGCCGTCGCCGTCGCCGTCGACGCCGCGCGCGAGATAGTCGGAAGGCAGGATCTGCGTCTGGCCGATCTCGCCGGCCCAGGCGCCGGTGACGTCGGCCGGAACGACGCCGCGATCGATCAGCGTCAACAGCGGCAGCAGTTGCGGCCGAAACAGCTGCGGGCGGCGGCAGTCATGCGACAGCGTCACCAAGGCGCTCAGCGTGTGGAAATCGCCCTGTACGGCGCCGAAATCGGTCTCCAGCCCCCAGAAGGCGGTGATGATCGGCGCCTGGACACCGAACTGCTGGTCGGCGCGCGCAAAGATTTCGGCGTATTTCTTCAGATTGGCCGCGCCCTGCTTCAGCCGGTAGGCCGAGATCATGCGGTTGGAGAACTGAATGAAGGTCTGGGCGAAGACGCCCTGGGCGCGGTCACGCGCGAGCACCTTGTCGTCGATGGTGGCGGCCTCCAGCGCGTTAAGGCCGACAGCGCCGACACCGGCTGCCTTGGCTTCCGCCGCCACGCCTTGCTTCCAGGTTTCGAAGTCGCCGCCGCATTCCTGCGCCGCCGCCGGCATCGCCGTAGCGCCGAGCAGCAGGGCCGCGAGCAGCCCGGAGCGCAGGCGGCTCTTCGACTGTTTCCGGCGTAAATATCCCAGTGGCTGCAGGTAGGTGCGCATGGGACGTCGAAAAGCAGGCGGTAGAGCCGGTGTCAACGGGTGTTCTGCCGCAGCCACTTTTTCCAGGCTGCCTCAGTGCCGTTGAAGACGTTGATATCGGACTTGCCGTTCATGCCGGGCACGATACCGGTTCCGGTGTATTGCCAGAAGGTGAAAGGGTGGCTGCCGTACCTCTGGCGGGGGTGGCCGGCCACCGAGCGCAGCCAGTAGGGATAGCCGCGGAAGGTCGCAAGGTCGTTATCGTCGAAGAAGTCGACCGAGGTGTAGATGATCGGCTTCTTGCCATAGTGCCGCTCGATCATCTCGAGAAAGGTGGTCATTTCGGCCCGCACCGTCGCTGAATCCGGGCGCAGCCGGCAGGTCGGCGATTGCGGGTTCCACTCCATGTCGAGCACCGGCGGCATGGCCGAGCGGTCGACGGGCACGTTCTGGATGAACCAGCGCGCCTGGGTGGCGGCAGGCGTGCAGAAATAGAAGAAATGGTAGGCCGCGCGCGGAATGCCATTGGCCTTGGTGCGCGACCAATGCTCGTTGAAATACTCGTCGAAACGGTCGCCGCCCTCGGTCGCCTTGATGAAGGCGAAGGAGATGCCGCTGGCCTTGGCCGTCGGCCAGTCGACCGAGGTCTGGTATTTGGAGACGTCGGTGCCGTGAACGGCATAGTTCCAAGGCGCGCCGCTATCCCATTCATGCGGCTTGGAGTCTTCGAAACGCGGTGCGCGCACGGCAACCGTCGGGCTGCTGGATGGCGACATCGAGGGCACGAGATCGCCGGCGGTCGAGCAGGCGGCCAGCAGCGTCAACGTGATGAGGGCCGCGAAACGGCGCATCGCATTTCCCGAGCCGGAATCAGCCGGTCGCTGTTGGGTTGTCGTTGCAGGTGCCCCTCAGGCGATCGCCCCACAGCATCGCCTGATACGCTATTTTCGTGCATGTCGTTGTTCCAAAACCGCTGCGCACTTTTGGGCGACATGCACCAGTGATCGCCGATCATGGTTGATAACAGGTTGACGGCGCTCGACAAGAACACCGATTTTGCGGAAGCAATGGCGGCAAATCGATGACATAAATCGGGCCGCAAGCCACGGGCAGCGGAAAAGCAGGGACGGAAAGATGCGGATCGCCGTGAAGATCATCAAATGGCTGCTCGGCCTGGTCGTGTTGGCCATAGCCGCCCTGTTTACCTGGCTCTACGTCGCGCCGCCCGAACTGATCCGCGTCGGTTCCGGCTATTCCGCCAAGATTGTCTGCTCGAATGTTTTTATCGCCGGCCGTGATCCCAATGAGGTGCTTGCCATCGACGTGCAGGCGCCCGGCCATCCGCTTCTCAGGCTGATGAAGGTGTCGGTCGACAAGAACAGGGGGACCGTCTCGGCCGGGCTGCTTGGCTTCCTCGGCAAGAGCGTTGCTGTTGCGCGCGCCGGCCTGGGTTGCGCCTCGGTTCCTGATGGCGACGTCGGCAAGGCACGGCGCACGTCAATCCCTGCCGAGGCGTCGGCGGCCACCAAGGGCGATCTGTGGCCCGAGGGAGATCGAGTCGATGCCTCGCAAAATCCCGAAATCAACAAGATCCTCGACGGTGCGGCGATGACCGGCATCGGCATGCGCGCCGTGGTGGTGGTCAAAAATGGCCGCATTGTTGCGGAGCGTTATGGCGACGGCTTTTCGGCGAAAACGCCGCTGCTGGGCTGGTCGATGACCAAGACAGTCAACGCCGCGCTCGTCGGCACGCTGGTCAAGGACGGCAAGATGGCGGTGACCAATCAGGGCCTGTTCGGCTCATGGAAGGCGGACGGCCGCGCCGCCATCAGCCTTGCCGATATGATGGCGATGTCGAGCGGACTCGAGTTCAACGAGGATTATGGCGACGTTGCCGATGTGACGCGCATGCTCTACCTCGAACCGGATATGGCGGGCTTCGCCGAGGCCAAGCCGCTGACCGGCGACGTCGGCAAGGTCTTTTCCTATTCGAGCGGCACGGCGGTGATGCTGTCGCGGCTGTGGCAGGATGCTATCGGCGACAAGGACAAGGCGCTGATGTGGCCAAGGGCAGCGCTGTTCGGGCCGCTCGGCATGCAAAGCGCGGTGCTCGAAACCGACGAGGAGGGTACCTTTGTCGGCTCATCCTACCTCTATGCCACGGGGCATGACTGGGCGCGGTTCGGCCAATTCCTGCTGCAGGGCGGCGTCTGGAACGGCAACCAGATCCTGCCGGCCGGTTTCGTCGACTGGATGCGCGAACCGGCACCGGCCTCGAAAGTCTACGGCAAGGGGCAACTTTGGATCGAAGCCCCGGGGGACGAAGGAAATCCCGGCGCCGGCGTCGCCGCCGGCCTGCCCAACGATACCTACTGGATGGAGGGCCATGACGGCCAGACGGTCGCCATCATCCCGTCGGAGCAACTGGTGGTGGTGCGGCTGGGGTTGACGCCGGCCAAGCTCGGCTACCGGCCGCAGGTGATGGTCGGCGCGCTGATGAAGGCACTGCGCTAGCTCCCTTTACCCTCCCCTTGATGGGGAGGGTCGGCGCGTAGCGCCGGGGCGGGGTGCCTGGCCACCCGCGCCTTCGGCGCGGCCTCCCCCATCGAGGGGGAGGTAAGAGTGCGCGATCTTGACGACCGCCAGCCAGGCATAGCCGCGATAAAGCGCGCGGAAACAGAAGCTTGCGCCGGTTCGCCGAGATTCCGATTCCAAGACTTCGCGCAATGATTCACGTGGCGTGACATGGAATTTCTTGAGCCAGCCGCGCAGCAATGTCCGGAACCAGTTGGGCAAGCCTTCCTGCTGGCCGAAATCGACGACATGCAGCGAGCCGCCGGGTGCGAGTGCCGCAAGGGCTGCTGAAACCGTCTTTTCCCAGCCGGGGATCATCGACAGCGAATAGGACACGAAGATGCGGTCGAAGCGCTCGATGCCGAACAGCGTCTTGGCGTCGAAATCGGTGGCGTCGCCGCGCGCCAGCACGGCGCGGCCGGACAGGCCGTCGCGGCCGATCGCCTTGCTCGCCGTCTCCAGCATCTCGGCCGAGATGTCGAGGCCGTAGAGGCGGGCGTCGGGATAGCGGCGGGCGGCAAGCGCGATGTTGCGGCCGGTGCCGCAGCCAAGTTCGAGCACTCTGCCATTCGCCGGCACATCCAGCCCGGCTATCATCTGGTCGCGGCCAAGCAGATAGTATTTGCGGGTCAGGTCGTAGATATGGCGTTGCCAGCGATAGACGCCGTCCATCAGTTCGGCATGGTCGGCCGGCAGCTCGCTCGCGCTCATGCCGCGCGCTTCACATAGAGGTGGAAGCCGCCATAGATGGCCGAGCGGTCGCGGGCCGAACAGTCGCGCGAGGCCTCGTCCTCGTAGGTCCACTGGTCGAGCAGCGAGATCGAGACGCGGCCCGGCAGCAGGCTGGGCTCGGCGGCGGTACGGAAGATGACTCGGGCGCCGACCGAGGCGGTGCGGGTGATCTCCGACCAAAGGGCATTGAGCTGGTCGTTCGTCATCCAGTCCTGCGCGTCGAGCAGGACGAAACGATCGACGGTGCCTGCGTCCTTGCCGGCCAGAAATTCGATCAGATTGGCGTGGTGGATGCCGACGCGATCGACATTGTTGCGGATCGCCTTGTAGTTGGCCTCTTCTAGATAGGCGGGCAGGGCGGCCTCACCCGGATTGGGATAGCGACGGGCGAAGGCTTGCCAAGCGAAGTAGTTGTTCTTCAGCGGAAAATCGCAAGCGAGCTTTTCCAGCCGGGCCTTCAGCACGCTGGCCATCGAACCATCGCCCGAGGTGATCAGCGAATCGTACTGCGCCGGCGGAATGCCGAGGCCGAACAGCGAAGCCTTGCGCGAGGTAGCCCAGCGCAACAGCTTCTTGTCGAAGACCGGCGCCAGCTCTTCGTTGAAGAAGCGGCGCTGGTCGGCGAGGCTCTTCGACGCCATGATACCGGCGGGATCGACGCCGAAGAATTTGGCGATGCGGTGGCCCATGGCGATGAACAGGCCGAGCAGGCCGGTCTGGTAGAAATTGCGGTCGAAGACGGTGATGCGCCGGCGGCCGGGCCAGCTGCGACGCTCCCAATAGTGGCGGCTGACCGGGTCGAGATGCGGCGCGATGAAGCGGTCATAGGCTTGCGAATTGTGGCTGGTGCCGGCGGCGCCGAAGAAACGGAACAGATCGCCCTGCGAGGGCAGATGCCGCACCGCCTCCAGCTTCATCCGGTTCAAGGCGATGTGGGCGGCGTTGAGGTCGACCGCATCGACGCGTTCAGGCGAGCGGGTGAGGTAGGCGAGGATGTTGCAGCCGCCCGACGCTATGGTGACGACGCGGTGACCCTGGCCAAGCTGCATGGCCTCCATGTCGACTTCAGGGTCTTCCCAGATCTGCGGATAGACGAGACCGGAAAACAAGAGGGCGAACAGCCGCTCCGAGATGCCGGCCTTCGACAGCGGGCGGTTCTGGTAGACGGCTTTTCCAACTTCCTTGCCGCGGCGAAAAACGAGATCCGAGGAGACGTCCGTCATGGCAAAGTGATTCCCCATTTGCTTTGCCGCAAGCGGGTAACTCAGGGGCATGACAGGCGGGTGACAGCCTGTTGACGCGAGTTCAGGCTGTAGCGCGCAAAATCGTTTGGCACCTCCGCGCAACTTCATTTGGCATCAGAAAGCTACTCTCGGCCGGCGGCCGCGATCAGCTTTCAAATACCGAGTTGCTTGAAGAACGCCTCGTTTCTCATTCGTGCGTCTTTCAGCACGTAGCGGTAGCTCAGCGCTTGAATGAATGCCTTATAGTCATCGTTATAGCCGTAGAACCCGCCGCCTCCGGGTAGCGGGACGTTGATCTGGGCCATCCTCAACCATTTTCGGAGATTGGGTGTTAGGTCCGCGATGATGTAGCAAAAGAACGGTGTGGTTTCCGAAATCTCTTGGATAAGGCCGCCAGACCGGTCCAGGACTTTGCCAGCGCGAAGCTCCTCGATATAGCCGTAGATCTGAGTGAATGGATTCTCGTCATCATTGTAGTCGTTTCGAACCGGCTTTTTAAATTCAATGATGACGACCGGTTGGTCAGTTCCTGGGCGGTGATAGGCAGTTCTGCCTCCGAACAGGAGAACGTCCGGCCGACTGCCTGAATCGCTCTCGGCCAAAAGGGTTTTCAGCTTTTTGTCCGAGGCCCAATGCTCATAGTACGTAAGTTTGTCATCGATGATCCAAAGGTTGTGCTTGTCGATATGGATTTCGCTATTCGTAACCCTCATAGGAACGACGAAGCTATGCAGAGCCTCCTCCGCATGCTGTTTCATTGTGCCGTCAGGCCGGTAGCCCAGCCTTCTTTCCAACAGGTCCAACACCACCTTTCTTCGTACCGTATAGTCCGCAAGCACTGAGAATTCTTGGGCTGTCAACCGGCTCACAATAGCTTGAACACCGCTTTGGACCGGATCTTCATCAGAGACTTTCTCTTTCGAGAGCACCTCGACCTTACGTTCAATGTCGCGGTTCTCCCGAAAATCGTACAATGCCAGATGCTGGTAGATTTGTTCGGAAGTGCGAAAATTGCGCGGGATTTTATCGGCCACGAAATCCCTGGGATTGCTCAGCAGATATGAAAAGCGAGGATATTTTTTGACCACATTTCGCAAGAGATCTGTTTGCTTGTCTATGACCCTGTCGAGTTGCGGGCCTAAGATAATTTTGATCTCAGCAAGTGCCCCCCTCTTTGTCAATTCGATGGTTTCCGCATCCAGGTCGAATGCTGTCCTTTCCGAATTCACAGCCTCATCCAGAAGGCTTCCACTCACAACGCCTGCATAGGCATAACGCTGTCCGTCGCGTTCGATATATGTCGCTAGGCCGAGCGCCAAGCCGATGTCGAAGGATGCTACCACTCGATCATGGGCCGCAAGATACAGCGTATGACTTACCTTGCCTTCGAGGACGCCCTGCCGAAGAAGATTGTGTTCAAGATGCAGCTCCTCGGTCTCAGAAACTGGGAAGTCGAGCTCTCCCAGTTCTACTCCTTGGGAACCCAAAAACTCGCCTAGATCGTAGCTCTCAGTCGCGGTCTCGATCGTTATGGACGGTTTCGCCTTTGAAACAAGGTAGGGTAGGAAGTGAGCCGCAATTTTCCGTAAAATGGTATCGGTGCGTGACGGCATATGTCGCGCATATTCCGGTTTCATTCGAATGAGCTTAACGACCGTGCCGATCTGGCCATCTGGAGCCGGCTTCACTGTGTGCTGTTGAATCGGTCTAAGGTTGTCCAGCAAAATGTAGAAGTGCCGAACATACAGTTCTCCGGCCAGCGCAAAGACGCTCGTGACCTCGGCGGAATCGAAAACTTTAAGCCAGGAGAGCCGGCCAACTCCTTTGCCACCACGCTTAGCTTTGTGATCGCTATCGTAGGTCCGAAAAGACGTGAAATTATCGTTGTCTAGGCCGATTCCGTTGTCTCTGATTTCAACGCTTGGAGCGCCATTATCCATGAAAATTGAGACGCCGATCCGGCCGCCTCTCACCCACTCCTGTAGGAAGCGATCTTGAACGGCGTGAATTGAATTATAAATTGCCTCGTAAAGAGGGACCAGGGCGTTTGAAGGCGTCGTCGGACCGAGCGCGAGGTTCTTGACCCGGCGCACCAAGTTTGACTGGAAAAGAAGCTCTTCGGTTTCTTCTAGCACGTCACCCTCCATGCATCCCTGGTATTCATCCCCGCTAGACCTCGTGACACCACAGCGTCTAGCCCGGCTTACCAGCTATAGGCCGCTGCGCCGGGCCTGTCCCGTTCCATTGAATGAACTGAGCCCGCGGCGGTCGTCGAGGTCCATACCCCGCAAGTCATGGCCGTTAAGGTGCAGCAGATCGAATGCGACGAAATAGAGGTCATGCTGGCGCAATTATCGACGGCGAGATCGTTGTCCTGAATGACGCAGGCTTGTCGGACTATGCTGCTCTACGCAAGGCCATCACCCGCCCCTTTTACCGGCGGGATGTTTGTGGCTATGGTGGATTATGCCTCCAAACGCTTCAATCTCCAGGTCCCCAAGCAGACGGTGAACCATCCGATATGGCCGAGAGATGGGCCTTGTCGTAAAGCATTTGAAGTCTGGACCGCGCTGCGTCCCCTTCATGACCCCATCGACCTGGAAGAGCTCTGACACCCAAGCCGACAAACTCATTAAATACGCCAACTCTTTCTTCCAACGTCTCGGCTTTAAGAAGCGAAAAAAGTTCAACCCTCAGTTTCTCCATTTCCAGTCGAATACCTTCCGCCCGGTCTGAGCCATTCCCGATGCTGTCCCGCATTCCCACAAAATTGCAGTACCTCATCAACAGCCGTATAAAACGCTCAGGTTCTGCTGTGCACTCAACAGAGCGGTTTTTCAGCGAGTTCGCAGCATGCGCCCACGACGAAGCGACGGCGTCGAGTTCAGCTCGCCGCATCTCCTTCACCGTCTCGGGCGAGACGATATTTTTCGTGCGGTCTGCAACCAGCGCCAGGAATCGCGCTGGCGCATAAGAGTAAAACAGCTGTCCAGTTTCTGCGAAAAATTCCTGCCTTAACTCAGGGCGCGGACCTACTGTCTTTCCGGACTGGATAAGCCACCAATCCTCCTTGGCGTCGTCTGTGATGAAGAGGATCGGTGCATTGGTCGATTTGGCCTTTTGCTTCATCTCGGCCCAAATGAGATAGTCGCCCGGTCGCTTGTCCATGTAGCCGGGAGGTATCTCGGCAGCTGCACGCCGAGTTCCCTCCTTAGCGCGACCCTCTATATCTTTGGGCTGATCGGCGACCTTTCCTTCAAATAGATCTGTCACAGCAGCAAACACGCCTTGGGCGTCGGGGAGCTCGCCGACGGCATCGTCAACCTCTTTCGCGAGGTGATCGAAGAACCCACCGATATTCTTCATCCCAGAACCAGCGGGCCACGGATCGTATCGACTGAAAGCGCTCACGAGAGATTCGACTTCCCCTTTTTTCGTCGCGAGCTTGTCCTTCAGTTTTCGATACTCGCCTCTGTTGGAACTGTCGGCCGAGCGCCAGTTCAACTGAAACTCCTGACCTACCTGATGCGGCAGCCAAAGCCTTTGACCAAACGATTGGAATGCAGCCAGGACCTCCGCCCGTTGTTTCGGCATGAATCTGAAAAGATGCAACAACACATTGGTGTCGGGAACGAGCAGCCCTTCTGACCAGATTTTTTCAAACTCTGCCGCCGTAGGCTCGTAGAATCCGTGAAAAGTCTTGCGCATCAGCCTGCACCAAGTCTGAAGGCCTTGTCGCCATGGTGGTCGAACAGGATGGCTTTGCCGAGTGTTGTTGCGATCGTCCCGATGAACTGTTCCAGATCAACGTCGGAGAGAATGGTGCCAGTTCGATCCCTCAGCATGGCGATAGAAGCCTTGATCGAGATGCACGCAGCAGCTTTGTTTTCGGTCAAATAGCGGTCCATAGTAGGACCTAGCATCTCTACGTCTGCTGTCATGGCCAAACCCTCAACCCAAGCGGACTATCACGCCGGCAGGTCGATGAGTCGAGTCCCATTGAAAGGCCGTTTAATGTGACTTAAATCTGTCGGCAAAATGGGCAGCTTTAAGAGTTCGCCACGCATCCGCTGCAGCCAGGCTAACCACCCCATTACTGGTTGCAAAGGCGGATACAGCCGATCGGCCATCCCATCAACGAGTCCGAAAAGTTCGGGTTGAAGCTCAGATCGCCGGCCGAGTACCTCAGGAATGTTCGTCACCCGGTCATGGGTACTTATCCTCAAAACGCAATTCTCGCGCGCCCAGATTGTCCGTTGATCGGCACCTAGCAAGACTCCGTCATTGCTTGCCAAACCCGCCCGGCGTCGGCGTCGTCAGGATGACGGCGTCGCCGGCGTCGAGCACGGTCTGGTCGCAGGCCTTCAGCGTCTCGACGCTGCCGTCCTGGCGGCGGACCTTGGTCGAGCCGACCTCGCCGTCACCGCCGCCATCGAGGCCTTGCGGCGGGCGGTTGCGGTGCGAGGACAGGATGGCGCATTCCATCTTTTCGAGGAAGCGGATGGTGCGCCTGGTGCCGTCGCCGGCGCTCCATTTGCCTTTGCCGCCGGAACCTTCGCGGATGTGGAAATCCTCGAGCATGACGGGAAAGCGCAGTTCCAGCACTTCCGGATCGGTGAGGCGCGAATTGGTCATGTGGGTGTGGACGCCGGATGTGCCGGCAAAGCCGCGGCCGGAGTTCATCCGGCCTGCCGGCGAGCCGGAGCAGATGGTCTCGTAATACTGGTACTGCTTGTTGCCGAAGGTCAGGTTGTTCATCGTGCCTTGCGCATTGGCCATGGCTCCCATGGCGCCGAACAGGGCGTTTGTGACATGCTGCGAGGTCTCGACATTGCCGGCGACGACGGCGGCGGGGTAGGCGGGCTTCAGCATCGAGCCGTCGGGGATGATGATGTTGATCGGCCGCAGGCAGCCGGCATTCATCGGGATCATGTCCTCGACCATGACACGGAAGGCATAGAGCACGGCTGCGCGGGCGACGGGCTCGGGCGCATTGAAATTGTTCTTCTCGACCTTCGACGTTCCGGTGAAGTCCACGGTCGCCTCGCGCTTTTGCCGATCGACGGTAATCTTCACCTTGATCACCTGGCCAGTGTCGGTCGGGTATTCGTACTCGGAACTATCTGGCAGCCGCTCCAGCACGCGGCGCACGCTTTCGGCGGCGTTGTCCTGGACATGGCCCATATAGGCTTCGACGACGTCGAGGCCGAAATGGGCGACCATCTTGCGCAATTCCGCCACGCCCTTTTCATTCGCGGCGATCTGCGCCTTGAGGTCGGCGATGTTCTGGTGTGGGTTGCGGGCAGGATAGGCGTGGTCGGTGAGCAGCGTGTGCAACTCCGTCTCGCGGAATTTTCCACGATCGACAACGCGGAAATTGTCGAACAGCACGCCTTCCTCGTCGACCGTGGTGGCAAGCGGCGTCATCGAGCCCGGTGCCGTGCCGCCAATATCGGCATGGTGGCCGCGCGAGGCTACGTAGAAGATTACTTCCTCCCCCCTTGAGGGGGAGGTGGCGGCGGAGCCGCCGGAGGGGGTCGTTGCGGCAGTGCTCGACGCTCTTGTGGTGCCTTCTGAGAGGACCCCACCCGGCCGCTGCGCGGCCACCCTCCCCTCAAGGGGGAGGGAAAACACCGGCGTCACCACGGTGATATCAGGCAAATGCGTGCCGCCATTGTAGGGGGCGTTCAGCGCAAAGACGTCGCCGGGATGGATGTCGCCGGAGTTCAGCCGGATGATGGTTTCGACCGAGCGGTCCATGGAGCCGAGATGCACCGGCATGTGCGGCGCGTTGGCGACCAGCGCTCCATGACGGTCGAAGACGGCGCAGGAAAAGTCCAGCCTTTCCTTGATGTTGACGGAATAGGCGGTGTTCTGCAGCGTGACGCCCATCTGCTCGGCGATCGACATGAAGAGGTTGTTGAAGACCTCCAGCATCACCGGATCGGCTTCGGTACCGAGGGCAGCCGTGCGAACTTTCCGTTCCGTGCGGCGAATGACGACGTGATTGAGGTTGGTGATTTCGGCCTGCCAGCCCGGCTCCACGACGATGGTCTGGTTCGGCTCGATGATCAAAGCGGGGCCTGGGACCAGATTGGATGGGCGCAGGTTTTCGCGGCGATGGATGCCGGCCTCATGCCAGCGGCCCTCGGTGTAGATGCGCCGCGTTCCCGACGCACCCGCTTCAACCATTGCCGGTCCGGCGGGCGCAACGGCTTCGGCCGTGGTCTCGACGATCTCGGCGCCTTCCACGCCAACGGTCTCGACGATCATCGGCTTGTCATCATAGACGAACCCGAACTGCGCCTTGTGGGCGATTTCGAAATCGCGCCTGGCCTGGAAGATCGAGTCGCCTTCGAAATTCACCGGCAGCGTGGTGTCGGTGCCGTCATAGCGGATGTGCAGCACCGGCTTTGCCGCAATCTTGTCCTCGGCGATGCCTTGCGCTGCCAATTCGGCGATGACGGCTTTTTTCAACGTGCCGATGAGGCTGCCGATCTGGGTCCTGGATTCTTCGGCAAGCGGCTTCAGGAGCGCCTGCTGGCGCGACGCGAAAACCGACGACAGGCCGATACCATAGGCTGAGAGCAGACCGGAGAAGGGGTGGATCAGTACCGCCTCCATGCCGAGCGCGTCGGCAACCAGGCAGGCATGCTGGCCGCCGGCGCCGCCAAAACAGTTCAAGAGATATTCGGTGACATCGTAGCCGCGCTGCACGGAGATCTTCTTGATAGCATTGGCCATGTTTTCCACCGCGATGGTAACGAACCCTTCGGCGACGGCTTCCGGCGTGCGGCCATCGCCGATTTCGGCGGCGAGCGCAGCGAATTTTTTATGCACGGCGGCGACGTCCAGCGGCTGGTCCTGGTCTGGGCCGAAAATTGCCGGGAAGAAATCGGGCTGCAGCTTGCCCAGCATGACATTGGCGTCGGTGACGGCCAGCGGGCCGCCGCGCCGGTAGGCGGCGGGGCCGGGATTGGCGCCGGCGGAATCCGGGCCGGCGCGGAAACGGCCGGCTTCGTAGTGCAGGATCGAGCCGCCGCCGGCAGCGACGGTATGGATGCGCATCATCGGCGCACGGATGCGCACGCCGGCGACCTCGGTGTCGAAGGCGCGCTCATAATCGCCGTCATAATGGGCGACGTCGGTCGAGGTGCCGCCCATGTCGAAACCGATGACTTTCTCGAATCCGGCGAGTTTCGCCGTCTCGACCATGCCGACGACACCGCCGGCCGGGCCGGACAGCAGCGCGTCCTTGCCCTGAAACATGTCGGCGGCGGTAAGCCCGCCCGACGACATCATGAACATCAGGCGAGGGTTTTCCCTCCCCCTCGAGGGGAGGGTGGCGGCGGAGCCGCCGGGTGGGGTTGGATCGACCGGGCTCAGCGCATTGGCGGTGCCTTCCGAGAGGACCCCCTCTGGCCGCTTTGCGGACTGCCCTTCGCTATGGCTCCGGGCGTTCGTCGCTGAAAAAGCCAAATCGTTGGCTTTTTCTCGGCCTTTGGCCGACCGCTCCTCACCCTCCAGAAGTGGGGAGATTGGCGTCGCGCCCAGTTCTCCCGCTACTCTTTGCACATAGCGCGACAGGATCGGCGACAGATAGGCATCGACCACGGTGGTGTCGCCGCGGCCGACCAGTTTGATCAGTGGCGAGACTTCATGGCTGACCGAGACTTGGCTGAACCCGATCTTGCGGCAGACTTTCGCCACCGCCTTCTCGTGGTCGGGATATTTCCAGGCATGCATGAAGACGATGGCCACCGCATTGATGCCGTCGGCCTTCGCCTGTTCGATGGCGGGCCGGCAGGCGGCGATGTCGAGCAAGCGCTCGACCTCGCCATTGGCGCGCACACGCTCGTCGATCTCGATGACCCGCTCATAAAGCTGTTCGGGAAGAATGATCTCCTTGGCGAAGATGTCTGGCCGCGCTTGATAGGCGATCTTCAGCGCATCGCGAAAGCCCTTGGTGATGAGCAAAAGCACACGGTCGCCCTTGCGCTCCAGCAGCGCATTCGTGGCAACGGTGGTACCCATCTTGACGTCACCGACCAGGCCCGGAGGAATAGCGGTGCCGGATTTCAGCCCCAGAAGCTCGCGGATGCCGGCTATGGCCGCGTCGGGATAGGCTTCGGGATTTTCCGACAGGAATTTCCTGGGATGCAAACCGCCTTGCGGATCACGTCCGATCACGTCGGTGAAGGTGCCGCCGCGGTCGATCCAAAAATCCCATTTCTTGTCCACGCAGAACTCCGGCATTGCATTTGGGTCCAGACTGTTAGTTCGGCATCGCCCGGCCCGCAATCGGTAGTGCGCGGATGTTACATCAGGAAACGCAACGTTACGAAACTCATGGCCGTTTGATGCATTTTGCCTTCGACCGTTCACCGCAATGTGAGCGTGTGTTGAAGGAGAGATGTCATGAAAAAGCTCATTCTTGCTTCCGTTTCCGCCCTGGCCCTGTTCGGCGTTGCCGCCTGCAGCGACAGCGGTACGGATAACACCACCACCCAGAGCACCAATCCGCCAGCCGCCGAGCCCATGAAGCCGGCGACGCCGGATGCACCGAAGCCTGCAGAACCGGCTCCGGCAACACCTGCTCCTGCCCCCGCGCAGTAGCAGCAGTCTCGGTCACTTTGACGTGACGAGAGAGGAGGCCGGCTTCGCGCCGGCCTTCCTGCGTTTAGGTCGATTCGGGGCTCAAGGGTCTTGAACCGGCTCTTTCCTACGGTTTGGGATCTGGCGCGTCGGTTGCTTGCGTGAATTCGATCCCCTCTGCGGCGCTGTCTTGGCTTGATAGCGATGGCCGGCGGCCCTAATAAGCGCTCATGTCGATTTGGGATCGCCTCGGCGACTTCATCAACCGCGTTTCATCTTCAGCCACGTCCGGCGTCGCCGATGTGGTCGAGGCCGTGCGCACGGTTTTCTCCGGTGACGCCGATCTGCGCCGGCGCGTCGCCTTCTCTGTGGCGATGATTGCGCTGTCAGCCAAGATGGCCAAGGCCGATGGCATCGTCACCCAGGACGAGGTTCGCGCGTTCCAGGAAATATTCGAGGTGCCGCGAGAACAGACCCGCAATGTGGCGCGGCTTTACGATCTGGCCAAGCGCGACGTCGCCGGGTTCGAGACCTATGCCGAGAGTATGGCGCAGATGTGCGGCTCGGGCCATTCGAACTGCGTCATGCTGGAAGACATACTCGACGGTCTGTTCCATATCGCCAAGGCGGACGGGCTGGTGCATGAGCGCGAAGGGATTTTCCTGCACCGTATTGCCGAGATTTTCCGCATCGACGAGGTGCACTACGAGGCCATCCTGGCCAGGCACGTCAATCTCGGCGCCGGCGATCCCTATATCGTGCTCGGCATTGAGCGCGGGAAACCGTTCGAGGAGGTCAGGAAGCGATACCGCAAGCTGGTCTCCGACAATCATCCGGACCGGCTGATCGCGCGCGGCCTGCCGCAGGAATTCATCAAGATTGCAACGACCAGGGTCGCGGCGATCAACGC
Organism: Mesorhizobium sp. M0001; assembly: GCF_040324255.1. Classification (NCBI taxonomy): domain Bacteria; kingdom Pseudomonadati; phylum Pseudomonadota; class Alphaproteobacteria; order Hyphomicrobiales; family Phyllobacteriaceae; genus Mesorhizobium; species Mesorhizobium sp. M0001. The sequence continues at coordinate 372,158 of NZ_JAMYVS010000001.1, forward strand.
GGCCTATGAAATGATCGAGCGGGGCCTCAGGCACGCATGAGCGGCTTCCCGCCCGACGAGCCAAGCGCGGAGGTCAGGGTATCGCCGAATTTCGGCCCGCGGCGCGAAACGCTCAGGCCCGACATGATCGTGCTGCACTATACCGGCATGGCGACGGGTGCTGCCGCGGAAGCCTGGCTGTGCGACCCCGCAAGCGAAGTCTCGTCCCACTACCTCGTCCATGAGAACGGTCGCATCATCCAGATGGTGCGCGAAAGCGACCGCGCCTGGCACGCCGGTGCAAGTTCCTGGTTCGGTCGTCGCGACATCAACTCCTGTTCGGTCGGCATCGAAATCGTCAATCCCGGCCATTCGCTCGGCTATTCGGCCTTTCCCAAGCGGCAGGTGGAAGCGGTGATCGGTCTTTGCCTTGGTGTCATCGAACGCCATTCCATTACGGCGCAAAGGGTGCTTGCCCATTCCGACATCGCGCCGGGGCGCAAGATCGACCCGGGCGAGAAATTCCCCTGGAAGGCGCTGTTTGCGGCCGGGGTCGGCCATCTCGTGCCTGCGGCGCCGGTCCGGCGCGGCGCGGTGCTGAAAGCCGGCGATACCGGCGCCGAGGTCGAGGCACTGCAGTCGATGCTGGCGCTCTATGGCTATGGCGTCGAGATATCAGGTGTCTTCGACCGCCAGACCGAAATCGTCGTCGAAGCTTTTCAGCGGCATTTCCGACCACGCCTGGTGGATGGCGTCGCCGACGGCTCTACGTCTAGCACGCTGCAAAGCCTGCTGACTTCCCTTAGGTCAGTTGCGTCTAAATAATCTTTTCCTGATATCAAAGTTACAGCCTGTCACTGAAAGTGAATTGCCTCGCCTTGTTCGACACAAATTCCGCCCTCAAAGGCAGTTCGTGCAAGTTATCGGACCTCCAGCCCCCCGGATGCTCCGATATTGATTAGGCGTTGCTGCGTGAAGATCTTCGCGCGGCCAAACAGAACAGGACCACATGCAGAAATTGACCGTTGTAACGGCAGCTATTGCTGCCGGAGTAATGACTTTTGCCTTCAGCACGGCCGATGCCGCACCAGTGAGCCAGAGGGCAGACCAGGGCTTCATCGCCGCACCCGCCAAGGCCACCATGACGAAGGCAAACCCGAAAGCAAAAAGGGCAACCACCGCGAAAGTGCGCAAAGCAGCCGTGGTGAAGGCCAGAAAAGCCACGGCCAAGAGGCATTTTAAGCGCAACAGGAAGAGCGTCGACCTGACGACGACCGCATCGATCCGCCCAAGCACCGCTGCGGAGTCGACTGCGGCAGCCGCGCTTGGCGGCCAGTATTCGGCAATCATTGCCCGCTATGCTGCGGCCGAAGGCGTGCCGGTGTCGCTGGCCCAGGCGGTCATCAAGATCGAGAGCAACTACCGGCCGAACATCGTCGGCAGCGCGGGTGAAATCGGCCTGATGCAGATCAAGCCGGCAACGGCGCGGATGATGGGGTATAGCGGCTCGGCCAAGGGTCTGTTCGATCCCGACACCAACATCAAATACGGCATGAAGTACCTTGCCATGGCGCGCAATCTCGGCGGCGGCACCACCTGCGGCACGATCCTGAAATACAATGCCGGCCATGCCGCGACGCGGATGAACCCGGTGTCGGCGGCCTATTGCGGCAAGGTCAAGGTGCAGTTGGCGGCATTGGGATCGCCGGCATAAGTCTGCTTTTTCATTTGCGTTTTGGAACGTGAACCCCTTTATACGCTCTGCCAGCTGGCCGGGCGGCCGCACCCGCAAAGCCGAAAGGCTGCGGGTGAGGAAAGTCCGGGCTCCATGGAGACACGGTGCCGGTTAATGGCCGGCGGGGGCGACCCCAGGGAAAGTGCCACAGAAAGCAAACCGCCACGATTTATCGGGGCAAGGGTGAAAGGGTGGGGTAAGAGCCCACCGCGCGACTGGCAACAGGAGCGGCACGGTAAACCCCACCGGGAGCAAGACCGAATAGGGACGGTGCGAGGGGAAACCTTCGAGGGCTGTTTCCGGCTCACCGTCCGGGTAGGTTGCGTGAGGCGCATGGCAACATGCGCCCAAGATGAATGGCCGCCACGTTCTCGCCCCGAAAGGGGCGAGGGCCATACAAAACCCGGCTTACAGGCCAGCTGGCAATTTCTCCCCCATATCGCGATTAATCCTTTGGATCAGCAGTCTGCGCCTTCGGGCGCAGCTGGCGATTCAGGTGCTTGAGCGATTGAATCAAGTACGCATGCTGGGGTCGAGACAAACGCATCCTTGAAGCTGGTACGATTTAATCGTACCATGATTGTCATGGTTTGATCAGGAGCGCATCATAGGTCACGTCGACAAACGCAGCATCACGCTTTCGCCGGAACTGGCGGCGGCGGTCGACGATGTCGTGGCCGCCGGCGAATATGCCTCGGCCAGCGAAGTCATCCGTGATGCGCTGCGGCAATGGAAAGACCGCCGCGATCTTCTCGGCTACACGGTCGAGGAATTGCGCAGGCTGATTCAGGAGGGGATCGACAGCGGACCGGCGGTGGACGGCCAGCCCTTCATGGACCGGCTGCGAGCCAAATATCAGAGGATGTCGGAAGCTGCAGGCTCGGAAGAGTGAAATATCGGCTGCTTCCTCAGGCGATATCAGATGTCGAAGGCATCGGTGACTACATTGCGGAACATAGCCCAAAGGGAGCCATGCGCCTTGTGGACGCTTTGGAGAGGCGCTAGACACTGCTCACCTTGCACCCGTTCTCAGGTGCGCCGCGCGATGATATCGCGCCCGGCATTCGTCATCTGATCGTCGGCGAATATGTCACTCTGTATCGCATGGGCGAAGACGCGATCGAGATCGTCCGCGTTTTGCACGGCAGGCGCGATATTGGCGCCGACGACTTGGTGACCTAATCCACCAGTTCAGACGCCGATCTTGTCCAGCGATGCCTCGATCGCCTGCCAGAGTTCTTCCACCGGCTCGCAGCCCACCGACAGGCGCACGAAGCCGGGCGGAACCGAATCTCCTCGCTTGGCCCGCCGCTCGGCGGAGGTGTGGACACCCCCGAACGACGTTGCCGCCTGCATCAGCGTGCAGTTGTTGATGAAATCCTCGGCCTTTTCCTGGGAGAGGAGTTCGAAGGACACGAGGAAGCCGAAGCGCTCCATCTGCGCCCGGGCGAGGTTGTGCGACGGGTCGCCCTCCAGCCCGGGGTAGCGCAAGCCGCTAACGGCGCGATGGTCTTTCAGGCGCTTCACGATCACCTCGGCAGAAGAACACATGCGGTCGAAGCGTACGTCCAGCGTCTCCAGGCCGCGATGCACCAGCCAAGCCTCGAACGGGCCGGGTATGCCGCCCGCGGTCTCGCGCCAGCCGGTGACGGCCGCGATGATATCTGGATTGCGGCTGGCGACATGGCCGAACAGCACGTCGGAATGCCCGTTGGCCGCCTTGGTGTCGGCAGCAACGATGATGTCGGCGCCGAGATCGAGCGGACGCTGGCCGAACGGCGTCATCGTGGTGTTGTCGACGACGACGATCGCGCCCGCTTGGTGCGCGGCCTCGGTGACGGCTGTGATGTCGCAAATGTCCAATCGCGGATTTGACGGGGTTTCAACGTAGACAAGGCGGTAGCCGTCGAAGCCGCCGTCGAGGAATGTAGCTGTCGGCCGCAGATCATAGGCGACGCCGAAGGGCTTGAGGAAACGTTCGGCCAGCGCGCGTGTGGCATGGTAGCCGTCCGAAGGCAAAAGCACGCGGTCGCCGGATTTCAACAGGCCGAAAAACACCGCCGAGATTGCCGCCATTCCTGAGGGGAAGCCGACGCATGGCGCGTCTTCCAGATGCGCCAGCATGTGCTCGACCGCATCCCAGGTGGCGTTGCTGTAACGGCCGTACTGACTGTAGCCGGCGCCGTCGCCCGGGTTGTGGAAAATAGCGGCCATGGTCAGCGGCAATGGGATGGGGTCGCCTTTGACAAGTCCGTCGCGACGCAGATGGGCAAGGGAGGCCGCGCGGGACCTGGCTGTTTCGGACATGGATTTCTGACCTTGTTGCTCAGCGAAAAGACTGACGACGCTATTCGCGGCAGTGATGCGCGGCAAGCCGCTTCCGCTTGGGCCAGCCCGCTCTAAACGGTTCGTTAGGCTTAATGGGAGATAAAGACGGGAGTGTTGTCAGAGCTGCTCTCACCGGTTGTGGCGCGCGCGTTTGTGAAGCCTGTTCCCGTTGACGCCCATAGTGCCCCATGATATCCCATTTCGATACCAAAGCCTTCGTTCCGCGTCAGGGTAAAGCGTACGCCAATCGGGCAGCCGCGGCGGCTGTGCGTTTGCGGCGTTTTGCCGCTGGGAGCGAAGCGGATTTTCGGCAGGGGACGCGCTTCGGCGCGGACGAAAACATGGAGAGGGGTGCGGCGGCGGAAGCGGCTGCAGCGTGTCATGGACCGGTTTCTGTCAAGCGCGGTGAACAGGATCGATGCGAAGGGGCGGGTCTCCGTTCCGGCGCATTTCCGCGCGGTCGTGCAGAAGCGCGGCTATTCGGAACTCTATGCGCTGCGCGGCCTGGACGTGCCTGCGATGGATGTCGGCGGGCTCGATCTGCTCGACCGCTACGAGCAGCGCATCGCGCTGGAAGACCCTTTTTTGCAGACGGCGGACGATATGTCGTTCTTCTGCCATGGCGACGGGACGTTCCTGAAGCTCGATCAGGATGGCCGCATCACGATGAGCGATTTCATCCGCGAGCATACGGGCATCACGAGCGAAGTGGCCTTTGTCGGCCGTGGCAATTTCTTTCAAGTCTGGGAGCCTGGACGGCTGGCCGCCTATGGGGCGCAGGCGCGCGCTCGGCTTTTGCAGCTTCGGCAGGGAACGAAGGCTCACGAGGCCAAGGCTGGGGAGCGGCCGGAATGATGGCGGATCACGGCGATGATCTCAGCGCCGTTGGCGGACCGGTCCGCCACATTCCGGTCCTCCTCGCCGAAGTGCTGGAGGCGCTCTCACCCAAAGCCGGCGATGTGATCGTCGACGGCACGTTTGGCGCCGGCGGCTATACCAAGGCGATCCTGGCGAGCGGCGCCTCGGTGGTGGCGATCGATCGCGATCCCGATGCGATTGCCGCCGGGCGCGGCCTGGAACAGCAATCCGGCGGCAGGCTGAGGCTGGTGCAGGCGCCATTTTCGACGCTGGACGAGCAGGTCGAAAGCGCCGACGGCGTTGTCCTCGACATCGGCATTTCCTCCATGCAGGTCGACCAGCCCGAGCGCGGCTTCTCGTTCCGCACCGACGGGCCGCTCGACATGCGCATGGCGCAGGCGGGCTTGAGTGCTGCCGACGTCGTCAATTCGTTCAAGATAGGCGACCTTGCCCGCATCTTCGGCTTCCTCGGCGAAGAGCGGAATGCCGGCCGCATTGCCCGCATGATCGAGTCACGCCGCGAAAAACGTCCGTTCGAGCGCACGCTCGATCTCGCCGACGCCATCGAAACGCATATCGGCCGCGCGCCGAAGGACAAGATTCATCCGGCCACCCGCGTCTTCCAGGCGCTGCGCATTTTCGTCAATGACGAGCTGGGCGAATTGGCCAAAGCCCTAATGGCATCCGAGCGGGTATTGAAGCCCGGCGGGCGGCTTGCGGTGGTGACGTTCCATTCGCTGGAAGACCGCATCGTCAAGCGCTTCATCGCCGACCGCGCCGACGTCGCCACCGGCTCACGTCATTTGCCCGAGGCGCACGCGCGCACTGCGACCTTCCGCAAGGCTGGTGGCGGCGTGACGGCAGGCGATGCCGAGGTCGCTGCCAATCCGCGGGCGCGCTCGGCTAGGCTGCGTACCGCCATCCGCACCGAGGCGCCGGCGCGCGCCGGTGATCTCACCATTTTCGGCCTTCCAAAGCTTCCCGGCATCCAGGCGCCGCGAGAGAGGTGAATACGTGTTTCGAACCAGCGACATAGTCCTGATCGCCGTCATGGTCTCGGCCGCGGCCCTGACCTACAAGGCCAAGCGCGAGGCCGAGGAACAGCTGGCTTCGGTGCAGAAGATCGAGGCGCAGATCCGCTATGAGGAGGACACGATCGACCTGCTCAAGGCCGACTGGAGCCTGCTGACCCAGCCGTCGCGCCTGCAGAAGCTGGCTGAAATCTACAAATCGCAGCTCGCACTCGAGCCGGTCAATGCGCGGCAGATCGTCGGGCTCGACGACCTGCCGGCAAAACCGCTCAACATCGAGGACCTGTCGTCGCAACGGCTTGGCGGCATGGCCGACAATTCCGGCAAAGGACCAGCCGACAAGGATCCCGTGGTCACCGGAGCCATCGTCCAATGATCGCTGGATTTCCAATGCGCGCCAAACTTCCGTCGGTCGGCAAATTGCTGAAGCGCCGCGCACGGACCGGCGAGGACGGCTCCATCGTGGTCGAAGGCGCGCGCAAGGCGACCGGCGGCAAGGCCAAGACCCGCATCGTGATGACGATGGCGGTGTTCTTCGGCATCTATTCGACCATCGCCGGGCGGCTGGTCTATCTCGGTTTCCAGTCCCCCGACATGTCGAATGGGCCGCAAAGCCGGGTGACGGCGTCGCGTCCCGACATCGTCGACCGCAACGGCGAGGTGCTGGCGACCGACATCAAGACGGCATCGCTGTTTGCCGAGCCGCGCCGCATCGTCGATGCCGACGAGGCGATCGAAAAGCTGTCGACCATTCTGCCAGATATCGACCCCGAGCAGACCTATCACAAGCTGAAGAGCGGCGCCGGCTTCGTCTGGCTGCAGCGGCAGCTGACGCCCAAGCAGCAGGCCGACATCATGCAGCTCGGCATTCCCGGAATCGGCTTTCGCACCGAAAAGCGCCGCTTCTATCCTGCCGGCGTGACCTCGTCCTACATTGTCGGCCTCACCAACATCGACAATCAGGGCATCTCCGGCATGGAGAAGTACATTGACGAGCAGGGCCTGAGCGACCTGCAGGCCTCAGGCTTGGCGATCGCCAAGGATCTGAAGCCGGTTCAGCTGTCGATCGACCTGCGCGTCCAGCATGTGGTGCGCGACGAGATTGCCGCCGGCCTCGAGCGCTATCGGGCCATGGGCGCCGGCGCCGTCGTGCTCAACATCAAGACCGGCGAAGTGGTGGCGATGGCCTCGGTACCGGATTTCGATCCGAACAATCCCTTCAATGCGCAGGACAAGGATCGGCTGAACCGCATGTCGGCCGGCCTCTACGAGATGGGCTCGACCTTCAAGAGCTTCACCTCGGCCATGGCGCTCGATTCCGGCAAAGCGAACATGAACAGCCGTTTCGACGCCTCGCACCCAATCCGGGTCGGCCATCAGGCCATCCACGATTTCCACGGCAAGAACCGCGTGCTGTCATTGCCGGAGGTGTTCCTTTACTCCTCCAATATCGGATCGGCCCGTGAGGCCGAAATGGTCGGCATCGAGGGGCACCGCGAATTCCTGCATCGCCTTGGCCTTCTGGACAGGATGCAGACCGAACTGCCTGAAGTCGCCCGCCCGACCGAACCGAAGGTCTGGAAGCAGGTCAACTCCTTCACCATCGCCTTCGGCCATGGCGTGTCGACGACGCCGCTGCAGGCGGCCGTCGGCTGCGCGGCGCTGATGCAGGGCTATTTGATCCCGCCGACTTTCCTGGTCCGCAGCGAGCAGGATGCCATGGCGGTGGCCAAGAGAGTGGTCAGCGAAAAGACTGTGGAGGGCATGCGCTACCTCTACACGCTCAATGCCGAGAAAGGCTCGGCCAGAAACGCCAGGGCCCCCGGCTACCGCGTTGGCGGCAAGACCGGAACCGCCGAGAAGGTGATCAATGGCCGCTACTCGAAGGAACTGAATTTCAACACCTTCGTCGCCGCCTTCCCGATGGACGATCCGCAGTATCTGGTGTTTACGATCGCTGACGCTCCGCACCCGGAAAAGCCCGGAATGACTGACGTCGCCGCCAACAATGCGGGTGTCATGGCCGGAAACATCATCAGGCGGGCAGCCGCCATGCTTGGCGTGAAGCCAGATTTCAGCCATGAAAATGGCGCAACGCTGGTTTCCTATCAGTGATTCTTAGGGCGCGCCGGCAACTGCGCGCCATTTTGTTGAGATAAACGGGGTTCGATGCACCTGAGAGATTTAGCCGGTATCCTGCCTGTCGAGGGAACATCTTCCCGCGATGTGGAGGTAACCGGGATTTCGTCGGATTCCCGCACGGTCAAGACCGGCGTGGTCTTTTTCGCGCTCGCCGGCAGCAAGGCGGATGGTTCGGCCTATGCCGCCGATGCGGCAAAGCGCGGCGCAGCGGCGGTTGTCGTTGGCAAGGCCAGCGCCGTTTCCGGTCTGTCCGTCCCGGTGCTCAGTGTCGACGACGCACGCCTGGCGCTGGCGCTGAGCGCGGCACGTTTCTTCGGCAGCCAGCCGGAGACCATGGTCGCGGTTACCGGCACCGCAGGCAAGACCTCGGTCGCCGCCTTCATCCGGCAGATCTGGGAGCAGGCCGGCTTTGCCGCCGCGTCCATTGGCACCACCGGCGTGGTGGCGCCGGGCCGCAACGACTACGGTTCGCTGACCACGCCCGATCCGGTGGCTTTGCACCAGTTGCTCAAGGAATTGGCGGAGGCCGGCGTCACCCATGCCTCGATGGAAGCCTCCAGCCACGGTCTCGACCAGCGCCGCCTCGATGGCGTCAAGCTCGCCGCGGGCGGCTTCACCAATCTCGGCCGCGACCATATGGACTATCATCCGACGGTCGAGGATTACCATCGCGCGAAATTGCGCCTGTTCGACACGCTGCTGCCGAAAGGCGCGCCGGCGGTCATCTTTGCCGACGATCCGTGGTCGGCGCCGACCATCCAGGCTGCGCAGGACGCCGGGCTCAAGGTGCTGACGGTCGGCCGCCATGGCGATTTCCTGCGCCTGAAGCGGGTCGAGCACGAGCGCCACCGCCAGCGCGCCGAGGTCGAAGCCGACGGCGTGCTCTACGAGATCGACCTGCCGCTCGCCGGTGACTTCCAGATCGCCAATGCCCTGGTTTCGGCCGGGCTGGCCATTTCCACTGGAACGCCGGTCGCCAAAGCTTTGATCGCATTAGAGAAACTTCAGGGGGCACCGGGACGGCTCGACCTTGTCGGCGCCACCGCCAATGGCGCGCCCGTCTATGTCGACTATGCCCACAAGCCGGATGCGCTGGAAAATGTGCTGGCCGCCGTGCGCCCGTTCACCACCGGCCGCGTCATCGTCGTGTTCGGCTGCGGCGGCGACCGCGACCGGGGCAAGCGGCCGATCATGGGCGGAACCGCCACGCGGCTCGCCGATGTCGTCATCGTCACCGACGACAATCCGCGCTCGGAAGTGCCGGAAACGATTCGTGCCGCGATCCTGGCAGCCGCACCCGGCGCCATTGAAATCGGCGACCGCCGCAAGGCGATCCACGAAGCGGTCGCCATGCTCAAAGCGGGCGATACGCTGATCGTTGCCGGCAAGGGCCATGAAGAGGGCCAGACCATCGGCGCCGAGACGTTTCCGTTCTCCGACCACGAAGAAGTCCGCTCGGCGCTGCGGGAGCGGGCCGCATGAGCGTGCTCTGGACTTCCGAGGCGCTGGTCGACGCCATGGGCGGTCGGCCGCTTGGGCCGATGCCGGAGGGAATTTCGGGGATCTCGATCGACAGCCGCAGCCTGCAGCCGGGCGACGCCTTCTTCGCCATCAAGGGCGAGGCGATGGACGGCCATGACTTCGCGACCGCGGCGATCAAGGCCGGCGCCGGCGTTCTGGTCGTCGCCGAAGGCAAATTGCCGTCGCTTGGGCGGCTGACGGCGCCGATGATCGTCGTGCAGGATGTGCTGGCAGCACTGGAGAAACTCGGTGTTGCCGCCCGCGCCCGTTCCAACGCAAAAATCATCGCGGTGACCGGATCGGCCGGCAAGACCACCACCAAGGAGGCGCTGCGTCATGTGCTGTCGGCCGTCGGCACGGTGCATGTTTCGGCGCAGTCCTTCAACAATCATTGGGGCGTGCCGCTGACGCTGGCGCGCATGCCGGATGATTGCAACTATGCTGTGTTCGAGATCGGCATGAACCATCCCGGCGAGATCCGGCCGTTGGTCAAGATGGTCCGGCCGCATGTCGCCATCGTCACGATGATTGCCGCGGCGCATCTCGGCTTCTTCAGAAATCTCGACGAGATCGCCAAGGCCAAGGCCGAGATTTTCGAAGGCATCGAGCCCGGCGGTGCGGCCTTGCTCAACCGCGACGATGCGCGCTGGAAGCTGCTCGACAAGATGGCGCGGGCCGCCGGCGTCGAACATGTCTTTGGCTTCGGCGAGAATGCACGGTCGACCTACAAGCTGACCAAATGCGAGCTGCATGCCGATCATTCCGACATCACCGCCAGGATCGGCGGTCAGGATGTCGTTGCCCGGCTCGGCGCGCCTGGCCGCCACATGGTGCAGAATGTGCTCGCCGTTCTTGGCGCGGCGCATCTCGTTGAAGCCGACATCGCAAAGGTGGCGGAAGCGCTGGCCGATCTCTCCGCCGAACGCGGCCGTGGCAAGCGCCATGTGCTGAAGGGACCGATCACACTGATCGACGAGAGCTACAACGCCAATCCGGCCTCGATGGCTGCTGCCATGGCGCTGCTCAACGCGACGCCTGTCACGGGCGAGGGCCGGCGCATCGCCGTGCTCGGCGACATGCTCGAGCTCGGCGACCATTCGGCCAAGCTCCATGCAGCCCTTGCCGAGTTGATCGTCGGCACCGGCACAAACACGGTCTTTCTCGGCGGTCCGGAAATGCAGGCGCTGGCAGACATCCTGCCCGACGAGATCAAAACGGAATACCGCGCCGGCGCCGAGGAATTGAAGCCGCTGCTGTTGTCGACGCTGAAGGCCGGCGACGTGGTGATGATCAAATCGTCGAAAGGCATCGGCTTTTCAAAGCTGGTCGAGGCCTTGCTCGGCAAATATCCGGCGGAAGCCGCAGGCACGAAACAGAACTAGTCCGGGGAACGGAATCGTATGTTTACATTGCTCGTCGATTTTGCGGACAAGGTCTCGGTCTTCAATGTCTTCCGCTACATAACTTTCCGCACCGGCGGTGCGCTGATCACCTCGGCGCTGATCGTCTTCATCTTCGGGCCGACCATCATCAATTCGCTTAGGCTGCGGCAAGGCAAGGGCCAGCCGATCCGCGCCGATGGCCCGCAGACGCATTTCAAGAAGGCCGGCACGCCGACGATGGGCGGGCTGATGATCCTGTGCGGCATCGTCGGCTCGTCGCTTCTATGGGCGAACCTCTCCTCGATCTATGTCTGGGTGGTGCTCTTGGTGACGCTGGGCTTCGGTTCGATCGGCTTCTACGACGACTATCTCAAGGTAACCAAGCAGTCGCATCTCGGCTTTTCCGGCAAGGCGCGGCTGGCGCTGGAATTCGTCATCGCCGGCATCGCCGCCTGGGCGATCATGCATAATGGCCAGGCGCCGTTCTCGTCGTCGCTGACCTTCCCCTTCGCCAAGGAATTCATCATCAATCTCGGCTGGTTCTTCGTGCCGTTCTCCTGCTTCGTCATTGTCGGCGCCGGCAATGCGGTGAATTTGACCGATGGCCTCGACGGGCTGGCGATCGTGCCGATCATGATTGCGGCGGCATCCTTTGGCGTCATCGCCTACCTCTCCGGCAATGCGGTGTTCGCCGAATATCTGCAGATCCATTTCGTGCCCGGCACCGGCGAGCTGGCTGTCGTGCTTGGCGCCGTCATCGGCGCCGGCCTCGGCTTCCTCTGGTTCAACGCGCCACCGGCGGCGATCTTCATGGGCGACACCGGTTCGCTGGCCATGGGTGGCCTGATCGGTACGGTCGCGGTCGCCACCAAGCACGAGATCGTGCTGGTCATTGTCGGCGGATTGTTTGTCGTGGAAATCCTGTCGGTCATCATTCAGGTCGGCTACTTCAAGATGACCGGCAAGCGCGTGTTCCTGATGGCGCCGATCCATCATCATTTCGAAAAGCTCGGCTGGACCGAAAGCCAGGTGGTGATCCGCTTCTGGATCATCGCCGTCATCCTGGCGCTGGTCGGCCTGTCGACCCTCAAGCTGAGATAGGAACCCGCTTGATCCCCGCCGCATCCTTTTCGGGCAAACGCGTTTCGCTCTTCGGGCTCGGTGGCTCGGGGATCGCCACGGCGCGCGCGCTGATCGAGGGCGGCGCCGACGTGCTTGCCTGGGACGACAATCCCGATAGCGTCGCCAAGGCTGCTGACCAAGGCATTGCGACCGCCGATCTGCGCGGCGCCGACTGGTCGAAATTCTCGGCCTTCGTGCTCTCGCCCGGCGTGCCGCTGACGCATCCCAAGCCGCACTGGACGGTGGAGTTGGCGCGTGGCTCCGGCGTCGAGGTGATCGGCGATATCGAATTGTTCTGCCGCGAGCGGATTGCGCGCGCGCCTGATGCGCCGTTCATCGCTATCACCGGCACCAACGGCAAGTCGACGACCACGGCGCTGACCGCGCATATCCTCAAATCGGCAGGGCGCGACACGCAGATGGGCGGCAATATCGGCCGGGCCATCATGACGCTCGATCCACCGCAGGCTGACCGGGACTATGTCGTCGAGTGTTCGTCCTACCAGATCGATCTCGCGCCCTCGATCAACCCGACGGCCGGCATCCTGCTCAACCTGACGCCCGACCATCTCGACCGCCACGGCACCATGCAGCATTACGCTTCGATCAAGGAGCGGCTGGTTGCCGGCAGCGAGACGGCGATCGTCGGCGTTGACGATTCCTGGTGCGCGCAGATCGCTGACCGGCTGGAGAGGGCGGGCCGGGAGGTGATCCGCATCTCCAAGCGGCTGCCGCTGACCGACGGTTATTTCGCAGACGGTTCCGATCTGATGGAAGCCGTCCATGGCCGCTACAGCCGCGTCGCCTTCCTCGAAGGCATCGGTTCGTTGCGCGGCCAGCACAATGCGCAGAACGCGCTTGCCGCTGTTGCCGCCTGCCTCAGGGTCGGCTTGAGCCTGGGCGAGATCCAGGCGGGACTGGAGAGCTTTCCAGGCCTCGCGCATCGCATGGAGCAGGTCGGACGCAAGGACCACGTGCTGTTTGTCAACGATTCCAAGGCGACCAATGCCGATGCGGCGGCACCCGCGCTGTCGAGTTTTTCGCGCATTTACTGGATCGCCGGCGGACTGCCCAAGGAAGGCGGCATCGAGCCGCTGCGCGGTTTTTTCCCACGCATCGCCAAGGCCTATCTGATCGGCGAGGCGGCGCCCGCGTTCTCGGCGACGCTCGGCGAAGCCGTGCCCTATGAAATCTCGGGCACCCTGGCCGCCGCGGTCGACCATGCCGCGAAAGACTCGGCCAAGGATGACAACGGCGAGGTGGTGGTGCTGCTGTCGCCGGCCTGCGCCAGTTTCGACCAGTTCAAGAATTTCGAAGTTCGCGGCGAAGCCTTCAGGCAAGCTGCGAATGCTATCGAGGGTGTCAAACCCATCGGAGGGGCACGATAATGCAAAGCCGTCTCGACAAAAGCCCGGTTGCAACCTGGTGGTGGACGATCGATCGCTGGTTCCTGGCGGCGTTCCTGTCGCTAATGGGGCTTGGCATCGTCTTGTCCTTTGCGGCAAGCCCGGCGGTGGCCGAACGCATCGGCCTCGATAGTTTCCACTTTGCCACCAGGCAGATCATCTTCACCGTGCCGGCGCTCGGCGTGATGCTGGCGGTCTCCTTCCTGGAATCGCGGCAGATCCGGCGCATGGCGCTGATCATCCTGGGCATCATGCTGGTGCTGATGGTGGCCGTGCTCTACATCGGCGTCGAGGTGAAGGGCGCGCGGCGCTGGGTGTCGTTTGTCGGCATGTCGATCCAGCCGTCGGAATTTCTGAAGCCCGCCTTCGTCATCGTCTGCGCCTGGCTGTTCGCCGAACACAAGCGCCAGCCCGACATCCCCGGCAATTTGTTTGCCATGCTGCTGCTGATCCTGGTCATCTCGCTTCTGGTGGCGCAGCCCGATCTCGGCCAGACCATGCTGGTGACCGGCACCTGGGGCGTCATGTTCTTCATGGCCGGCCTGCCATGGCTATGGATCATCGCGCTTGGCGCCACCGGCGCCGGCGGCCTGTTTGCCGCCTATACGGTGTTCCCGCACGTCGCCGCCCGCATCGACAAATTCCTGACCGGCGAAGGCGACACGTTCCAGGTCGACATGGGCCGCGAGGCGCTGATCAACGGCCACTGGTTCGGCGTCGGCCCGGGCGAGGGCACGGTCAAGCGGGTCATTCCCGACGCGCATGCCGATTTCGTGTTTTCGGTCGCCGGCGAAGAGTTCGGGCTGATCATGTGCTTCTTCATCATGTCGATCTTCGCCTTCATCGTGCTGCGCGGCTTGAGCACGGCATTGAAGGAACATGATGATTTCACCCGCTACGCCGTCGGCGGTCTCGTCACCGTCTTCGGCCTGCAGTCGGTCATCAACATGTGCGTCAACCTGCAACTGATGCCGGCCAAGGGCATGACGCTGCCTTTCATCTCCTATGGCGGCTCCTCGCAGATCGCCATTGCCATCTCGATGGGCATGGTGCTGGCGCTGACGCGCAAGCGACCGGAAAAGCGCAAGCAGATGGGCTTTGCCCTGTCGCAGCGCGCCCTGCCGGCGGAGTGATATGGCGCGGGGTGTCATCCTTCTCGCGGCTGGCGGAACCGGCGGACATCTGTTTCCGGCCGAGGCGCTGGCGCATGAGCTGATCGAGCGCGGCTGGGGCGTGCATCTGGCGACGGACGACCGCGCCGAGCGCTTTGCCGGCCATTTCCCGGCCGCCGCCATCCATCCGATCCAGTCGGCGACGATGGGCTCGAAAAACCCCGCCGCTCTGCTCGGAGCGTTCTGGAAGATCTGGCGCGGCGTGCGCCAGGCCTCTGCCGTCATCGCCAGGATCAAGCCTGATGCGGTCGTCGGCTTTGGCGGTTATCCGACCTTGCCACCGCTCTATGCCGCGACGCGGCGCAAGCTGCCGACGCTGATCCATGAGCAGAACGCAGTGATGGGCCGCGCCAACCGGGCGCTGTCCGGGCGTGTCGATGCGATTGCCGGCGGCTTCCTGCCGCAAGATGAAAGTGCCACAGGCGCCAAGACGGTGACGACAGGCAATCCGGTCAGGCCGCCAATCCTGGAGGCGGCCAAGACGCCCTACACCGCATCCAAAGGGGCGGATCCGTTCAGGCTCCTGGTGTTCGGCGGCAGCCAGGGCGCGCAGTTCTTTTCCGACGCCATGCCGACGGCGATCGCACTTCTGCCGGAGGCGCAGCGCAAGCGGCTGGTGATCACCCAGCAGGCCCGCGCCGACGACGTGGCGCGGGTGAAGGCCGGCTATGCGGCACTCGGCGTCCATGTCGAGGTCTCGCCCTTCTTCACCGACATGGCACAGCGCATGGGCGCGGCGCATCTGGTGATCTCGCGCTCCGGCGCCTCGACGGTTTCGGAGATCGCCGTCATCGGCCGGCCGGCGCTGCTGGTGCCTTATCCCTATGCGCTGGATCACGATCAGGCGGCGAACGCAGCCGCCCTTGCCGCGGCGGGCGGCGGCGAGGTGCATCCGCAATCGTCACTGTCGCCGGAGCGCATCGCGGCTCTCATTGGCGGGCTGATGGACGATCCCGAGCGGCTGACGGCCATGGCTGCCGGAGCGAAGTCGGCTGGCCGGCCGAACGCGGCACGGTTGCTCGCTGATCTCACAGAGGCTATTGCGTCCAGAAAAACCGTTTCGGATTTCAGGAAAGGGACGCATTGATGAAGATGCCGCAGACCATCGGCCTTGTGCATTTCATCGGCATTGGCGGCATCGGCATGAGCGGCATCGCCGAGGTTCTGCACAATCTCGGCTACAAGGTGCAGGGTTCGGACCAGGCCGACAGCGCCAATGTCCAGCGGCTGCGCGACAAGGGCATCGAATGCTTTGTCGGCCACAAGGCCGAGAATATCGGCGCGGCCGAAGTGGTGGTCGTCTCCACCGCGATCAAGAAATCCAATCCCGAGCTGAAGGCCGCGCGCGAAAAACTGCTGCCGATCGTGCGCCGGGCCGAGATGCTGGCCGAACTGATGCGCTTCCGCCAGGCGGTCGCGATCGGTGGCACGCATGGCAAGACCACAACCACGTCGATGGTGGCGACGCTGCTCGATGCCGGCGGGCTCGACCCGACGGTGATCAATGGCGGCATCATCAATGCCTATGGCACCAATGCCCGTATGGGCGATGGCGAGTGGATGGTGGTCGAAGCCGACGAAAGCGACGGCACCTTCCTCAAGCTGCCGGCCGAGATCGCCGTCGTCACAAACATCGATCCCGAGCATCTGGACCATTATGGCAGTTTCGACAAGGTGCGCGAGGCGTTCCGGCAATTCGTCGAGAACGTGCCGTTCTACGGTTTTGGCGTGATGTGCACCGACCATCCGGAAGTACAGGCGCTGGTCAGCCGCATCGAGGACCGCCGCGTCATCACCTATGGCGAGAACGCGCAGGCCGATGTGCGTTTCACCAACCACCGGATGGCCGGTGCCGTCTCGGCATTCGACGTGGTGATCCGCGACCGCAAGACCGGCGGCCAGACGACGATATCGGATCTGCGGCTGCCGATGCCCGGCCGCCACAACGTCTCCAACGCCACCGCCGCAATTGCGGTCGCGCATGAACTCGGCCTATCGGCCGAAGCGATCAAGAAAGGGCTGTCGTCCTTTGCCGGCGTCAAGCGGCGCTTCACCCACACCGGCTCGTGGAACGGCGTCGACATCTTCGACGATTACGGCCACCACCCGGTCGAGATCACGGCGGTGTTGAAAGCGGCGCGCAGCGCCACCAAGGGCCGCGTCATCGCCATTGCGCAGCCGCACCGCTTCACCCGGCTGCACGATCTGTTCGACGAGTTTTCGGTCTGTTTCAACGATGCCGACACGGTGATGGTGGCGCCGGTCTATGCGGCGGGCGAGGAGCCGATCGACGGCGTGACCTCGGAGGCGCTGGTGTCGCGCATCCGCTCCGGGGGCCATCGCGATGCGCGCTACGTCGAAACCCCTGCCGCGATTTCGCCCGTCATCCGCGCGTTGGCGAAACCGGGCGACTTCGTCATCTTCCTGGGCGCCGGCAACATCACCCAATGGGCCTATGCGCTGCCTGGGGAACTCGGCGGTACCGTCTCATGATGCGCGGCCAGGACCTGCTCGACAAACTTGGCGACCGGCTTGCCGGCCTGCGCGGCCGCATCACACCCAATGCCGAGATGGACAAGATCACCTGGTTCCGCGCCGGCGGTCTGGCGGACGCCCTGTTCCAGCCGGCCGACGAGGAGGATCTGGCTGCCTTCCTGCGCGCCGTGCCGGAGGACATCCCGCTCACCATCGTCGGTGTCGGCTCCAACCTCCTGGTGCGCGACGGCGGCATTCCGGGTTTCGTCATCCGGCTTTCGGCCAAGGGCTTTGGCGAAGCCGAGGTGGTTTCGCCGACCGTCATCAAGGCCGGTGCTGCGACGCCCGACAAGCGCGTCGCGGCCGTCGCTTATGAGGCCGGTATTGGCGGCTTTCATTTCTATCACGGCATTCCCGGCGCCATCGGCGGGGCGCTGAGGATGAATGCCGGCGCCAATGGCGTCGAGACGCGGGAACGTGTCGTCGAGGTTCGGGCGCTCGACCGCAAGGGCAATCTCCACACCCTCAGCAATGAAGACATGGGCTATGCCTATCGTCACTCGGCCGCACCTGCCGGGCTGATCTTCACCTCCGCCGTTTTCGAAGGTGTTCTGGAAGACCAGGAGGCGATCAAGGCGGCCATGGACGCCGTCCAGACGCATCGCGAGACGGTGCAGCCGATCCGCGAGAAGACCGGCGGCTCGACCTTCAAGAATCCGGAAGGCACCTCGGCCTGGAAGGAAATCGACAAGGCCGGCTGCCGCGGGCTGATGATCGGCGGCGCGCAGATGTCGCCGATGCACTGCAACTTCATGATCAACACCGGAACAGCGACCGGATACGACCTCGAATATCTCGGCGAGACGGTGCGCGCCCGCGTGCTTGAAAATTCAGGCATCCGCCTGCAGTGGGAAATCAAGCGGCTCGGCAATTTCCGCCCCGGCCATGCCGTGCAGGAATTCCTCGGACAGCTTCTTTAGCGCAAGCTGAAGTTCATGTGATGCTTGAACTTCAAACGGTCTGAAACAACAGCGCCACCGTTGCTCCAAAGACTCACAACACGCTTTTTCCGGCCGTTTTCGCGGAAAGTGAATCTGTCGGAATCATAAGCACTTGCCAGCGAATCAACTCTCTGATTCTCTGCCTTAAAGCGTTTCCTGATTTGAGTCGTTCGACGCGTCGACCGCGTTTTCCGTCTGGGGGGGCAACCTGCCGGGAGACTCGGACTCAATCTGGTCGCTGAATGCGTGGTTGCGGGCCCGCCGTGAGAGGGATGACGGGATATGAAGAACAAGCATGTGGCTGTCCTCCTGGGCGGATTCTCGTCCGAGCGGCCCGTGTCTCTGTCTTCGGGAAAGGCGTGTGCGGATGCGCTTGAGAATGAAGGCTACCAGGTTACCCGCGTCGATGTTGCGCGCGATGTCGGCGCCGTGCTCACCGAACTCAAGCCCGATGTCGTCTTCAACGCACTGCACGGCCCGTTCGGTGAAGACGGCACCATCCAGGGCATCCTCGAATATCTGGCCATTCCCTACACCCATTCGGGCGTGCTCGCCTCGGCGCTCGCCATGAACAAGGAGCAAGCCAAGAAGGTCGCCAAGGCTGCCGGCATCGCGGTGGCGGAATCGAAGGTTGCCAGCCGCTTTGCCATCCAGAACAAGCATCCGATGAAGCCGCCCTACGTGGTCAAGCCGGTCAATGAAGGCTCAAGCTTCGGCGTCGTCATCGTGCATGAAGGGCAGTCGCATCCGCCGCAGGTCATCGGCTCGTCCGAATGGAAATATGGCGAGACCGTCATGGTCGAGCGCTACATCCATGGGCGCGAGCTGACCTGCGCCGTCATGGGCGACGTGGCGCTCGGCGTCTGCGAGATCATTCCGACCGGCCATTCCTTCTACGACTATGATTCAAAATACGTCGCCGGCGGATCAAAACACGAAATCCCTGCTAAAATTTCATCAAATATTTACCAAAAAATACAGACACTGGCGCTCAAGGCACATCTGGCTATCGGCTGCCGGGGCGTTTCCCGATCGGACTTCCGCTATGACGACCGTCACTCCGAAAACGGCGAGATTGTCTGGCTCGAGATCAACACTCAGCCGGGCATGACGCCGACGTCTTTGGTGCCTGAAATCGCCGCCCAGGCCGGGCACTCGTTTGGCAAATTGTTGAGTTGGATGGTGGAGGACGCTTCGTGTCTGCGTTGAAATGGGGACAGGACAAGGGCAGGGGCGGCGCCGGGCCGGCGCTGTTCGGCATGCCGTTGTCGTTCGACCATTTCGTGCTGCCGCGCGTGCTGCGCCGGCCGGTGCGCGTGCTGGCGCGCCTGGGCGGCGGCGACTTCGTCGCGCCGCGCTTTTCCGCGGCCATCCTGTCGGCTTCGCTCATTGCATCAAGCAGCCTCTATGGCGCCATTCTCGGCGGTCATGCCGACGACATCGTCCAGAGCATCACCGCCCGGACCGGCTTTGCCGTCGACCAGATCAAGGTGGTCGGCAACCGCCAGACTTCGGAGATCGACATATTGGACCGGCTCGAGCTCGACGGCTGGACGTCACTGATCGGCTTCGATGCCGAGGCCGCGCGTGAACGTATTGATACCTTGCCCTGGGTCGAAGTGGCGGCGGTGCGCAAGGTCTATCCACATACGCTGGAAGTGCGTGTCGAGGAGCGCGAGCCCTTCGCGCTCTGGCAGCAGGGCGCGGAGCTTTCGGTCATCGAACGCTCCGGCGCGGTGATCGCGCCGTTCTCCGGCGGCAAGCAGGCGCTGCTGCCGCTGATCATCGGCACCGGCGCGCCGGCCAAGGCCCCCGACTTCGTGGCCAAGATCAACAAATTTCCCGAGCTCGCGGCTCGGGTCAAAGGCTATATCCGCATCGGCGAACGGCGCTGGGACCTTAAGCTGGAAAACGGCATCACGATCAAGCTGCCCGAGGATGGCGAGGATCAGGCGATCGCCGATCTGGTTCGGATGGACCACGACAACGGGCTTCTGACGCGGGACATCGCCGCCGTCGACATGCGCATCTCCGATCGCCTGGTGGTGCAGCTGACGCCGGAAGCGGCGACGCAGCGCCAGGCCGCGCTCAATGAAAAGCCGCAAAATCTGAAGCGCAAGTCGGGGACGAAGATATGAGCTGGCTTGGCGGCAACAGCGATGCCTCTTCGCGGCGTTCCGGCACGCTCACCGTGCTGGATGTCGGCTCGAGCAAGGTTTGCTGCGTGGTGGCGAAACTGAAGCCGCGCGAGGACGGCAAGCTGTTGCGCGGCCGCTCGCACCGCATCCAGGTAATCGGCATCGGCCACCAGAAATCGCAAGGCGTGAAGTCGGGCGTGGTCGTCGATCTCGACCGTGCGGAGCACGCCATTCGCCTGTCCGTCGACGCCGCCGAACGCATGGCGGGACTGACGGTGGATTCGCTGATCGTCAACATGACGGCGGGCCGGCTGAAGAGCGAAACCTATTCGGCCACGATCAATCTCGGTGGCCATCAGGCCGACGAAGCCGACATCAAGCGCGTGCTTGCCGCCGGCGCCAAGCAGGCGCTCAAGGCCGAACGCGACGTGATCCATTCGCTGCCCGTCGGCTTTTCGCTGGACGCCGAGCGCGGCGTGCGCGATCCGCGCGGCATGGTCGGCGACCAGCTCGGCGTCGATATGCATGTGCTGACGGGCGATGCCGCGCCGCTGCGCAATCTGGAGCTCTGCATCAACCGCTCGCATCTTTCGGTCGAGCGCATGGTGGCGACGCCCTATGCCAGCGGGCTTGCGGCCCTGGTCGACGACGAACTGGAAATGGGTGCGGCCTGCATCGACATGGGCGGCGGCACGACGACAATCTCGGTGTTTTCGGAAGGCAAATTCGTCCACGCCGATGCCATTGCCATCGGCGGCAATCATGTGACGCTCGATATGGCCAAGGGCCTGTCGACCTCGCTCGACGCCGCGGAGCGGCTGAAGGTGATGCATGGTTCGGCGCTGCCTGGCAGTGCCGACGATCGCGACCTGGTCTCGATCCAGCCGATCGGCGAAGACGGCGAGATGCCGCTGCAGATCCCGCGCTCGGTGATGACGCGCGTCATCCGCGCCCGCATCGACGAGACGCTGGAACTGTTGCGCGACCGGCTGAACAAGTCGGGCTACGGCAATGCCGTGGGAAAACGCGTCGTGCTGACCGGCGGCGCCAGCCAGCTTGCGGGTCTCCCCGAGGCGGCGCGCCGCATTCTGGGACGCAATGTGCGCATCGGACGCCCGCTCGGCGTGGCGGGCCTGCCGGAAGCTGCCAAGGGGCCGGCTTTCTCGACGGCGGTCGGGCTGCTGATCTATCCGCAGATGGCGAGCTTCGAGAGCCATCCGGCGAAAGGAATTTCCGGTCTCAGGATGACCGGGACGGGCGGAAAACTGCATCGCATGAGTCAGTGGTTGAGAGACAGTTTCTAATTGACGGGGACAGCCCCATAGGCGGCCGCGGCGGCGAAGCGGCGGGAAAGGCAAAGGACGGAGACAATGACGATCAATCTGCAAAAGCCGGACATCACCGAGCTCAAGCCGCGGATCACCGTATTCGGTGTCGGCGGCGGCGGCGGCAATGCCGTCAACAACATGATCACCGCGGGCTTGCGCGGTGTCGAGTTCGTCGTGGCCAACACCGATGCACAGGCGCTGACCATGTCGAAGGCCGAGCGGCTGATCCAGCTCGGCGCGCATGTCACCGAGGGGCTCGGCGCCGGCTCGCAGCCTGAAGTGGGCCGTGCGGCGGCGGAAGAGTGCATCGATGAGATCATCGATCATCTCTCCAACACCCATATGTGCTTCGTCACCGCCGGTATGGGTGGCGGCACCGGAACCGGTGCGGCTCCCGTGGTTGCCCGCGCGGCGCGCGAACGGGGTATCCTCACCGTCGGCGTCGTCACCAAGCCGTTCCATTTCGAAGGCCAGCGCCGCATGAAGACGGCGGATCTCGGCATCGAGGAGCTGCAGAAATGTGTCGATACCCTGATCGTCATCCCCAACCAGAACCTGTTCCGGCTGGCCAATGACAAGACCACC
The DNA here is from genome assembly GCF_040324255.1 of Mesorhizobium sp. M0001. NCBI lineage: Bacteria > Pseudomonadati > Pseudomonadota > Alphaproteobacteria > Hyphomicrobiales > Phyllobacteriaceae > Mesorhizobium > Mesorhizobium sp. M0001. Next base: position 394,361 of record NZ_JAMYVS010000001.1, read on the forward strand.
TTTGCCGACGCCTTCGCCATGGCCGACCAGGTGCTCTACTCCGGTGTTGCCTGCATCACCGACCTGATGGTCAAGGAAGGTCTGATCAATCTCGACTTCGCCGACGTGCGTTCGGTGATGCGCGAAATGGGCAAGGCGATGATGGGCACCGGCGAAGCTTCGGGCGAGGGCCGCGCGATGGCCGCCGCCGAGGCGGCGATCGCCAATCCGTTGCTCGACGAGACCTCGATGAGGGGCGCCAAGGGCCTGCTGATCTCGATCACCGGCGGCCGCGACCTGACCCTGTTCGAAGTCGACGAGGCCGCGACCCGCATCCGCGAGGAAGTCGATCAGGACGCCAACATCATCCTCGGCGCCACCTTCGACGAGGAACTCGAAGGCGTCATCCGCGTCTCGGTGGTCGCCACCGGCATCGACAAATCGGCAGCTGAAATTGCCGCGGCGCCGATCTCGATCCGGGCCGTGCCGCCGCAGCAGAAGCCGGTCAGCCGCCCAGCGGCTTCGGGGGCGGAAGGCCGTCCGGCACCGGTCCAGCAGCAGACCTATGAGCAGCGCGCGGCCGATCCGGTGGCCGAGGCGATCCAGCTTGCCGAGGCCAATGCGGCGGCAATGGCTCGTCCGGCGCCGATGGCCCAGGCGGAAGATTTCCGCCCGCAGAGCAAGATCTTCCAGGCCCCGCCTGCCCAGCCGCAGCCTGTCGTGCAGCAGGTGATGCAACCGGCGCCGCTGCGGGAAATGCCGCAGCCGGTGGCTGCCGCACCGCAGCGCATGCCGCGGGTGGAGGATTTTCCGCCGGTGGTGCGGGCCGAGGTGGAAGCCAAGGGCCGTCCGGCCGACCATGAAAACAGCGGGCCGATGGGGCTGCTCAAGCGGCTGACCAACGGACTGACGCGCCGCGAAGAAGAGCCGGCCCGGTTGCAGCCGGCACAGCCGCGCGAACCGAAACTGCGCCAGGCGGCGCCGGAAATGCGCCGCCTTGCCAGCCAGGATCCGCAGCTTTACGCGCCGCGCCGCGGCCAGCTCGACGATCAGGGCCGGTTGACGCCGCAGACCAGGTCGACCCAGGAAGACGACCAGCTGGAGATACCGGCTTTCCTGCGCCGCCAGGCCAACTGAGCCGTTAACGGTATGTAACACTTGTTAACAGGCAGACGAGAGATTGTCTGCCTGTTAACGTTTAAAGGGGTTTAATAACAAGGCGTTACGATGTGACGCTCAAGGTCTGTCGCGGTTACACAGAGTAAGAAACCGTGATTTGGAGTCTCCCTGACGGACCATTATCTTTGCCGCAGCACTTTCGGTGTGCTGGGATTCGGGGAAGTGGCCCTGCCTGCCGATAAAAAAGAGCCGCGCCTTTTGGGTTAAAGCGGACTTAGGCGTTTGGGCTATGGGGTTTGTCTTGCAAGACTATCAGACGACACTGAAATCGCGTGCAACGCTGACCGGTACCGGCGTTCACAGCGGCAAACCGGTCACCGTCAATTTCCTCCCTGCGGACGCCGACACCGGCGTGCTCTTCCACCTTTCGAACGGAAGCGAGAGCCGCGAGTTCCGCGCGCTGGTTGCTGAAGTCGGCGCGACCGATCTCTGCACCATGCTCGGCGATCCGGCAGGCGAGCATATCGCCACCGTCGAACATCTGATGGCGACGCTTTTCGGGCTCGGCATCGACAACATCGTCATCGAGATCGACGGTCATGAGGTTCCGATCCTCGATGGCAGTGCGGTGGCGTTCGTGGAAGCCATCGACCAGGCCGGCATCGAGACGCTGGCGGTCAAGCGCCGCTACATCAGGGTGGTCAAGCCCGTCCGCATCGAGAATGGCGCGTCCTGGGCCGAGTTCAGGCCCTATAGCGGCACGCGCTTCGAGGTCGAGATCGATTTCGAAAGCCCGGCGATCGGCCGCCAGCTATTCGCCTCCGACATCAACCCCGACATCTTTCGCCAGGATATCGCGCGCGCCCGCACCTTCGGCTTCATGAAGGATGTCGAGCGGCTGTGGGCGGCCGGCTATGCGCTGGGCTCCTCGCTGGAGAACTCGCTGGTGATCGGCGACGACAACCGGGTGATCAACATGGGCGGCCTGCGCTACCCCAATGAGTTCGCTCGCCACAAGACGATGGACGCGATGGGCGATCTGGCGCTGGCCGGCGCCCGTTTCATCGGTTGCTTCCGCTCCTATCGCGGCGGTCACCGGATGAATGCGGCTGCTTTGCGGCGGCTTCTGTCCGACCGTTCGGCCTTCGAGGTCGTCGAGACCACGCGCCGCGAGCGCGGCCGCACCGCCGAGATGAGCGCCGTCACCGGCCCTGTCTTTGCGCCCTGGGTGATCTGATTCTTAACGATTTTCTGGCTCTCTGAACGCTGGCCGGTGTTGCACGAAAGCATCACCGGCCAGTGAAAGTGCGTAGCATTCGGGGCAACACCAAGCCGCCACAAAAATGTGCGATTGGCTAGACATAGCGTTGCTGGGCAAGGCAGTTATGGTTTATGGCTGCTGCCGTCTGTTAGGCGCATGTCGCTCAAAAGTGGGGATCAGTTTTGAGGGAACGCCATGCGAAAGGCATTGAACTAACGCCGAAAGGGCGCAATCCAATCATGTTCTTCAAGCGAGTTGGTCAATCGAAAGCGCCGTATCGGGCTGTTTTCCTGGCGCTTTCGGTGGTTGTGCCATCGCTCTTCCTCTCGGCCTGCATGTCGTCCGAGAAAGACGTCGACCTGTCGACCTATGTCGACCAGACCGAACCGGCCGACGTCCTTTACAATCAAGGCCTTGCCAATCTCAATGCCGGCCGCCTGGATGAGGCGAGCAAGAAGTTCGACGCCGTCGACCGCCAGCACCCCTATTCGGAATTCGCCCGCAAATCGATGGTGATGGGCGCCTTCGCCGACTATCGCGCCGGCCGTTATGACGAAGCGATCGGCTCGGCCAAGCGCTATCTCACGCTCTATCCGTCGACCGACGACGCGGCTTACGCCCAGTATATTATCGGGCTGAGCTACTACAAGCAGATCAAGGACGTCACCCAGGATCAGAAGGAAGCACGCCAGACCGTGCAGACGATGCAGGATCTGGTGACGCGCTGGCCGACGTCGGAATATGTCGACGACGCCAAGGAAAAGATCCGTTTCGCCAACGACCAGCTGGCCGGCAAAGAGATGCAGATCGGCCGCTATTATCTCGAGCGGCGCGAATACATTGCTGCCGTCAAGCGCTTCCGCAACGTTGTCGAGAACTATTCCAACACCCGCCATGTCGAAGAGGCGCTGGCGCGTCTGGCCGAAAGCTATTACGCCATGGGCTTGACCTCGGAAGCGCAAACCGCCGCTGCTGTGCTCGGCACCAATTATCCCGACAGCCAATGGTACAAGGATACCTACAAGCTGTTGCAGAGCAACGGGCTTGAGCCGCGCGAGAATGCCGGATCGTGGATATCCAAGGCCGGCAAGCTGATCACCGGCGCCTGACGCCCGAGCATCGACTGAGGCGGAACGCGCTTTTCGGATTGATCCGACGCTCAAACAAAAAGATAGTGCGGCGCTGCGACTCCATCGGTCGCATGCCGCTTCACAGCGGTTCAGTGGTTTGATTGAGGCGCTGAACCGTCCTAACTTTTTGTTCTACGCAATTCCGGACGGAAAACCGCTACGCACTTTTCCTGGAATTGCTTGAGGTCCAGGTTCTGATGCTTTCCAGACTGTCGATCCGCGATATCGTCCTGATCGAGAAGCTGGATATCGACTTCCAGCCCGGCCTTTCTGTGCTGACCGGTGAAACCGGCGCCGGCAAATCCATCCTTCTCGACGCGCTGTCGCTGGCGCTTGGCGCCCGCGGCGACGCCTCGCTGGTGCGGCACGGTGCTGCCCAGGGCCAGGTCATTGCCGTCTTCGATGTGCCGCGCAACCACCCGGTGCGCGCGCTGCTGGCCGAAAACGCCATCGAGGATGACGGCGACATCATCCTGCGCCGGCTGCAGACCGCGGATGGCCGTACCCGTGTCTTCGTCAACGACCAGCCGTCCAGCGTCACGCTGATGCGCGACATAGGCCACGCGCTGGTCGAGATCCACGGCCAGCATGACGAGCGCGCCCTGGTCGATCCAGGCGCGCATCGCGAATTGCTGGACAGTTTTGGCGGCCATCTCGGCGCCGCCCGCGCGACCGGCGAGGCGTGGCGCTACTGGCGCGGCGCCGAGCAGGAGTTTGCCAGGCACCGCGCCAAGGTCGAGGCAGCGGCGCGCGAGGCCGATTATCTCAGGGCCTCGGTGGCGGAACTGGCAAAGCTCGATCCGCAGCCCGGCGAAGAGACACAGCTGGCGGAATTGCGTGCAACGATGATGCGGGCGGAAAAGATCGCCTCGGAAATACACGATGCACAGGATGTGCTGTCAGGCCCGTCCTCGCCGCTGCCGCAACTGGCCAGCCTGCTGAGGCGCCTGCAGCGCAAGGCCAGCGAAGCGCCGGGACTGCTCGAGGATGTGGTGAAGTCGCTGGATGAGGCGATGCTGTCGCTGGATGCCGCGCAATCGGGCGTCGAGGCGGCATTGCGCGCCACCGAATACGACCCGCAGCGGCTGGAGAAGGCGGAAGAGCGGCTGTTTTCGTTGCGCGCGGCGTCACGCAAGCACAGTGTCGCTGTCGACGATCTGGCGCAACTGCGCGACACCATGTTGGCCGACCTTGCCGATCTCGATGCCGGCGAGGGGCGCCTGCATGTCCTGGAAAAGCAGGCCGCGGCGGCGCGCGAGGCCTACGATATCTCCGCAGCCCAGCTGTCCTCGCTTCGCCATGCCGCGGCGGTCGGGCTGACCAAGGCTGTCATGGCCGAGCTGCCAGCGCTGAAGCTGGAACGGGCCGAGTTCATCGTCGGGCTGACCAGCGATGGCGAAAACCGCACGGAAGAGGGCATCGACCAGGTCGAGTTCTGGGTGCGCACCAATCCCGGTACCAGGCCCGGCCCGATGATGAAGGTCGCTTCCGGCGGCGAGCTGTCGCGCTTCCTGCTGGCGCTCAAGGTGGCGCTGGCCGACCGTGGCTCGGCGCCGACATTGGTCTTCGACGAGATCGACACCGGCGTCGGCGGCGCCGTGGCCGATGCGATCGGCCAAAGGCTGGCCAGGCTGTCGAAGCGCGTGCAGGTGCTGTCGGTCACGCATGCTCCGCAAGTGGCGGCGCGCGCGGCAACGCATTTCCTGATTTCCAAATCCGGTGGCACCGACAGGGTCGCCACCGGCATTGCCGAGATGGACCGGGCGGCGCGCCAGGAAGAGATTGCGCGCATGCTGGCCGGCGCCACCATCACCGAAGAGGCGCGCGCAGCCGCCGAACGGCTGCTACGCGAGAATATTGCTGCAGCGTAGTCGTCGCAAGGCTTTCGGACTGAGTCAGGATATGGCTCCATCCCGCTGTTCAGGAATGCTTTTTCCGAAATCCTGATTTATGGTGTCGCGCCACTGTCCAGGGACCGCTGCATGTCTGAAAAACCAGTCGAATCGTTGAGCGAAAGCGAAGCCGCGGATGAGCTCCAGCGGCTGGCCGAGGAGATCGCCGGTCATGACAGGCGCTATCATGCCGAGGACGCGCCGACGATTACGGACGCGGAATATGACGCGCTGCGGCGGCGCAATCTTGCCATCGAGGAGCGCTTTCCCGGTCTGGTGCGCGAGGATTCGCCCTCGCTGCGGGTCGGCGCCGCGCCGGCGGAAGGCTTTGCCAAGGTGCGCCATGCGGTGCCGATGCTCAGCCTCGCCAAGGCCTATACCGACGAGGACGTCACCGATTTCATCGAGCGTGGCCGGCGCTTCTTCGACCGCGACAAGGATCTCGACATCGCGTTTACGGCCGAGCCGAAGATCGACGGCCTGTCGGCGTCGCTGCGCTATGAACGCGGTGTGTTCGTGCAGGGTGCTACCCGCGGCGACGGCGCTGTCGGCGAAGACATCACCGCCAATCTCAGGACCATCGCCGACATCCCCGCCAAGCTGAAAGGATCGGGCTGGCCCGAGACCATCGAGATCCGCGGCGAAGTCTACATGACCTATGCGGAATTCGAGGCACTGAAGGCCCGCTCGGCGGCGGTGGGCGGCCAGGACTATGTCAATCCGCGCAACACGGCAGCGGGCTCCTTGCGACAGAAGGATGCGTCCGTCACCGCCAGCCGCAATCTTAAATTTTTTGCTTATGCCTGGGGCTACACGACAGCGGATCCGGCGCCGACCCAATATGATTCGGTGCAGAAATTCGCCGAGTGGGGGTTCAAGGTCAGCCCATTGATGGTGCGGGCGAAGTCGGTCGAGGAGCTGATCGCGCACTACCACAAGATCGAGGAGCTGCGTTCGTCGCTCGGCTACGACATCGACGGTGTCGTCTACAAGGTCGACCAGCTGGAATTGCAGCGTCGCTGGGGCTTTGTCACCGGCGAGCCGCGCTGGGCGGTTGCGCATAAATTCCCGGCCGAACAGGCGATGACGACGGTGCAGAAGATCGACATCCAGGTCGGCCGTACCGGTACGCTGGCGCCGGTGGCGCGGCTGGCGCCGGTCACGGTTGGCGGCGTGGTGGTCGAAAACGTCACACTGCACAATGAGGACTACATCAAGGGCTTCGACAGCTACGGCCTGCCGATTCGCGACGGCATCGATGTCCGCATCGGTGACACGGTTGTCATACAACGGGCGGGCGATGTCATTCCGCAGATCGTCAGCGTGGTCGTCGACAAGCGGCCGGCTGATGCGGTGCCTTACGAATTCCCGCACATTTGTCCGGTCTGCGGCTCGCCGGCGACGCGCGAAATCAACGAGAAGACCGGCAAGGAGGATTCGCGCCGGCGCTGCACCGGCGAGCTGATCTGCGCCGCGCAGGCCGTGGAGCGGCTGCGTCATTTCGTGTCGCGCGGCGCGCTCGACATCGAGGGGCTGGGCGCCGAGAATATCGACCTGTTCTTCAATTCGGGACTGGTCAAGACCGCCGCCGATATCTTCACCCTCAGGGATCGCCGCCCGGCCGTCACCAGGGCGCTGGCCGAGCGGCGCGAGGAGCAGGCGCGGCTGCGCGAGGCGGCATCGGGCAAGGCGCGCAAGAATGTGCGCGGTGTCGAGGACCGCAATTATGAAGGTCTCGACAAGCTGTTCGCGGCCATCGATTCGCGCCGCGAGCCGGAGCTCGACCGCTTCATCTTCGCACTCGGCATCCGCCATATCGGCGAAACGACGGCGGCCGTGCTTGCCCGGACGTTTTCGACCATCGAGGAGTTGATCCGCGTCGGCAAGGAAACGGCGGCGGCTGAGGATCCGCACAGCGTCTTCCCCTCCATCAACGGCATTGGCGATACAGTGATCGATGCGTTGCGCGATTTCTTCGGCAATGAACGCAATGACGACGTGCTCGACAGACTGCTCGAACAGGTCAAGCCGAAGCCGTATGTCGTCACCGTGTCGACCGACAGCGAGGTTGCCGGCAAGACCATCGTCTTCACCGGCACGCTGGAAAAGATGACACGCTCCGAAGCCAAGGCGATGGCCGAACGGCTCGGCGCCAAGGTGGCGGGTTCGGTGTCGGCGAAGACCGATCTGCTGGTGGCCGGGCCGGGCGCCGGCTCCAAACTGAAGCAGGCCAGCGAACTCGGCGTCGAAGTCATCGACGAGGACACCTGGCTGCAACGGGTCGGCAAGGCGTGATGGCCGGTTCGTTCAAAGGGTTCGGGCAAAAGGCCATACCGTTCCTCAAGGCGCTCGACTTCCACCAGAGCCGCGAATGGTTCCAGGAAAACCGCGCGCTTTACGACAGCGAGTTGCATGAGCCGTTCTGCGATCTGGTCGAGACGCTGACCGAGCGCTTCGCGGCGGCGGGTCTGGGCTTGCGCGGAGACCGCAAGAAGTCACTGTTTCGCATCAACCGCGACGTGCGCTTCGCCAAGGACAAGCGGCCCTACAACCAGCATTTGTCGGCCATGCTGTCGCCGGACGGCACCAAGATGGAGCAGGGCGTGTTCTTCGTCTATGTCGGGATCGACCGCTGCTTTGCCGATGTCGCCTGGTGGAATCCGGAGCCGTCCCTGCTGCTGGCGATGCGCAAGGCGATCATCGCCCGGCCGGCCGACTTCCGAAAACTGCTCTCAACGCTGAAGAAAAACGGCTTCGAACTTGAAACCGAGGGCCGCATGAAGCGCACGCCGCGCGGCTTCGAGCAGGTCAACGAACCCGATCTTGTCGACGCCATCCGCAACCGGCACTTCTATGTCCAGCACATGATCGATCCGGCTGGAATTCACGCGCCGACGCTGGTCGACGAGCTTGTCGATTTCGCCTTGCGCGCCAAGCCGCTGCTTGACTGGGGCAGGGCGATCCAGGGCACGGCACCGCGGAGCTAAATCAGCCCGGCGCACTGCACGGCTACATCCGCATCAAAAGACCGCCGTCGACTGCCAGTTCGATGCCGGTGATGTAGCTTGCCGCGTCGGAAAGCAGGAACAGCGCGGCATTGGCCATGTCCTGCGGCGTGCCGATGCGGCCGAGCGGCGCATAATTGGCAACGGCCGCGCGTTTCTCCTCGGTGTCCCAGCGCGCCTGCAGCGGCGTCAACGCCATTCCCGGGCAGATCGAATTGGAGCGGATGCCATCGCCCGCCAACTGCATGGCGAGCGACTTCGACAGCGCACAGACGCCGGCCTTCGATGCCTGGTAGGCATCCTGCGGGGTCGGATCGCCGCGATACCACTGGATGGTGGAGAAGTGCACCATGGCGCCGCCGCGTCCGCCGGCCCGCATATGCGGAACCACCGCCCGCGCGGTGTGGACGAAGGATTTCAGATTGATGTTGAAGACCTGATCCCAGACATCGAGGTCCATCTCGAGGGCCGATTTGTCGCGACCGAACCAGAGCACGCCTGCGACATTGGCGAGATAATCGATGCCGCCGCGCTCGCGGCCCGCGGCATTGATGGTCTGCTCGACGAAGGCGGCGTCGGTGAGGTCGCCCTGGGCAAAGGTGAGCCGGTCGTCATAGGCGGCAAGCGACGCCGGACGCGGCTTGACGTCGATGGCGGTGACCGAGGCGCCGGCATCGAGCAGCGCCAGCGAGATCGCCTCGCCCATACCGCCACCGGCGCCGGTGACGACCGCGTGCCTGCCGGTGAAGTCATAAGCGATCATCCGAACCCCCTCATTTGTTTTTACAACATCAGTTTCGCTGATTTGTTGGCTCAAGCGAATTCGTCTGACTTTTCAAACGCCGGCTCCTACATAGCAGCGCGAAATGGGAATGTGACATGTCGGCAGAGACCTTAAGCGAAAATTCCGTGGCCAGCGACTTCTGGGACGGCGTGCGGCTGTCGATGCCGGTGGTTGTCGCCGCGGCGCCATTTGGGCTGCTGTTCGGCGCCATCGCCGTCGACAACGGCTTTTCCGTTCTCGAAGCTTTCTTGATGAGCGCGCTGATCTTCGGCGGCGCCAGCCAGATGGTCGGCATCGAATTGTTCGGCCAGCATGTCGCGCCATGGCTGATCGTGCTGTCGATCTTCGCGGTAAACTTCCGTCACGTGCTTTACTCCGCCAGCATCGGCCGGCGAATCGCGCACTGGCCGGTTATCAGCCAAGCGCTGGGCTATTTCGTGCTCACCGATCCGCAGTTCGCGGTGGCGGAGCGCAAGGCCGAAGCCGGCGAGACCGTTGGCTTTGCCTGGTATATGGGCCTTGGCCTGCCGGTGTATGTGTTCTGGGGGATCGAAAGCGCGCTGGGCGCGGTTTTCGGCAAGCTGATCCCCGACACGCATGCGCTCGGCATCGATTTCCTGCTGCCGATCTATTTCCTCGGGCTGGTCATGGGCTTTCGCAAGCGGCCGCTCTGGCTGCCGGTGGTGATCGCCAGCGCCGCCGCGTCGATCATTGCCTACCAAACTGTGGGATCGCCCTGGCACGTCTCCGTCGGCGCCGCTGCCGGCGTGCTTCTGGCCGTCATCCTGCCGCCGCACCATAGCGGCGTGGAGGCAAAACGATGAGCGCGACTTTGTGGATCATCATTGCCGGCGCGCTCGCCACCTATCTCACCCGCGTCGGCGGCCATCTGGTGATCTCGCGTTTCGACCACATCCATCCACGCGTCGAGGCCGGCTTGAACGCAGTGCCGGCGGCGGTGCTGACGACGCTGGTGGCGCCCGCCGCACTCAGCGCCGGACCGGCGGAATGGGCGGCACTGGTCGTCGCCGCTGTGGTCTCGCTGCGCGGCGGCCTGATGGCGATGTTTCTGGCCGGGGCGGTGGTGCTGATCCTCGCCCGGCAGTTTGTGGCATAGGGCGCCTGCGCGCGGAACAGTTTCGAACTGTCGGCGCCGCCGCTCATTGCCCTGCCGGGCGTTCGTCACTCGAAAAGCCAAGCAATTGGCTTTTCGTCCGCTTCGCGGACCGCTCCTCACCTCCCCGTATAGTGACGGGGAGAAAGAAGCTCATTTCAGATCTTGGCATCATGCGGCAGTGGTGCCGTCGCCTTCTCCAGCCAGGCCAGCGTCTCGCCGTCGAGCATCGGGCCGATCTCGGCCAGCACCCAGGCATGGTAAATATCCAGCCAGTGCAACTCCTCGCGCGTCAACAGGTCGGTGCGGATCAGCCTGATATCGATCGGCGCCAGCGTCAGCGTCTCGAAACCGTGCATGGCGATGTCGCCGCCCTCCACCTGTTCAGCCGGTGTCACCAGGATCAGGTTCTCGATGCGGATGCCGTAGGAGCCTTCCTTGTAATAGCCGGGCTCGTTGGACAGCATCATGCCGGCCATCAGCTTTTCGGTGCCGGTGCGGGCGATGCGCTGCGGCCCTTCATGCACGGCCAGATAGGAGCCGACGCCGTGGCCGGTGCCGTGGGCAAAGTCGCAGCCATGCTTCCACAGCGCCATGCGCGCCACCGCGTCGATCTCCGAGCCGCGCGTGCCGGCGGGAAAGCGCAGCGTGGAAATGCCGATCATGCCCTTCAACACCAGCGTGAAGCGCTCGCGCATCTCCTCGGTCGGCTGGCCGATCGGCACGGTGCGGGTGATGTCGGTGGTGCCATCCTGATACTGGGCACCGGAATCGAGCAGGAACAGCTCGCCGTTTGCCAGCTCGCGGTTGGTGGCGCGCGAGACGCGGTAGTGCATGATGGCGCCGTTCGGGCCGCTGCCGGAAATGGTGTCGAAGGAGACGTCGCGCAGCGGCATCTGCGTTTCCTCGCCGGTCTGCCGGCGCACCTCCTCCAGCTTGGTGACAACGGTTATTTCGTCGAGCGTGCCCGGCTTCTGCCGTTCCAGCCAGCACAGCAGTTTCGCCACCGCCGCCCCGTCTCGGCGGTGCGCGGCGCGGCTGCCGGCGATTTCCGCCTGGTTCTTGGTGGCGCGCGGAATGCGGGCGGGATCGGCTGCTGAAACAAATGTGCCGCCATTGTCCTCGACCAGCATTCTCAGCTTTTCCGCCGCCAGTACCGGATCGAGCGCGATCTTGGCGCCGCCCTTGGCAAGGGCTGCGACCGCCGCCTCGAATTCGCCGGGCTCGTACAGATCGGCGAGTTGGGTGAGATAGGCGGCAACCGTGCGCGAAAACTTGCGCTGGTCCATGAACAGCTGGTGCTTGCCATCTGCTGCAAGGATCGCAAAGCCGAGCGCCAGCGGGGTGTGCGGCACGTCGCCGCCACGGATGTTGAAGGCCCAGGCGATCGAGGAGGGGTCGGTGAGCACGGCGTGTGACGCGCCCTCCTTGCCGATTACCGCCGCCAGCCGCGCCAGCTTGTCCTTGGCGAGTTCCCCGGCAAAGCCGATCGGGTGGATTTCGACCGGCGCCACGGGCGGCGCCGGCTGATCCTTCCAGATGATGTCGATCGGGTTCCTGTCGAGCGGCACCAGCGTCGCGCCGGATTGCTCGGCCGAGGTTTTCAGCGCCTTGACCTCAGCGATCGTGTGCAGCCAGGGGTCGAAGCCAAGCCTGGCGCCCTTGCCGAGATTGTCCTTGATCCAGGAGGCCGGCGGGTTGTCGACCAGGCTCTCGTTTGCAAAAATGTCGAGATCGACTTCGTGGCGCACTTGCAAGGTATAGCGGCCATCGACGAACATGAAGGCGCGGTCACGCTGCACAAGTGCTACGCCGGCCGAGCCGCTGAAGCCGGTCAACCATTTCAGCCGCGCCGAGCGATCGGCGACATACTCGCCCTGGTGCTCGTCCGCGCGCGGCACAAGGAAACCGTCGAGGCCATTATCCGCCAGCCATCGCCGTAGCAACGTCACGCGCGGCTTGCCGACGCTGGGGTCGCCTGCGGAATCGAAGGTCTGGAACATGGTATGCCTCCTGTATCGGGCGCGACCGTAGCGCATGACCCGGAAAACCGGAATCGATTTTCGCCAATCGCAACAGGCTCGGATTGTCCAAAGCGCGTTGCGTCTCAGTGCTTGAGGTGGATCGTCACCCAGCCTTCGCGGTGCAAGGTTCTGACATGGCGGAAATTCTGGCCGACATAGGCCGAGATCACCGCATTGCACTGGCGCTCGAGGATGCCGGACAGCACGATCGAGCCGCCGAGGCTGATGTGCCTCGCCATCTCAGGCGCCAGCCGCATCAGCGGCCGCGCCAATATGTTGGCGACGATGAGGTCGAAAGGCGCGCGCTTGCCGAAGATCGGGTGGTGGAAGCCGGGCGCCGTCACCGTTTCGACCAGTGCCTTGACGTGGTTGAGGCGGGCGTTGGCGGCGGCGACCCTGACGGCGATCGGATCGATGTCGGTCGCCAGCACCGGAATATGCGCCAGTTTGGCGACGGCGATCGCCAGCACCGCGCTGCCGGTGCCGAGGTCGAGGGCATTCCTGGGACGTTCGCGGCGCACGACCCGTTCCAGCATTTCGAGGCAGCCGGCAGTGGTCCCGTGATGGCCGGTGCCGAAGGCAAGGCCGGCCTCGATCTCGATGGCGAGTTCGCCGCTGTGGCGCTTCCGGCGGTCATGCGCGCCATGGACGAAGAAACGTCCGGCGCGCACCGGTTTCAGTCCCTCCAGCGAGCGCGCCACCCAGTCGATGTCGGGCAGAACCTCGCGCTCGATCGGCTTCGACAGGGACAGTCCGGCAAGGCTGTCCCTTAGCCGCGCCTCAACCGCGTCGACATTGCCGTCGGTGTAGAGCGAAACCTCGTAGATGTCGCGGTCTTCATCGACTTCGAGCACGGCGATCGGCAGGCCTTCATCCTCGAAAGCCGGTTCGAGCGCGGCAAAGATGCGGTCGGCCTCGATCTTCCCAGCGATGAAGTGGAGCCTGGTCTGACCCATCAGCTGTTCTCTTGCTTGAGCATGATCTCTGGACAACACTTTTCTGTCCGAGAAAACCGGATTCCACATTTCGGGATCATGCCTAGCCTGCCGCCAGCCGCTTCAGCTTGGCGATCGCGGTATCGGCGCTTTCGCCATAGGCTATGGTGCCCGAAAACTCGCCCTTGGCGTTGAGCAGCAGCGCGGAGGCGGTGTGGTCCATCGTGTAATCGCCGTCGCCGGTGTCGACCTTCTTCCAGTAGATGTTGAAGGACTTCGCCATGGCGTGCACCTTGTCGGGATCGCCCGATATGCCGACGATGCGGTCGGAGAAATTGCTGACGTAAGTGTTCATCACCGGCGGCGTGTCGCGCTCTGGATCGACGGTAACGAAGTAGGCGTTGAGGTTCTTGCCGTCGTCGCCCAGCGCCTTCAGCCAGCCGGCCATTTCGAACAAAGTGGTCGGGCAGACTTCCGGGCAATGGGTGAAGCCGAAGAAGACGATGCTGGGTTTTCCCCTGAAGGCGGCTTCGGTGATTGGCGCGCCTTTCTGGTCGACCAGCGTGAATGGCGCACCATACGGCTCGCCACCATAATGGCCGCGATAGAAGTCAAAGGTGAGCCAGCCGATGCCCGCCGCCATCAGAACCAGAATGCCGACCAGAATTGAACGCATCATCAGGAAGTGTCCGTCGCAGAAATCGAGCGCCGGATCGGCGCTCCTGTTGGCGAGCAGTCTTAGCCGGTCGCAGGGAGCAAGGCAAAGATGCCGCGTTGCCGCAACCGGGCTGGACGCTACCTTGCAAACAGCTGGCCCTTATCCCACCTGAGAGCGGCAAACCGAACCTGAGGAGGCTCCCTTGCAAAGACGGACTGGGCAGAGACGGATTGGGCAGAAACTGATCGGCGGCGCGCTGGCCGCATGCATTGCCCTTGGCGCCGGTGCCGCCGCGGCAGAGGAGGTCGGCAAGGTCGGCGTCGATTGGGTCGGCAACGACATCATCGTCGAGGCGATCAAGGACCCCAAGATCGACGGCGTGACCTGCCATGTCTCCTATTTCGACCGCAGCGTCATCGACCGGCTGCACAAGGGCAACTGGTTCGAGGATCCGTCTGATTCCTCGATCTCCTGCCGCCAGACCGGGCCGATCACCATCGGCGACATCGACATGAGCGAAGGCGGCGAAGAGGTGTTCAAGCAAGGCATCAGCCTGATCTGGAAGAAGCAGGTGGTGAACCGCATCTACGACAAGAAGAACGAGACGCTGATCTATCTCTCGCATTCGCGCCAGGTGCAGAACGGCTCGGCGAAAATGTCGGTGACGACCGTGCCGCTGTTCGGCCAGAACGTGGTGTGGACCGGCGGCAAGCCGAAATAGCGGATCCTGTGTCAGCGCAATTGCTCTGACGGACGATTGGCCCGCTTGCGGGACCAATCGCGACGCGACAATTGCTTCCGCAATTGCGCGGGGGTAAATCCGCCAGATGGACCGTACCGAAAACCTCGTCCTGAAAGATCCCGAGCCGCGCATCCATCCGACCGCGGAGCTGAAAGCGTGCAAGCTTGGCCGCTATGCCTCGATCGGCGAACGGGTGGTGCTGCGCGAGGTCAATGTCGGCGATTTCTCCTATTTCGAGCGCCACGCCGAGGCGATTTACACGACGATCGGAAAATTCTGCTCGATCGCCGCCAACAGCCGCATCAATGCGCTGGAGCATCCGATCGAGCGGATCACGCAGCACAAGCTCAGCTACCGGCCGAACGAGTATTTCCGCTGGCTGGGCGTCGACGCGGCGTTCCGCGCGCGGCGGCAGGCCAAGGCGGTCAGCATCGGCAACGATGTCTGGATCGGCCATGGCGCCGTCATCATGCCCGGCATCAGCATCGGCAATGGCGCCATCGTCGGCGCCAATGCGGTGGTGACGCGGAATGTACCGGCCTACACAATCGTCGCCGGCGTACCGGCGAAGCCGTTGCGCATGCGCTTTCCCTCCGAGATCGCGGCGCGGATCGAAAGCCTCGCCTGGTGGGACTGGCCGCCGGAGAAACTCGCCAAAGCGGTTCCCGACATGCAGGCCTTGCCGATTGAGGATTTTCTCCATCGCTGGGAGCAAGAGCATTCCTGAGAGCTCGCCGCGCGTGCGCGGTTTCATCGACTGGCTGGCCGAAATCCTGGCGCCAAAATTCTGAACGGCACGTGTCGGGAGGAGTTCCGCTGGTCTGCGGCAACGCAACGAACCCCTTCCGCCATGCGGGGGTGGCCCAGCGGAAGGGGCTTGGAGACAAATCCGCGTGAAGCGGAAGGAACAGGTTTTTTGCCTGCATGGTGACTAATGGCAACAAACCGATAAGGCGGCTTTTCACGGCGCTGCGCCTTTGGCGTGCATACAATTGCATCAGCGATGCCCTCTGCGACAGGGAACCGGAAGCGGCTGCCGGTTGTTTATTGTTGGAGCGATGAATGCGGCCTTGGTCAGCTCGTCGCGCTTAGAACGGTCGAGGATGTGAATGATCGAAAAGCTGTTTACCAGAATCGCCAACACCGTTTCGCACTTGGCGGGCCTGCCGCCGACTTTCATCGCCTGCTGCGCCATCGTTATCGTCTGGGCGGTAAGCGGGCCATTCTTCGGCTTTTCCGATACGTGGCAGCTCGTCATCAACACGGGAACGACGATCATCACCTTCCTGATGGTGTTCCTGATCCAGAACACCCAGAACCGCGACGGCGCCGCGGTTCAGGCCAAGCTCGACGAACTGATCCGCGTCAGCGAGGGCCACAATCATTTCATCGGCATCGAGCACCTGACCGAATCCGAGGTCGAGGAGATCAGAGACAAATGCGAGCGGGCGGCAAAACGCCATGACCACGAGCTCGCCGAACTGGCGGGCAAGAAGGCCGTCGCGCAAAAGCGCACCGCGAAAAAACGCGCGCCCGCCTGAGTCTCGGCTGTGGCTGAGTTCGACGATCAGTTTCCCATAAAGGCCGCGAAAGCGTCCTTATGGTCGGGGTGCCAGCGCGAGAGAGCAGGCCGGTTCTCGATGATGTCGCCGATCGCCCAGGCCATGCGCTTTTCATCGGTCGGCCGCATCACCTCATTGTCGGGGCAGAGGATGTAGAAGTCCCCGCGCGCCAGCGAAGCCAGCATGAAGTCGACCACCTGCTCGCCGGTCCAGGCGCCAGCGGGTTTTTCGACCGCTCCTTCGGTGAGGCCGGTGAAGGTGAAGCCGGGAATGAGAAGATGCGCCGCGACCTTCGCGCCCGGCTCGTTGCGCAATGCGTGCGCCAGGCCTTCGGTGAAAGTCTTCAATGCCGATTTGGAGACGTTGTAGGCGAGATTGCCGGGTGGCGTGGTGATGCCTTGCTTGGAGCCGGTGTTGATGATCAGGCCCGGCTCTCCGGAGGCCAGCATGGCCGGCGCAAAGGCCTCGACGCCATGTACGACGCCCCAGAAATTGATGTCGATCAGCCGCTTCCAGGCGTCGCCGTTCTCCCACGGTTTTCCCGGATTGTTGCCGACGCCGGCATTGTTCATCAGGAGCGATACGGCGCCGAAAGCGGCATGCGTCTTTTCCGCCAGCCGGCCGAGTTCGTCGGCCTTCGACACGTCGGTGGCGACGGCAAGCGCGGCATTCTCGCCGGTGATCGCGGCGACTGCCTGGCGGGCCGCATCGAGGCGCGCGCCGCCAATGTCGGCCAGCACCAGTCTCATGCCCATAGCCGCCAGCCTTTTGGCGGCGGCAAGCCCGATGCCGCTGGCGCCCCCGGTGACGATGGCGACGTTGCCTCGGCTGAGGGCGGGCAAAGCGGATTGGATTTCGGCGTCGGAGGTCATGATCTTTTTCCTAGGGTTCGGGTGGCGCCGAACTTAGCGCGGGACGCGCATCGTGCAAGGCCGTCCCGCGTGTTCGGGTTGACCGCATCAACGGCGGCCGTGCATGCTGCGGCCGAACAGGGAGACTGCCGATTGACCGACTGGGTTGCGATCCTGAAGGAGCAGACCGCCACCGGCGACCAGATGGGCCGCGAGGTGCCGCAGATGCTTGCCAATCCGGACATAAGCGAAGCGCAGGTGAAGACCTTGTTTTCGGCACTCGAAAAACAGGCCGAGTTCGTCGAGAAATTGCGCATGGCGCTGGAAAAATTCGGCCATGATTTTTCGATCATCAAGGCGGCCGAGCGGCTGGAGGAGCGCTATGCCGACCTTGCGGCGTCGGTTGCCGAAAAGCTGAAGGCGATGCGCAAGTAGAGACGTCCTACGCTACTTTTCCAGCACCCGCGAAAAACGCGTGTCCGGCACGAACCAGACGGCGGCCACCAGCACGAAGATCGCAACGCCGATCCATTGGTTGACGAAGGCAAGCGGGACGGCTGCGGCGTAGAGGGCCACCGAGATCTTGCCCTTGCGGTCATTGCCCAGCGCCTTGGCGAAGGCGGTGTCGTTGCCGTGCAAATGGTGCAGCTTGGTGGCGAGAAAGGTGTAGGCGACCGCGCACAGCACCAGGTCGATGCCATAGACCGCGACGGGGACGGGCGCGAAATGGTTCTCGCCCATGAAGGCCGTCGTTGCCGGCATCAGCGACAACCAGAACAGAAGGTTGAGGTTGGCCCACAGCACGCGGCCGTCGACCCTTTGGACGGTGTGGAACATGTTGTGCAGATTGTTCCAGTAGATGCCGACATTGATGAACGACAAGACATAGCTGAAAAAGATCGGCCACAGCGGCAGAAGCGCTGAAAAATCCTGGCCATGCGGCACTTTCAGCTCCAGCACCATGATGGTGATGATGATGGCGACCACCCCATCGGTGAATGCCTCGACTCTACCTTTTCCCATGGATTCTCCCTCTCGATGGAAAGACGTTAAGCGAGGACTTCGGGCAAGACCATCCTGACAAGGTTGTCAGGATGAAGTTCGGCGCGTGGAACGGCCATCCTTACATGGACGTTGGGGCGCAATTGGGCGTTGGGCGATTGGCCGGAGGTTGCCATGACCAGCTATGCCGAGACCACGACGCGCGACAACGGACTCGATGGCCGGCCCGCGATGGCCGCGGTTGCCGCCATGATCGCCGCGCTGTTCGCCGGCAGCACGGTGCTGACGCCGCTTTACGTCATCTACAAGCAGGCCTTCGGTTTCTCGCAGATCACGCTGACGCTGGTCTACGCCGTCTATGTCGTCGGCAATCTCGGCGCATTGCTGATGTTCGGGCGCTTGTCCGACGGCATTGGCCGCCGTCCTGCGGCGCTGGCGTCGATGGCCATAGCGGTGGTCAGCGCGGTGGTGTTCCTGCTGGCCGAGAATGTCGCATGGCTCGATGTCGCCCGCATATTGAGCGGCCTTGGCATCGGCGTCGGCGCGGGAACCGGCACGGCCTGGCTTGCCGAGTTGATCGAGGGTAAGGACAAATCGCGCGCGGCAATCATCGCCACCAGCACCAACTTCGTTGGCCTTGGCCTCGGCGCGCTGGCATCGGGCCTGCTCGCCGAATATGCGCCCTGGCCGTTGAGACTAACGTTTGCGGTCTATCTTGCCTTGCTCGTGGTGGTGACGCTGTTGATCTGGCGCACCAGGGAAACCGTTTCGCGGCCGGGAAGGCTGGCCGATGTTTCGCTGCGGCCGCGGCTGTCGGTGCCCGCTGATATCCGCGCCGCTTTCGTGGCGCCGGCCGTCACCGGCTTCGGCGCCATGGCGCTGGTCGGCTTCTATGCAGCCCTGGCGCCGAGCATCCTGGCGCAGCAGCTGCATGTGGCCAACCATGCCGAGGCTGGCGGGCTGTTCTTTGAACTGTCGATCGTTGCGGCCGCGACCATTCTGGCCACGACCCGACTGTCCAGTCGCGCCGGCATGCTGGCCGCGCTGGCGCTGATGATCCCGGCCGTAGGGCTGATGGTTGCTGCTCAGTTTTTCGCGTCGATGTCCCTGATGGTTGCCGCCACCGCTGTGTGCGGCGTGGCGGCGGCGCTCGGCTATCGCGGCGGCCTGCAGGTGGTGAGCCAGATCGCACCTGCCGAGCGTCGCGCCGAATTGGTGTCGGCGTTCTTCATCTGCTGCTTCTGCGGCAATGCGCTGCCGGTGATCGGCATTGGGCTGCTGTCGAGTTGGGCCACTCCGACGACGGCAAGCCTGGCCTTCGCCGGTATGATCACGCTGTTCTCTGTCGTAGCGCTGGGGTTCGGCGTCAAATACGCGCGCTGAGCCTCACCCGCTTGGCGTCCCGGGCGCCATGTTTGCCCGTCCGCGCGGGATGCCGAGGCCGGTGTCGGGCGGCTCGCCGGCGGCCGGCCGGTCCTCGATCATGTGCATGGTGCGCCAGCGGCCGAAGCGATAATAGGCGGCGGCCAGCACCAGCGAGGTGATCGATCCCGCCGGAAAACTCCACCACAGCGCTTCCTCGCCGATGTAGCTCCTGAAGAAGTAGGCAAAGCCGGTACGCACGACCATCACGGAAATCACCAGAATGATCAGCGGCGGCATCACGGCACCGGTGGCGCGCACGGTCGCGAACAGCACGATGGTGACGCCGAACAGGATGAACGACCAGGACGCCACCTTGTTGATGTGGGCTGCAATGTCGATTGCGGTGCTGTCCCCGCTAAGGAACAGGCCGAGTACCGGCCTGTCGAAGAAGAACAGCAGCGCCACCAGGGCGCCGGTGAGCACCAGGTTGAAGCCGACGCCGGACGCCGCGATCCGACCGATGCGGTCCCACCGCCCTGCGCCGACATTCTGGGCCGCCATCGACGAGACTGCGGCGCCGATCGCCAGTGCAGGCATCTGGATATAGGTCCACAGCTGCGCCGCGATGCCATAGGCGGCGGCGACCTGCGAGCCGTAGGAGTTGACGATGCCCATCACGGTCAGCGCCGCCGCCGAAATGACGATCATCTGCAGGCCCATCGGCACGCCCTTGAAGACGACGATCCTGAGCAGCGCCGGATCCGGCCGCAGCAGAGCGAGGTTCGCGCCGGCGAGCCGCAACGGATGCTTTCTGGCATAAAGCACGACGAGGATGGCGATCACGCTCACCGTCTGGCCGATCAGCGTCGAGGTGGCGGAGCCGGCGATGCCGAGCTCGGGGAAGGGGCCGATTCCGCGAATGAGCAGCGGATTGAGGATGATGTCGAGCACGACGGCGAGCGCCATGAAGAAGAATGGCGTGCGCGAATCACCCGCACCGCGCAGCACCGTCATGACGAAGGACAGAAGATTCATCATCGGCACGGCGACGAAGATGATGCGCAGATAGGAGCGCGCCAGCGGCAGCGCATCGGGCGGGGTGCCCAGTGTGTTGAGGATGGCGTCGACCCAGATCCAGCCGCAGACGGCGAAGATAGCCGAGACGAGGAAGAAGAAGCTGGCGCTGGTGCCGACGATGCGCCGCGCCTCGGGCAGGTCGCGGGCGCCGACCGATTGCGCCACCAGGATGGTGGCGGCCATGCCGATGCCGAACACGGTGCCAAGAATCAGGAACAGCACCAGATTGGCGTTTGAGGTCGCCGTCAGCGCCGATTCACCGAGGAAGCGGCCGACCCAGACGGCGTTGATCGAACCGTTGAGCGACTGCAGCACATTGGAACCGAGCACCGGAAGCGCGAACAACAGCAGCGTGCGAGGGATTGGGCCGCTGGTGAGATCGCCGGTGCGCCGGCGCGGTAGTATTTTTTCGTCCATGGGCTGTTCGGCGAAGGTTCATCTCAAAGTCCGCCCGGCAATGATCGCCGATTTAACGGACAAGGTCGATGCGGCATTGGAACATGCCACCTGGCGGCTTCACGCTAATCAGTTCTCAAAACATTCGGAATGGGATATGGGTCGTCGCCGCGTGGGGTCGCATATCCTGTTGGATATGATGAATAAGCTGGGGGGATCATGTCCGACAATCCGCTTTTTTCCGAGCGCCTGAACCGGCGCGCGTTTCTTGGAATATCCGCTTTGGGTGCCGCTTCCATGGCGCTTTCAGCCTGCACCACGACCGACGTCGTGGTGCCGCCAACGCCCGCTCCGGCGCCCGAACCGGCTCTGGGCGATGCCGCCACCATGTATTCGGCGCGCGTCGATGAGGGCTTTTCATTGCCGGCAATCCCCGTGGCCAAGCTCGATCCGAAGTTCGTGCGCCAGATCGTGGACGATCCGACCGGCGAAAAACCCGGCACGATCGTCGTCGATACATCCGAGCATTTTCTCTATCTGGTGCGCGATGGCGGCAAGGCAATGCGCTATGGCGTAAGCCTCGGCAAGGCCGGGTTTGGCTGGACCGGCAGCGCCGTGATCCAGGCGCGCAAGAAATGGCCGGTGTGGACGCCGCCGCCGGAAATGATCCAGCGCCGGCCGGAACTGGCGAAATACAAGGACGGCATGCCGCCCGGACCGCAGAGCCCGCTCGGCGCGCGCGCGCTCTATCTGTTCCGCGACGGCAAGGACACGATGTACCGGCTGCACGGCACGCCGGAATGGGATTCCATCGGCAAGAACGCGTCGTCGGGCTGCGTGCGCTTCATGAACCAGGACATCATCGACCTCTACAGCCGGGTCAACGGCGTAGCCCAGGTCTATGTGCGCCCGAACCTGTCGGCCGCGGGCAAGATCATGGCTGTGTCGAGCCGGACCGCCGAGCCGATCGATGCCGGCGTGCCAAGGGATGCGGAGATTTTGAAATAGGTGCCTTCACGGCATCGCTGATCGCCGACAAACGGTTAGAGGCGGACGCGCCGGGCGCGTCCGCCTCTCCGTATACGGCTACTTCTTGGCGAGGCCCGGAAGCGTGACCTGATAGACCAGGAACATGGTATCGACATCGGCGCCGTCTTCGGCCTTGTAGGGCGCGCCGACCTGAAAACCGTCCTCGGTGAGAAAGTCGTTATCGTTGCCGACGAACAGGAAATAGTCGTCGGGCAGCGCCGGATCGAGCACGCTGACCACCGACATTGCTTCCCACTTCTCCGACAGATTGTTCTTGTCGTTGGGCTTGCCGTCATGCAGGCCGAAACGGCCGAGTTCCTTGTTGTCGTTGATGTCGATGAACGGCGTCAGCTTGGCCGGCGTCACCGAGGGGTCGAGCACGCCCTTGGGCGCCAGCGGCTTGTCGGCGGCATCGAAGGCGCCGCCGGCAATGTCGGTGGCGCCAGAGACGTCGACGACGAAAATCTGGCGCAGCAGCGAAGTATCGCCCTTCACCCCCTGGCCGTTTCCGCTGTCGCGCGCCAGCATCAGGAAGGTCTTGTCGGACAGCGCCACGATTTCGCTCTGCGCGGCGACCTTGGTCTTGTCCTTGGCGTCCTTGAACACCGGCAGCGGCACGGCATATTCATGCACCAGCTTGAGATGGGCCGGGTCGGAGGCGTCGTAGACCAGCGCGCGGGTGTTCTGGCGCGTCGCGGGCGAATCGCCGCCATCCTGGCGGGGCGCCGACTGCAGCACAGTGATCAGCGACTTGCCGTCCGGCGTCAGCGCCATGCCTTCGAGGCCTTGATTGTTCTGGCGGCCGGTTTCGGGATCCTTCGGATCGGGTTCGGCTGCACCGGGGCCCGGATTGTCGGAGGCGAAGTTCGGCGCGCCCTTGCGCATCGGCACCAAAGCGGCGGGCGGCTGCGTTGCCGACAACAGATGGCCGTCGGCCGAGAAGCGGTAGATGTTGGGGCCGTATTCGTCAGAGATGAACATGGTGCCGTCGGGCAGCCGCGCGATCGCCTCATTGTCGAGCGCCAGCTTGCCATTGGCCTCGGGCAGGATCGGCAGGTCGCCATTGGCCGCGCGCACGCCGTTGAGCGGATCGAGGCCGGTGGCGTCAGCGCCCTTGTCGTCGGTGAGGAGCAGGGAATCGGCAAGCGTCGCCTTGACGCCTGTCTGTTCCTGGCCGGAGGTGGGCGTGGCGCCTAGTGCTACCGGCGTGAACTCGATGCGAATAGTGTTGAGGCGCGGCCGGTAATCGGTGGTGCCGACGACATTGTAGCCACGGTCCGGCAGCAACCAGAGCGAGCCCTTGTAGCCGTCCGCGCCACGGGTCCAGCTTGCGGCGTCGATGGACATGCCGGAGCCGGAGCCGAAGGTCTCGCCGAACTTGTCCTTCTGATCGGCCGGGATGCGGCCGACGCCGACCAGGCCCTTGTTGACGAAGCCACCAACGGTGGCTGTGCTGTCGGCAAGGGCAGGGGTCAGGGCGGTAAACAGCGCCAGCGCGGCGCCGAGCGACACGGTTCGGTGCGAGATTTTCATGGAGATCCTCTTTGTGACAAGCCTTGAGCGGCGCAAAGGGGCCACCGCATCGCATCGACGATGTCGCCCTCTCGCAAAGCGGTCTAGGACGCGAACATGATACTTGCGTGACAGAGCGGGCCTCTTCCTTCTCCCTTGTGGGAGAAGGGAGAGACGCACTATCAATCGCTGTCGCGCGCGATCAGCTCCAGCGGCCAGACTTCGCGGATGATGCGCGGACCTTCCGGGCCGGCAAAGGCGGGAAGCGAGGCCAGCAACATTTCGGCCAGCCGCCGGCCCATCGGCTCCAGCGACGGACGGAAGGCGGTCAGCGCCGGCGAGAAATAACGGCAGAGCGGCGTGTCGACGATGACGATCACCGCGATGTCGTGGCCGGGCCTGATGCCCATCTCGGCCAGTGCTTTGCAGCCGCCGAGCGCCATTGCGTCATTGTTGAAGATGATGGCTGTGGGCCGGTCCTTGGAGAGCATCACGCGCGGCGTCACCTGGTAGCCTCCGGCCTCGTTGATGAAGCCGTCAGCGATCAGGCCGGGGTCGACTTCGATACCATGCCGCTTCAGCGCCTTGCGGTAGCCGTCGAGGAACAGGTAGCCGAAGTTGAGATCAAGCGAAGGGCGGATGGCGGCAATGCGGCGGTGGCCGCGCGCGACCAGCCGGTCGACGGCTTCATCACCCGCCCTCTCGAAATCTATATCGAGCGAAGGATAGGTGTCGTCGCCGGATTGACTTCGGCCAAGCGTGGCGAAGGGAAAGCCGGCCTTGCTGAGATAGTCGATTCGATCGTCTTCCCGCCGTGTATTGGCCAACACGACCGCGTCGGCCCGGCGCGTCTCAACCACGCGGCGCAGCCTCTCCTGCTGATATTGGCCGGGCTCGCCCATGACGACCATCAGATCCAGGTCATCCTCGGCAAGTCGGCCCTGCAGACCGATCAGGAACGGGATGAAGAACGGTTCGCCATATTGCTGGTCGCCCGGATGCGGCTGCAGCATGAAGGCGATCGAATGGGTGGTGCCTTGCCGCAGACTGCGGCCGGACTGGTTGGGCGAATAGTTCAATTGCTTGGCGGCGGCGAGCACGCGCTGGCGGGTGTCGGCATTGACGTCGGCGCGGCCGTTCAGCGCCCGCGACACGGTGCCGATCGAAATGTTCAGGTGACGCGCAAGGTCATGGATGCTGGACGCCAAGGACAGTTCTCCCCCTGTCTTGGCTAGCACCGGCTGCCGCCCAGGCCAAGGCTTCGGGATGATTTTCGCTGGCAGCCGATTGACATTCTACGCCATCGGGTGTGTTCTCGTAAACGTTTACGGAGAAACGTTTACGGTGATGCCGGAAATGCCGTGACATTCGGTCTGGAGGACCGGACGGGAGGAATGCTGGATGATGAATGCCGTCCTCGTCGGCTGTGGTGCGATGAGCAAGGCCTGGCTCGATGCCGCGAGGCAGATCGACGGGCTGGCCATTGTCGGCTTGGTCGATCTCGACGCCGAACGGGCGAAGGCGAGGGCGCGCGAATACGGGCTTGACGGCGCCGTCATCGGCACCAGCTTGGATGCGGTGCTCGACCAGACCAGGCCGGACGCGGTGTTCGATGTCGTGGTTCCCGCCGCCCGGCGCGACGTCGCCTTTGCCGCCTTTGCCCATAATTGCCATCTGCTGACGGAAAAGCCGCTGGCCGATACTCCGGAAAATGCCCGCGCCATCGTCGATGCGGCACGTAACGCGGGGCGTATCCATGCGGTCGTGCAGAACCGCCGCTACGTCGCCAATGTCCGGCGCATCAGGCGCTTTCTCGACTCCGGCGCCATCGGCAAGCCAACCAGCATCCATGCCGATTTCTTCGTCGCGCCGCATTTCGGCGGCTTCCGCGAGGAGATGGCGCATGTGCTCTTGCTCGACATGGCGATCCATACTTTCGACGCCGCCCGCTACATGGTCGGCGGCGATCCCGCCGGCGTCTTTTGCCAGGAATGGGAGCCGGCGAATTCCTGGTACCGGCAGGGATCGTCGGCCAGCGCTATCTTCGATCTCGGCGGCGGCAAGGTGTTCACCTATGCAGGCTCTTGGTGCGCGGCGGGCTTCCGCACCAGCTGGGAGAGCACGTGGCGCATCGTCGCCGAGCACGGCAGCCTGGTCTGGGACGGCGAGGACGGACTGAAGGCCGAGGTTGTGTTGTCGGTCCGCGACGGCCTGTTCGACCTGACCCAGCCCATCACAGTACCGCCGCTCGATTCCGCCGACCGCGTCGGCGGTCATCTCGGCATCATCAAGGATTTCATCCACGCCATCGAGACCGGCAGCGAGCCGGAAACGCGTGGCAGCGACAACATCAAAAGCCTGGCCATGGTTTTTGGCGCCATCGAAAGCGCCGAGACCGGACGGCGCGTCGCAATCACACAGGAAGCATCATGATGCCAAACCCGCTTCTCGACATCCGGATCGGCACCATGGTGCGGGCCAATCTCGAAGACCCGGCCGCCTACATCAAAGAGATTCTGCCGCTCGGCTTCGAGAGCATCCAGCCCTTCTTCTGGCAGACGCTGGGCGGCAAGGATTTGGCGCGGCTCGCCGGTGAGATTGGCGAGGCGATCGGCGATGCCGATGTCGCCGTGTCGTCGATCGGCGTGTTCGGCAATCCGCTGGAGGATGGCGAGGTCGATCGCGGCGTGCTCGCGGCCTGGGAAACCGTCATCGACAATGCGCATCTGTTCGGCGCTTCGATCGTCAGCGGCTTCACCGGACGTCTGCGTGGCAAGAAGCTGACAGACAGCCTGCCGCGCTTCCGTGAGGTTTGGGGTCCGCTGGCCAGGCGCGCCGCAGACAAGGGCGTGCGCATTGCCTTCGAAAATTGCGCCATGGATGGCAACTGGGCGGCCGGCGACTGGAACATCGCCCACAATCCCGATGCCTGGGAGTTGATGTTCAACGAATTGCCCGACGACAATCTCGGCCTCGAATGGGAGCCCTGCCACCAGCTTGTCTACCTCATCGACCCGATGCCGCAGATCCGCAAATGGGCGCCGCGCATTTTCCATGTCCACGGCAAGGACGCGACGGTGCGCTGGGATGTGATCCGCGAGCACGGCGTGTTCGGCAAGCTGCCCTTCGTGCAGATGCGCACGCCCGGGTTTGGCGACAGCGACTGGACGCGGGTGATCAGCGAATTGCGGCTGGCCGGTTACAAGGGCGCCATCGACATCGAGGGCTGGCACGACCCGGTCTATCGCGGCGACCTCGAAATCACAGGCCAGGTGCGCGGGCTGGAATACCTCAAGCAATGCCGGGGAGGAGCGACCTACCTGCCGAACCCCGGCGTGACCGAGGGCCGGTGGGAGGAGCCGGCCTGACAGATTGCCAAGCACTGCCGACAAGCACTGCCGACAGGCGAACGACGAAACCCCTCGGCTCACCGAGGACAAAAGGGAGGAACGTGCATGAGCATCGCAATGAGAACGACACTTCTGCGCTCGACCGTCGTGGCCGCCGCCACGGCGCTGTGCGCTGCCATCTCCACTCTGCCGGCGCAGGCGCTCGACGCCCAGTGGTGCAAGGATGTCCACATCCGCTTTTTCGTCGGCGGCGCCGAGGGCGACGCTTTCGGCACCATCGTCTACAATGGCGCCAAGCAGGCGGCGTCCGATCTCGGGCCGAAGGTCGACTACATCTTCTCGCAGTGGGACGTCGAGAAGATGGTGCAGCAATTGCGTGAGGCCGTCGCCGTGAAGCCAAACGGCATTGCCATGATGGGCCATCCGGGCGACGCCGCGATCATGCCGCTGGCCGAACAGGCGCATAAGGACGGCATCAAGATGATGTACCAGAACGTGCCGGTGCCGAAGGTGGTGGACGCGTTCGGCGGCGGCTATGTCGGCGCCCAGCAGGAGCAGCAGGGCCGCGCGCTCGGCACTGAGGCGTTCAAGCTCGGGAAGCTCAAGTCCGGCGACAAGGCAATCATGATCGGTCCGTTCGAGAACGAGGCCCGCGGCGCGCGCGAGCGCGGCACGGTGGCAGCACTCAAGGAAGCCGGCGTCGAGGTCATCCAGCTGTCGTCGCCGCCGAGCGGCGAATGGGCGTCCGACCCCAATCTGGCGATACCGGTGATCACCGCGGCCCTGCTCAACAATCCCGACGTCAAGGCGGTCGGCTATCCCGGCGGCCAGATGCTGGGCAACGTCGCCACCTACATGCAGGCGGCAGGACGCAAGCCCGGCGACATCTTCAACTTCGGCTTCGATACCAGCCCGCAGATCGTCGAGGCGTTCAAGGGCGGCTGGGTGCAGCTGACGGCTGATCAGCAGCCGTTTCTGCAAGGCTATCTGCCGATCCTCAGCCTTTGCCAGCAGGTGGTGCTGGGCCTGGCGCCGATGAATGTCGACACCGGGGCGGGCTTCGTCACGCCGCAGAATTACGAGATCGTCGCCGAGCTCGCCAAGCAGGCGCTGCGCTGACCTCCCAAACTGCCGGCTGGGCGCAAGCCCGGCCGGCAGGACCGCCGGCACCAGGCCGGGATGATACCACAGGAGCGAGGATCGCCATGGCCGAACGCATCATCGAACTGCGCGACATCAGCAAATCCTATGGCCAGGTCTATGCGCTGGGCGGGGTCAATCTCTCGGTCGACCGCGGCGAGGTGGTTGGCCTGATCGGCGACAATGGCGCCGGCAAATCGACGCTGATCAAGATCCTGTCCGGCGTCGTCAAGCCGACCAGCGGCGAGATCCTGGTGCGCGGCAAGCCGGTGACCGGCTGGAGTGCGGCACGCTCGCGCGACGCCGGCATCGAGACGGTCTTCCAGGATCGGGCGCTGGCCGTGCAGCAGACCATTGTGCGCAACATCTTCATGGGCCGCGAACTCACCGGCTTCATGGGCTTTCTGAAGGTCAATAAAGAGATAGAGGAGGCGAGCCGGCTGATGCGCGAGATCGGCTTCACCTCGAAGGTGTTCACGCCGCACTCGATCGTCGGCCAGCTCTCGGGCGGCGAGCGCCAGGGCGTGGCGATCGCGCGCGCCATCTACAAGCAGGCCGAGCTGATCATCCTTGACGAGCCGACGACGGCGCTGTCGCTGACCGAGACCGCCAAGGTCTTCCATTTCGTGCGCCAGGTGCGGGCGAGCGGCCGTTCGATCCTGTTCATCGGCCACAACATCCACCATGTCTTCGACATCGCCGACCGCTTCGTGGTGATTGACCGCGGCAAGGTGGCGCTGACCGCCGATCGCACCGAGGTCAAGTCGGCCGAAGAGCTGATCAATTTCATGGAAGACGTTGCGCATCCCGGAGGATTGCCGGGGCTGCACGAGGCCGGCGACGCGGAGAGGGCAGCACGATGAGCAAGACCATGGAACCCGATCTGCAGAGCCCGCTCGGCGGCAAGGCGGCCCGGCCTGAGTGGAAGCACCCGTCCGACCATTGGCTGCGCGGTTTCGTCATCGACAACCGCGCAGCGCTCGGCACGCTCGCCGTGTTCATCATCATGATGGCGGCGTTCCTGATCGCCAACCCGACCGTGTTCACCACCTGGTATCTCTACAGATCCGTGCTGACCACGCTGCCGGTTGCCCTGTTCGTGGTGGTGCCGCTGGTCTTCGTCGTCACCTGCGGCGAGATCGACCTGTCGTTTCCCGCAACCATGGGCTTTGCCTCCTGGGTGTTCGCGCTGGTGGTGCAGGCCGGCTACGATCCGTTTCTCGGCATCGCAGCGGCGATTCTCACCGGCACGCTGCTCGGCTTTCTCGTCGGATCCCTGGTCGTTTATGGGGGGCTGTCGTCGCTGATCGCCACCCTCGGCATGAATTTCCTGCTGCGGGGACTGATCCAGATCATCAACGAGGGCAGATCGACGGCATTGACCGGTCTCAGCGACAGCTGGGCGTACACCATCTTCTCCGGTCAGGTGTGGGGTTTTCCGGTACAGGTCTTATGGGCACTCGCCTTCGTCATTTTTTCGGCAATGCTCTACAACCGGCACCGCTTCGGCGCGCAGGTGAGGGTCGTCGGCGACAACCCCGACAGCGCCCGGCAAATGGGCATCGACGTCAAGCGTGTGCGGGTGAAAGTGTTCATCTTCACCGGCATCGGGGCCGCGATCGCCGGCACGTTTTCGGTGATGATCAACTTCACCTGGTGGCCGACCGCGGGCGACGGCTATCTCTTGCCGGTGCTGGCTTCGGTGTTCGTCGGCGGCACGCCGACCTGGGGCGGCATCGGTACGGTTGCCGGTGGAGCGATCGGCGCGGTCACCGTGTCGTTCATCCAGACCGGCGTCGTGGCGGCGGGCCTGAGCGGCTTCTACGTCCAGTTCTTCAACGGGCTGATCATCATCCTGTCGCTGCTGGGGCACAAGTGGAACCAGGCGCGGTACAGGTGAGGGGCGGGCTAAATTGACGGGGACGCTCATGTTGCGGACCGCATGCCCCGACGACTGGGCAGACGCCCGTCGCTTCGTCATTCTAAGGCGGAGCAGGAGCGAAGCTCCGTCGCGTAGACCCTGGAATCCATTCCGCGACCTTGGCGTGCAGCTGCGCAGGATTCCGCACCGTGGCAACGCGTTGAAGACGCGGGATGGATCCTCGGGTCTACGCTGCGTCGCTACGCTCCTTGCTCCGCCCGTGGATGACGAGGCGGGGAGGGCTCCGCCAGACTACAACAATGTGGTCGCTTGTAGGACAACAGGACAAGCGGGCGCTCACACCGCCGCCACAAACCCGTCCAGCACGCGTTTCTGGCCGGCCTTGTCGAAGTCGATGGTCAGCTTGTTGCCTTCGATGTTGGAGATGTTGCCGTTGCCGAATTTCTGGTGGAAGACGCGGTCGCCGACGCTGAAGGGCGACGGCGTGTCGGCGACGGATTTGGCGACCAGTTCGCCGTCAATGGTGCGGCCTTTGACGCTGGTTCGGCCGGCGCCGTAGCCGGAGTCGGTCTCGCCATAGCCGATGCGCTCGACCTGGTGGCCGGAGCGCGAGCCCCAGTTGCGGTCGGTCGCCTCGGTGCGGTTGGCCTGCGCGCGCTGCCAGCCGGGCGTCGCATAGGTGTTGGAGAAGGCGCCGGATTTTTCCGCGCCGACATTGTCGAAGCGCGAGGCGCCGTAGGGGTTCTGCCGCCCTGCGCCCTGGCCGCCACGGCCCGACGCGAACGAACCGCCGCCATAGGAATTGCCGTAGCCGCCATAGGAGTTGCCGCTTTCGGCGACCTCGACATGGGCTTCCGGCAGTTCGTCCAGAAAGCGCGACGGGATGGTCGACTGCCACAGGCCGTGGATGCGGCGGTTGGAGACGAACCACAGATGCAGGTTCTTCTTGGCCCGGGTCAGGCCGACATAGGCGAGACGGCGCTCTTCCTCCAGGCCGGAGCGGCCGCCTTCGTCCAGCGCGCGCTGATGCGGGAACAGGCCTTCCTCCCAGCCGGGGAGAAAAACCGTCTCGAATTCGAGGCCCTTGGCCGAATGCAGGGTCATGATGTTGACGGCATCCAACTCGGCATTCTGCTCGGCGTCCATGACCAGCGCGACATGCTCGAGGAAGGAGCGCAGCGATTCGTACTCCTCCATCGAGCGGATCAGCTCTTTCAAGTTTTCCAGCCGGCCCGGCGCCTCGACCGAACGGTCGTTCTTCCACATGTCGGTGTAGCCGCTCTCCTCCAGAATGGTCTCGGCGAGCTCGGTGTGCGGCGTGGTTTCCAGCGCCTTCTGCCAGCGCTCGAAATTGGCCGCCACTTCGCGCAAGGCCGCGCGCGGTTTCGGCTTCAGCTCGTCGCTTTCCGCAAGCTTGGCGGCTGCCTCCAGCATCGGGATGCGCAAGCTCCGCGCCGTGTCGTGGATCTGGCGGATGGTGGCTTCACCCAGGCCGCGCTTGGGGACATTGACGATGCGCTCGAAGGCGAGGTCGTCGGCGCCCTGCGCGACGACGCGGAAGAAGGCCAGCGCATCGCGGATTTCCATGCGCTCATAAAAACGCGGGCCGCCGATGACGCGGTAATTGAGGCCGAGCGTGACGAAGCGGTCTTCGAATTCGCGCATCTGGAAGGAGGCGCGGACCAGGATGGCCATGTCGTTCAGCTTGTGCTTGGCACGCTGGTAGGTCTCGATGGTTTCGCCGACGGCGCGGGCTTCCTCCTCGGAATCCCAAGCGGCGTGAACATGCACCTTCTCGTCGTCCTCGGCGACCTTCTCGGTGAACAGCGTCTTGCCGAAGCGACCCTCATTGTGGGCGATGAGGTGCGAGGCGGTGCCGAGGATGTGCGCCGTCGAGCGGTAGTTGCGTTCCAGCCGGATGATGGTGGCGCCCGGGAAATCCTTGTCGAAGCGCAGGATGTTGTCGACCTCGGCGCCACGCCAGCCATAGATCGATTGGTCGTCGTCGCCGACGCAGCAAATGTTGACTTTGTTTTCGCTCACGGGCCGTTCCGCGCCTGCCGGCTCAGGCCCTCCGCCCCCTCTTTTTTGCGCGCCTTCGGCGTCGCGGGAGTCGCCTCGCAACGGCTCGGACGCCTGGTCGGGCTTGCGGCCCTCGGCCGATCGCACTTTACCCTCCCCTGGATGGGGAGGGTCGCCGCGAAGCGGGGGGGAGGGGTGACTGGCGCCGGCGCTGCCGCGCCCCCCCCCCCCCCCGCCGCCCCCCGCCCCCCCCCCCCCCCCCCCCGGCCCCGGTCCGCGGCGCGACCTCCCCCATCGAGGGGGAGGTAGGTCTTTGCGCCAGCAGCCGCAGCCACATGTATTGCGCGGTGTTGGTGTCCTGGTACTCGTCGACGAGGATGTATTTGAAGCGCTTGTGGTAGTCCTTCAGCACGTCCGGATTGGCGCGGAAGATGCGGATCGGGTGGCAGAGCAGATCGCCGAAGTCGCAGGCGTTCAGCGTCTTCAGCCGCTCCTGATAGGCCTTGTAGAGTTCCCGGCCCTTGCCGTTGGCGAAGCTGCGCGCGTCGCCCTCGGCAATGTCGGCGGGGCCTTGGCCCTTGTTCTTCCAGCCGTCGATCATCTGCGCGAACTGCTTGGCCGGCCAGCGCTTGTCGTCGAGGCCTTCGGCCTGGATCAGCTGCTTGATCAGCCGTACGACGTCGTCGGTGTCGAGGATGGTGAAATCGGATTTGAGCCCGGCCAGCTCGGCGTGGCGGCGCAAGAGCTTGACGCCGATGGAGTGGAAGGTGCCGAGCCACGGCATGCCCTCGACGGCTTCGCCGACGAGATGGCCGATGCGCTGCTTCATCTCGCGCGCGGCCTTGTTGGTGAAGGTCACCGCCAGGATCTGCGAGGGGAAAGCCCTGCCGGTGGCCAGGATATGGGCGATGCGGGTGGTCAGCACGCGGGTCTTGCCGGTGCCGGCGCCGGCCAGCACCAGGACCGGGCCTTCGGTGGTTTCCACCGCCAGCCGCTGCTCGGGGTTGAGGCCGTTGAGATAATCGGGCGCGCTGTTGGGGCCGCTGCGGGCCGCCATGGCGCGCGCGGCTATGCCCGACGGGGCCGCGGGCCGCGCATTGGGTTCGTCAAAAAAGGGCATGTCTTCCGCAAAGCCGGACATCTCCCCCGAATGTAGTGATTCGGGAGCGAAAGACCAGAAGTGTCTACGTTTTGTTCTGCTAAAGTGCCCGATACTGCGGCTCAGGCCTTTCGGTAACCGAGCGCGACGAACAATCGATGTCCGAACGAGCGCGCTTCCTCTGTCATCACCATGCCAAAGGCCGTCAGCATCTGGTCGTAATAGCGGCTGCCCGCGGGTGACGCCAGGAATGTCGAGTACAGTCTGAGATCGCCGAGCGGGAGATCCCGGTACGTATAAGCGCTACCCTGCATGGCATTCTGTTCGATGTTCTGGCGAATTTTCACGGATTGCTGACGCACCAGCACCATGATCTGTTCGTCCGACAGAGGCTTTCCGGCTGCGCCCAGCATCCCCGTAACCATCGCGTAGCTCATGTTCAGCGCTATCGCCTCGCCGGTGTCGACAGCGCTGATATCGTCGATGATCTTGCGGTACAATTCGAGCCGGGCTGGATCCTTGGTCGGAAGCTCGGCGAGGATTTGCTTGCCCTCTGTCTTCTTGCTTTGCCTGCCTTCCGGGCCAGACGACTGGATTTCCAAAGCGGTGACGTGCTTGCCCAACGGGGAAGCGTAAAACGCTGCGAGGTCGGACAGATCGGTGGCCGACAGCCTGTCCGCCATCCGCGATTCGATGGCAGTCTCCATTTTGACTGCGTCGAAGGCGCCTTCCAGCGCGACCGACAAGGCGTCCTGGAAATTTGCCGGTAACGGTTCGGGTATGGATTTCGTGGCTGCGGCGATGCCGGGACCGATGCCCATCAGCATCTCGTGAAAGCCGTTTGCCTTATTGATCTCGCTAAGCGTCTGTGCCGGCGCGGCCACTGTGCCGGCCGTGAGCGCGACGAAGCTACAGAGGACAAGGACTACTCGCGTCAGAGGCGAGGCGAATGACATCACTCTGGTTGCTCCTGATGATTGGTCGAAAGCAGACTGCTGGAAAACCCGGATGCCGGCAAGGCGGGATTGCCACCTTGGCGTGTGGCCTCGAAAAACGCGCTGTTACGCAAGAGAGCCTGCGGCATGGCCTTTTGGTTTCGCCATGGATCGCTCCCCGGCGGCTTGACAGGCACGGCGGTCGGGAGAAGGTTGTACCGCCGGGGGCAGGATTGGCATACCTTTGCCCACGGCCGCGTCGCGGAATGCGCATCAGTCGAAGGAGTATCGTCTTGGCTGTCGTCATCACCTCCCTCATCCTGTTCCTCATCGGCCTCGCACTTGGCGGCGGCGGCGTCTGGCTCGTGATGCTGGGCGGCAGCTGGTACTATGTCATCACCGGTCTCGCCTTCCTGATCGCCGCATGGCTGCTCTTCCGGCGCAAATCGACGGCGCTCTGGCTCTACGCGGCGATCGTGCTCGGCACGCTGGCCTGGGCGGTGTGGGAAATCGGCTTCGACTGGTGGGAACTCGGACCGCGCGGCGGCATCATCGTGCTTCTGGCGCTGTGGCTGCTGACGCCATGGGCAAGACGGGGCCTGACCGGCCCCGACGCGCGCGCGCCGCTCATTCTGGCCGTGCTGGCTTCGCTCGCCGTCGCCGGTTATTCGATGACGGCCGATCCCAAGGACATCGCCGGCGACCTCAGCGCCGACAAGGTGACGCCGACTGCCGATCTCGGCGGCAATGTGCCTCCGGGCGAATGGCATTTCTACGGCCGTACGCAATTTGGCCAGCGCTATTCGCCGCTCGACCAGATCACGCCCGACAATGTCGCCAAATTGCAGCCGGCCTGGACCTACCAGACCGGCGACGTGAAAGGGCCGGACGATGTCGGCGAAACCACCTACCAGGTGACGCCGCTGAAGGTGGGCGACTCGCTCTATATCTGCACGCCGCACAATTTCGCCATCGCCATCGATGCCGCCACCGGCAAGGAGAAATGGCGTTTCGATCCCAAGATCAAGCTCGACAAGGACCGCCAGCACCAGACCTGCCGCGGCGTGTCCTATTATGCCGATGCCAAGATCGCCGCCGGCCAGCCTTGCGCGACGCGCGTCTATCTGCCGACCTCGGATGCGCGGCTGATCGCGCTCGACGCCGCCAACGGCCAGGTCTGCCCGTCCTTCGCAGAGGCCGGCACGCTCAATCTGTTGACCAACATGCCGTATCCGAAGTCGGGCTATTATTACTCGACCTCGGCGCCGCTGATTGCCGGCGGCAAGATCATCATCGGCGGCGCGGTCAACGACAATTATTCGACGCAAGAGCCGTCCGGCGTCATCCGGGCCTTCGACGTCGACACCGGCGCCCTGGTGTGGAACTGGGATTCCGGCAATCCGGACCAGACAACGCCGCTGGCGGCAGGCCAGACCTACACCCACAACTCGCCCAACATGTGGTCGACGGCAAGCGCCGACGAGAAGCTCGGCCTGCTCTATGTGCCGCTCGGCAACCAGACGCCGGACCAGCTCGGGATGGGCCGCAGCGCCAATGTCGAGAAGTTTTCCTCCTCGATCACCGCGCTCGATCTGGCCACCGGACAAGTGCGCTGGGTGCGGCAGACCGTGCATCACGACCTCTGGGACATGGATGTGCCGGCACAGCCGACCCTGGTCGACATCACCACCGCTGCCGGCGTCGTTCCGGGCCTGGTTGGACCGACCAAGCAGGGCGACCTCTACGTGCTCGACCGGCGCAGCGGCGAGCCGATCATCCCGATCAAGGAAGTGCCGGCGCCGGGCGGCGCTGTCGAGGGCGATCACACGTCGCCGACGCAGCCGGTCTCGGATCTCTCCTTCAATCCGAGGCCGCTGACCGGCGCCGACATGTGGGGCATCACCATGTTCGACCAGCTGGCCTGCCGGATCGAATTCCAGGGTCTGCGCTACGAGGGCCGCTATACCCCGCCATCGGTGCAGGGCTCGCTGGTCTATCCCGGTAATTTCGGCACCTTCAACTGGGGCGGCGTCGCCGTCGATCCGGTGCGGCAGGTGATGTTCGGCATGCCGACCTATCTGGCGTTCAAATCGCAGCTCATTCCGCGCGACCAGGTGCCGCCCCCGGATGAGGGGCGCGGCAGCGAGCAGGGGCTGAACCGCAATGAGGGCGCACCCTATGCGGTGGTGATGGGGCCGTTCCTGTCGCCGCTCGGCGTGCCCTGCCAGGCGCCGCCATGGGGCTATGTGGCGGGAGCGGACCTCAGAACCGGCAAGATCGCCTACAAGCACCGCAACGGCACCGTCTATGACATGACGCCGTTGCCCTTGCCGCTGAAGGTCGGTGTTCCCGGCATTGGCGGGCCGATGATCACCGCCGGCGGCGTCGTCTTCCTGGGCGCGGCGGTCGACGACTATCTGCGCGCCTATGACCTGACATCGGGCAAGCAGCTCTGGCAGGCCAGGCTGCCGGCCGGTGGGCAGTCGACGCCGATGACCTACACCGTCGCCGACGGCCGCCAGTTCTTGGTCATCGTCGCCGGCGGCCACGGCTCGGTCGGCACCAAGCCGGGCGACTATGTGATGGCCTATACGCTGCCGAAGTAGCAGCGATGCGACTTAGGTAGGTGATCGGCCCGGCAGATATTCTGGCAATGTCGCGCCGCCCCTCATCTGCCTGCCGGCATCTTCTCCCCGTATAGTGACGGGGAGAAGGGGCAGCTTCAGCGTTGGCGCCCTTTCCTGCAACGCTGGCGATTGGCGAAATCATCGATGACGGCATCCTTCTCCCCGTCACTATACGGGGAGAAGTGCCCGGCAGGGCGATGAGGGGCAGCAGCAGCCTTGGTCAGCTTGCGTAAGAGATGGCCTTTGAGGCTGGGCACGGAGCCCAGTACTTCATTGGTTAGCTGCGGCCCTGTTTCGGCCTGCTGGATCAGCGTGGTGACGGCCGACGCCGGTCGACGCGGACATTCACCATCCGAGCGGCGGCTGCGGCAGCAGCGGAGCGCATTGCCAGCAAGGCAGCAACAGCAAGCACGAGCGCGCTTGCAAGGATCGGAGTAGACAAGGTCATGGCGTTGTTCCTTCTCGTCGGGCTCGCCGCTACGAGCGAGACCATCATCAGCTTCCTTCCATATTGTGGCGGCACCATCGACATTCTCTGAAATGACCAAAATGTGATGGGCGCGTTCCGCGGGGCCGCCGCATCGTTCGATGGCGCAAGCGTCACCCATCCGAGACTGGACCGTGCGAGCTTGCACCCTATCTTGATCCGCGAGTCATCCCGGAGTGACCGCGAGGTCATCCCGGAGTGACCATGAGGTCATCCCGGAGTGACCGTGAGATCATCTCCTAACGAGGAGCACGCCATGACGAAACCCACCGCCGAAGCCGTCAAACCTGCCAAACCTGCCATCACCCAGGCGATGATCGATGCCTATGACGAATACACGCATCTGACGCTCGACCGCCGCCGCTTCATGGAACAGCTGACCAGGCTTGCCGGATCGGGCGCGGCGGCGGCCGCGATCGCGCCGCTGCTTGCGGCGAATTCGGCGCAGGCGGCAATCGTCGCCGACAACGATCCGCGCGTGAAGGCTGAAGATATCACCTATTCCGGCAGCAGCGGTGAGATGCAGGGCTATCTGGTCAGGCCGGCGGACCAGTCCGGCAAGCTCGGCACCGTCATCGTGGTGCATGAGAACAGGGGGCTCAACCCGCATATCAAGGATGTGGCGCGGCGCGTTGCGCTGGAGGGGTTCGTGGCGCTGGCGCCGGATTTCCTGTCGCCGCTCGGCGGCACGCCCGCCGACGAGGACAAGGCGCGCGACATGTTCACCAAGCTCGACGCCAGCCAGGTCACCGCCGATGGTGTGGCGACCATCGCCTATCTCAAGGGCGAGAAGGACGGCAACGGCAAGGTCGGTGCTGTCGGCTTCTGCTGGGGCGGCGGCACGGTCAACAATCTGGCGGTCAACGCGCCCGATCTCGCCGCCGGCGTCGCCTACTACGGCATGCAGCCGAAGGCCGAGTATGTGGCGAAGATCAGGGCGGCGCTGTTGCTGCACTATGCCGGCCTAGACGAGCGCATCGACGCCGGCATCGATGCCTACAAG
Source organism: Mesorhizobium sp. M0001 (assembly GCF_040324255.1). NCBI lineage: Bacteria > Pseudomonadati > Pseudomonadota > Alphaproteobacteria > Hyphomicrobiales > Phyllobacteriaceae > Mesorhizobium > Mesorhizobium sp. M0001. Next base: position 432,343 of record NZ_JAMYVS010000001.1, read on the forward strand.
AAGGCGCTCGACGCCGCCCATGTCGAATACACCGTCTATGTCTATGACGGCGTCAACCATGCCTTCAACAACGACACCTCGGCCGCGCGCTATGACAAGAAGGCAGCCGATCTCGCCTGGGGACGGACGATCGCTTTCCTCAAGGAGAAGCTGGTGTAAGCTTCAGGCCGCCGACGACGCCCATACGCTTTCATAGGCCGGCGACAGCGTAAAACCGGCCGGCAGCACCGAGACCGGGGGCGGGCGCCGCACGCCCTCCTGCAGATAGCGCAACGCCGACACCAGTCCGTTCATCGTGTAGGGCTTGGCGATGACGCCGATCGCGCCGGCGAAATGGTCGGGGATGCGTTTTGGATTGGCGGTCATGAACACCACCATGGAACGGTTACCCTCGCGGATATGCTCGGCAACCTCGACCCCGGTTGGTCCGTCGGCGAGGTGGATATCGACAAAGGCAATATCGGCATCGGCGGTATCAATCATACCTCTTGCTTCGGCCAACGATGTCGCCCAACCCACAACGCTGTGGCCGGCTTCCTCGACGAGGCTTTCCAGTTCCATCGCCAGCAACGCCTCATCCTCGACGATCAGGACCTTGAGCGGTTCGTTCATGACAGCTTCCCTTTCTGCTGCGGTTCGTTCGGCATCGAGATGACGACCTTTGTGCCCGGGCCGGCGTCGCGCCATTCGATGTCGGCATGCAACTGACGGGCAAGCGACTTGATCAGCCGCATGCCGAAAGAAGCATCGCCACTGGCCTCGGCCATGCCGACGCCGTCATCGGAAACCTCGATGTTGAAGTGGCCGTCGGGCTGGCTCATCTTGATGCCGATGCGCCCCGCGGTGGTGCCGTCCGGCTTTTCCTTGAAGGCATGCTTCAGCGCGTTGGTGACAAGCTCATTGACCATCAAGGCAACAGGCGTGGCTTTTTCGGCCGGAATGACGATGGGTTCGAGGTCCAGCGTCGGCTTGATCTCGGCGCGTCCGGATGCGGTCAGCAGGTCGGTGACCAGATCCCTGGCGAAATCTGAGACATCGAAGCGGCTGACATCCTTTGACTGGTAGAGACGGCGATGCACCGTGCTCAGCGCCTCGATGCGCTCCAGCATGGTGGTCAGCGATCGCTTTGTCGCTTCATCCTTGATTGCCCGGCTTTGCATGATGATCAGCGAGGAGATCATCTGCAGGTTGTTTTTCACCCGATGGTCGACCTCGTGCAGCAGCGTGGTCTGCGCCTCAAGGGCGGCCTCAAGCTCGCGCGTGCGTTCCTTGACAGCCTTTTCAAAGCGGTTCTTGTCGGCGGTGATGCGATCCTCGGAGCGCTTGCGATCGGAGACATCGAGCTGTGAGGCAAAGAAGAACAGGAGTTCGCCTTTGTCGTTGGAAACCGGGCTGATGTAGAGCGCATTCCAGAATGTCGAGCCGTCCTTACGGTAGTTCAACAGATCGATGGCGATATCGGTTCCCGCTGCTATCGCGTCGCGCACGCTAGCCACAGCTGCCTTGTCTGTCTCTGGCCCCTGCAGGAAGCGGCAGTTCTTGCCCATGACCTCGTCGCGCTCGTAGCCGGTCAGGCGCAGGAACGCGTCATTGGCAAAGACGATCGGATTGTCCGCCTGACGGGGATCGGTGATGACCATCGACATGCGGGTGGCGCGGATGGCGGCCGCGAACGGATCGCCCTTGCCGTGCTCGGCATGCAGATTGTCCGTCATGTGCCATGCGTCGGCCGGTTCCCTGGTCCTTTTCCAGTCCATGCTTTCACTCCAAGCCGTTTTTCAGGGGTCACAACGGCTTAGACGTGGAATTGGTTCAATCTTGATCTTCTTGTCGCAGGCAGCCGTTTGCGAAACCGAATCGCCGGTTGCGCAAACTGTCGAAATGAACGGTTTTTGAAGGTTGTCGGATGTAGTCGATTCGCTGAAAGCAGGGCTGGCGCCGACCTATAGAAATGATCAGGTCGCAATGGTCCGTGGCGGCGCTCGCCGGTGGCGGCTTTCTCAGAGCAGGGGAAACGTCAGGCGTGGCCACGCTTCATGCGCGCCTGCTTCAGGATGGCGCGCCAGCGGATCATGTCGAAGGGGATAGGCTCGTTGTTGTTGGCGATGTGGAAGATCTCGTTGTTGACGTTCTTCAACGAGCGCCAGAAATCATAGTCGGTGATGCGCGGATCGGCAGCCAGCCTGTCCACCTCGACCTTGATGTCGGTTTTCATGCACGTTCCTCGAACCGCCTGTTGCCCGCCGCCCGCATCGCAACTCGCATGGCACCGTTCTCAAACGGTCCGCTGAGTCGTTCAATGGCTCAAATGGCTTGTTCACGTTAAAACCTTGGTAAGGTTAACGCGGGCGCAGCAGCGCTTCAAGCGGTCCTGCGGCGAATACCGATCGAACGGCCGGCGCGTTCGGGCATCGGCAGTGCAGAGTGGGCGGCGCGCATCGCTTCCACCTTGGCCTGCACGTCGGCGGGGAAGGGCGCGACTTTCGGCCCGGACATGTCGACATGCAGCGACAGGGTTTCGGAAGTGGCGGCGAGCCAGCCATCGACATGGCGGATTTCCTGGTAGGCCCGCAGCCGCTTGTCGTCGTGATCGATCAGCTGGAAGGATACGACGACCTTGTGTTCGAGGTGCAGTTCCTGGACATAGCAAACATGGACTTCGGCCGTGTAGATGGTCAGGCGCCGCTCTTTGACATAGTCCAGCCCCATGCCCATCGCCTCGAACGCCTCATCCGAGCAGCGGTCGAACAACACGTTGTAATAGGCCATGTTGAGATGGCCGTTGTAGTCGATCCAGTCCTTCTCGATGTCCATCGGTTTGGAAACGAAGGGGGCAGGGATGGGCATGGAAACTTCCTTGTTCTGGTGCTGGACCGAGTTCAGGTGCTGGACAGGGCGTGGCCGCTGAGACTAGAGCGGTTCACCGTCTCGCGGAAACGGTGAACCGCTTTAGTTTTTGTTTTGACGCAATCCCGGACGGAAAACCGCTTCACACTTTTCCTGGAATTGCGTCATGTGCATCCATAATCGCATAACAAGCATGGACGCTGGTCCATTCGCGGAGGAATTCATGGCTCTGAGCGACCTCAATCCGGTCGAACGCAACGAGGAAGGCATTGCGGCGGTGCTCGGCATCCTCAAGCAGCAGTTCGGCGAACGCTTCCAGACCGGCGCGGCGATCCGCTCGCAGCATGCGCACACCACCACCTATATTCCGACGCAGGCGCCTGACGGTGTCGCGCTCCCGGAGACGACAGAAGAGGTGCAAGAGATCGTACGTGCCTGCGCCGCGCACCGCGTGCCGGTCATCGCCTTCGGCGTCGGTTCCTCGCTGGAGGGCCACACCAACGCGCCGGGTGGCGGCATCTCGGTCGACACCTCGCGCATGAACCGCATCCTGTCGGTCAACCCCGAGGATCTCGACTGCATGGTCGAGCCTGGCGTAACGCGCGAGGATTTGAATCGGCACCTGCGCGATACCGGCCTGTTCTTCCCCATCGATCCCGGCGCCAATGCTTCGCTCGGCGGCATGGCGGCAACGCGGGCCTCCGGCACCAATGCGGTGCGCTACGGCACGATGCGTGAAAACGTGCTGTCGCTGACGGCCGTCATGGCCGATGGCGAGACGGTGACGACCGGCAAGCGGGCGAAAAAGAGTTCGGCCGGCTACGATCTGACGCGGCTTCTGGTCGGCTCGGAAGGCACGCTCGGCATCATCACCTCGCTGACCTTGAAGCTGCAAGGCATTCCGCAGGCGATCTCCGGCGGCGTCTGCCCGTTTCCAAACCTCGAGGCGGCCTGCAACGCGGTCATCGCGACCATCCAGATGGGCATTCCGGTGGCGCGCATCGAACTGGTGAATGGACTGCAGATGCGGGCGATGAAGAATTACTCGAAGCTCGATTACCCCGAGAGCCCGTGCCTGTTCGTCGAGTTCCACGGCAGCGATGCCGGTGTCGCCGAACAGGCCGAAACCTTCGGTGCCATTGCTGAAGACAATGGCGGCGGGCCATTCCTGTGGACGAGCGTCGCCGAGGAGCGCACGAAACTCTGGAAGGCCAGGCACGATGCTTATTGGGCGTCGCTGACGCTGCGGCCGGGCACCAAGGGCCTGTCGACCGATGTCTGCGTGCCGATCTCGCGGCTGGCCGAATGCGTTGCCGAAACCGAGGCCGACATTGCCGAGATGGGCCTGGTTGCGCCGATCGTCGGCCATGCCGGCGACGGCAATTTCCATGTGCTGGTGCTGATGGATGTCAACGACCCCAAAGAGATCGCGCTAGCGGAGAAATTCGTCTCGCGGCTGAACATGCGGGCGATCGCCATGGACGGCACCTGCACCGGCGAACACGGCATCGGCCAGGGCAAGATCGGCTTCCTGCGCCATGAGCTCGGCCATGCTGTCGACATCATGCGCTCCATAAAAAAAGCGCTCGACCCGCAAGACATCATGAACCCAGGCAAGATATTACCTGCATAGCCGAAATGTGAGGAGCGGCAATGGATACTCTGATTATAAGGGCATCGCTTGGCAAGACACTGTTACTGCTGTCGGCCAGCCTCTTCTTTGTCCTGGCCTGCGCTTTCCTGATTTATGTCTCCGAGGACGGCGACACCGCCGGCCTTTGGTGGTGCGTGGCCTTTTTCGGGCTGGTCGCGTTGGTGTTTGCCTGGCAGCTTGTGCGGCCGCAGATTCTGGTGCTGAACGGACAAGGTTTCAGTCTCGGCGGAGGCCTTGTTCGATCGCCCAAGCTGGTCCCCTGGAAGGATATCGAAAGCTTCTTCGTCGTCCATCGCCGGCGCAGGATAGGCGATATGATCGGGTACAATTTCGCACCGGGGGTCAAGAAAAGCTCCGTCATGGGCAGCGTGACCAAAAGCCTGGGCGCCGAAGCCGCATTACCCCAGGGCTGGACATTGTCCCCCGAGGAGATGGTGGTGCTGCTGAACGAATATCACCGACGGGCCATGGCAGGATAGTCTCTTACGCACAGGCCGGACCGCGGTCAAAGGCGTCCAAAAATCTCTGCTCTTCCAGATACATCAGAGATCAAGCAACTCTGGATGAATTGCCTCTTTATCGACACGCTGATGCGGGTAGAGTGCGGCTGACTTTCAATCAACCCGTTCGGAGCTGATGCTCGCACGCCTGTTCGTGATCTTCGGTGGCTTGTTTGTGCTGGTGCTGGTAGCGGCGCTGGTGGTGCCGTATTTTGTCGATTGGACCGGGTACCGCGCCCAATTCGAGCGCGAGGCGAGCGCCATTCTCGGCCGCAAGGTGACGGTGCAAGGCGACGCCACGGCGCGGCTGTTGCCGTTCCCCTCGGTGACCTTCTCAAACGTCACGGTCGCCGGCGGCCCCGGCGGCCAGCCGGCAATGACCGTCGAGACCTTTTCGATGGACGCGGAACTGGCGCCGTTCCTGCGTGGCGAAGTGCTGATTTTCGACATGCGGCTGGTGCATCCGAAGGCGACGATCGACATCGCCGATAACGGCACGGTCGACTGGGCGATACGGCCGTCCTCGCCCTTCGATCTCAACCAGATCTCGATCGAGAAGCTCACGGTGACGGAGGGAGAAATTGCGCTCCGCCATGCCGCAGGCGGGCGCAGCCATCTGATTTCCGAGATCAATTCGACCATCTCTGCCAAGTCGCTGGCCGGGCCGTGGCGCATGGACGGAACGTTGCTGCTCGACGGACTGCGTTCGACGGTTGCGGCTTCGACCGGCAAGGCCGAAGGCAGCGGCCAGATGCGGCTGAGGCTCAAGGTCGATCCCGATGCCTATCCACTGGTCATCGAAACCGACGGCAATGCCGGCATCGTCAATGGGGCTGCCGTCTATTCCGGCCAGTTCAAGATTTCCGGCAACGACAAAAACAGCGCCGAACTGCGCGGCGGCGATGGCGAGAGCGTCAAAATCAGCGCCGGCAAACCCGATCCGGGGTTCAGGCTGAACGGCAAGTTCTCGCTCGACCACCAGAAGCTTGGCGTCGACGAATTCCGCTTCGAGACCGGGCCGCTCGACAATCCCTACACAGCCGACGGCAAGGCTTCGGTCGATCTCGGCCTTAGGCCGAACTTCGCCATCGAGGCCAATGGCGCGCAGGTGCAACTGGACGAGGCGGTGGGCGCTGAGAAGGGCGCCGGCCTGACGCTGGACCAGCGCATTGCCGGGATCGAGCAGGCGCTGCTCGAACTGCCGAAGCCGAGCATCCCCGGCACTGTCGAGGTCAAGCTGCCGGCGGTGGTGGCCGGCGACACCACGGTGCGCGACGTGCATCTCTCGGCCGAGCCGGTCGAGGGCGGCTGGTCGGTGAAATCGCTGGCCGCGACCTTGCCCGGGCGCACGACGCTGGAAGCCAGCGGCATGCTCAGCGTCGAAGATCATTTCCGTTTCAGCGGCTCCATGCTGCTGGCGGTGGCGCAGCCTTCCGGCTTTGCTGCCTGGTTGTCGAAAGATGTCGACGAGGCGATCCGCCGGCTGCCGGCCGCCGGCTTCAAGGCCAAGGTGGACCTGTCGGAGAAGCGCCAGGCGTTCAGCGATCTCGAACTGATCCTCGGCAAGTCGAAGTTCACCGGCCGCATCGATTCCAACCAGCCCGACGCCGCCAAGTCCTCGGTGCTGATGCGGCTCGCGGGCGGCGAACTCGATGTCGACGGGCTGACGGCCTTCGCCTCGATCTTCGTCAGCGACAAGGGCGCCAACCGCTTTTCCGACCGTGACCTCGATTTTCAGATCAAGGCAGGGCCGGTCAATGCCGGCGGGCTCACCGCCGACACGGTCGACACAGCGCTCCGGCTCCGCGACGGGCTGCTCGAAATCGACCGGCTGTCGATTGGCGGCCTTGCCGGCGCCTCGATCAGCGCCACCGGCCGGATCAAGGATTTTCCGGCAAGCCCGACCGGCAAGCTCGATGCCTCGGTGGTCGCCGTCGATCTGAAGCCGCTGATCGACATTGCCGCGCAACATTATCCCGACAATCAGGTGCTGAAGGGGCTGGCTGGCCGCACGGCCGCCTATCCTGAACTGTTCCAGGACGCGCGCGTCGATCTGGTGGCGAGCGCCGCCGACAATGGCGACGGCACGACCGGGCTGGCGGTGAGCGGACAAGGCAAGGCCGGCGGTTCGGCCTTTTCGGCGTCGCTGTCGGGCAAGGGTGCCGTCGGCCAGTTGCTCGACGCGCCGGTGACGCTGACCTTCAACGCCAAAAATCCCGACGCCACCGTGCTGCTGGCGCTCTACGGCCTGCCGGCGCTGCCGCTCGGCATGCTCGGCCAGGCAAGCACCGATATTTCGGCCAAAGGCACGTTTGGCGGCGGCCTGGCGACGAGCTTCAATTTCGCCGCCGACGACTTCAGGGCGACGTTCGACGGCACCGTTGCTCAGACACCGCAAGGCGCCACCGCCAAGGGCAAGATCGGCCTCGACGCCTCCGACATCGAGCCCTGGCTGATGACGACCGGCGCCGGCCTGCCGGGAATGGGAACGGGCACCTCGACCTCGCTCAGCGCGGATGCCGATTTCGGCAATGGCCTGCTGGTGTTGAGCGGTCTCAGCGGATCCATCAACGAGTCGGAGATTTCGGGCGACGTCAACATCGATGCGAAGCAGGGGCTGCCGCATTTTGCCGGTGCGCTGGCGCTCGACGAACTGGACCTCGACCCGATTGCGGTTGCGCTGTTCGGTGACCAGTCGTTCCTCAGCAGCAACGCGAACTGGCCGACGGCGCCATTCAGCCAGAAATCCAGCCTGCCGTTCAGCGCCGATCTCGACCTGACGACGGCGACGCTTGCCGCCGGACCGCTGGCGACAGCCTATGATGCGTCGCTGTCGTTGAAACTGGACCAGGAAGGCATCCGCGTTTCGGACCTGAAGGCAAAACTGCTCGGCGGCGCGCTCACCGGATTGTTCGAGTTGAAGAACACAGACGGCACGGGGCTGTTCTCCGGCCAGATGAGGCTTGCCGGCGCTGACCTGGCGACTGTGCTGCCGGCTGCCGGATTGAGTGGCAACGGCGATTTCTCGACAGGGCTGTCGACCAGCGGCAAATCGGTCGACGCGATGATTGCCGCACTCTCCGGCTCGGGCACGGCGGCGCTGAAAGGCCTCACCATTGCCGGCGTCAATCCCGATGCCTTCGGCGCGTTGATTGCCAAGGCCGATGCGATCGGGCGCGACATCGACGTGGCCAAGACCGCGGGCTTTGCACCTGAGATCGCTGGCGACGGCAGCTTTGCTGCCGGCGATGCCGACATCGCCTTCACGGTCGCCGGCGGCACGTTGCGGGCACCACCGATCAAATTCGAAAACCAGGCGGCGACGCTTTCTGCCGACATCACGGCCGACCTCAACAACGGCACCGTCGCCACCAAGGGCGCTGTCACCTACAAGCCTGGCGACGAGGCGCTGATCGGCTCCGATCCGACGGTCAATTTCAGCGTCGATGGGCCGTTCGGGGCGCTGAAGAAGCAGTTCGACAGCGAGCCGCTGGCGCAATTTTTGACCCAGCGCGCGCTGGAAAAGGAGCAGCAGCGGGTCGAGGCGATGCAGGCCGCACTGCTCGAGAAGCAGCGGCTGCGGCGCGAGGTGCGCTACTACGCCGCCCTGCAGACCGAGCGCGACAAGGCCGCCGAGGAATTGCGCAAGCAGGAGGAAGCGGCACGGCTCAAAGCCGAGGCCGACGCCAAGGCGAAGGCACAGGCCGATGCGAAGGCACAGGCCGAAGCGGATGCGAAGGCCAAGGCGGATGCCGAAGCAAAGGCCAATGCCGATGCGAAAGCGCAGGCAGAGGCTGACGCAAAGGCCAAGGCAGATGCGGACGCGAAAGCCCAGGCCGAAGAGCAGGCTGCCGAAGACGCCGCCAAGGCCGAGGACGAACGGAAGAAGGCCGAACAGGCTCGGATCGCTTCGCAGGAAAAAGCCAGGCTGGAGGCCGAGCGCAAGGCTCAGGAGCAGGCGCCGAAGGTCGACCGCTCACTTCCCGGCGTCAATGACGGTTCGGCCCCGGCGCCGCCGAAGCCCAGGACAAATCCGTTCTCCGTCGACAATCTGCTGAAGTCGCTGGGCAATTAAGAACCATTCAGACCGCGCCGCGCTTGGCCCAGTCCAGCACATGAAGCCTGAGCGCCGAGGACAGGTTCGCATCTCGCGGTCTTGTCTCGTCGATCTCCGCGACCAGGGCAGCAAGGGTCAGCTTGCGCGCGGCGGCGATGGCGACGAGATCGTCATAAAAGGGTTTTTCGAGGGAATAGCTGGTGCGATGGCCGCGGATGGTCACGGAGCGTTTTTCGACCGGGCTCACCGCAGGCGGTCCATCAATCGCCCTGGTCTTCCGGGCGTTCGCGGCGGTGGCCGGCGACGAATTTTTCGGCCTTGTCCAATGTCAGCCGGTCACGAGTTCTTTCGGCTTTGGAACGGCCGTGCAGAGCGCGGTTCTCGCCGGCGAGCTTTTCCTTTTCGGTGCGCGCCTTCTGCTTGCGGACCTGGCGAAGGTTGACGATTTCGCCCATGTCGCGCCGTCCGTCCCGCTATTTCTTGCGGAAGGCGTCGAGCGACACGACGTCGGCGCCCTTGCCGGCATCGGCCACGGCGGGCTTTTTCTCCGCCTCAGTGGCAGCTGCCTTCTTCTCGGCCTTCGGCTTTTTCTCGGAGACGATAGGCAAGGGCTCGGGAGCCGGCTGGGCGGCTGCATCGTCTTCCGCCGGGACGTCGGTCTTGACGTCGAATTCGAGTTCGAAATTGACCGATGGGTCGTAGAAGCCGCGTACGGCCGAGAACGGGATTTCCAGCTTCTCCGGCACGTCGGAGAAGGACAGCCCGACCTCGAAGCCGGTATCGGTCACCTTGAGGTCCCAATACTGGAACTGGATGACGATGGTCATCTGTTCGGGATAGCGCTCGCGCAACCTGGAGGACACCCGCACGCCCGGCGCGCCGGTCAGGAATGTGATGAAGAAATGATGATTGCCGGGAAGGCCGGTGCGCGCGACTTCGGCCAGGACCTTGCGCATCACGCCGCGCAATGCCTCCTGGGCCAGAATGTCGTAGCGGATGTGGTCGTCGGCCATGTGCTGGTCGGGTTCCGTTGAATCGTCCGCATAGCTGTAATCAAGCTTGAGCGCGGCGTAAACCGGATATAGATCGCTGATGCGCCGAAGCGAAGCCCGTAACGGACGATTTGATCGCCGGCTTTGACGTTCAGGCGCTGGCCAGCTGTTTTTCCACCGCTGCCGCTGATCTGCGCTTGCCGAAGGCGCGCAGGAATGTGCGCACGCCGTGGGTGGCGGATTGCAACACTTCGTCTTCCGACGGCATGCCGCCTAGCATGAAGGTGGTCTGCAGTTCGGCGTTGGCTAGCGCCAGGAACTGGCGTGCGGCGACATCGGGATCGTCGACCGCGAGATGGCCGGCATGGGCGAGGCGGGCAAAACGGGCGGCAAGTGCGGGCCAGGTCCGGCCCGGCCCTTGGTCGCGCCATTCTGCGAAGAGCTCGGGATAGCGCTCGCCTTCGGTCTGGATCAGCTTGCGCAGGAAGCGTCCGTCGCGGTTGCAGATGCAGTTCTGATTCATGCGCACGGCAAAGCCGATCAGGTCGGCTTCCAGATCCTTCGGCTGGTCTGGGAAAGAGGCGAAGGTGGCGAAGATGCCGGCATTGCAGCGCTCCGTCAGATCGCGCACCACAGCCATGAAGAGCTTTTCCTTGTCGCGGTGGTGATTGTAGATGGTCTGGCGCGACACGCCGGCCTCCACCGCGATCAGGTCGATATTGGCGCCGGCAAAGCCTTCCCGGCAGAAGACCGAAGCCGCCGCATCGATGATCGACATACGCTTGGCCTCGTGGCCGCGTGGCGGGAAAATGTCAGGAGAAACGGCAAGCTTCATAGAAATCTATATAGAGGTGATTGACGAATTAGACAAGGCTGTCTAAATTTGTGGACACAATAAATGGGAATTCGCTCCGTAGAGACGAATAATCTCGCTCTGAGCCGTCGGATTTCAACGGGATGGAACGTCCTAGGGTTAGTCGTCGCGTTGGCGGCGCCAACCAGACTTGAAAGAAGCCTTTATCATGAGTCCCAAATTCCTCCGCATCGCGGTCGTGCTCGGCCTGTTGTCCGCTATCGGCCCCTTCGCCATCGACATGTATCTGCCGGCGTTGCCTTCGATCGGCGAGGATCTGCATGCCGGCACCGCCGCCGTTCAGATGAGCCTTTTGATCTTCTTCCTGTCGATGGGCTTCGGCCAGATCGTCGTCGGACCGATCTCCGACATGGTCGGCCGCAAGCTGCCGCTTTACGGCGGCCTTGCGCTGTTCATGGTCGGCGGTATCGGTTCGGCCATGAGCCCGACCATCGAATGGCTGATCGCCTTCCGCTTTCTGCAGGGACTGGGCGCCAGCGCCGGCATGGCGGTGCCGCGCGCCATCGTGCGCGACCTGCACACCGGCACCGAAGCCGCCAAGCTGATGTCGCTGCTGATGCTGGTGTTTTCGGTGTCGCCGATCCTGGCGCCGCTGACCGGCAGCCAGATAATCGAGAATTTCGGCTGGCGCGCCGTATTCTGGACGGTGACGGGCGCGGCCCTGCTGGCCACCATTCTGCTGGCGACCTCGCTGAAGGAGACGCGGCCGGCGGAAGAACGCGTCGGTTCCTCCTTCGGAACCGCACTCGCCGGCTATCGCTTCCTCATGGGTGACCGCAATTTCCTCGGCCTGGTGGCGATCGCCGGCTTCGGCATCGCCAGCTTCTTCGTCTACCTCTCGAGTTCGTCCTTCATTCTGATCGACCATTACGGGCTGTCGCCTTCCGTCTACAGCGTGTTCTTCTCGATCAATGCGGTCGCCTTCATCGGCATGTCGCAGCTGACGGGACTGCTGTCGGAGCGCTTCGGGCTGAAGCGCGTCGTCTGGGTGGCGGTGACCGGCTATGCCACGACGATGGTGGTGCTGTTCGCAGTCATGGCGACCGGCGTCGACCGGCTCGATGTGATGGCGGCACTGCTGTTCGTCGGCTACGGCTTCCTCGGCCTGGTCATCCCGACGACGTCGGTGCTGGCCATGGAAGAGCATGGCGAGATCGCCGGCACGGCCTCGGCGCTGATGGGCACCCTGCACTTCGCCATCGGTGCGCTGGCGATGGGCGTCGCCGGCATCTTCTTCGACGGCACCCCGCTGCCCATGGTGGCCGGCATCACGCTCTGCGCGGTGATCTCGTTCACGCTGGCCAAACTGACGCTTGGCCGCTCGCGCGAAGCCGTTGAAGCGCCGGCCGAGTAAGCTGACCGCAATCGACCGGAAAGGCCGGGTCATCCCGGCCTTTTTCACGTCTGGGGTAATCCGGCCCCGGCCAGAACCACGGCCTTCGACCGACGCCAGCGGCAAATTGCACCAGCTCATGGCTCAATTTGGTGTAGGCTTCGCGGCCCATCGTCATGCGAAATCCGGCCAGCGGCAGCCGGCATTGAGCGTACGATATCGAGGAGGGGAGAAGTGGAGGTTTCTGTTGCCAGGTACCTCCGAACCCCGCCTAGAAGTGCGAACCTCTAGGGCTTGATTTGAAGCTATCGCACCGCTTACGCGGCGAGACGTGCTTCCGCATAGTTGTCATTTGCAACTACAGGTTTAGCCCGATGACGGTGGTACCATGCCGGGCAAAAGTACGATCTTTACACCTTCGTCGATCCTATTTCGCCCCCAGCAACAGCCGCTCTGATCACAGAACGGTTCTTGGTGGAGGCGCCGGGTACCGCCCCCGGGTCCGAACGGCTTATTACATCGCCCATTTATCGCCATAGTCGGTCAAGCCGACAAAACGAATATAGGGGGCGGGCGCACAAAATGAAAGGCCGCAATGACACTTCTTGGCCGCACCAAACTGCGGCGCCGAGGGTTGACTCGCGGGCGGTCTCAACCGAAGCTTTGCGATGGTGAGGAGTATCGACCGAGCGCACAAGTTGCGGCAGCGCGCCACAGCCCTCATCGATCGGATCCCGTGGCGCCGACATGGGGAAATTTGATGGCCGATTATCTCGCAGACGTGAAGAAATACGACGCCGCCGCAAATGCCGATGTGGTTGCCAAGATTGTGAAACATCTGGGCATCGCGCTGCGCAACCGCGATTCCTCGCTGGTATCCTGCACCGACCCCAAGGAATTGGAGCGCGTCAAGACCAACTGGGTTGCCAAGAAACTTGGCGTGACCGACGGGGCGAAAGCCGACTCAGCGATCGAGAAGACCTGCAAGGCGTTGGCCGCCGACAGCTCCAAGAGCCGCGTGACTTTCTACTATCTGGTCGCCAAGGATCTGGGCAAGCTCGGCTCTTTGTAGAGATTATTGCCGATAGGCAGAGCGCGCGTTTGATTTTGCTCCTCACCGGAGGTCAGCACCGCCCCTCATTGCCCTGCCGGGCATTTCTCCCCGTATAGTGACGGGGAGAAAGGGCTGACCGCAGCCTTGGCTCTCTCTCTCGAACGCTTGTGATTGGCGAAACCGCTGATCACAGCGCCCCTCTCCCCGTCCCTATACGGGGAGAGGATGCCGGCAGGCAGGTGAGGGGCAACGCTAACCCTTGAAGAGTGATGGGGCAAGCCGCGTTCTGGTCCTTTTGCTGTGTTCGGCCGGCGGCCAGTCGGTTATGATGGCGGTAACCCCGAATCGAGGCGAAGCCGATGCGCCAGTATCTCGACCTTTTGCAGCATGTGCTGGACAATGGCGCCGACCGTGGCGACCGCACGGGCACCGGCACGCGTGGGGTGTTCGGGTACCAGATGCGCTTCGACCTGTCGCGCGGCTTTCCCGTCACCACCACCAAGAAGCTGCATCTGAAGTCGATCATCCATGAACTCCTGTGGTTCCTGGCCGGCGACACCAACATCAAATACCTTAGAGATCATGGCGTTTCGATCTGGGACGAATGGGCCGACGAGAATGGCGATCTCGGCCCGGTCTATGGCAAGCAGTGGCGCTCCTCGCCGGATGGCCATGGCGGGTCGATCGACCAGATTGCCAATGTTCTGAAGGAGATACGCAGGAATCCGAATTCACGCCGGCTGATCGTTTCGGCGTGGAACCCGGCCGAAGTGGAGGCGATGGCGCTGCCGCCCTGCCACTGCCTGTTCCAGTTCTACGTCTCGGACGGCAAGCTGTCCTGCCAGCTCTACCAGCGCTCGGCCGACATTTTTCTCGGGGTACCCTTCAACATCGCTTCCTACGCGCTGCTGACCCTGATGGTGGCGCAGGTGACCGGGCTAAAGCCCGGCGAGTTCGTCCATACGCTGGGCGATGCGCATCTCTATTCCAACCATTTCGAGCAGGCGCGCGAGCAATTGCGTCGCACGCCCAAGGCGCTGCCGACGCTGTGGATCAATCCGGAGGTGAAGGACCTGTTCGCCTTCCGCTTCGAGGATTTCCGGCTGGAAAACTATTTTGCCGACGCGTCGATCAAGGCGCCGATCGCGGTCTGATCCGTCCACCGTCAATCAATTCCGACCCTCAATCGATGTCGACCATGACGTCGGTTGCCTTGATCATGGCATAGGCTGCTTGCCTTTTTCGAGCTTGAGATCGGCAACGGCCTCGTTGGTGATCGAAGCGTGACGACGGAGCCGGCGACATCACCGCGGACAGGCGAGGTGCTTTGACGATCTCGACGATCGTTCCCTTGAGGATGTTGCGGGCGCTGATCTTCATCGGAGTTCCTTTCCGGGTTTCGGTGCACGTCCAAACCAGAACAATCGATGCCGAACATACGCTTTCGCAGGAGGCGGCCTTCCCTTGTTATATTCATCCAGATATATCGGTCGGCAGGAGTCGAGCCAGCAGATTTCAAGCCCAGGGAGAGTTTTCATGTTGGGGCACAAAGGTTTTGGTATGAGGGCAATCGCGATTGGCGGCTTTGCCGTAGCTCTGATGGCCGCGATGCCGGCGGCTCACGCGGGAGACAAGGTGATCGTGTTTGCCGCAGCCAGCCTCAAGGACGGGCTCGACGCCGTCACCAAGGCCTGCGAAGCCGATGTCGGTGAAGCGGCGACCGTCTCCTACGCCGCGAGCTCGGCGCTGGCCAAGCAGATCGAAAGCGGGGCGCCCGCCGATGTGTTCATTTCGGCCGATCTCGACTGGATGAAGTACCTCTCCGACAAGAGACTGACCAAGCCGGAAACCGAGGTGAAACTGCTCGGCAACCAGATCGTGCTGGTGGCGCCACAGGATTCCAAGGTCGAGACCAGGATCGAGAAAGGCTTCGACCTCGCCAAGCTGATCAGCGACGGCAAGCTCGCCATGGGCGACGTCAAGGCGGTGCCGGCCGGCAAGTATGGCAAGGCGGCACTTGAATCGCTCGGCGTCTGGTCGTCGGTCGAAGGCAAGGTGGCGCAGGCCGAGAATGTGCGCGCCGCGCTGAAGCTGGTTTCAACGGGCGAGGCCGCGCTCGGCATCGTCTATGCCACCGACGCGCATGCCGACAAGGGAGTCAAGGTGGTCGGCACCTTCCCGGAGGATTCGCACCCGCCGATCATCTATCCGGTTGCCCAGACCACCGATTCGAAGGACAAGGATACCCCGGCTTTCCTGAAGTGCCTGCAGTCCGCCAAGGCGGTGGAGCTGTTTAGGGATCAGGGTTTCACCGTGCTCACGCCGAGCAATTAAGGTAGCGGCTGACGCATGAACTGGCTGCTGGACCTCACTCCCGACGAATGGAATGCGGTCCGGCTGTCGATCAAGGTGGCGACGGTGGCGATGCTGTTCAGCCTGCCGCCGGGCATCTTGATGGCGCTTTTGCTGGCCCGCGGAAAATTCTGGGGCAAGACGCTGCTCAACGGTGTGGTTCACCTGCCGTTGATCCTGCCGCCGGTGGTGACAGGTTATCTCTTGCTGCTTACCTTCGGCCGGCGCGGGCCGGCGGGAGCGTTCCTGGCCGAGCATTTCGGCATCGTCTTCTCGTTTCGCTGGACCGGCGCCGCACTGGCCTGCGGTATCATGGGCTTTCCCCTGATGGTGCGGGCGATCCGGCTGTCGATCGAGGCGGTCGACCGCAAAATGGAGGCAGCGGCGGGAACGCTCGGCGCCAACCCGATTTGGGTCTTCGCCACCATCACGCTGCCGCTGATCCTGCCCGGGCTGATCGCCGGCTCGATCCTGTCCTTCGCCAAGGCGATGGGCGAGTTCGGCGCCACCATCACCTTCGTCTCCAACATTCCCAACGAGACGCAGACGCTGCCTTCGGCGATCTACACCTTCACGCAGGTGCCTGGCGGCGATGACGGGGCGCTCAGGCTGACGCTGATCTCCATCGTCATCTCGATGGCCGCATTGGTCGCCTCGGAAGTGCTGGCGCGGCGCGTCGGCCGGCGGATGGACATCGAATGAGCGTGCTGGTGGACATCAGCCATCGGCTCGGCGGTTTCGCCGTCGACGCGCGTTTCGAAAGCGCCGGGCGGCTGACGGCGCTGTTCGGGCCATCGGGCTCCGGCAAGACGACGCTGATCAACGTGATCGCCGGCCTGATCCGGCCGACCAAGGGCCGTATCGCGGTCGACGGCTGTGTGCTGGTCGACACCGATGCCGGCATTTTCGTGCCGAAGCACAAGCGCCGGATCGGCATGGTGTTCCAGGACGCGCGGCTGTTTCCGCATATGAGCGTGGCCGGCAATCTGCGCTATGGCCGCTGGTTCACGCCACCGGCGGAGCGCTATGCGGATATCGACGCGGTCGTCGAACTGCTCGGCATCGGTCCTCTGCTCGACCGGCGACCGGCAAAGCTCTCGGGCGGCGAGAAGCAGCGCGTGGCGATCGGCCGGGCGCTGCTTGCCAGCCCGAAACTGCTGTTGATGGACGAGCCGCTGGCCTCGCTCGACGATGCGCGCAAAGCCGAGATCCTGCCCTATATCGAGCGGCTGCGCGACGAGACCAAGCTGCCCATCGTATATGTCAGCCACTCCGTCGCCGAGGTGGCGCGGCTGGCCAGCGACGTGGTGGTGATGGCGCAAGGCAAGGTCGCTGCCTCAGGCCCGACCGGCGCGATCATGCAACGGCTCGAATTGCTGCCGGCGGAGGAACGCGGCGAGGGCGGCGCGGTTCTCGACACCAAGGTGCTGCGCCATGATGAGATCTTCGGGATGACCGTGCTCGGCTCGGCGGCGGGCGAAATCCGGGTGCCGCAATTGGCGGTCTCGGTCGGCGCGCCTGTGCGCATCCGAATCCGCGCCCGCGACGTGATGATAGCCACCGAACAGCCGAAAGGTCTCAGTGCGCTCAACATCCTGCCGGGCGCCATCGTCGCAATCGGCTCGGGCGAGGGGCCGACGGTCGAAATCGGCATCGACTGCAATGGCGCAACCGTGCTTGCGCGCATTACCGAACAATCCAGGCAGGTACTGAACCTTCAACTCGGCGGCAAGGTGTTCGCGGTGATCAAGACGGTCAGTTTCGACCGTGCCAACACCGGCGCCGGCCTGCCGGCCGAAGCGGATGGCTGATAGCCGCTATATCGTTTTGGAATAGCGCTATGGGTCGAGAGGGGCTAGTGTGACTGTGGAGGACAAGAGATGCCGTCGCTGAGCCTGCGGATAAATCTCGATCCGGACGGGCGCATAGGTCCGGGCAAGATCGAATTGCTGGAGCAGATCGACACTTTCGGCTCGATCTCGGCTGCGGCACGCGGCATGGAGATGTCCTACAAGCACGCCTGGGATCTGGTGGAAGATATGAACCGTGTGTTCGGCAAGCCACTGGTCGCGGCGCAGACCGGCGGCAAAAAGGGCGGCGGCGCACAGCTGACCTCAGTTGGCCTTGCAGTTGTCAGCCGTTTTCGCGCTATCGAGCGCGCTGCGGCGGCAGCGGCGGCCACGCATATGGACGCCTTGCAGGCGGAGATTGATGCTGGGTGAGGGTTGAAGCTTGCGATCCGTCACACCCCCCTCTGTCCTGCCGGACATCTCCCCCGCAAGGGGGGAGATCAGCTAGCCCGTAGACGGGCGCTAATCTGTTAGGCGATTGGCGAAATCCTCCGTGACGGCCAATCTCCCCACTAGAGGGGGAGATGTCCGGCAGGACAGAGGGGGGCGCGAAGGAACTCGACCTTTGAGCGCGCTATTCCTCGGGCTCTCCTGCTTTACGCAGCAGATAGGTGTCCATGATCCAGCCCTTTCTTTTCCGGGCTTCTTCTCTCGTCCTCTCAATCTCCTCGCCGACATCACCCAGGCGACCGGAAACGATGATCTCGTCCGGTGTGCCGAGATAGGCGCCCCAATGGATGATCAGATCCTTGTCTGCCAGCGTGTTGAAGGCGCATTTGCCGTCGAGCATGACCACGGCGCTGCCGGCATTGTGCGGCATGCCTTGTTCGGCGAGGCGGCGGCCGGTGGTGATCAGCACGGGGTCGCCGATGCGGTTCAGCGCCATCTTGTGGCCGGCGGCTAGCGCCTGGACGGCGGTGATGCCGGGAATGACCTCCAGTTCGAATGCGACATTGCCCCTCAGTCGTACGCGCGCGAGGATGCGCAGCGCGCTGTCATAGAGCGAGGGGTCGCCCCAGATCAGGAAGGCGCCGCAGCCGTCCTCGGCAAGGTCGTCGCGGACCAGGCTCTCATAAATCTGGGCGATGGCCTCGTGCCAGTCATCGACGGTCGAGCGATAGGAAGGCGCCGGCTCGGCGCGCACCGGCACGTCGAACTCGACGCGGCGCGATTTCGGATTGCTGACGAAACGGTCGCAGATATGGCGGCGCAATTCGGCAAGGTCGTTCTTCTTCGCCCCCTTGTCGGGGATAAACAGGACGTCCGCCCGGTTTAGGCCTGATATGGCCTGCACGGTCATATGGTCGGGATTGCCGGCGCCGATGCCGATGACGAGAAGCTTGCGCATGACGCGAACTCCTGCCCGATCGAAACCTGTTAGTCCAGACCGCCGATTGGCGTGTCCAGACACTGTGGCGTCCTGCTGGGAGACGGAAGGCTTTGAAACGCCACATTGAAACGGCTAGGGTCGCGGCATTCTTGGCGAGGGGCTTCGATGTTGCAATATGTTCTGTCCGTAGCGCTGGCGCTTTTAGCTGTGCCCGCGCTGGCCAATGATACGACCGCCGAACTCGGCACAGGTGGCCTGATCCTGTCGCGTAGCGACGCGGTGTCGATGCAAAGCGAGGACCTCTATATCTCGCCGGAAAAGATCACGGTCGACTACGTCTTCCACAACAACACCGACAAGGATGTAAATGCCATCGTCGCTTTTCCGCTGCCGGACATCGAAGGCAATCCGGAGGAAATGCCGGCCATCCCGGAAAACCAGAGCGACAATTTCCTTGGCTTCGAGGTGACGATCGACGGAGCGCCGGCAAAGCCGCAGCTCGAGCAGAAAGTGTTTGCTGTCGGCATCGATATCGGCGCCGATCTGAAGGCGCAGAACGTGCCGTTCAATCCGTTCGGCGATGCGGCCAAGGCGGCCCTGGCGAAGCTGCCGAAAACGGTCGCCGAGGATTGGGAAAACCGCGGCATCATCATCGAGGATACGGGCAGCGACGGTACCGAGGCGAACAAGGTCTATACGCCGTGGTGGCAGTTGCGCTCGACCTATTGGTGGCGCGCGATATTTCCGGCCAACAAGGATGTCCACGTCTCGCACCGCTACAAACCGAGCGTCGGCGGCACGTCATCGGTGAGTTTCTTCTATGACGGCAAGTTCACCGAGGGCAGCCAGTACACGAACTACAAGACCCGCTACTGCATGGACGACAGCTTCGAGAATGCGGTGCGGCAGGCCGCCAAGGCCGACGGTTATCCGCATTTTTACGAGAACCGCATTGCCTATATCCTGACCACCGGCGGCAACTGGGCCAATGGCAGCATCGGCAAGTTCAAGCTGACCGTCGACAAGGGCAACCCGAAAGCGCTGATCTCGTTTTGCGGCGGCAATGTCAAGAAGGTTGGGCCGACGACCTTCGAGACGAAGGCGCAGGATTTCTATCCCGAGCACAACATCGACATATTGCTTTTGGAGCCGTCGGATGACGGCGCCGGGGAAGCCAACTGATGGACGTCGCAATCTATGTCGCCATTGCTCAGAACGGCGTCATCGGGCGCGACGGCGGCTTGCCGTGGCGGCTGTCCACCGATCTCAAGCGCTTCAAGGCCGATACGATGGGCAAGCCCGTCATCATGGGCCGCAAGACTTATGAAGGCATCGGCCGGCCGCTGCCGGGCCGATTGAACATCGTGGTGACCCGCGACAAGGCCTGGCGCGCCGAGGGCATCGAGATGGCGCACTCGCTGGAAGCCGCGATCCAGCTGGCCACGGTGCGCGGGCGTTGCATGGCCGGCGTCGACGAAATCTGCGTCATCGGTGGCGGCGAGATCTATGCGCAGGCGCTACCGCTGGCAGACCGGCTGCACGTCACCCATGTGCTGGCGACGGTCGATGGCGACGCGCATTTTCCCGACATAGATCCGGATTTGTGGCGCCTTGTCAGCGCTCAGGACGTTCCGGCCGGTGAAAAGGACAGCCATGCGACGCGCTATTCGGTTTACGAGCGACGCCGCGGCGTGCATTGAGACGATAAAAGGGTCGCGAACGTCCAAAACGGACATGCTCGGCAGCGGATCGCGTTGAAAGCGCATCGCTGCGTCCCTATAGAAGAACAACTGGATTTTGCGCCGCAACGTCGGCGCTGAGGGAATCCCAAGCGAAAGGACATTCATGCCCTGGAACGACAAGAGCGGCGGCGGCGGCCCATGGGGCGGCGGCGGCAACAATCAGGGACCCTGGGGGCAGGGACCGAAGGGGCCTAGCGGCCCGCCGGGGTCACCTCCCGATCTCGAAGACATCATCCGCCGCGGCCAGGACCGGCTGCGGCGCGCGCTGCCCGGTGGTGGCGGCGCCAGCCCGGCCGTCTTTGCGCTGATCGCAGCGGCTCTGATCGTGCTGTGGGCGTTCAAGGCGGTCTACACCGTGCAGCCGGACGAGGTTGCGGTCGAGCTGCGCTTCGGCAAGCCGAAGGCGGAGCTGTCGCAGCCAGGTCTGCATTTCCATTGGTGGCCCGTCGAAACCGTCGAGACGGCCAACATCGCCGAACAACTCGTCGATATCGGTGGTGGCGGCGCGACGAGCGGCAACTCGTCGGGGCTGATGCTTACCGGCGACCAGAACATCGTCAACGTCCAGTTTTCGGTGGCCTACCAGGTCTCCGATCCCCGGGCCTATCTGTTCGACGTCTCCGACCCAGAAGGCATGCTGCAGCAGGTCGCAGAGAGCGCCATGCGCGAAGCGGTCGGCCGGCGACCGGCCCAGGACATCTTCCGCGACGACCGTCAGGGCATCGCCGCGTCGGTGCGTGAAATCATCCAGACGACGCTGGACGGCTACAAGGCCGGCCTGAATGTCAACGCGGTTTCGATCGAGGACGCGGCGCCGCCGCGTGAAGTGGCCGACGCGTTCGACGAAGTGCAGCGCGCCGAGCAGGACGAAGACAAGTTCGTCGAGCAGGCCAACCAGTATTCCAACCAGAAGCTTGGCCAGGCGCGTGGCGCCGCGGCGCAGATCCGCGAGGACGCGGCAGCCTACAAGAACCGTGTCGTCCAGGAAGCCGAAGGTGAGGCGCAGCGCTTCATCTCGGTCTATGACGAATACGCCAAGGCGCCCGATGTTACGCGCCGGCGGCTTTATCTGGAAACGATGGAGAAGGTGCTGAAGGATTCCAACAAGGTGATCGTCGAACAGGGCAATGGGCAAGGGGTCGTTCCCTATCTGCCGCTGCCGGCACTGCAACCGAAGGCGCCGCCGCCTGCGACCACGGGAGGAGCCCAGTGATGGCCAATCGTCATCCCATCATCGCGGTCATCGCGGCCGTGCTTCTGTTCCTGCTCTACTCCTCGGTCTTCGTGGTCAACGCGCGCCAGCAGGCGCTCGTGCTGCGGTTCGGCGAGATCGTCGACGTCAAGAATGAACCCGGCATCTATTTCAAGGCGCCTTTCGCCTTCTTCGACGCCGACAGCGTGCAGTTGATCGAAAACAGGGTGCTGCGCTTCGATCTCGACAACATCCGCGTCCAGGTTTCGGGCGGCAAGTTCTACGAGGTCGACGCTTTCATCGCGTACCGCATCTCGGATCCGCGCGTGTTCCGCTCAGCCGTGTCCGGTCAGATCACACTGGCCGAAGCACGACTGAGGACGCGTCTCGATGCGGCGCTGCGCCGTGTCTACGGTCTGCGCGACTTCGAGGCGGCGCTTTCGGAAGAGCGGGCCGTGATGATGCGCGAAGTGCGCGATCAGCTTCGGCCCGACGCCACCTCGCTCGGCCTGCAGATCGAGGATGTGCGCATCCGCCGAACCGATCTGACGGCCGAGGTTTCGCAGCAGACCTTCGACCGCATGAAGGCCGAACGTTTGGCCGAGGCCGAACGGCTGAGGGCACGCGGCAAAGAGGCCGCGCAGCGCATCACCGCCCGCGCCGACCGCGAAGTGGTGGAAATCGTCGCCGAAGCGCGCAAGGAATCGGAAATCCTGCGTGGTGAAGGTGAAGCCCAGCGCAGCGCGACCTTTGCCGACGCCTACAAACGCGATCCGGCGTTCTTCGACTTCTACCGGTCGATGAATGCCTATGGCACGGCGCTGGACAACTCCGGGACGACGATGGTGCTGTCGCCGAACTCGGAGTTCTTCCGCTTCTTCCGCAATCCGGACGGGACGGACGCGAAGCCGGCGGCGCCTGCGGCTCCGGCGACGGCACCTGCCGCGCCGGCTGCACAACCTGCACCCGCCCAGTAGGGCGGTGCAGGATTTCCTTGCGGCCATAGGCCTGGTCCTCGTTGTCGAGGGCCTGGTCTATGGCGGCTTTCCCGGCCTTGCCAAACGTCTTGCCGGCGAAGTGCTGTCGACGCCGGAAATTGCGCTGCGCATCGTCGGGCTGGTGGCGATCGCCATCGGCGTCGGCATCGTCTGGTTGGTGCGTGGCTGAAGACCGCTGATCTGCAATTCCAGGAAAGTGTGAGCGGTTTTCCGTCCGGAATTGCGTAAAAGCAAAGGGATTGAACGGTTCGCCGTTTCCGCGAAACGGCGAACCGCTCTAAGGTGTAACGGAGGATTTATCCTCCTGATGTGGCCATAGCCGCAAACGTGCCGTATTTCTTGCCAACATGACGCGACGCGGCGTTTTGCCGAAGCGCTTTTTCTTTTCAGATTCCGGGAGGCTTTCGATGACATCCAACACCCTTCTGCGCGCGGCGCGGCGGACGTTCATCGCAGGTGCTGCGGCACTTATGGTCGGCGCGCTTGCCGTTCCGGCTTTCGTGACGCCGACGGTGGCCGCGGACGGACCGGCTTCGGTTGCCGACCTCGCCGAAGGCCTGCTCGGTGCGGTGGTCAACATCTCGACCTCGCAGACCGTGAAGGGCACGGAAGGTCCGGGCGCGGTGCCGATGCCGCAGCTGCCGGAGGGTTCGCCGTTCCAGGATTTCTTCGACGACTTCTTCAAGAACCGTGGCGGCGACAAGGATGGCGGCGCGCAAAAGGTGCAGTCGCTGGGCTCCGGCTTCGTAGTCGACGCCGAGCAAGGCATTGTCGTCACCAACAACCACGTCATCGCCGATGCAGACGATATCGAGGTGAATTTCTCCGACGGCGTGACGCTGAAGGCGACGCTGGTCGGCACCGACACCAAGACCGACGTGGCGGTGCTCAAGGTCGACCCGAAGGGCCACAAGCTGACGGCGGTGAAATTCGGCGATTCCAACAAGATGCGCGTCGGCGACTGGGTGATGGCGATCGGCAATCCGTTCGGCCTTGGCGGCACGGTGACGGTCGGCATCGTCTCGGCCCGCAACCGCGACATCAATTCCGGCCCCTACGACGACTTCATCCAGACCGACGCCGCCATCAACCGCGGCAATTCCGGCGGGCCGCTGTTCAACAGCCTGGGCGAGGTCATCGGTATCAACACGGCGATCATCTCGCCGTCGGGCGGCTCGATCGGCATCGGTTTCTCCATCCCCTCGCAGCTTGCCTCGGGCGTCGTCGACCAGCTGCGCCAGTTCGGCGAGACCCGTCGCGGCTGGCTCGGCGTGCGCATCCAGCCGGTGACCGACGACATCGCCGAGAGCCTCGGCATGGCGACCGCCAAGGGCGCGCTGGTGGCCGGCGTCATCAAGGGCGGACCGGTCGACAACGGCACAATTCTCGCCGGCGACGTCATCATCAAGTTCGATGGCAAGGACATCCATGAAATGCGCGACCTGCCGCGCGTCGTGGCGGAAAGCCCGGTCGGCAAGGCGGTCGACGTGATCATCGTGCGCAAGGGCGTCGAGCAGACGGTGAAGGTGACGCTCGGCCGGCTTGAGGACGGCGAGAAGGTCGCTGCCGGTGAGGACGGCACTACCGATGAGGACAAGGGCGGCGACAAGGCGCCCGCGGTCTCCACGGCCTCGGTGCTCGGCATGACCGTCGGCGAGCTCAATGACGACACACGGAAAAAATTCGGCATCGCGGCCGACGTCTCCGGCGTCGTCATCACCGACGTCACCAAGGATTCGGCCGCCGCCGAGCGCGGCATCCAGGCCGGCGAGGTGATCACCGAAATCGCCCAGGAATCGGTCGCGACCCCGAAGGACGTGATGGACCGGATCGGCGCGCTGAAGGAGCAGGGCCGCAAGAATGCGCTCTTGATGCTGGCGTCCAAGACAGGCGAGTTGCGCTTCGTGACGATCCGGATGGATTGAGTCCGGAAAGCCCCATAACCGATTGTCTTCAGGGAAAGGGCGGCTAGCGAGCCGCCCTTTTTCGTGCCTGCCAGTCCGTGCGCGACAGTTTGTAGAGGACATGCCGCTTGAGGTGCGGGTGGCTGTCAGGGATGGATGGGTGATCGAAATCGCGAGCCGGGTCAGGGCTCATGCCAAGACGCTCCATGACGGCCGTCGAGCGGCGGTTGGCCGCGACGGCGAAGGAGACGATCTCGTCGCGGTCAAGCGTTTCGAAGCCAAAGGCGAGCCAGGCTTCGGAGGCCTCCGTGACATAGCCCTTGCGCCAGAATTCCGGCGCCAACCGCCAGCCGATCTCGATCGTATCGGAAGGCAGGGACGGCACGTGATCGGTCTTTAAGAGACCGACGAAGCCGATGCATTCCCCAGTCGCGGCGATCTCGGCGGCGGCAAAACCAAAGCCGTCCTCGGCGATCCAGCCCCGAAACTCGTCCATCTTGGCATCCGTCTCGGCGCGGTCGCGGCGGAACGGAAAGAATTCCATCACCCGCTCGTCCGAATTGATGCGGTGGAAGAGTTCGCGATCGCGGTCTTCCCAGTTGCGCAGGATGAGGCGCTCGGTGCGCATCGGTTTCATTGGGCGAACTCTTCCTGGCGGTAGCCCTGGAGATAAAGCAGCGCGGTGAGATCGCCATGGTCGATGCGGACCTTGGCTTCGGCAGCAACGGCCGGCTTGGCGTGGAGCGCGACACCGGTGCCGGCCAGGCGGATCATGTCGAGGTCGTTGGCGCCGTCGCCGACCGCAATCGCATCGAATGGCGTCAGGCCGAGGCGGGCCGAGATATCGTTCAGCGCATCGGCCTTGGCGGCGCGGCCGAGGATCGGCTCGGCGACCAGGCCGGCAAAGCGCCCGTTCTCCTCGATCAGGCGGTTGGCACGGTTTTCCTCGAAGCCGAGCATGGCGGCGACACGGCTGGTGAAGACGTCGAAGCCGCCGGAGACAAGCGCCGTCCAGGCGCCATTGGCGCGCATCGTCTGCACCAGAGCGCGGCCGCCCGACGCCAGCGTCAGGCGGTTCGCGATGATGCGGTCGACGACGGCGGCATCGAGGCCTTTCAGCAGCGCCACGCGTTCACGCAGCGCCGGCTCGAAAGCGATCTCGCCGTTCATCGAGCGTGCGGTGATGGCGGCGACGCGGTCCTTGACGCCGATCTCGTCGGCGAGTTCGTCGATGCATTCCTGGTCGATCATGGTTGAATCCATATCGGCAAGCAGGATTGTCTTGCGGCGGCTTTCGGCCTGCTGAACGATCACGTCGACCGGCTCTGAACCAAGTGCTGTGCGCAAGGCCGCACTTGCCTCAGCGGCTTCTGCCCCCTCGGGCAACACCAGATCGCAGGCGACGCCTTCGCCCAGCCAGCGAACAGCGCTTGCGCCGACCGACCGTGAGGCCATATTCGCAAGCGAGGCCGACATCGCGCGGCGGACGGGGTGAGACACAAGCGTGGCAATGAGCGGCATCGAGACTTCCAAGCAGCTAGGCGAGGGCGGGCAGGCGGGCGAGGGCCGCGTGAAGAACGCGATCCTGATAGCCGGGCCGACCGCCAGCGGCAAGTCGGCGCTGGCGCTCGATCTCGCCGAACGCAAGGGCGGTGTCATCGTCAACACCGATTCCATGCAAGGCTACTCGGTGCTCGACGTGCTGACGGCGCGGCCGAATGCCGCCGATCTCGCCCGCGCGCCGCACTTTCTCTATGGCCACGTGCATCCCTCGACCGCCTATTCCACCGGCGCCTGGCTGCGCGACGTGATGAAGCTGATCGATGACGGCACGCTTGCCCGGCGACCCGATGGCGCCGGCTTCGAACGTCCGGTGATTTTCGTCGGGGGCACCGGGCTCTATTTTCGCGCACTTGCCGAGGGCATTTCGGAAATGCCCGACATTCCGCAGCAGGTACGCGACCGCTGGCGCTACGAGTTAAAGGAGCAAGGCGCAGCCAAGCTGCACCGCATCCTGATGCATGAAGATTCGGCGGTCGCCATGCAGCTGAAGCCGACCGACGGCCAGCGCATCGTGCGGGCGCTGGAGGTGCTCGACGCATCCGGCCGCTCCATCCTAGAATGGCAGGCAGCGCGCGGCCGGCCGCTGATCGACCGCGACAGCGCTCGGTTCTTCGTTATCGAGCCGGACCGCGCCCCCCTTGTCGAGCGGATCGAAACAAGGTTCGACCGCATGCTCGATCTCGGCGCGCTCGATGAGGTCAAACGGCTTGCGGCGCTTGGCCTCGATCCCGACCTGCCGGCGATGAAGGCGATCGGCGTTCGCGAACTTTCGGCTGCCATGGCGGGTGACATCAGCTTTCCTCAGGCCATCGCGCGCTGCAAGGCAGCGACGCGGCAATATGCCAAACGGCAAACGACGTGGTTTCGCCATCAGCTGGGACCGGAATGGCTGAGATTGCAGCCCGGCGACGGCCTGCAAGCCGTGATTTGATTTTCGTGCTGCTGATACAATTAAAGAAACAGAAGTAGGAATGAACATTCCCGCTCCGGTTGTCTGGATTAACCGTCCGTAAGGCGCCGGCATGCCATAGATCCGGGGGGTACTTTTCCAACGGGGAGCAGATGCGTTTCCACAAGGCGGAATCCGCATTTTTCGTCTTTATTTTCGTGATCCTGGCCGCAGGCCTGGTGACGCTTTATGCCTATGGTCAATTGCAGTCCATCGCGGTCGGTCACGATGCGACGTCCCGGGTCGAGAGGATCGCCTATCTCAACACGCTGCTGTTTGTCACCGGGGTGCTGCTGGCGACAGCGCTGTTCTTCGGCGTGTTCTTCATCTACCCGCTGATTCGTAGGCAGGCCACGGAAGAGGGCAAGCTGCGCGCCATGACGGTTTCGCTCAGCGCCCGCTCGGAAACGCTGCAACATGCGGCATTGACCGACGGCCTTACCGGCATGCAGAACCGGCGCTATTTCGATGATGCGCTGAAGGAATATCTCGAGGAATTCCGCCGCATCGAAAAGCCCGTCGGGCTCATGATCCTCGACCTCGATCATTTCAAGCAGGTCAACGACACGCATGGCCACGATGTCGGCGACGAGGTGCTTAGGGCAGTCGCCAATTGCCTCAAAGGCATGACGCGCTACCACGATGTGGTGGCGCGGCTTGGGGGCGAGGAGTTCGCCGTCGTTACGCCCAACATGGATGCGGAGTTGTTGGGGAAGTTCGCCGAACGCATCCGCAAAGCGATTGCCAACATGTCGGTGCTGTCGGGCAATGTCCGCCTCAAGATCACCACCAGCGTCGGACTAGCCGTCTGGGATCGGAAGGAAACCGCCGAGGAATTCTACCGCCGCGCCGACCGCCAGCTCTACGAGGCGAAGAGGCAAGGCCGCAACCGCGTCTGCGCCTGAAATCCCGGCATTAAATTCGTGAGGCTGGCCGTTTGATGCCGTCTTCTGCGCTTCCGGCCTTCGCCGGCCGAAGCACTCATGAGGTGGTGGCGGCAGCTATGGCTACGGCCGGCGTAGGCCGGTGCTCACGGACTCAATGTCCGCTCCGCTCCGGTTCTCGAGGTCGACACCGACCGACTCAGCCTGACGAATTTTC
The DNA here is from genome assembly GCF_040324255.1 of Mesorhizobium sp. M0001. Lineage (NCBI taxonomy): Bacteria > Pseudomonadati > Pseudomonadota > Alphaproteobacteria > Hyphomicrobiales > Phyllobacteriaceae > Mesorhizobium > Mesorhizobium sp. M0001. The sequence continues at coordinate 460,635 of NZ_JAMYVS010000001.1, forward strand.
TGGCGTGATTTACCCAAGCTGGCTGACGAAGCTGATCTCGGAAGTTGACGCGGCTTGCCGGTGGCCAGAAGGGTGTGCAGGCTAATCGTTCTGCGGGCGCATGCCGAAGGTTGTGGGCTTGAGGCCGTAGCGCAGGTCGAAATCGTCGTCCGGCTGGACGCGCTGGGCGGTCGCCGGCTTGCGGTAATCGGGATCGCCGGCCTGGCGGCCGGAATCCACTGCTTCGGCGAAGGCCATCTGCTGCTGCGGTTTCGGGACGTTGCGCAGCCGCTCGACGATGGCGGCGAGATCGACGTCGTTGCCGTCCTGCGAGAACTCGTCCTGCTCTCGCTTGGCGGTGCCGGGGATCAGGTTCTCCGCCAGTTTTTCGAACTTCAGCCGCATGGTCGTCGCCACGCCTTCACCGAAGGCGATGGCTTCGCGCTGGCCCATGGAGGACAGGAAGGCCAGCGTCGAGGCGGAGGAATCGGCGATCGCCGAGCGGATGATCGCCTGGTCCTGCTCATTGGCCAGCCGCATTGCGAAGAAGGTCGAGCATTGCGACAGGATGGTCGGATCGAGTTCACCCGGGCGCTGGGTGACGACGCCGAGATAGCAGCCATATTTGCGGCCTTCCTTGGCGATGCGCGACAGTGCATGCCTTGTCGGGGCGAAGCCAAGGCGTGGATCGGCCGGCATATAGCGGTGTGCTTCCTCGCACAGCAGCAAGAGCTTCAGCCGGCCCTCGCTCCACAGCGCAAGGTCGAAGGCGAGCCGAGCCAGCACCGAACAGACGGAGTTGACCACTTCGGACGGCATGCCGGCCATCTCGAAGCAGGTCACCGGGCGGCCATGATGCGGCACACGGAAAATATTGCCGATCGTCTCGTGGATCGTGTCCTCGATCAGCCGCGAATTGAACATGAAGCGATAGCGCGGGTCGGACGCGGCGGACTCGATGCGCGTCTTCAGCGATTTCAGCGTCGGGCGGTCGTTCTTGCTTTCCAAGAGGCCCATGCGCTCGTCGATCTGCTTGATGAGATCGACCATGCGGTAGGGCACCGGCGTGTCGGCGGTCAGCGCATCGCTGCCGCGGCGCACGTAAGAGCCTGAACTCGGATTGCGATAGAGGTTCTTGGCGGCGGGGATCAGGTCGCGCAGGACATCGACTTCTTCCGGCACGACCTCTCGGCCGCGAAACAGCACTTCGGCGAATTCTTCAAGCCTGAACATCCAGAACGGCAGGTCAAGCGTCTTGGAATCGACCCGGACGCAGAACTCAGGCAGGGACGCCGCGAATTCATTGTGCGGATCGAGAATGAGGATTCGCAGATCGGGCCGGGCGGCGATCGATTTGCGCAGCAGCAGCGAGATGGCGGTGGATTTGCCGACGCCGGTTGTGCCGACAACGGCAAAATGGCGCGCCAGCGTGTCGTCGATAGCGATGTTGGCGTCGATCGACTCATCCTGCGACAGCGTACCGATGGTGATCGAATGACGCCCGGCGAGATCGTAGATCGCCTGCAGATCACGGGTACGGATGCGGTGCGCTATGGCGCCGATATGAGGATAGGTGGTGATGCCGCGGTCGAACACCGGTTTGGCCCCCGGTTCGGCGCCGTCGCGCACTTCGCCGATCAGCTCGACGCTGACCTCGATGGGGTTTTGTCCCTCATTGCTCCAGGCGCGATCCGACTTGCCGATTTCGTAGACCAGACCAACGGTGCGCGATGTCCCGAGATTGATGGAGATCATCTTGCCGACGGTCCACAGGCCGGTGACCGCGCCTTCGATGTCGTCGGCATAGGCGCTGATGGTGGCGCGCGCACCGTCGCACTGCACGACGTTGCCGAGAATGCGCTTGTCGCTCTGCTCTGCGCGGCGGCGCTCCTGCGAGGTCGGTTCGCCGACGGAGGCTTCGCGCTCGACAAACATACGATCCGATCCCCATTCCCGTGGAGCCTGGATCCTACACAGACGGGGTTAAGGTGGCGTGATGCGGGATGGTGTAGCAGCGGTTAACCCGTCAGCGAAAATTCAACCGGCCGACCTCTTTTCCGAATCCAAATATTCGATATATTGGACGAATGACTGATATAGCGAATGACATTTCGGCCACGATAGGCAGACGAATCCACGCCGAAAGAGCCTTGCGGGACTGGTCGTTGGCCGACCTGGCGAACCGCTCCGGCGTCTCCAAAGCCATGCTCAGCACTATCGAGCGCGGCATGACCAGCCCGACGGCCGCGCTGCTGGTGCGCATCGCCGCTGCTTTCGGCATGACGCTGTCGACGCTGATAGCACGCGCCGAGCAGCAAGGTGGCGGCTTGCTGCGCGAGAGTGAGCAGCCGGTTTGGCGCGACCCCGGTACGGGCTATGTCCGTCGGCATCTGTCGCCGGTTTCAGACACGCCGCTCGAATTGATCCGGGTGCAACTGCCGGCTGGCGCCAGTGTGAGTTTCCCGGCGGCGTCCTATGCCTTCATCAAGCAGCAGATGTGGCTGATCTCCGGGCGGCTCGAATTCACCGAGGGTGATATGGTGCATAGTCTCGAGCCCGGCGACTGCCTGGCGCTCGGCGCGCCGTCGGACTGCACGTTCCATGCCGTCGGGCAGCTGCCCGCCGACTATCTGGTCGCGCTGGTCAGGGGCTGAAATCGTGGCAAGACGTCCCAAGCGCTCCGACAATGGCGGACCGCCGCTCGATGATTACAAGGGCCCGCCATGGGGCAAGGGCGATCCCTACATCTTCCTGGCCTGGCAGGCAGCGCATGCCAAGGCGTGGAAGGCGCCAAGCCGTGACGTGATGCTGATGCGCATGGAAAAGGCCGAGCGGCTTGGCCTGACCTATGAGGAATACACGCTCGAAATCCTCGAACGCGGGCTGCATCTGCAGCCGAAAGACACCGATCGCATCGCCGCGATCAAGGCGAGACGAAAACGGCGCCGCGTCGCGCGTCTGGATTAGCAAGGGAAGGTGCCGGCATGAGTTCCATCGAAATCAGGTCGCTGACTGCTGAAACGCGCGGCATGCTGGCCGACCTCCTGATCGAGACGGTGGCGGCCGGCGGCTCCGTCAGCTTCATGCATCCCTTATCCAGGCAATCGGCGGAGGCCTTCTGGGGCAACTCGTTGGTGGCAGCAGAGAGAGGTGAAAGAGCGGTGCTGGGTGCATGGAAGGGCGAGGTTCTGGTCGGCACCGTGACCGTGCTGCTCGACTTTCCTGATAATCAGCCGCACCGGGCCGAGATCGCCAAGCTGATGACCCGCGTCGAACACCGCGGCAAACGCATAGCGAGCCGGCTGATGCGGGCGGCCGAAACGCTCGCCGTCGAGAAAGGCCGCACGCTTCTGGTGCTGGACACCGCAACCGAGGAGGGCGCTTCCGGCCTTTACGAAAAACTCGGCTTCACGCTCACTGGCGAAATACCGGACTTTGCCTTGAAACCCCATGGCGGGCTGACCGGCACGCTCATCTACTGGAAGCGCATCGGCGGCGCTACCTAACCCTTGTGATGAACCTCTTGCAGCGCGTAGACCGGCGTCGCGATGCCTTCCATGCGCGCCTTCAGCTGCAGCGCCAGGAACTGGGAATAGTGGCGTGACTGGTGCAAATTGCCGCCATGGAACCACAGCGCCTCCTGCTGCGTCGGCTTCCACATGTTGCGCAGCTCGCCTTCCCAGGGGCCTGGGTCCTTGGTGGTGTTGGAGCCGAGGCCCCAGCATTTGCCGACCTTGTCTGCGACCTCCCGTGAGATCAAATCGGCCGCCCAGCCATTCATCGAGCCATAGCCGGTGGCGTAGACGATGAGATCGGCCGGCAGTTCCGATCCATCGCTGAGCAGGACCGAATGCTCCTTGATCTCCTTCACGTCGACACCGCTTTTCAGCTTGATCGACCCGTCGATGATCAGGTCGGATGCGCCGACATCGATGTAATAGCCCGAGCCGCGCCGCAGATATTTCATGAACAGGCCGGAGCCGTCATCGCCCCAGTCAAGCATGAAGCCGGCCTTTTCCAGGCCCTTGTAGAATTTGTCGTCGCGCTTCTTCATCTCGGCATAGGCCGGGATCTGGAATTCGTGCAGGATCTTGTAGGGCAGGGAGGCGAAGACGAGGTCAGCCTTGGCGGTGGTCATGCCGCTCGCGACCGCCTTTTCCGAATAGAGCGAGCCCAGCCCGATCTCCATCAGCGTGTCGGACTTGACGATATGCGTGGTCGAGCGCTGCACCATGGTGACATCAGCGCCGGCTTCCCAAAGGGCTGCGGCGATGTCGTGGGCGGAGTTGTTCGAGCCGATGACGACGGCTTGTCTGCCGACATAGGCATCGGGTCCCGGATGCTTCGAGGAGTGATGCTGGTCGCCCTTGAATGTGTCCATGCCCTTGAAGTTCGGCATGTTGGCCTTGCCGGATTGCCCCGTGGCCAGCACCAATTGTTTCGGCTTCAGCGTGATGTCCTTGCCGTCGCGGCGCACCACCACCGTCCATTCCTTCTTCCCTTCGTCATAGACAGCGCTCATGGCCTCGGTCGACGACCAGTAGTTCAGCTCCATTACCTTGGCGTACATTTCCAGCCAGTCGCCGATCTTGTCCTTGGGCGCGAAGACCGGCCAGTTCCTGGGAAAGTCGATATAGGGCAGATGGTCGTACCAGACCGGATCGTGCAGGCAGAGCGATTTGTAGCGCTTGCGCCAGCTGTCGCCGGCCCGTTCGTTCTTCTCGACAATGACGGTCGGCACGCCGAGCTGCCGCAGCCGCGCGCCGAGCGCGATGCCGCCCTGGCCGCCGCCAATGATGAGCGTATAGGGCTGCGTCTTGAAGCCGAGCTCGGCGGCTTCCTTCTCGCGCTCCTCCTTCCAGGTCGGGCGGTTCTTGCCATGGCCGTGCTTGGCGCCGAGCGGGCGGTCGAAACCGGCCGGCTCCTCATGGCCCTTGAGCTCGACCATGGTGGTGAGCAGCGTCCAGATCTTGCCGTCCTTCAGCCGGATGTGGCCCAAGCCGCGCGCGACAGACGTTTCGAAACTGATCCAGCCGTCGAGCACGCCGTCGCTTTCCGTGGCATCCTCGCCCCTGGCGATCGCCCAGTTCGACGGTTTGGTCCTGGCCAACTGGCTGACCAGCATGTCGCGCACCTGATCGCGGCCTTCCATCGTCTTGATGTTCCAGGTGAAGGTGACGAGATCGCGCCAGTAACAATCCTCCTGGAAGCAGGCGACCGCCTTGTCGATGTCGCCGGCGGCGAGTGCCGCGCCGAAGCGATCGAGCAGGTCGGAAAGCTTCTTGTTGGGGGCCTTGTCGAGCATTGAATTTCCTCCGCGATTTTTCCTGGCCGCCCGTAGCGAGCGGAACCCTGCCGAAGCTTGACGTCCGGCCTGGCGCAGTATCGCGGCAAATTATGCGCCGCGTCACGTCGTCCAATAGTTTGCCGCGTATTCAGGGGCTTATCGGGAAATCGGGACGCCGAAGACCGTTGCGAACCAGCGGCGGACCGCTTCCTCGGCCGGGCTCAGATGCGCGCCCGAAGGTGCGGTCAGATAGTGGCCGGCACCGCTCGACAGCGTAAAGCCGGACAGGGTGACGAGAGATCCTTCGCGCAGTGCCGCGTCGGCCAACGGTCGCGATCCCAGCACCATGCCGGCGCCGTGCTTCGCCGCCTCCAGTGCGGTAACGAAACTGTCGAATTTGTGCGTCGGCCCCAGCGCCGGCTTCATCCGGGCGACGGCGAACCACTCGCCCCACATTTCCCGCGCGCCGACCACTGTAAGTCTCGGCAATCCTGTCCAATCCTTGGCCTTGGCGAGATGCGGCGACGCCATCGGCGTCAAGGTTTCGCGGGTCAGGCGGTCGGCCTGCCGTCCGGCAAAAGAGCCGGAGCCAATGCCGAATCGGATGTCGAGACCCACAAAGCGCTCGCCATAATCGGCCGGTGTGTGGATGGTCTCGATCTGCAGCTGGACGAAGGGCAGGTCCTTGGCCATTTGCGGCAGCTTCGGCGCGATCATCAGCACGGCAAACGAGATCGGCGAGCGTATCGTCACGCTCTGGACGGTCTTGGGTTCAAACAGCTCGCGCGTGCTGTTGGCGATCACGGCGAAGGCCGATTGCAGATGCGGCAGGTAGGCGGCACCCTCCGGCGTCAGTTCGACGCCGCGCGCCAGGCGGATGAACAGCGGCTGCTTCAACCGCTCTTCGAGAGAACGGATGTGCTGGCTGACCGCAGCCTGGGTCAGGCCAAGCTCGGCCGCGGCGGCGGTGAAATTCGACAGCCGAGCGGCGGCCTCGAAACTGCGCAGCCAGTCGAGCGGGGGCAAGGGCAGGGTTGTTTCAGTCATAAACCGTTTAGGGCCTTTGGCTGCAAAATGATAATTTGAGTTATGCCTTCGACATCATCACGATGCAACCGCAAACCCTGCGGAGTTGGCTGCGGGGCGCAGCGGACAGGAACGGATCCCCATGCTTAGCCAGGCGCTGATCGGCGACGAAGGAAGAACGATCGACCTCGGGTGGAAGGACGGCGCGCGCACTCGCTTTCACGCAGTGTGGTTGCGCGACAATGCGCTCGACGACAAGACGCGCAGCGCCGGCAACGGCCAGCGGCTGATCACCATTCTCGACATTCCCGCGCAGACATGGATCGGCGCAGCCGCGATCAAGGGCGATGCGCTTGAAGTCAGTTTCGAACCGGAGGGAAAGACGGTGCGCTTTCCTGCGGCATGGCTGAGCGCCAATGCCTATGACCGCGATGCCGCCCGACAGCCCGGCTGGACAGGCGAGGGCACCGTGCGATGGACCAGGGCCTCTATGCAGAATTCGGTGCCGCGCGCCGGCTATCTCGCTGCCAGCCGCGACCGCGCCGTCTTGCGGCAATGGCTGTCGGCGGTGAAGACCTACGGCTTCGCGGTGATGGACGATTTGCCGCCCGAATCCGGGGCGCTGTGCAAAGTGTCCGATCTGTTCGGCTATATCAGGGAGACCAATTACGGCCGATGGTTCGAGGTGCGCGCCGAGGTCAATCCAACCAATCTGGCCTACACCAATCTTGGCCTGCAGGCGCATACCGACAATCCCTATCGCGATCCGGTGCCGACCTTGCAGATCCTGTCCTGCATCGAAAACACCGTGGAGGGCGGCGAATCCAGCGTCGTCGATGGTTTTGCCGTGGCGGCCGCGCTGCAGGCCGAAAACCCCGAAGGCTTCCGGCTGTTGAGTTCATACCCGGCGCGTTTCGAATATGCGGGGTCGTCGGGCGTGCGATTGCAGGCCAAACGGCCGATGATCGAGCTCGGGCCGGATGGCGAACTCATCGCCATCCGTTTCAACAACCGCTCGCTGGCGCCGACCGTCGATGTGCCGTTCGCGGAGATGGAGGCCTACTACGCCGCCTATCGCCGGATTGCCGAACTGATCGAGGATCCTTCCTTCGAAGTCACCTTCAGGCTCGAGGCAGGCCAGGCCTTCATCGTCGACAACACCCGCGTCATGCATGCCCGCAAGCAATTCTCCGGCGCCGGCAAGCGCTGGCTGCAGGGCTGCTACGCCGACAAGGATGGCCTTTTGTCGACGCTGTCGGCGATCGAACACAGCTTCAAGGAGGCTGCGGAATGAGCGGCCAGGATTTGAACGCGGGCAACATCGTCGAATTCATCGCCGATATTTTCGAACGCCGAGGGGCGGAATCCTATCTCGGCGAACCCGTCACCATGTCGGAGCACATGTTGCAGGGCGCCTGGTTCGCCGAAAAGGACGGCGCGCCCGATGTGCTGGTGGCGGCAGCACTGCTGCACGATATCGGCCACTACACCAGCGAGTTCGGCACCTATTCGCCCGACGATGTCGAGGACAAGCATCATGACGAAGCCGGCGGCGAGGTGCTGGCGCCGTTCTTTCCACCGGTGATCGTCGAATGCGTCAGGCTGCATGTCGCGGCCAAGCGCTACCTCTGCGCTACCGACCCGACCTATTTCGGCAGGCTGTCGCAGGCCTCGGTCCACACGCTGTCGCTGCAAGGCGGGCCGATGAATGCCGAAGAGGTGGCCGAGTTCCGCAAGAACCCGTTCCACGAGGAAGCGGTTCGGGTCCGCATCTGGGACGAGGCCGGCAAGATCGCCAACATGAAGACCCGGGCATTTCGCGACTACATGCCGCTGCTGCAACGGGTTGTCCGCGACTTCGCCAATCGCGCCTGATCATAATCCGGGGAAGGAACGGCATGTGCTACCGCTTCGACGGCGAGCATGCGCAAACCGTATGCCGCCGCAGACTTGCCGCGAGCGTCTGCGTGCGCAGGCGCTCGCGCCTCGCTGCCGATCCCTACCGGTGACGAGCCTTGTCACCGCGGATTTTATTGCGACATCCGTCGGCGCGGCCCAAGATCAGTAGGTCAGACTTCGGTTGTATATTTGACTCAGACGAAGGTCTGAGAATCGAGCTGCAAGCACGAAAGGAGAGTTTCCTCAGCGTTTGTGAGCCGCAATTTTGGGCTGTTCATTCTTGAATACCGTGACACATCATGATGTGATGGTGGCATGAATGGAGAAAGGCAGCCCCTGTTTTCATCCGTGCGTCGCCGGGCGTACTTTAGCTTGCGCGTATTCGCGGCGGTTGCGGTGACGATGCCGGTGCTTGGTCTGCGGTTGAGCCATGTCGACGGTTACAAGATCGAATTCGCCGCTGCCAGCGCCAAGAGCGGAAACAATGGCAATGGTAACGGTGGTGGCAACGGTAGTGGTAACGGTAATGGCTCAGGCGGCAACGCCGGGAATGGCAACGCCAACGGAAAGGGAAAAAATGGTGCCGGCGACAACGCCGCCGGTAGCCAAGCTCCCAGTAGCCAAGTCAATGCCGCTGGCGACACGGTGACGGTACAGGGCGCCAAAATCCAGGTCGTGCATCGCGATGGATTCAGCGAAAGCATCGAGGCCGGCCGCTTCACTATGAAGGATCCGCTTGGAAGGACAATTGTCGAACGCGCCGTAAGGGCCTCCGACATTGCTCGTCTGAAAGGGCTGTAACTGTTGGTTCGCCAACCAGCATCCGACCTTCAGACAAGCCCCGATCTCCCTATACAAGACCCGTTTTGGGCGCGTGCATAAGAATGGCTGCTTCGGTGCGGTTTCGCACCTTTAGCTTTTGAAATATCCGAGTCATGTGGTGTTTTACCGTTTTCTCCTGCAGGTTGAGACGTTTGGCGACTTCTTTATTGCTCAGTCCTTCGCCTACCAAGGAGATTATCCCAAGCTCGCGTCCCGAGAGATTGGCAACGAGATCGGTAGTGCGCTTTTCCGGCCGGATCAGTTCATTCAAAAGCTGCGCTGACAGGGTCGGCGAAACATATTTTTTTCCTGCGGCTATATAAGTCAGCACCTCGGCCAGCGATGCCGCCCCAATCCCTTTCAGCACATATCCGCGTACGCCCAGCCTGAGCGCCGTTGCCAAATCGGCGTTCGCCTCCGAGACGGTGAGCATGACGATCTTGCAGTCAGGCTGAGTTGCAAGAATATTTTCCGCTGCCGCCAGACCCCCTCCCGGCAAACTGATGTCTAGCAGCAATATGTCGGGATTTGCCAAGGCCGCAAGCTGTTCGGCATCCGTCGCGGTTTCGCCCGCACCAACGACTTCGAAGCCGCCGATTTCGGCGAGGCTGCGAGCCACACCCTCGCGAAACAGCGGATGATCATCAACAATGGCAATCCTTATGGGAGCGGTCATTTCTGGTCCTCGATGTTGAGCGTTATGGTCAGCCGGGTCCCCCTGGGGCTCGAAAAGGTCTCGAAGTGACCTCCGATACTTTCGATACGTTCCCTCATACCGGCGAGTCCAAGTCCTTCACACGATCCCGACTGGAATCCAGGGCCGTGATCAAGCACTTGAATGAGGAGCTTGCCCTGCGTCACTCTCGCCTTGACAGCCTGCCCCTTGCCCAGACCGTGTCGCCAGGCATTGTTCAGCCCCTCCTGCGCGAAGCGAAAGATGCTTATTTTCTCGGACGTCCCCAGGTCGGGCAGGCGAGATGGCAGTGAAAGCGATACGGAGGAGGCCGTCCGGCGTTCATGTTCGGCAACCGCAAGCCGCAATATCTCCGCGACTGTCGAAGCTTCGATCTGTGGCAGCACGAGGCCGGTGCAGATGGCGCGGATCTCCCGCATCGCCTCGTCCAACGTATGATGGATATCGGCGATCTCGGTCTTCCGGTGGCTTGGGGATGCGGCGGGATCGAGCAGCAGAGGGCTGTCCATGCGCAGCGCAGCCAGTGCGACCAGCTGAGCTGGACCGTCATGCAAATCAGACCCGATGCGACGCAAGTAACGCTCGTTGATTGCCGTTGCGCGGCGCGACGCCTGCTGGACGCGCTCCCGCAAAGCGGAATTCTGCTCCAAAAGCAACTGAAGTTCGGCCACTTGTGTCTCAAGCGCTGAACGCTGCGTTTCGATAGTGCTGCTGCCGCGAAGCACGATTCCCGAGAGCATCGCCAAGGCGACCGCGGTCGCGCCAGCCACGAGCAGCCAGCTCGACCATAGTGCCGAGTTTAAAGTGCCCTGAAGATCGTCGGCTATCTCGTAGAACTCGGAAACGGCCACAACATCGCCCGACCACGGCTCTCGAACCGGATTGTAGATCTCGAGCAGCGAGGCGGTGGGGCTCTTCCGTTCCTTCCTTTCATTTTCGTCCAGATCATTGAATTGCGCCACCACGTTTCCACCGAACGCATGCAGCAAGTTCGCATTTGGCTCGAAGGTCTGGCCGATAAGAGCCGCGTCTTTGGCGTACAGCACCTTGCCATCACGCCGCCAAAGCACGAACGACGCCAGTTTTTTGCCGAGAGCACCCTGGTCCAGGGTTTCATCGAGCGCCCGTTTAACGGTGTCGCTGAGCTGCTGGCTTTTGCGCATATCCGGCAGGATTGGCGCGATGACACTGTCGACGTAAAGCGCGGTCGTGCTTGCAGAGTTGCGGATCACTCCATCTCGTATTTGCGAGGTGACCCATAGGCCGACGACCAGCATCAGCGACAGCAGCCCAATGCTTCCGACTATGATGAACTGCCAAGCCAACGATAGCCTGTTCCAGTTTTGATAGAGACTATCAATGTAGCGCACGTCTCAACCGACCCCGCGACTTTGGCCGCGCCAAAATGCCTAAGCCATCCTACATCTAGAACGGTCGATGGTGCGAGCAAGCGCTAGGTTGAATTGCCGGGGAAACCGCAATTTCAGGGCATGATCCCACCGCCACCCGCGGGGAACGGCGGTGGGATCAGCGTTACTGTATGATCTTGACGATCTTCCGCGTGCCGGGGTCGACCAGCACGGTTCGCCCGTCGACCACAACGTAGCGATACTTGACGCTCGGCACTTCATGCAGTTCCACCGTGTCGGGAATGGCGGTCCCCACGTTCAATTCGACACCTGGAATCTTCACCGACGCAAGGGGCTGCTTTTTCACGTATTCGCGCACAACCGTTTCCTGCTCCGGCGCGATGATGACGTCTTGAGCGGCAACTACGCCCGCGCTCGCGAGCAGCAAGAATCCGGCAATTGCGGTCGACTGGTACATGGTCGTCATGATTCTCTCCTTCATCAACGCTCATGCATCTTGCGCGAGCTCGATTCCGATACGGTGGTTGTTGGTGAGGTTGATGCACACCGCAAGCCGAACGGGCTTTTCGCGGCTGCGTTCCCGCGTGGGGCTTCGGTCCGGGCGTCATCGGGCCAATGGACTATAGGGAGAGGGACCAAAGTCTGGTGCCAGGCTGTAGAGGTCCTAGAGCCTCCTCAGGGCGGAACACAGGGTTCTCGGCATCGTTGAGATCAGCACTTGTGGGAGGCGTTAATGGACAACAGCGTCCATCAGGCACGATGGTTGCTCTTGCCTGTTTCGGGGTAGCCATCCTGGTCATGACGACGGGAGTACTTCTAAGCTTGTGAGGCTGGTGTCATCGCTATGGGATCACAAGCTCAGAAAAAAGCAAAAATCTTGCGTTGCATTAATTTTTTGATGCAATTTGTAGCTGATTGTTGGCAAAACTACTGCCTACATTTATTGGTCTTCTTAGAAGCCCGATTTTATTCGCAAAATGCGGAACAAAGTATTTTTGACAGAGTTGGCTAGGCTGAGGGACCGACTCTTTAAGGAGAAAGCAGATGAAACATGTGTTGATCACGAGCATGATTGCGCTTGGCGTCGGGTGCGGCGCCGCGATCGCCCAGACCCAGGCTGTGCAGCCGAGCGGCGGCGACAACTGCGCCGCCGGCGCGGCCGATTGCCAGAAGGGCGGCAAGGCCGGCGAACAGGCGCAAGGCAAGATGAAGTCACAGACCGATCAGAATGCACAGGGCCAGGCTGGCGCCACGACCGATCAGCAGGCTCAGGGCAAAGCCAAGCTCAAGACGGATGAACAGGCACAGGGCAAGGCCGGGACCAGTACCGAGCAGAATGCTCAGGGTCAGGCCGGCGCCACGACCGATCAGCAGGCTCAGGGCAAGGCCAAGCTCAAGACGGATGAACAGGCCCAGGGCAAGGCCGGGACCAGCACCGAGCAGAATGCTCAGGGCCAGACCGGCACCAGCACCGAGAAGCAGGCTCAGGGCAAGGCCAAGCTCAAGACGGATGAACAGGCCCAAGGCAAGGCCGGGACCAGCACCGAGCAGAACGCTCAGGGCCAGACCGGCACCAGCACCGAGAAGCAGGCTCAGGGCAAAGCCGGGACCAGCACCGAGCAGAACGCTCAGGGCCAGACCGGCACCAGCACGGACCAGCAGGCCCAGGGCAAGGCCGGGACCACCACCGAGCAGAACGCTCAGGGCAACACAAACGTCCAGACCGACCAGGGCAATACGGCCTCGATCAACAACGTGACAGTCGAGCAGAAGACGCAGGTCACGCAGATCATCCACGAGACCAGGGTTGAGCCGGTGAAGAACGTCGACTTCGACATTTCGGTCGGCATCGAGGTGCCGCGGCACAAAGTGCGCCTGCACCGTCTGCCGGCGCGCATTGTCAAGATCGTCCCGGCTTACGAATCCTATGAGTACTTCGTGCTGGCCGACGGGCGCATCGTCATCGTCGACCCGGACACGTACAAGATCGTGCTGATCCTGACGTGACACGGCAGTGGCTCTTGTTCCCGGCGCGGTGCGATTGAGGGGTATCGTATGCGCCGCGGTGGCCCGCCGACCAGAGGCGGCGGGCCACTTGCTTTGTCTTTCGCATCGCGCGTTTTTCCCGTTGACACCTTGCCTTTCACCCTCGTAGTGTCCGCCACGATGAAAAAGGCACTCATTCTCGTAGGAAAGCGCGTGGGCAAGGCGGTGTAACCGCCGGGCGAAAACCTCCCATGCGCAACACACAGGCTCCCATCGGGGGCCTTTTTTATTGCCCGAAACACGACTAAACGACCAGCAATCGCCTCATGGCTAGAAGTACGGGACCAGACCGATGAGCAACGGACAGAACGAACGGCGCGAAATGCCAAACAGGGAAATGACTGGCGCCGAAATGGTGGTGCAGGCGCTGAAGGACAATGGCGTCAAGCATGTCTTCGGCTATCCCGGCGGCGCGGTGCTTCCGATCTATGACGAAATCTTCCAGCAGGACGAGGTCGAGCACATCCTCGTCCGCCACGAGCAAGGCGCAGGGCATGCGGCCGAAGGCTATGCCCGCTCGACCGGCAAGGCCGGCGTCATGCTGGTGACCTCCGGCCCGGGCGCCACCAATGCGGTGACGCCGCTGCAGGATGCGCTGATGGATTCGATCCCGCTGGTCTGCCTGACCGGGCAGGTGCCGACTTCGCTGATCGGCTCCGACGCGTTCCAGGAGTGCGACACGGTCGGCATCACGCGCCCCTGCACCAAGCACAACTGGCTGGTGAAGGACGTCAACGAATTGGCCGCCACCATCCATGAGGCCTTCCATGTCGCGACGACCGGCCGCCCCGGCCCGGTGGTGGTCGACATTCCGAAGGATGTGCAGTTCGCCAAAGGCATCTATGTGCCGCCGCAGGCGGCGCCGCGCACCAGCTACCAGCCGAAGGTCCAGGGCGACCTGGAAAAGATCAAGGCCGCCGTCGAACTGATGGCCAGCGCCAAGAAGCCGATCATCTATTCGGGCGGCGGCGTCATCAACTCCGGTCCGGAGGCCAGCCATCTTCTGCGCGAACTGGTCGACCTCACCGGCTTCCCGATCACCTCGACGCTGATGGGCCTCGGCGCGTATCCGGCATCGGGCAAGAACTGGATGGGCATGCTGGGCATGCACGGCACTTATGAAGCCAATATGGCGATGCATGATTGCGACGTGATGATCTGCATCGGCGCGCGCTTCGACGACCGCATCACCGGACGGCTGACCGCCTTCTCGCCCAACTCGAAGAAGATCCACATCGACATCGATCCATCGTCGATCAACAAGAACGTGCACACGGAAGTGCCCATCATCGGCGATGTCGGCCGGGTGCTGGAGGACATGGTGCGGCTGTGGCGGGCGAGCGCCAAGGCCGACAAGAAGGCGCTCCATCCCTGGTGGGAGCAGATCGCCAAATGGCGCGCGCGTGACTCGCTCGCGTTCAAGATGAACCACGATGTGATCATGCCGCAATATGCCATCCAGCGGCTCTACGAACTGACCAAGGACATGGACACCTACATCACCACCGAGGTCGGCCAGCACCAGATGTGGGCGGCGCAGCACTATCATTTCGAGAAGCCGAACCGCTGGATGACGTCGGGCGGGTTGGGCACGATGGGCTACGGTCTGCCGGCTGCGCTCGGCGTGCAGATCGCGCACCCGGATGCGCTGGTCATCGACATCGCAGGCGATGCCTCGGTGCAGATGACGATGCAGGAGATGAGCGCGGCGGTGCAGCACAATGCGCCGATCAAGATCTTCATCCTCAACAACCAGTATATGGGCATGGTGCGCCAGTGGCAGCAGCTGCTGCACGGCAACCGTCTGTCGCATTCCTACACCGAAGCGATGCCCGACTTCGTCAAGCTGGCCGACGCATATGGCGGCCATGGCATTCGCTGCGAGAAGCCGGACGAGCTGGACGATGCGATCAAGGAGATGATCGCGGTGAAGAAGCCGGTGCTGTTCGATTGCCGGGTGGCGACGCTCGCCAACTGCTTCCCGATGATCCCGTCGGGCAAGGCGCATAATGAAATGCTCCTGCCCGACGAGGCGACCGACGAAGCCGTGGCCAACGCCATCGACGCCAAGGGCAGGGAACTGGTCTAGGTCCAAGCCGGGGCAGGGCTGTCGCGAGAAGCCGTGCGCAAACAGAGAATTAGCTCAAAGTCTGAAATCGAGATTCATGTCATGAACGCACAGCTTCAACCGACCGGCTCCGCCTATTTCATCGCCAAGGAAACGGAAAAGCCGGAGAACCACACGCTCTCCGTGCTGGTCGACAATGAGCCCGGTGTGCTTGCCCGGGTCATCGGCCTCTTTTCCGGCCGCGGTTATAACATCGAGAGCCTCACCGTCTCCGAGACCGAACACGAGAAGCACCTGTCGCGCATCACCATCGTGACGCGCGGCACGCCGCATGTGCTGGAGCAGATCAAGCACCAGCTCGAACGCATCGTACCGGTGCATCGCGTCGTCGATCTCACCGTGCGCTCGCACGAGTTCGGCCAGGAGCGGCCGCTGGAACGCGAGTTGGCGCTGGTCAAGGTCGCCGGCACCGGCGAAGCCCGCGTCGAGGCGCTGCGTCTGGCGGACGCTTTTCGCGCTTCGGTCATCGACGCCAACACCGAGCACTTCATCTTCGAGATTACCGGCAAGGGTTCGAAGCTCGACCAGTTCATCGCCATCATGAAGCCGCTCGGCCTGGTCGAGATCTGCCGCACCGGCGTGGCGGCGATGAACCGCGGCCCGCAAGGGATGTAGTCTCAGTCCAACTATTTTACCGGCTTGGGATCGACCTTGCCGCTCGCCAGATTCTTACTCTCCCTTTTGATCGGGCGCGATACCGGACAGACGTCCTGGACGAAGCCGTTCAGCGTGTTAACCAGATTGTTCTGGACCAGCGAGTAGCGGATGAATTGTCCCTGCCGCTCCCTGGCGATGAGGCCGGCCGTCTCCAGGATGCTCAGATGCTGCGAGATCGACGGCTTCGACATGTCGAAGCGCGCCGCGATCTCGCCCGCGGTCAGCGAGGAGTGGGCGAGATAGGCGAGGATCTTGCGCCTCGGCTGCGATGACAGCGCCTCGAACACGCGCTGTATGGCGCTGCTTGCCCCGATAGCCGTGTCGCCATCCGCTGCATTGTCTTCGATCACCGCCTGCCTCTGTCGTTTCGCTTCCGGTATTTAGTCTATTGCCTAAATACCTAAATCGGAATAGTAGATAGTTAGCTTATTGCCTAAATAAGCGCCGGCGCGCCGGAAGGCAAGGCTCTTTGGTCCGGAAATGTTTCCTGCAGAGGAGGGGTACCGATGAAGACCATATCCACAGGCAGAATGATCTCGCAGCCCTTGAGCGATGCCGAAGATGGCGAGGTCGTCTGGATGCCGGCCAAGTCGATCTGGGTCGGTGCGATGACGCTGATTGCGTTGGTGTTCGGGCCGCTGACCTTCAGCTGGAGCGCTTTCGCCCTGTTCGTAGCGACGACGGCGGTGACGATCTGCGCCGGACACTCGGTCGGCATGCATCGCCTGCTCATCCATCGCTCGTTCAAGGTTCACATCTGGCTCAAACACGCGCTGGTCTATCTCGGCACGCTCGTCGGCATGGCCGGTCCGTTCGGCATGATCTATGCGCATGACATACGAGACTGGGCGCAGCGCCAGACGGCTTGTCACGACCTGCACGCCCACCGCCGGCCTTTCTTCACCGACGCTTTCTGGCAAATGCATTGCGCCGTAGCGTTGCGCAATCCGCCTGACTTCGTCATCGAGCCGTCGATCAGAAACGACCGCTTCTACAAATTCGTCGAGCGGACCTGGATGCTGCAGCAACTGCCGTGGGCGATCCTTTTCTTGCTCCTCGGCGGGTGGAGCTGGGTGGTCTGGGGCATTGCGGTGCGTATCTCCGTGTCGCTGACCGGGCATTGGCTGGTCGGGCATTTCGCACATCGCAGCGGGCAGCAGGGCTGGCGCGTCGATGGCGTTGCCGTGCAGGGCTACAACCTGCCGCGTTTCGGCCTGGTGACCTTTGGCGAGAGTTTCCACGGCAATCACCATGCTTTTCCCGAATCCGCAAAGCTCGGCCTGGAACGCGGGCAGATCGATCTCGGCTGGCTCTTCATCCGCATCCTGGCTGCCCTCGGCCTCGCGCATGGCGTGAAGCTTCCCGGGAACACGCCGAGGCGCAAAGGCCTGCGGCGTGTGGCTGGCCGTCAGGAGGCCGCCGCCGCTCCCAGCCTGTTGTCGGCGCGGGCCCACGGCAGGTAGACTGTGCCGGCCTGGCTGGCTCGGGATAGGCGGATCACGGCGGAGCGCTTTGGACCAATGGAATGAGGTTGCGTCCAGCGCTCTGTCGATTTAAGTCAGCATTGCTGACCTTTGTGAGCCGTCATGACCCTCGACGCTTTCCTTGCCCTTTTGGTCTACGCCTTCGTGACCTCGATCACGCCGGGGCCGAACAACCTCATGCTCTTGGCGTCGGGCGTGAATTTCGGCCTGGTCAGAACCATCCCGCATATGCTGGGCATCAGCATGGGTTTCCTGGTGCTGTTGCTTGCTGTCGGCTTTGGCCTGGGCGCGGTGCTTACGGCGTTTCCGGCCTTGCACACCGGATTGAAGATCGCCGGCGCTGCCTATCTGCTCTATCTCGCCTGGAAGATCGCCATGTCGCGCTCGCTGTCCAGCAAGGGTGAGACGGAGGCACGGCCGATGCGGTTCATCGAGGCAGCCGCATTCCAGTGGGTCAATGCGAAAGCCTGGGTGATGGCGATCACCGCCATGGCCGTCTACTCCAATCCGGACCACCCGTTCCTGTCGGTGGCGCTGATCGCGATCGCCTTCACCGTCGTCAACCTGCCGAGCGTCTCGATGTGGGCCGGTTTCGGCACAGCGCTGCGCGGGTTCCTGTCGGATCCGGTGCGGCTGAAATGGTTCAACATCGCCATGGGCGTGCTCTTGGCGGCGACGCTCTGGCCGATGCTGAAATAGACGCATCCCGCCTGAGATCTCAACCGCATCCTGGCTGGTTTTCCGACTGCTGAGCCGGCTGCATAGTCATTGTGCAGTGCACATTAAATCTTCGTAATGCCGTGTTTTGGCCCTTTTCCGACAAATGTGCGTCCTATCTACTTCGGCGAGATCGCGGCAAGGCGCCGTGATTGCGTAGAATGAGACCACCGGGTTCGGCGTGTCGGATCATAGGGCTTTTAGTCGATGCGCGGTAAAGTCGTTCTGGCGGTGGTGGTGGCAGCGGCCTGTGTCGCCGCGGCATGGGTCTATTTTTCGCCGGCGGCGATGAGCAGTCTGCAGCAGATGCTGCCGGGCGCCAGGCAGACGGCAGCGGCGGACAAGCCGGCTGGATCGGACAAGGCTTCGGCCGACAAGGCAGGGGGCAAATCCGGCGCCGGCGGCAATGCCGCCCGTTCGGCCTCGATCGTCTCGGCCACCGCGACAACGGCCGATTTTCCGATCCGCCGTTACGCCATCGGCTTCGTGTCGTCGCCGGCCGTGGTCAACATCAACGCCCGCGTGTCCAGCCAGATCGTATCGATCGACGTCAGGGACGGCCAGATGGTGAAGGCCGGCGACCTGCTGTTCTCGCTCGACGACAGGGCGCTCAAGGCGCAGCTTGCCAAGGATCAGGCGACGCTCGCCAAGGACCAGGCGCTGCTAACCAGTTCGGGCTCCGACCTTCAGCGCGCCAAGGATCTCGTCGCCAAGCAGGCCGGCACGCAGCAGACTTACGATCAGGCGGTGGCGGCGCAAAAGGCTGCCGCGGCGACGGTCGATGCCGACAAGGCGACGATCGACGCCGACAATGTCCAGCTCGGCTTTGCCAGCATCAAGGCGCCGATTGCCGGCCGGCTGGGCGCGGTCAACGTTTCGGTCGGTGACCTCGTCACCTTGAGCAACGGCAACTCGAGCACGGCCACGCCGCTGGTGACGATCACCGAGATGGATCCGCTGCAAGTCAACTTCAACCTGCCGGAGAGCAACCTGGCGCTGCTGCACAAGGCGCTGGCCAACCCGCAGCAAGGCGCGGTGACGCTGACCAAGGATGGCGATCCGACGCCGATCGGCAACGGCACGCTCGACTTCGTCGATTCCAGCGTCGACACCGCGTCCGGCACCATCGCGACACGGGCGAGCATTCCCAACGCCGATCTTTCACTGTGGCCCGGCCAATATGTGAATGTCGTGCTCGACGCCGGCATCATGCCGCAGATGACATCCATCCCGACCGTTGCCGTGCAGCCCAGCCAAAAGGGACCGTTCGTCTATGTCGTCAAGCCCGACAACACGGTCGAGATGCGACCGGTGCAGGTGGCGCTGACCGAAGGCGAAAACAGCGCCATCAGCGAGGGCGTCAAATCAGGCGAGAAGGTGGTGGTCGAGGGCCAGACCAGGCTGAAGGACGGCGCCGCCATTCACGAAGGCAAGGCGGCCGGCGGTGATCAAGCTGCTCCCAAGGTCGCCGAGGCCGGCAAGGCGGCTGCCCAATGATTTCCGAATTCTGCATACGCAGGCCTGTCGCCACGCTGCTGATGTCGTTCGCCCTCGTGCTGGGCGGGCTGTTCGCCTACAAGTTCCTGCCGGTGGCGGCGCTGCCGAGCGCCGAATTCCCGGTCGTCAACGTCTCGGCCACCCTGGCCGGCGCTTCGCCCGAAACCATGGCCACTTCGGTGGCGACGCCGCTGATCAAGCAGTTCGCCACCATTGCCGGCATCGATTCGATCTCGACCAGCAATTCGCTGGGACGCACCTCGATCGCCATCCAGTTCGTGCTCAACAGGGATATCGACGCTGCCGCCGCCGATGTGCAGGCAGCGATCGCGCGCACGCAGCGCCAGCTGCCGCCCGAGATGACGGCGCCGCCGAGCTATCGCAAGGTCAATCCGGCCGACGCGCCGATCCTTTTGATGTCGCTGGTCAGCGACACGGTTCCGCTCACCGACCTCGACGCCTTCGCCGAAAACGTCATCTCGCCCTCGCTGTCGACCATCGACGGCGTGGCGCAGGTGTCGATCTTCGGCCAGCAGAAATATGCGGTGCGCGTGCAGATCGACCCGACGGCGCTGGCGGCGCGCGGCATTTCGATCGACCAGCTGCAGACGGCAATCGCGTCGGCCAATTCCAACACGCCGCTCGGGGTCTTGCAGAACGACAAGCAGCAGCTGACCATCACGGCCAACACGCAGCTCACCGATGCCGCCGGGTTCTCCAACCTCATCATCGCCACCAAGAACGGCCATCCGGTGCGGCTGGGCGAGGTGACGCGCGTCATCGACTCGGTCGAGACCACGACGACCGCAAGCTGGTACGACGGCACGCGCGCCATCATCCTGGCGGTGCAGCGCCAGCCCGACGCCAACACGGTCGACGTCGTCGACAAGGTCAAGGCGATGCTGCCGTCGTTCAAGGACCAAATGCCGGCCGCCGCCGACATCAAGCTGCTCAACGACCGTTCGACCTCGATCCGCCAGGCCGTCGACGACGTCCAGTTCACGCTGCTGTTGACCATCGCTTTGGTGGTGATGGTGATCTTCGTCTTCCTGCGCCGGGTGACCGCAACCATCATTCCGGCCGTGGCGGTGCCGATTTCGCTGATCGCGACGCTGGGCGCCATGTTCCTGTTCGGCTTTTCCATCGACAACATCTCGCTGATGGGCCTGACGCTCGCAGTCGGCCTCGTCGTCGACGACGCCATCGTCATGCTGGAAAACATCTTTCGCCACATGGAGGAGGACGGTCTCTCGGCCTTCGATGCCTCGCTGAAAGGCGCGCGCGAGATCGGCTTCACCATCATCTCGATCTCGATCTCGCTGGTGGCGGTGTTCATCCCCGTGCTTTTGATGGGCGGCGTCATCGGCCGCATCTTCAACGAATTCGCCGTCGTGGTAACGGTCGCCATCCTGGCTTCGATGTTCGTGTCGCTGACACTGACGCCGATGCTGTGTTCGCGCTTGCTGTCGGTGACCAAGGCCGATCGCGACAAGCATGCCCCCGGCCACAAGCAGGATATCGTCACCCGCGGCTATGACCGGCTTTTGACCTTCTGCCTGCGCCACACTTTTCTGGTGTTCCTCGTCTTCGCCGGCACGGCGGCAGGGTCGGTCTGGCTGATCGAGGTCTCGCCGAAAGGCTTTTTCCCGCAAGAGGATATCGGCCAGATCTCGGTGACGACGATCGCCAGGCAGGACATCTCCTACGACGCCATGGTCAAGCTGCAGAACCAGGCGGCAAGTGTCTTCTCGCGTTCGCCCTATGTCTCGCATGTGGCCTGGTCAGCCGGCGGCGGCAACAATGCGCTGAACCAGGGCCAGCTCTATGTGCAGCTGAAGGACAAGAGCCAGCGCCCCGACATCGATAAGGTACTGTCGGATCTGCGGCGGCAGCTGGCCGTCGTGCCGGGGATCGATGCCTATATGCAGCCGGTGCAGAACCTGCGACTTGGCGCGCGTTCTTCCGCCAGCGCCTACCAGCTCGTCGTTCAGGGCCTCGATACCGGCCTGACCGACACATGGGCGCAAAAGCTCAACGATGCGATGGCGGCCGATCATGCGAATTTCACCGACGTCACCAGCGATTTGCAGAACAATTCATTGCAGGCGACGCTGGTGGTCGATCGCGACAAGGCGGCGTCGCTCGGCATCGACACCGACACGCTGCGCTCCAGCCTCTATGGCGGCTTCGGCACGGAGCAGGTCTCGACGATCTTCGGCTCGGCCGACAGCTACGAAGTCATCATGGAGCTCGATCCCAACATCGAATGGTCGCCCGAGCGCATGCTGGCCATCCAGGTCAGGACGGCAAGCGGCAGCCTGGTGCCGCTCGGCGCCTTTGCCCGCGTCGACCGCACCGCCGGCGCGCTGACGGTCAACCAGCTCGGCCAGCTGCCGGCGGTCACCATCTCCTATAATCTGCCGCAAGGCGTGGCGCTGGGCGACAGCACGGCCCGCATCGCCGCGCTGAAGGAGCAGATCGGCATGCCGCCGGCGATTTCGACCAGCTTTGCCGGCACCGCCAAGACCTTCCAGGATTCGCTGGCCAATCAGGGCCTGCTGATCGGCGGCGCCATTCTGACCATCTATATCGTGCTCGGCATCCTCTATGAGAGCTTCATTCATCCGCTCACCATCCTGACCGGCCTGCCTTCGGCGGTGCTGGGCGCGGTGGTCGCGCTGCGCCTTGCCGGCATGGACCTGTCGGTGATCGCGGTGATCGGCATCCTGATGCTGATCGGCATCGTCAAGAAGAACGGCATCATGATGGTCGACGTCGCGCTGGAGCTGCGACGAGAAGGCATGTCGGCCAAGGAGTCCATCCACAAGGCGTGCCTGATGCGTTTCAGGCCGATCATGATGACGACGTTGGCGGCGCTGATGGGCACGTTCCCGATCGCGCTCGGCACCGGCGCCAGTGCTGAGCTGCGCCAGCCGCTCGGTGTCGCGGTGGTTGGCGGTCTCCTGGCGTCGCAGGCGCTGACGCTGTTCGTCACCCCTGTCATCTATGTCTATTTCGAGAATTTCTCCGGCTGGCTGGTGAGCTTCTTCTCTTCGAAAAAGAACAGGCCGGAGCTGCATGCGGTCGAGAGCGGCGAGCAGGCCTCGCTGTTCGCTCCCGAGGATCGGCTCGAGCCGCAAAGGGCCGCCGCCGAATAGGCGATAGTCCGTGGCCCAAGCTGTCATGCTTGCGGCCGCGTGCCGCCGATCCTAATCTGAGGTCATGTCCCATGATCATGACCACGACAATGAGCTCGACCCGTTTGCGGCGCGCGTGCGCGCGCTGGAGACCATCCTCACCGAAAAAGGCCTGATCGATCCGGCGGCGATCGACGTCATCGTCGACACCTACGAGACCAAGATCGGGCCGCGCAACGGCGCCAGGGCGGTGGCGAAAGCCTGGAGCGATCCGGCCTTTGCCGAGTGGCTGAAGCGCGACGCGACTGCGGCGATCACCTCGCTGGGCTACACCGGCCGCCAGGGCGAGCACATGCAGGCGGTGTTCAACACGGACGAGACGCACAACCTCGTCGTCTGCACGCTGTGCTCCTGCTATCCGTGGTCGGTGCTCGGCCTGCCGCCGGTCTGGTACAAGGCGCCGCCCTATCGCTCGCGCGCCGTGATCGATCCGCGCGGCGTGCTGGAGGAGTTCGGGCTGACCTTGCCGGCGGAGAAAAACATCCGCGTCTGGGATTCGACTGCCGAACTGCGCTATCTCGTGGTGCCGATGCGGCCTGACGGTACCGAAGGCTGGAGCGAGGACCAACTCGCCGAACTGGTCAGCCGCGATGCCATGATCGGCACGGCGGTGGCCAAAGAACCCGGGACAAAGAAGGTACCGGCATGAACGGGCCGCAGGATCTAGGTGGACAGATGGGTTTCGGGCCGGTCGCGCCCGAAAGGAACGAGCCTTACTTCCATGCCGACTGGGAGCGGCGGGCGCTGGGCGTGACGCTGACCGCCGGCGCCATGGGCGCCTGGAACATCGACGAGAGCCGGCACGCCAGGGAATCGGTGCATCCGGCCGTCTATTATTCCTCGAGCTACTACCAGATCTGGATCAAAGCGCTCGAGGTGCTGCTGAAGCGCCATGGCTTCGTCAGCGAGCGCGATCTGACGGAGGGTCGGGCGGTCGATCCGGCGGCGACGCCCAAAAGGGTGTTGAAGGCCGAAAACGTTCCGGCGGTGCTGGCCAAGGGCAGTCCCTGCGACCGGCCGGTCGAGACGGCGCCGCGCTTCAAGGCCGGCGACCCGGTGCGGACAAGGAATTTCAATCCCACCGCCCACACGAGGCTGCCGCGTTATGCGCGCGGCAAGCACGGAGTTGTCGAGGCCGTGCGTGACGGTTTTGTGTTCCCCGACAGCAACGCGCATGGCAACGGTGAAAACCCGCAATGGGTCTATACCGTGGTCTTCGATGGCTCGGAAATCTGGGGCGAGGGCGCCGACCCGACGCTGACCGTCTCGATCGATGCCTGGGAGAGCTATCTTGAGCCGGCCTGAAGGTGCATTGCCGGCGGGTCTGGACGAACCGGTATTCGCCGAACCCTGGCAGGCCGAAGCCTTCGCCATGACGGTGGCGCTGCATGACAAGGGCCTGTTTTCGTGGAGCGAATGGGCCGATGCGCTGTCGGCGCAAGTGAAGAAGCCGGGCGCCGCAAGCGACGGCCATGACTACTACGAGCATTGGCTGGCTGCGCTGGAGACGCTGCTGGAGGCCAAGGGCGTCGCGGGAAAAAGTGACGTCGACACGCTCGCCGCCGCCTGGGAACGCGCCGCGCATGCAACCCCGCACGGCAAGCCGATTTTGTTGGAGAACGATCCCGGGCCGACCAGAGGTAGCGGCGGCGGCGCGAACATATAGTCCGCCTGTGGTTGGTGTTTGAAATCTGGCGGCCGATGCAACTAATTTTCGACGACCATGCCTTCGTCGTCCCCATAGACAAACGCCTCAACGACGGCGAAGCGGCCACGGTTTTTGGAAATGGCGACGAAGTCGTTGTCAGCCAAGTGGAGGATCACTTGCTCGTCGCTGATGGTAACACGTTCTATGGTTCTGGCATTTTCGTCACTCAGACAGGCCGTGACCTCGGTATATATCGCGAACCCTGCGTCATCCGACAAGGAGACAACGATGCCATAACCAGGTTCGCCGATTTCGATCTTCTTTATCGACTTTCCGATCAGCCTGTCTGCGAACGACCTCATCAATATCCTCGCTTATAGGTGTCTGCGCCGATCTGCATCTCGATCATGTCCGTGATAGTGGCATTGCCCGATCTGGGTTCAAATGCCTGAATTCAAATCGTTCGTTATCCGCTTGCATGTTCACTTTACGTTCGCATTTGCGCCTGCTAGTTTGTCCCGTTGAAGGTGAGGCAATCCCATCGTTTTAAGCGGTGGTTGGCACCAAGCTTGTCTTTCTCTCGCGAATCCGGTCTGTCGAATCGATGGAATTCTCTCCCCAACAGGATGAGGCGTTGAAGGCGGTGGCGCGCTGGCTGAAAGAGGGCCGGCCGCAGGTCTTCCGGCTGTTCGGCTATGCCGGCACCGGCAAGACCACGCTGGCGCGCTATTTTGCCGAGCATGTCGACGGGCAGGTGCAGTTCGCCGCCTTCACCGGCAAGGCGGCGCAGGTGCTGCGTTCCAAGGGCGCGGTCAATGCCCGCACCATCCATTCGTTGATCTACCGGCCGAAGGGCGAGGAATCGGTGTCGGACGAGGTGACCGGCAAGACCTCGATGTCGCCGACCTTCTCGCTCAATCGGCAAAGTCCTATTTCACGGGCGAAGCTGGTGGTCATCGACGAATGCTCGATGGTCGACGAGCAGCTTGGCCGCGACCTTCTGAGTTTTGGCACGCCGATCCTGGTGCTTGGCGATCCGGCGCAGCTGCCGCCGATCTCGGGCGGCGGCTTTTTCACCGAGCATGAGCCGGATGTGCTCTTGACCGAAATCCACCGCCAGGCGCGCGACAATCCGATCATCCAGCTGGCGCTCGACGTGCGCGAGGGCCGCGAGTTCATGCGTGGCGACTACGGCACCGCGCAGGTCATCGGCAAGGAGGACGTCACCCAGGAGCTGGTGCTGAAGGCGGACCAGGTGTTGGTCGGCACCAACCGCACACGCCGCCGCTACAATCAGCGCCTGCGCGAGCTGAAGGGTTTCAATGCCGATTATCCGCAGGCCGGAGACAAGCTGGTCTGCCTGCGCAACGACCCCGCCAAGGGCCTGCTCAACGGTTCGCTGTGGAAGGTAATGACCTCGTCGCGCGAAACGGTGAAGCCGGGCATCAACCTTCTGGTCTCGCCCGAGGAGGACGATCCCGACCGCGGCGTCGCCAAGATCAAGCTGCTCAAGTCGGCTTTCGAGGATCCGGACGCCGATATCCCCTGGCAGCAGAAGAAGCGCTTTGACGATTTCGACTATGGCTACGCGCTGACCGTGCACAAGGCGCAGGGTTCGCAGTGGAACGATGTCGTGCTGTTCGACGAGAGCTGGGCGTTCAAGGAAACCCGCCAGCGCTGGCTTTATACCGCCATCACGCGGGCGGCAGAGCGCCTGACGATCGTTAGATAGCTGGCGTTGGATAGCTGGCGTTAGATAGCCGGCGTCAGGTAGCAGCCGGCGCAGCAGGGCTGAGTGGCGTCGCACCCAGCCATTGCCAGGCATCCGCTTCATCCTCGGCCGCGAAGTGCCTGAACTCGATGGGTGGCGAAGCCGGAAGGAAGTTCCGCGCATCCGCTATCCAGTCGGGCTCACCGATCGTCGCGCACCGGGCGATATGCTCTAGCGCATGAACCGTACCTTGTTTCAGCGTCTCGTCGTCCATATCGATCCAGTCGACGCCCTCATGGTCGACCAGCCGCACCAAGACGTCGATCCTCGGGTGCAGCGCGTAGGCAGCCTCCAGCAATCCGAACAGATTTTCGCCGTCGGCGGCAGAGACATGGCCGACGACGTCGATGGCGAAAAGGTCCTCACGGTCGGTTTCGAGGCGGCGGATTGCGGGCACGGACTGGAGAAAATTCATTGGCTGGGTTCCCCCTTGCGAGCAGATGTCATCACTGGAACACCCGAAAGCCCCTGTCTGTTCCCATCAAAGGCAGTATAGATGCGCTGCACAAACAAACGGACCTCACGCCATGCCCGCGAAACTCTCGGTCAATCTCAACGCCATCGCCATGCTGCGCAACCGCCGCAACCTGCCATGGCCCAGCGTCACCGGGCTCGGCCGCCTGGCGTTGGCGGCCGGCGCGCACGGGCTGACGGTTCATCCGCGGCCCGACGAGCGCCACACCAGGCATTCCGACCTGCCGGAGATCCGGGCGCTTATCGACGACGAGTTTCCCAAGGCGGAATTCAACATCGAGGGCTACCCGACCGAGGATTTTCTGGCGCTTGTGGAAAGGCACCAGCCGGAGCAGGTGACGCTGGTGCCCGACGATCCGGCGCAGGCGACATCGGACCATGGCTGGAACTTTGCCGCCGAGGCGGCGTTCCTTAACCCGATCGTCAAGCGTCTGAAAAAAGGGGGCTTCCGCGTGTCGCTGTTTTCCGATCCGGATCCCACCGGCGTCAATGCCGCGCGCGACACCGGCGCCGACCGCATCGAGCTCTATACCGGGCCCTACGGCAGCTACCATTCCGATTCCGCCAAGGCGCGGAAGGAGCTGGAAAGATTGGGAAAAACCGCGGATGCCGCAGTCGCCGCCGGGCTCCAGGTCAATGCCGGGCACGATCTGGTGGTGAACAACCTTCCGGCATTGGCAAAGCGCATTCCGGCATTGGCCGAAGTGTCTATCGGACACGGGTTGACAGCCGATGCGTTGGAGTATGGCATGGCCGGCACGGTGGGGCGGTTTCTGAAGGCTTGCGGTTGGTAGCGGTGGAAGGCTCGTGTCGAAGGTGATATCGCATGACAGCAAGCAAGGCGCACCGCGCGGTGATCGGGGAGTAGTCGATGGCTCTTTCCAGCATCGGTAGCGAGGCTGAACCCGTCGAACAACCGAACCACTCCCACACTGAACAGCACAGCACCAAAGTTCTGATGCTGGGCGCGCTTGGCGTCGTCTATGGCGATATCGGCACCAGCCCGATCTATGCCTTCCGCGAGGCGCTTCACGCTTCGCCTGGTACCGACACGCGTATAGATGTCCTGGGCGTGCTGTCGCTGATCGTCTGGGCGCTGACGATTATCGTCACCATAAAATACGTCGCTTTCGTGCTTCGCGCCGACAACAAGGGCGAGGGCGGCACGCTGTCCCTGATGGCGCTGGCGCGCAGCGCCTATCCAAAAGGCGCCAAGCTTATCCTCGGCATCGGACTTTGCGGGGCGTCGCTTTTTTTCGGAGACGCTATCATAACTCCGGCCATTTCCGTGCTGTCGGCAGTTGAGGGCCTGGAAGTGGTGACACCGACGCTGGAGGCCTATGTCGTTCCGATCACCTTGGTCATCCTGGCATTTCTGTTCTCCGTGCAGCGCTTCGGCACGGGGAAGGTGGCGGCAGTATTCGGGCCGGTGACGGCGCTATGGTTCCTGGCCATCGGCGTTTCCGGGCTCTACCACCTGATGGATGATCCTTCGGTGCTGTTGGCGATCAACCCGTATTATGCGATCGCCTACTTAGCCGGCACCCCGACCGCCGCTTTCGTGACCGTTGGTGCAGTGTTCCTGGCGGTAACGGGGGCCGAGGCGCTTTATGTCGACCTTGGACATTTCGGGCGCAAGCCGATCGTGCTCGCGTGGTTTTCCGTGGTGTTTCCTTGCCTGCTGCTCAACTACTTCGGCCAGGGCGCCTTTGTATTGGCGAATGGCGGCAGGCCGACCAATCCATTCTTCGAGATGTTGCCGGATTGGGCGCTGATGCCAATGGTCGGCTTGGCAACGGCCGCCACCGTGATCGCCAGTCAGGCGGTGATCTCGGGTGCTTTTTCGCTGGCACGTCAGGCAGTGCAACTCAACCTGCTGCCCCGCATCGAGGTGCAGCACACGTCCGAAATGCAGAGCGGCCAGATTTATATGCCGCGCGTCAACCTGCTCATCGCCATGGGAGTGATGCTGCTGGTTGTCGGCTTCGGCAGCTCGAGTTCGCTGGCTTCCGCTTACGGAATTTCGGTGACCGGCGAGATGCTGATGACAACCATTCTGCTGTTCGTTGTCATGCGCAATTTGTGGAAATGGCAGCTTGGGCTCGCCCTGGCATTGGCGCTGCTGTTCGGCACCATCGACATGGGTTTCTTCCTGGCGAATGTCGTCAAGATCGTGGAAGGCGGATGGGTGTCAATATCCGTTGCCTGCCTCATGGGGCTGATCATGACCACCTGGATACGCGGCAGCCGCTATCTCTTCGACAAGACCCGGCGCAACGAAATCCCGCTCGATTTCCTCGCCGGCAATCTGCTGAAGAAGAAGCCGCAGCTGGTGTCCGGCACCGCCGTGTTCCTGACCAGCGATCCGCAAAGCGCGCCGACAGCGCTGATGCACAGCCTGAAGCACTACAAGGTGCTGCACGAGCAGAACGTCATTCTGTCGGTGGTCACCGCACCGCAGCCGCTGGTGCCCGACAGCGAGCGGGTCAAGATGGAGACAGTCAACGAGTTGTTCATGCGGGTGACGCTGACCTTCGGCTATATGGAGCAGCCCAACATTCCGCGCGCGCTGGCGATCTGCCGCAAGCAGGGCTGGAAGTTCGACATCATGACGACGTCGTTCTTCCTGTCGCGGCGCTCGCTCAAGGCATCGCCCAATTCCGGCATGCCGGTGTGGCAGGACAAGCTGTTCATCGGGCTCGCCCGCTCGGCGGCCGATGCGACGGAGTATTTCCAGATCCCGACCGGACGTGTGGTCGAGATCGGCACGCAGGTGGCGATCTGAGGGGTCTCGAACGGATAAATCGTCGAGGAGGCTAATATGAGCGGCGAATTGGTGCTGGTCACCGGCGGGTCCGGCTTCCTCGGCGCTCACTGCATCCTCGAACTGTTGAAGGCCGGCTACCGCGTCCGCACCTCCGTGCGATCGGCGAGGCGCGAAGCCGATGTGCTCGCCATGCTCAAGGCAGGTGGCACGGAGCCCGGTGACGCCCTTTCATTCGCCCATGCCGATCTGATGGTCGACGCAGGCTGGCCGGCGGCGGTGGCCGGCTGTGATTACGTGCTGCATGTCGCATCACCTTTTCCGCCCGGCGCGCCCACGCATGAGGATGACCTGATCCTTCCGGCGCGCGAGGGCGCGTTGCGCGTGCTGCGGGCGGCGCGGGATACCGGGTCAGGCGCGTCGTGCTCACCTCATCCTTCGCGGCCGTCGGCTATGGCAAGATGCGCGCGGATGGGCAGCCTTTCAACGAGGAAAACTGGACCGATCCGGCAGGCAAGGTCAGCGCCTATGTGAAGTCCAAGACGCTCGCCGAGCGCGCGGCCTGGGATTTCATCGCCGAGCAGGGCGGCGCGCTGGAGCTTGCGGTCGTCAATCCCGTTGGCATCTTTGGACCGGTGCTCGGCGCGGACCATTCGACCTCGACCGAATTTGTCCAGCGCATGCTGAACGGCGCCGTGCCTGGGCTGCCGCGCCTGTCCTTCGGCGTCGTCGACGCGCGCGACGTGGCGGATCTGCATGTTCGCGCCATGACCCACCCCGCCGCCAAGGGCGAACGGTTCCTCGCTGTCGCCGGCGATTTCATGACGGTCCGCGAGATCGCGCAGACCCTGAAGACGCGGCTCGGGCCGGCGGCGTCGCGCGTCTCGACGCGGGAGTTTCCCGATTGGCTGGTGCGCATCATCGGGCTGTTCAATCCGGAAGCGGCACAACTCGCAACGGAACTGGGCAAGATCAAGAACGCCACCAACGCCAAGGCGGTGCGCGTGCTCGGCTGGGCGCCACGCTCGCGCGAAGATGCTTTGATTGCCACGGGCGAAAGCCTGATCCGGCTGGGACTGGTCAAGCGACGTAAGTAATTGTGCGGGAGGCCGAACCTTAAGGGCTCGGCGTCCCGCAACGGCAGCTTTCAGCCGGCCAGTGCAGCCTTGTTCGTCTCCAGAAACTGCTTCAGCGGCACCGACTTTCGGCCGGAGAGTTTTTCGACCGCGTCTGTCACCATGCCGAGGTCACCTGCGCGGGCGGCAGCGTCGAACGACACCAGCACCTTGGCGAAGGGTTCAGGCAGGCCGGCCGACTTCATTCCCTCGGTCAGGGCTTCGTCGGAAAGCTGGATGACCCGGATCGGCTTGCTGGTGACTTCGGTGACCAACGCCGCCACTTCGGCAGCCGTATACGCACTGGGGCCGGTCAGCGTGTAAGTCGCGCTTTCGCTGCTGTCCGAGGCGAGCCCCGCTGCGATCGCCGCCGCGAAATCGTCACGCGTGCCGTAGGAAATGGCGCCGTCGCCGGCGGAGGTGTACCACTGACCCGATGCCAGAGCCTGCGGCAACGCCATGAACAGGTTCTCGTTATACCAGCCATTGCGGAATATCGTGTAGGGGATGCCGCTCGCCTTGACCGCCTGTTCGGTGTCGTAGTGGTCGGGCGCGAAAACAACCGGCGAACCAGGCTCGGGGTTGGGCATCGAGGTGTACAGCAGGTGGCCGACGCCAGCCTGTTTGGCCGCCGTCACCGCCGCAAGCTGCTGCTCGCGCCGCTTCCCCTGTACCTCGAGTTCGTTGGTCGAGATGACGAGTGCCCGGTCGGCTCCCGCGAAGGCCTCGGCAAGCGATTGCGGGTCGTTGAAGTCAGCGGCTCTGACGAGGACGCCGCGCGCCGCCAGATCGGCAAGGTTGGCGGGTGTACGGGTGGCGGCGATGATGCGGTTTGCGGGGACCTTTAATGTGTCCAGCAGGTGGTTGATGACGCCGCGGCCAAGCTGGCCGGAAGCGCCGGTGACGAGAAGGGTTGCGGTCATGGGGGATCCTGAAATTGCGCCGGGTGGCGGGTGCTTCTGACAGTCTCAAAAAGAGACCAGCACTAAAATAAGAATTGACCGGCCACCGTAAAGAAGGCAGTTTTTAGGGAGGTAGGCACCGCCAGGGAACCAGCAGCCATGGACGGCAAGGTCGTCAATCTGAGAACCAAGCTCAATATATTCAAAGCCACCAGCGATGGCGCAAACATTGCCGATTGCCCGGTTCGCGACGTGATGCAGGGCGTGAACGGCAAATGGAGTTCGCTGCTGATGGCGGCGCTCGCCGAGCAGCCCTATCGTTTCGGCGAGTTGCGGCGCCTGGTGCCCGACATCTCGCAGCGCATGCTCACCCAGACGCTCCACGATCTGCAGCGCGACGGCTTTGTTCATCGCGAAGTGTTCCCGACCAAGCCGCCAAGCGTCGAATACAGCCTGACCGATCTCGGCCGTTCGATGTTCGGCGCCTTGCATCAATTGATCCTGTGGGCCGAACTCAACCATGGTGCGGTGCGCAAGGCGCGCGCTGCCTTCGACGCCGGTGGCTGATATTTTGGTCCATGCAGCAAAGGCTTGATTTGACAATGGCGCTGAAGGATTGTCCGGCCAGTAGTTGGGCGGGCAATGGAAAAATCTCTCGACATCGCGATTGCGGGCGCCGGCCCGGCGGGGCTCGCCACCGCGCTCTATCTCAAGCGCGCGGGCCACAACGTCACCATCTTCGAACGTTTCGAGGAACCCAAGCCCGTCGGTTCCGGACTGATCCTGCAGCCGACCGGGCTGAGCGTGCTCGCCGATCTCGGCCTGCTCGACGACATTCTGGCGCTGGGGAGCCGCATCGAGCGTCTGCATGGCGCCGATGCCTCGAGCGGCCGCACCGTGCTCGCCGTGCGCTACGATGCGCAGCCTGGCGGCCGTTTCGGGCTGGCGGTGCACCGGGCGGCGTTGTTCAACATGTTGTTTCGCGCCGCGCAGCGCCAAGGCATCGCCATCGAAACCGGTGTCGAGATCGAGACGCTGGACGTCGGTGAGCGGGCGATCCTGATCTTCGACAAGAGCCGAACGGTGGGGGGCCGCAGGGCAGGGCCGTTCGACCTCGTGGTCGACGCCAGCGGCTCGCGTTCGAAGCTGCGCCGGTGCCTCAACGATCCGGCCCAGCCGCGGCAGCTCACTTACGGCGCGTTCTGGGCCTCGCTCGGCTGGCGCCAAGGCTTCGACGAAAATGCGCTGCTGCAGCGCTACGACAAGGCCAGCGTGATGATCGGCGTCCTGCCGATCGGCCGACCGGAACCGGGCGGGGAAAAGATGGCGGCGTTCTTCTGGAGCCTGAAGCCGGCGGATGCCGAAAACGTGCGCGCGGCAGGGCTCGACGCCTGGAAGGCGAGACTGGTCTCGCTGTGGCCACAGTGCGAGGCGTTCACCAGCCAGATCGACAGCTTCGACCAGCTGTCGCTGGCGCGCTACGGCCATCACACGATGAAGCTGCCGACCGGCCGCCGGCTGGCGGTGATCGGCGACGCCGCGCATTCGACCAGCCCGCAGCTCGGGCAAGGCGCCAACATGGCGCTGCTCGACGCGGCAGCGCTCAGCCATGCCTTGGCACAGACGGGCAACGTCGAGGCAGCGCTGGAAAGCTACGCCCGGGCGCGGCGATGGCATGTCCGGATCTTCCAGCTGCTGTCGCTGGCGCTGACGCCGTTCTACCAGTCGGACGGCACGATGCTGCCCTTCTTCCGCGACAGGCTGGTGGCAACCATCGCCAAAATCCCGCCAGTGCCAAGCGTGCTTGCCTCGATGGTGGCCGGCACGCTGATCGATCCGTTCAGGCGGATCGGGCTAGAGGAGGTGCACTGGCCAGATCATCCGGCGGGATCAGGGTCGAGAAAAGCGAATTTCTCGCACGCAGGAATAGACGCAGCCGCTGCGGATAGTCCGGCGCCACGGCACCTTTGATCGAGGCGCGTTCGCTCAACGCCTTGCGCCAGGCCTGGACCAATGGCTTGCCGTCCAGAATGCCGAAATTGCCGATCCGGTCGAAGGCGTCGAGATAGCGGAAGACCGGGCCGTAGACGGCATCGACGAGGCAAAAGCACTCGCCATTGAACCACGGTCCGGCCTGGTCGGCCAGTTCGTCCTCCAGACGATCGAACATGGCCGAAAGTGCCGTGGACTCTGCCAGGAAGGCGGCCTCCGTCGAAGCCGTGTAGAACCGGCCGATGGTGTTCAATGTCGCCGAGCCGAACTCGATCCAGGCGCGATGCCGGGCACGGGCGTAGGCGTCGGCCGGATGCAGAGGATTGGCTTGCGTCTCCTCGAGGAATTCGAGAATGACGGCGGATTCGAAGATCACCGTCTCCTCGCCATTTGCCTGGACGATCAGCAGCGGCACCTTGCCCAGCGGCGAAATCGCCTTGAACCAGTCCGGCTTGTTGGCGAGGTCGATGGTGACACGATCAAACGGCACGCCTTTCTCGGCCAGCGAGATCGCCGCGCGCTGCACATAGGGGCATAGATGATGGCTGACGAGAATGAGCTTGCCAGTCATTTCATTCTTCTCAGGCATTTCATTCTTCTCAGGCATGTCACTCTCCCCAGACATAGTTCAACGCGCCGGCCTCGACGCGCGTCGACAGGAACATCAGTCGCGACGCTTTTGGCGCCGGACCTTCGATCCGGTCGCCTGATGTCATGTCGAAGGCGGCGCCGTGCCATTGGCAGACCAGCTTGCCGTCCTTGCAGTCGAGCGGCCCGCCGAAATGCAGGCAGACATTGGCGGCGGCGCGGATGCGCTCACCGCTGCGCCAAATATGGACCTCGCGGCCGAAGAATGGCGCGATCAGGCTGCCCGTCTGTGGGACGTCGGCGACTTTGCAGATTTCGTGTTTCATGGATCTTTCCCGGATTGATGCAATTGCATGCATATAGATGCAAGTGCATCGATCGTCAAGCTTGATGCTAGTGCATCGATCGTCAAGCTTGATGCAACTGCATCTATCGCCTAGGATGGGTCATGACCAAAACAACCACGCCTTCGCCCGAAGCCGTCAAGGCCTGGGCCCGCCTGATGCGGGTTTCGCGCCAGCTCATCGAAAAGGCGGAAGAGGCTTTGAAGACCAGCGGCTTGCCGCCGCTCGACTGGTATGACGTGCTGCATGAACTCGCCGAGGCGGGTGAGGGCGGGCTGCGGCCATTCCAGCTAACCGAGCGCACACTGTTTGCGCAGTATAACATCTCGCGGCTTCTGGCGCGGCTCGAGGCCGAAGGACTGGTCGAGAAACTCAGGGTTGCCGATGACGGCCGCGGCCAGACCATCCGCATCTCGGCCAAGGGCCGTCAGACGCGGCGACGGATGTGGGCTGTCTATGGACGGTCGATTGCGGAATTGGTCGGCGCAAAACTCTCCGCGGAGGAGCTGAAGATACTGGCGAGCCTGCTTGGAGAGCTGCGCCATCCGCCCGCCGATGATTGATCCGTCAGAATCTCGTGGTTTGCTCGGCGGCTCTCACGTCGACGATTTTTCTACCGAACCCCTTGCGTCGAGCACAGGATTGCGCAATATGCCGAACCGTAACGTACGGTACGCCGTTTGAGGCGACCCGGCGACCTCATCGAATGGGCAGGAAATTGTTGCAGGCAAGGGCCGAGATCGATACCAGCGAAGTGCTGACAGAGCGGCAAAAGGCCGTCCTGGACGCGGCTTTGCGGCTGCTGGTCGAGGAGGGCGACAATCTGACCATGACGGCGGTGGCGCGCCGCGCCAGCTGCTCGAAGGAAACGCTCTACAAATGGTTCGGCGACCGCGACGGACTGCTGACGGCGACCGTGCAGTGGCAGGCATCGAAAGTGCGCGTGGTGCCGGTCGACGGTGAGCGGCTCGATCTTGCCTCGCTGACGGCAAGCCTGGAAGGCTTCGCCTCGGACTGGCTGAAGGTGATTTCGAGCGATACCTCGATCGCGCTGAACCGCGTCGCGATCGGCCATGCCGGATCCGGAAAGGACGATCTCGGCGCGATCGTGCTGGAGAATGGCCGTTTCGCGCTGGCCAGACGGTTGAAGCCGGTGCTGCTTGCCGGCAAGCAGGCCGGGCTGCTCGACTTTACGGACGCCGAAATGGCGTTCCGGACCTTTTTCGGGCTGGTCGCCCGCGACGTGCAGATCCGTCTGCTGCTCGGCGACAGGCTGGAATTGACTGAAGCGGCGATCGGCGGCGATGCCGCCCGGGCGACGCAGCAGTTTCTCGCTCTTTATGGAGCAAAAACCGGGCCGCAAGGCCTCTAATCTCTGTGGGAAGGAAGCAAAAGATGCGTGTCTATTACGATCGCGACGCCGATCTCAATCTGATCAAGGGCAAGAAGGTCGCCATTATCGGCTATGGCAGCCAAGGCCGGGCGCACGCGCTCAACCTCAAGGATTCCGGCGCCAAGGAAATCGCCATCGGCCTCAAGGCGGGATCGGCGACCGCCAAGAAGGTCGAGGCCGACGGGCTCAAGGTGATGAGCGTGGCGGACGCTGCCAAATGGGCCGATTTGATGATGATGGCAACGCCTGACGAGCTGCAGGCCGACATCTACAAAAACGAAATCGCGCCAAACATTCGTGACGGCGCCGCGATTGCCTTCGCGCACGGCCTCAACGTGCATTTCGGCCTCATCGAGCCGAAGTCGACCGTCGATGTCGTCATGATCGCGCCGAAAGGCCCCGGCCACACGGTGCGCGGCGAATACCAGAAGGGCGGCGGCGTGCCGTGCCTGGTCGCCGTCAACCAGGATGCTTCCGGCAATGCGCTCGATCTCGCTCTGTCCTACGCCTGCGGTGTCGGCGGCGGCCGTTCGGGCATCATCGAGACCAATTTCCGCGAGGAATGCGAGACCGATCTGTTCGGCGAGCAGGTCGTGCTCTGCGGCGGCCTGGTCGAGCTGATCCGCGCCGGCTTCGAGACGCTGGTTGAGGCCGGCTACGCACCCGAAATGGCCTATTTCGAGTGCCTGCACGAGGTCAAGCTGATCGTCGACCTGATCTATGAAGGCGGCATCGCCAACATGAACTACTCGATCTCGAACACCGCCGAATGGGGTGAATATGTCTCAGGCCCGCGCATCATTACCGCCGAGACCAAGGCCGAGATGAAGCGCGTGCTGAAAGACATCCAGACCGGAAAATTCACCTCGGAGTGGATGCAGGAATACCGCGCCGGCATGTCGCGCTTCAAGGGCATCCGCCGCAACAATGACAGCCACCAGATCGAGGAAGTCGGCGCCAAGCTGCGCGCCATGATGCCCTGGATTTCCAAGAACAAGCTGGTCGACAAGGCCAAGAACTAACCCGCAGTCGTCGGGATTGGGAGCAAAGAGCCGGCGGAGCGATTCGCCGGCTTTTGATGCCGTTTATCGATCAGGACGCTCAGCCATAGTGCCAATGCGGCTTCGGCTCGGTGCCGGTGAACTCGACGCCGATGCGGTCGTCGCGGCGCCAGCGCACGATGGCCTTGTAGCCGATGCCGTCGACAGGCACATAGAGCAGGAACTCGTCCGGCACGCGCGCGTCTATCGAGACTTTCAGTTCGGCGCCGCCGGCATGCATGTTGCGGACCGTGCACTTGACCTCGGAATTGGTGAGGCCGGTCAGAATCGTCGCGCCCTTCAGCACGCGCTGCCGGTGTTTGTTTCGCAATTCGTTGTCGGCCATGACGGCGTCCTTCGCGACCGGATCGGCGCGATCGTCAGATGGGGCACGATATCACGGATAGGCTGAGCCGATA
Organism: Mesorhizobium sp. M0001; assembly: GCF_040324255.1. NCBI lineage: Bacteria > Pseudomonadati > Pseudomonadota > Alphaproteobacteria > Hyphomicrobiales > Phyllobacteriaceae > Mesorhizobium > Mesorhizobium sp. M0001. Next base: position 497,888 of record NZ_JAMYVS010000001.1, read on the forward strand.
AACATATGGTTAGCGGTGACCGAGACCAGCCGTCTTTCCCAATGAAAACGGCGCCGCGATGGGGCGGCGCCGTCGTTTATTGTCGTTTATAGGTCAGCTGTAGGGCGACCAGCATTGCTGGCGCGGGCCACCATAGGGCTGGAACGTGTTGTCCCAGGCCCGATAGGACCGATAGCGGTCGTAGCACCACTGTACATGGGCGCTGGACAGACGCTGCGTGCGGTAATAGCGGCGGGGCGCCGGCTGCACGTAATAGCCGTCATTGTAATAGCCGTTGTTGTAGTAGCCATTGTTGTAGATGCTGCCGAGGCCGAGACCCAGGCCGAGGCCGAGAACTGCTGCGGCGCCGGTGTCAAAATCACGGCCGCGATGGTGGCGGTGATGGCGCCAGCGCCAGTTGTCGCCGCCGTTCCAGTTGCCGCCATTCCAGTTGCCGTTGTTCCAGTTGCCTGACCGGGCAAAGCGACGGCCGTCGTGGCGGCGCCACTGCCAATCGTTGAAGGAGCGGCGGTCATTGCCGCCCGCCCAGCTGTCGCGAACCGGTGTGATGTCAGACAATGCGGTGCTTGTCGGCACCGCCAGGTTTGGCTGCAGGATCGGGCCGGCGGCGGATGGCGCCGTGAGACCCGAGAAAAGACCGAGCGCTAACAGCCCGGATTTGACTGTGGACGAAAAGAGCGAGCTCATTGCACTCTCCAAGTGATACAGGCCCCACGCCCGGATACCCCAGGGAAGTGGCCTATTGATGGACCTTGGCGTCTGAACGGAGGATGAACAGAAAGGTTCCATCAGCCATGACGAGCAGCCCTTGTTTTCATTGGCGCTTGCAGGCAAAGGTCAGCCCATGTCGCTGCGCCTCGCCACTTTCAATGTCGAAAACCTGATGAACAGGTTCGATTACTCGGGCTTCCGCAACCAGCTCAACGAAGACCGCACGCTGGCGCTTTTCGACATCCAGAGCGAAGCCGAATACCGGATGCTGGAGCAGGCGCGCGCCATCGCGCAATCCGACGATACGCGCCAGTTGACCGCGCTCGCCATTGCCGCCACCCGTGCGGACATCATCTGCATGCAGGAGGTCGACAACATCGAGGCGCTGAAGGCCTTCGAGTACGGCTATCTCTTCAAGATGGTGGGCGAGGGTTACCGGCAGAAATACACCACCGCCGGCAATGATTCGCGCGGCATCGACGTTGCCTTGATGATGCGCAACGAGACCGCGCAAGGTCAGCCGATCGAGTTCGTGCGCATGACGAGCCATGCCTATGTCACCTTCGAGCAGTTCGGATTGCACACGCCTGAACTCGAGGCGCTCGGCAACCTGGCCAATGAACGCATCTTCCGGCGCGACTGCCTGGAGGTCGACATCAAGGTCGGCGGCGTGCCGCTGACGCTTTATCTCGTCCATTTCAAATCGATGGGCTCGCCGCGCAACGGGCTCGACGGACGCGAGGCGACGATGCCGGTGCGCATCGCCGAGGCGCAAGCCGTGCGCCGCATCATCGAGGAGCGCTTCGGCAAAGAGCACGCAGCCGACAAAAACTGGGCGATCTGCGGCGACATGAACGACTACCGCCAGCGGGTGAAGATCGAGGGCGACGCTGTCGACGGCTACCGCTTCCAGGTGATCGACGAGAGCCAGTCCTGTATCGATGTGCTCACCGCCGGCGGCTTTTGCGAAAATGTCGTCGAACGCCGGCCGGAGATGGACCGCTGGAGTTTCTACCACACGCGCGGGCCGAAGGAGCGGCATCTGTGCCAGCTCGACTACATCCTGCTGTCGAAAGGGCTGGCGGCGAAGAATGCGACGGCGGTTCCCGACATCATCCGCAACGGCCAGCCCTGGCGCACCATCTTTCCGGCGGGACAGGCGGTGGAGCGCTTTCCGCGCGCCGGCTGGGACCGGCCGAAGGCGTCGGATCATTGTCCCGTCGCAATTACCCTGGACATGGCTTGAGCACGGTGAGCTTCGACCTGCCGCGCAACGTCATCCTGCCCGTTGACGAAATCGACGTCCGGCTCGACCCCGGCCCGCATCCGTTCGAGCGCGACAACGCGCAGGCGATCACTGACAACTGGCGGCGCGAGGTCACGGCCAATCCGGCGTTGTTCGACGGCACGGTGGTGCTGCTCTCGGCGCTCGCCTGGCGCGACAACCGGATCGTCGGGCGTTGTCACGCGGTGAAGTACTCGACCTTCCTGCTGTGGCGAAAGAACCGGCAGGGGACGGGCGCCGAGCATGCCTATGGCCACGCCATGCTGGTCGCCGGCGACAACGCCCTGGTGGCGATCCGCATGGGCGCGCACACGGTCCCGGCCGGCAGTGTCTACTTCGCTGCCGGCTCTTTCGAGCCGATCGATTTTCGCGATGGCCGCGTCGATGTCGATTTCAACATGATCCGCGAAGTGCGCGAGGAGACCGGGCTTGACCTGACAGGCGCTGCGCGCGGCAGGCGCTACCATGCGCTGTCGACTTCGACCGGCACGGTCCTCTTCCGCCGCTACCACGTCGATGCGCCGGCCGACGAGATTGCGCGGCGCATCGGCGCCTTCGTCGCGACTGAGACCGAGCCGGAGATCGAGGGGCCGGTGATCATCCGCCACGCCGCCGACCTGCCGGAAGGGCTGGCACCGCATATGAAGCCGCTGGTCGAGTGGCATTTTGGCGGTGGCGGGGGCTAACGGCGCGGATTGTTCTGCGCCGCCTTGCGGTCGTTGCGGGCGGCGACGAGGAACAGGATAACGCCGATGCCCAGCAATCCACCCATGACCATGCCCATCGTCTGGCCGACGACTGCCTGAAAATCGGCGGTGACACGATCGGGATTGGCCATGCCGTAGCGGGCGAGATACCACCAAAGTCCCGCAAGGGCGCCTTCGATGATCACCATCGTCAGAATCAGCCGCGCCTTCTTGCTCATTGCAACTCCTTGACTAGATGCTTTGCTCTAAAATTAGCATCGCAGACCGGATGACAACAAGTATTGCCGATGTCGACAAGCACCCATCCTTGTGGATAGCGGTTGGTTGCGGTGGAGCTGATCTGGCGCTTATTCGTGGCGCAGCGCGTCGATCGGGTCGAGCCTGGCGCCGCGCAGCGCCGGGAAGAAGCCGAACACCATGCCGATCAGCGCCGAAAAACCGACGGCGAGCAGGATGACCGCCGGGCTCGGCGCAAACGGTATGGCCAGCGTTGCCGAGGCGAGGCCGGCCAGCGCCAGGCCGATCAGGATGCCGATAATGCCGCCGAGCAGCGACAGCACCGTCGCCTCGACCAGGAACTGGATGAGGATGTGCTTTTCATGCGCGCCGATGGCGAGCCTGATGCCGATCTCGCGGGTGCGCTCAGTGACCGAGACCAGCATGATGTTCATGATCCCGATGCCGCCGACCAGCAGGCTGACGCCCGCGACGGCGCCCAGCATGCCGGTCATGGTGGTGGTGGCGCTGGCCATGGCGTCGGCGATCTGGGTCATGTCGCGGATTGAGAAATCGTCTTCGCGGTCCGGCGTGATGCGGCGGGTGTCGCGCAAAATGTCCTCGACTCGCGGCTGCAATTCGGTGGTCGGGGTGCGATCGTCGGCGGCGACGTAGATGTTGTCGATGTCGCGGTTGCCGGCGATGCGGCGCTGATAGGCGGCAAGCGGCATCAAGACGACATTGTCCTGGTCCTGGCCGAAGCCGGTATAGCCCTTGGGTTCGAGCAGGCCGATGATCTTGCACGAGGTGCGGTTGACGCGGATGATCTCGCCCTCGGGTTCGCCGGCGCCGAAGAATTGCTGGCGCACCGTTTCGCCGATCAGGCAGACGCCGGTGCCGGAGCGTGTTTCCGAATCCGAGAACGGGCGGCCCGACACCAGCTTCCAGTCGCGGGCGTCGAGATAGGCGCTGTCGGTGCCGGTGACGCCCGAGGTCAGGCTCTCGGTGCCGAAAATGACGCGGACTTGTTTCTGCGACGCCGGCGCAATGGCGCGCGCTCCGGTCAGGTGGGCTACGAGGGCGGCTACATCCTTGTCGGCCAGAGGCCGTACCGCCTGGTCGAGCCCGCCTGGTCCGCCGGTGCCTGCCGGGCGGCCGGAACGGACGACGAGCAGGTTCGAGCCGAGCTTGGCGATGTCCGACTTGACCTTGGCCGTGGTGCCCGAACCGATGGTCAGCATGGCGATGACGGCGGCGACACCGATGACGATGCCGAGCAGCGTCAGGAACGAGCGCAGCACATTGCGGCGGATGGAGCGCAGAGAGAGGCGGACGGTTTCCCAGATCATGACGCCAACTCCGACTTGGCCGTGTCGGACGCGACGTGGCCGTCGAGGAAGCGGATGGTGCGCTCGGCATAATCGGCGACATCGGCCTCGTGGGTGACCATGGCGATGGTCAAGCCGAGCTCCCGGTTCAGCCGCGTCAACAACTCCATGATCTCATGCGTGCGGGCGGTGTCGAGATTGCCGGTCGGCTCGTCGGCGACGAGCAGCGTAGGCCTGGTGACGATGGCGCGCGCGATCGCCACGCGCTGCTGCTGGCCGCCGGAGAGTTCGGCCGGCGTGTGGTGTTCGCGCCCGACCAGGCCGACCTCCGCCAGCGCCTGCATGGCAAGATCGCGGCGCTCGCGGGCCGGCGCGCCGCGATAGATCAGCGGCAGCTCGACATTTTCCGCCGCCGTGGTGCGCGGCAACAGATTGTAACCCTGGAAGACGAAGCCGATATAGAGATTGCGCAGAAGCGCCCGGCGGTTGCGGTCGAGCCGCCCGGCGTCGATGCCCATGAAGGAGTAGGTTCCGGCCGTCGGCGTGTCGAGGCAACCGATGATGTTCATCGCGGTCGATTTGCCCGAACCGGACGGGCCCATGATGGCGACGAATTCGCCACGCTGGATGGCGAGGTCGACGCCGGCCAGCGCATGGACCTTGGCTTCGCCCTGGCCATAGCTCTTCCAGACCGAGTCGAAACCGATGAGGCCCGCGGCCATGGCGTCAGCTCCGCAGCTGCGAGGTCGTGATAACCTCTGCACCTTCATCCAGCCCGGAGGTGATCTCGGTCAGTTCGCCGTCGGTGGAGCCGATCTTCACGTTGACCGGGTGCGGCCGGCCGTTCTCCAGCACATAGAGCGTGCGTGAGCCGTCGGTGGGCGCCTTCACCGGCTGGCGGCGGTTGCCGCCACGGCCCATGCGGCCGGTGAACAGATCGCTGAGGCTCCACGCGCGGGCAGCAGGTGCCGATGGCCGATAGCGAAACGCTGTTGAAGGCACGGTGAGCACGCTCTTGGCCTGCCTGGTGACGACCGAAACCGTGGCGGTCATGCCGGGCCGCAGCAAAAGCTCGTTATTGTTGACTTCCAACCGTGCATTGTAGGTGACGACGCCGTCGGTGGTGACCGAGGCGTAGGAGATGTCGCGGATCTCGGCGTCGAACGGCCGCTCGGGAAAGGCATCGACGGTGAAGCGTGCATGCTGGCCTGGTTTGACCGCGCCGATATCGGCCTCGTCGACCGCCGCCACCAATTCCATGTTCCTCAAATCGGCGGCGATGATGAACAGAACCGGCGCCTGCAGCGAGGAGGCGACCGTCTGGCCGGGGTCGACGGAACGCGTCAAGACGATGCCGTCGATCGGCGCATAGATGGTGCTCTTGGCAAGGTCGGTCTGCTGCGCCTTGAGATCGGCCTGGGCGATGGCGAGATTGGCCTGCGCACTATCGAGCGCCGCCTTGGAGCGGTCGCGCGTGGCAGTCGCCGCCTCGAGCGACTGATCGGTCGCCATGCCACGCCTGGTCAGTTCGGCCGCGCGGGTGAGGGCGCTTTCGTTCTCCTTCAGGGTTACCGTGGCGTCCTCGACATTGGCGGCAGCGGCCTTGGCCGAGGCTTCGGCGCGTTCGATCTGGACCTCGAGTTTCACCGTGTCGAGCGTCGCCAGCACGTCGCCCTTCTTGACCTGCTGGTTCTCTTCGGCCGAGACCGAGCGGATGATACCGGACAGCTCGCTTGAAATGTCGACCTGGGTGAGGGGCTGCAGCGTGCCGGTCGCCGAAACCGCGACGGTGAGGTCGGCAATGGTAGCCGGCGTGGTGGTGTAGTCGATCTTGGCCGGGGAGCCGGCAAACCACTGGTAGCCAGCCAACCCGGCGGCAAGTGCGATCAGCGCCAGCAGCGCGTAAAGCCAGCCCCGGCGGCGCGTCTTGCGCACGCCGCTCTGATCAAGCCCGAGCGCCGCCTCGATGGCGGAATCCGATTCCGTCTTTGGCAGATTGACAAGCTGGTCCACGCCGGACCCCTATGAAAGCGTAATGTCCCTAGTTGTGCACAGATCAGGCTTGGTGGTTCGAATATCAAATTAAATTTCGGCCATGTTCGGATTGAGGCGGAAGGTTTTTCAAGATGCAGACCCGCAATTACTTGCTCTACGATGTGTTTACGACGGAGCGGCTGGCCGGCAATCCGCTGGCTGTCGTACTCGACAGCCAAGGGCTGGATACAGCCGCCATGCAGGCCATTGCGCGCGAGTTCAACCTGTCCGAATCGGTCTTCGTGCTGCCGCCGGACAATCCAAAACATCGCAACCGCATCCGCATTTTCACGCCCGACTATGAGATGCCGTTCGCCGGACATCCGACAGTTGGCGCCGCGATCGCGCTGGCCGAACTGACAGGCGAGGGCGAAGCCGGCATCTTCGTGCTGGAGGAGAATATCGGCCCGGTGCGCTGCGCCGTCAGCCGGCACGATGGCGCCACCTTTGCCGAGTTCGACCTGGCGAAGCTGCCGGAGCCGCTGAAGCTCGATGCCGACCCGGAGGCGATCGGCGCCGCCCTCGGGCTGGCGCCGCACGAGATCGGCTTCGAGAATCACCTGGTGTCGTTCTGGTCGGCAGGCGTGCCTTACGTCACCATCCCGGTCGCCAATCTGGAGGCTGCGGCCCGGGTCAAGCTCGATAACCAGGCCTGGTCCGAACTGGCGCCGCGCAAGAGCGAATGGGCTTTCGCCAGCCCGTATGTCTATTGCCGCCAGACGGTGAACCATGACAGCGCCTTCCATGTCCGCATGATCGTGCCGGGCACGCCGTCCTATGAAGACCCGGCGACCGGTTCGGCGGCAGCCGCCTTTGCCGGCGCCATCATGCATTTCGATGCGCCCACCGACGGCATTTCGCAGCTGTGGATCGAGCAGGGGCTGGAGATGGGCCGCCCGTCACGTATCCGCTTGGAACTCACTGTCGAAGGCGGAAAACTGGCCTCCGCGCGCATCGGCGGCCATGCCATCAAGGTGGCGGAAGGCAGGCTGTTCGTGTGACCGCCTGCGGCAGTTCAGCGATTTGTCGGGAAATGATTCCGGCAGGGCTGGACAGGACCGGTATCGGCGGCTATATGCCCGCCAACGCCGGTTTTACCGGTCGAGTGGGTGCGTAGCTCAGTTGGTAGAGCAGCTGACTCTTAATCAGCGGGTCCACAGTTCAATCCTGTGCGCACCCACCAAATTTCTAGAAGAGTTGGTGGAAGACCTTGGAATGCCGGACGCGTTGACGCGCCTCGACATGCTGGGGCAGGTTTGCCTTAAACTCGGCGGCCGGTAAGCCGGTGCGCTATTTGGCGAAGGAGTGAAGGCCGCGCTGGATTAAGAAAAGCCCGGAAGCCGAAGCCGCCATCAATTAAAGCCAGTTTGAAACCACGGACTGGTGTCATACCCTAAGCGCGGATTATAATGATCCAGGAAGTTTTCGGCCCTATTTGACGGTCGCGCAACCACGGTGCCCGTCGATTTGCAATCCGGTTTCGCGGTCGGCTTGCTGCCAGCCTTCTTATGAGCTGTAGAACACGAGGTTGTAGCCTGAGCGGTGGCCACCTTTTTCTTCTCTTTCGCAGCAGCTGCTCCGGTAGCGGCCAATACTATTGCTACGCCAAAGACAACGAGTTTCATTGAAAACGCCCTCACCCTGCCCAATCCGTAATGATTGCGCCTGGTCACCGTTACGTCAATCACATTTTGTCGGCAACGGCGGCGAATAGTGCCAGTAAAAAGAGCCCACCACAGAAGCAGCGGGCCAACCCCCAGGTGGGGAATCTTTCAGCGGCCGTGCTGTTCGAGCCACCAGCCCGGAATGCCAGTGATCGGCCCGACGATGGTCAGTGAAGGTTCGGGCCGGCGCCCTCCCGTCAAATCGCTCTAGCTACTTCTCCGAAACACCAGCCTCGGCAAAGCTCGCCATGCCCGTGTGGCACTCCAGCGCCGAGCGGACGATGTTGACGGCTAGGCAGGCGCCGGAGCCTTCGCCGAGCCGCATGCCGAGGTCGAGCAGCGGCGGCAGGCCGAGCACTTCGAGCAGGCGGCGGTGGCCGGATTCGGCCGAGACATGGGCGGCGATGGTGTGGGCGAGGCCAGACGGGTGCAGCCGCGCCAAGGGCGCTGCCGCGGCCGTGCAGACGAAGCCATCGAGCAGCACCGGGACATTGTTGCGGCGGGCGGCGAGCGTGGCGCCGAAGGTGGCGGCGAGTTCTCGTCCGCCAAGGGCGGCGGCGATCTTCAGCGGGTCGGACAGCGCGTCGGCATGGCGCTTGAGGCCGGATTCAATGGCGATGACCTTGCGCTTCAGCCCGGCATCGTCGACGCCGGTGCCGCGCCCGGTCCATTTTTCAGCGCCGCCGCCGAACAGGGCGGTCGAGATGGCGGCCGCCGGCGTGGTGTTGCCGATGCCCATCTCGCCGAAACAGACGAGGTCGAGGTCTTTCGTCACCGCGTCATAGCCAGCCGAGACGGCGGCGAGGAAGTTTTTTTCGTCCATTGCCGGCACGTCAGTGAAGTCGCCGGTCGGATGATCGAGATCGAGCGGGATGACGTCGAGTTCCGCGCCGGCGATGCGGGCAAGCTGGTTGATGGCGGCGCCGCCGCCGGCGAAATTCGCCACCATCTGCACCGTCACTTCCGAGGGAAAGGCTGAAACGCCTTGCGCCGTCACACCGTGGTTGCCGGCGAACACGAAGACTTTGACGCGGTCGAGTTTCGGCATGTCGCGACCCTGCCAGCGCGCCAGCCAGGCGGCGAGAGTTTCCAGCCGGCCCAGGCTGCCTTGAGGCTTGGTCAGCGTGTCCTGGCGGCGGGCGACGGCGTTGGCGGCGGTATCGCTGCCGGCAGGCAGATCGAGACAGGCGGCGCGCAGTTCGTCGAATGATTTGAATGGCATGGGGAAGGAATCTCCGGGGAAGAATCAGGACAGGGAAACGGAAGCGACGAGCAGGACAGTGATCTCGCCCAGCTGCTGCAGGGCGCCGATCGTGTCACCGGTGTGGCCGCCAATCTGGTTGAGGCAGAGCGCGCGCAAGGCGCTGAACACGAGAGCGAGCAGGATCAGTGCGGCAAAGGCGCCGCCGAGCCCCAGAGTCAGAAGCGGGATGGCCCCGAGCACGGCGCCGAGAACAGCTGTCTGGGTCGAGACGGTCCCGGCGCCGGCAGACAGGCCGTCACTGCGCGCCGCCGGCGCCAGATGCATGAACGCGCCGAGCAGGCCTCGCGAGGCGGCATGGGCGGCGATCAGCGCGAAGAGAACGCTTGTCGGATCGGCCAGTTGCGACAGCGCGCTCCAGCGAATGAGCATCGACAGGCCAAGCGCCGAAGCGCCATAGGCGCCGATACGGCTGTCGCGCATGATCTCGAGTTTTTTATCGCGCGTCTTGCCGCCGCCAAAGCCATCTGCGACATCCGACAGCCCATCCTCATGCAGGCAGCCGGTGGCGAGCAGGGTTGCTGCAAGCGCAAGTGCGGCCGCCGGCCCAGCGGCGAGACCGAGCTTTACCCCGATGGCGTAGACGACGGCGCCGACCAAAGCGACCGCGAGGCCGGCGGCAGGCGCCGCCCAGATCGCATCGGCCAGGCTGCGGCCACGAAAGTCGAAGACCGGCAGCGGCAGCCGGGTGAAGAAGACGAGGCAAAGCGCGACGTCGTCGAGCGCTTGCCGGGGTGAGGGCACGGCGGTCATGCACTCCTCGCAATGGCGTGGAAGAAGGTGCCGCTGACAAGGCCGCGGCGATAGCCGGAGGCGCCGAGCGGATTGCCCTGGCCATCGGCTAGGTCGGCCAGCGGCTCGTCATTGCCGGTGGCGATCATCTGCGCATAGTGGAATTCATGGCCACGGATCAGCGCGCCTTGCGGCCCCAGCGGACAGGCGGCGCGCAGGCGTGCCTCGCGGTAGCCGAGGTTCATCTTGCGCTTGGCAAAGCTGGTAGAATGGCCGAGCAGGCCAAGCATGGCGTGCGTCTCGCCGGCCGCGTCCTCCAGCGCTTCGCCCAGCACCATGAAGCCACCGCACTCACCATGGATCGGCTTGGTCTCGGCAAACCTGGCCATGCCAGCTCGAAAATTGGTTGCGGCCGCGAGGCTGCCGGCGTGAAGCTCGGGATAACCGCCGGGCAGCCAGCAGACATCGCAATCCTGCGCCGGTGCTTCGTCGGCGAGCGGCGAGAACGGCACGATCTCGGCGCCGGCCTGACGCCAGTGGCCGGCGACGTGCGGATAGAGGAAGGTGAAAGCGGCGTCTTCGGCGAGCGCGATTCGCTGGCCGGGCGGCTGCAAGGCATGTTCGAAACTGCCTGATGCCGGCGAAAACGGCGCGGCCAGCGCCATGATGGCGTCAAGGTCGAGGGATTTCTCGACCATGTCGGCGAGGCGGTCGAGATGCGTCATCAGGTCGGCATACTCGCCGGCCTGGACGAGGCCGAGATGGCGCTCCGGCAAATTGAGCGTGGGATCGCGCAGGATGGCGCCGACGACCGGCAGGCCGAGCGCTTCGATCGCCTCGCTGCACAGCTTGCGGTGGCGCTCGCTGCCGAGACGGTTGAGCACGATGCCGGCCATGCGCACATCCGAGTCGTAGGTGGCAAAACCCTTGGCGACGGCGGCCGCCGTCGTCGACTGTCCCGAGACGTCGAGCACCAAAAGCACCGGCAGGTGGTAGAGCCGCGCCAGATCGGCGGCCGAGCCGGTGCGGCCTTGTCCGGCCGGGATGCCGTCGAATAGGCCCATCGCGCTTTCGAGGAAGATAAAATCGGCATCCTCGGTGGCATTGCCGGCCAACGCGTTGAGCAGGTCAGGCGACATCGCCCAGCTGTCCAGGTTGACGCCGGACAGACCGGTTGCGGCGGTATGAAAACCCGGATCGATATAGTCGGGGCCGGACTTGGCGCCGCGCACCTTGATGCCGCGCCGGGCGAGCGCGCGCAAAATGCCGATGGTGACGCTGGTCTTGCCGGAGCCGGAACGCGGCGCGCCGATGATGATGGCGCGGGTCATGCGTTACCCGCCAGTGCTGCGCGCATGGCGACGATGCCGCCGACGACAATGAGGGCCGGCGAGGCCAATTCCGCCGCGGCGGCCGCTTCGGAAATGGTGGCGAGTGTCGCGACGACGGTCCGCTCCTGCGGTGTCGTCGCCGAAACGATGACAGCCGCCGGCGTCGACGGCGCCAGCCCGCCTTCGAGCAGCGACGCGGCGATAACAGGCAGATTGGCCATGCCCATATAGATGACCACCGGCTGGCCGGTGCGGGCGATCGCGCCCCAGTCGAGATCGTCATCTGTGCCGGCGGCATGACCTGTCGCCAGGATGATCGCCTTGTTGATGCCGCGCATGGTTGCGGGAATGCCGGTGGCGGCCAGCGCGCTCAGCCCCGATGTCAGGCCGGGCAGGACGCGGAACGGGATTTTTTCGCGCGCCAGCGCCAGCGCCTCTTCGCCGCCACGGCCGAAAATATAGGGATCGCCACCCTTCAGCCTGATGACGCGGCGGCCATCTCGCGCCAGCCGCACCAGCAGAGCGGTGATGTCGTCCTGCTTCATCGACGGCTTGCCGCCGCGCTTTCCCGCAAAGAACAGCTGGGCATTGTCCGCAACGGCGACAACGTCAGAGGAGACCAGCGCGTCATAGACCACAGCGTCGGCCTCGGCCAATGCCGCCAGCACTTCCAGCGTCAGGCAGCCGGGATCGCCGGGACCGGCCCCGGCCAGCCAGACATGGCCCGGCTCAAGCCGGCACGGCTTGAAGTTCAGCCGTGCAAGCGCCTGTTCGAGCGTCGGGTTTTCGCTTTTGGTCTTGCCGCTCACAATCCGTCCCGCCCGCGAAAACGCCGCTGGTAGTGGGCGTCGTACAATGAACTCTCGCCAAAACCTTCCGCTGCCAGCGAGCGGCCGACGAAGATGATCGCCGTGCGCTCCATCGGGTCGCCGGCGAGCAGTGCCTCGATCGTGGCGAGCGTGCCGGTCAGCACGCGCTCGTCCGGCCATGAAGCGCGAAAGACGATCGCCACCGGGCAATCGCCGCCATAATGCGGCGACAATTCGGCGACGACTCGGTCGATGGCGTGGATGGCGAGATGAATGGCCAGCGTCGCGCCGGTGCGGCCGAAGCCGGCCAGCGTTTCGCCCGGCGGCATTTTCGAGGCGCGGCCGGAGACGCGGGTCAGCACCAGGCTTTGCGCCACCTCGGGAATGGTCAGTTCGCGGCGAAGGGCTGCGGCTGCGGCGGCGAAAGAGGGAACGCCCGGCGTCAGCGTGTAGGGGATGCCGTGCTTTTCCAGCCGGCGGATCTGCTCGGCAACCGCACTCCACACCGAGAGATCGCCGGAATGCAGTCGGGCGATGTCATGGCCGGCCTGATGGGCTTCCAGATACGCGGCCTCGATCTCGTCGAGCGACATGGGTGCGGTGTCGATCAGTTTTGTGCCAGGCGCGCAGTGCTGCAGCAATTCCGGCGCGACGATGGAGCCGGCATGCAGACAGACCGGGCAGCTTGCCAGCAGCTTGGCGCCACGCAGTGTGATGAGGTCGGCGGCGCCGGGACCGGCGCCGATGAAATGAACGGTCATGGCGCATCTCCGCTGATGGCAATGGCGCAGGTGACCGAGCCGAGCACGGTGCGCGGACCAAGCAGCTTTGCACCGGGGCCGGCAACGGCAAGGGCGGAGGCTTCTGAGACGGAGGGTGTGCCGGCGAGATCCTGCGAGAGATCGGATTTGCTGAGTGCCTCCGACGAGACGGCCTGAAGTGCTGCGTCATCAACGATGATGACGGGAAGGTGAAGCGTGCGGCCAGCGGCAGAGATCGCTTCTTCGTCTTTCTTGAGCGCGGCGGTCGCCAAGGCCGACAGCGCCGTTATCGCCAGCCCGTGCGCTTCGAGGGCGGTTTCGATCGCCGCGAGCACGTCTTCGACGCTCACGCCCTTCCGGCTGCCGATGCCCGCCACCATCATGGCTTCACCCAGCTCCACTGGGTGACCGGCATGGCCGGGCGCCAGGCCTGCATCGAACCGACAGGAGAAGCGCGGGAAATGGTGATGCGGGTAAGGTCGCCGCCGCGCTTGATGTGCTCCGCGAGAAGCAGCGCCTCCATCTCCAGCGTCACCGCATTGGCAACGAGACGGCCACGGGATGGCAGCGCCTTGATGGCGGCGTTCAGTACGCCGGCGTCGCTGCCACCTCCGCCGATGAAGATCGCATCCGGCGTGTCCAGCCCGGCCAGTGCCTTGGGCGCCGACCCTTCCACCACGACAAGACCGGGCACGCCGCAATGCGCGGCGTTGCGGACGATGCGGGCGGCGCGGTCGCTGTTGGCCTCGATGGCGATGGCGCGCATCGAGGGGTGAGCGAGCATCCATTCGATGCCGATGGAGCCGGAACCGGCGCCGATGTCCCACAGCAATTCGCCACGCCTCGGCGCCAGCGCCGCAAGCGTGATGGCGCGGATGTCGTGCTTGGTGATCTGGCCGTCGTGCTCGAACAGATGGTCGGCGCGGCCAACGGTCAGCGGCAGGATGCGGGCCTCTTGTGTCGATTCAAGCTCAAACGCCAGCACGTTGAGCGGATTGATGTCTCTGAGATCGAAAGCGTCGGCACGTGCCGAGCGAAGCTTCTCGTTCGGTCCGCCCAGCGCTTCCAGAACGGTCAGCCGCGAACCGCCGAAGTCGAGCTCTACGAGCAGACCCGCGATTACTGTGGGTGCATCGCCGTCCGATGTCAGCGCCAGGATGCGCGCCCTGGGCTGCAGCAGCGGCCGGATCAGGTCGAGCGGCCTTCCATGCAGCGAGATCGTCTCGATGTCCTGCAACGCCCAGCCGAGCCGTGCGGCGGCCAGCGAAATCGCTGACGGCGCGGGGATAACATGCATTTGCCCAGGCTTCACCTTGCGGGCAAGCGTAGCGCCGACACCATGGAAGAACGGATCGCCGGAGGCGAGCACGCAGACCTGCCGGCCGGCCAGCGCCAGCACGTCTGCCATGCCGGCATCGAAGGGCACCGGCCAGGGGCGCTGCTCACCCTTGATGAGCGAAGCCACCAGCGCCAGATGCCGCTTGCCGCCGAAGACGATTTCCGCCTCGGCGATCAGCCGCTTGGCCTCGTCGCCGAGACCCGCTAAACCGTCCTCGCCGATGCCGATCACCGTCAGCCATTTCGGCTTGGCGCCGCGCTTACTCTCAGCAGGCATGATGACCCACCGCATTCTGATCCTTGGCGGCACCAGCGAAGCCCGGCACTTGGCGGGAAAGCTGGCCGCGCGGAGCGATCTGTCTGTCACTCTGTCGCTGGCCGGCCGTACCGAAAGCCCGGTCGCGCAAGGCGTGCCGGTGCGCAGCGGCGGCTTTGGCGGCGCCGACGGGCTGGCGGCCTATCTCAAGGAGACGCGAACCGATCTGCTGATCGACGCGACGCATCCCTATGCCGCGCGAATTTCCGCCAATGCGGCGCAAGCCGCGCAAATGACCGGCGTGCCGATCCTTGCTTTGCGCCGCCTTGGCTGGGAGCCAATAAATGGCGACCGCTGGACGCAGGTCGATAGGACAGGCGATGCGGTGCACGCGCTTGGGTCGCCGCCGCGCCGTGCCTTCCTGGCGCTCGGCCGGCAGGAGGTCGCGGCTTTCGAGGCGGCGCCGCAGCATCATTACCTTGTCCGCAGCGTCGATCCGGTCGAGCCGAAACTGGCGGTGCCTGATGCGACCTACCTGCTGGCGCGTGGGCCGTTTCGCGAGGCGGATGAACGCGCGCTGCTCGAGGAGCACCGCATCGATGTCGTCGTATCCAAGAACAGCGGCGGCGAGGCCACCTACGGCAAGATCGCGGCGGCGCGGGCGCTCGGTATCGAGGTGGTGATGGTGCGCAGGCCCATCCTGCCGGAGGTGCCGTCGGCCGAAACTGTCGAAGCATTGGCCGCGATGATCGATCATGGTCTCGACCCCGTCGCGGAACGCGGTGTGTAGACCAGCGCCGGTTTGTCACCGCGCTTGATGATCCTTGTCTCCGGCGAGCCGATGATGATGCAGGTCGCCATGTCGGCCCTTTCCGCCTCGACATCGGCCAACAGAAAAACCTCGATGCGCTCGTCCGGGCGGCCGGCGGCGCGGCCGAAGATGACCGGCGTGGTGCCGGGCAGGATGGCGCGCAGGCATTCGAAGGCACGGCCGAGCTGCCAAGGGCGCGCCTTGCTGATCGGATTGTAGAGCGCGGTGACGAAGCCGGCGCCGGCGGCAGCGAGCAGGCGCAGTTCGATCAAGTCCCACGGCTTCAGATTGTCGGACAGCGAGATGGCGCAGAAATCATGGCCGAGCGGCGCGCCGATGCGGGCGGCAACCGCCAGCATGGCAGTGACGCCGGGCACGACAGTGACATCGACGGTGCGCCATTCGGCCGGACCGGCCTCGATCGCCTCGCAGACGGCGGCCGCCATGGCGAACACGCCGGGATCGCCGCCGGAGACGACGGCGACGTCATGGCCGTCCGCCGCCTTTACCAGCGCGTCCTTGGAGCGGGCGAGTTCCTCGCGATTATCCGAGGCGACGCGGGTTTGGTCGGCGCGAAGATCAAGCCGGTCGAGATAAGGCTTGTAGCCATAGAAGAACTTTGCCTCGGCGACGGCGCGGCTGGCTTGCGGCGTCACCTGGTCGGCATTGCCGGGCCCAAGGCCGATGACGGTGAGGCGGCCGCTCATGGCTTGGCTCCCATAACGCCAGGCAGGCCGGACCAGCCGGCGACCAGCACGATGGCGAAATAGGGCGCCTTGTCGTCCGGCTTGTCGGCAAGCTTCATCGAGATGCTACCGGCCATCGTGCCGCGCTCGACATAAACGGCGCGGGCGAGCTTGCCGGTGGCCTCCAGCGCCCGCCTGATCTTGGGCAGATTGCGGCCGACCTTCATGATGACGGCGGCGTCGGTGTCGGCGAGACGGCGCGTCAGCTCGAACTCGCTCGTCGTGCCGGGCAAAACCGTCAGGACATCGTCGCCCTGGACGATCGGCACGCCGGTCTGCGACCAGCAGCCCGACATGGCGGTGACGCCGGGGATGACTTCGGTCGGGAAGCGATGGGCGAGGCGGACATGCAGGTGCATGTAGGAGCCGTAGAACAGCGGGTCGCCTTCGGAGAGCACGGCGACCATGCGGCCGGCTTCGAGGTGTTCGGCGACCTTCTCGGCCGACTCCTCGTAGAAATCGGTGATCAGCGAACGGTAGTCGTCGTGATCCTTGTCGATCTCGGTGGTGACGGGGTAGAGCAGCGGCAGTTCCAGCATATCGGGCCGGAAGCGCGCCTCGACGATGGCGCGCGCATTGCTGTTGTTGCCGCGCTTGGCGAAGTAGGCGACGACATCGGCCTCGGCCAGAACGCGCGCGGCCTTCAGCGTCAGCAGCTCGGGGTCGCCAGGCCCCGTGCCGACGCCGACAAGACGGCCTTTTGCCAGATCTTCTTTGACGGCTGCGTTCACAGGCCGGGCCTCGCCAGCGAATTGAGGGCGGCTGCAGTCATGGCGCTGCCGCCAAGCCTGCCGCGCACGATGGCGTAGGGCACGCCGTAGGAGTTTTCAGCCAGCGCATCCTTGGATTCGGCGGCACCGACGAAGCCGACCGGCATGCCGATGATGGCGGCCGGTTTCGGCGCGCCATCGCGCAGCTTTTCCAGGAGATAGAAGAGCGCTGTCGGCGCATTGCCGATGGCCACGACCGAACCGGCCATGCGTTCGCCCCAGAGGTCGATCGCGGCGGCCGAGCGGGTGTTGCCGATCTGCTTGGCGATGTCGTGCGTGCGCGGGTCGCGCAAGGTGCAGATCACCTCATTGCCGGCCGGCAGCCTGGCGCGGGTGACGCCATGCGAGACCATTTCGGCATCGCAGAAGATCGGTGCGCCGGCCGCCAAAGCGCTGCGGGCGGCGGCGACGAAATCGCTGGAGAAGACAAAATGACTTGATGCTTCGACCTGGCCGCAGGCATGGATCATGCGGATGGCGACGTCGGCTTCCGCCTCGGAGAACCGGGACAGGTCGGCCTCGGCGCGGATGATGGCGAAGGAACGT
The DNA here is from genome assembly GCF_040324255.1 of Mesorhizobium sp. M0001. Taxonomy (NCBI): domain Bacteria; kingdom Pseudomonadati; phylum Pseudomonadota; class Alphaproteobacteria; order Hyphomicrobiales; family Phyllobacteriaceae; genus Mesorhizobium; species Mesorhizobium sp. M0001. The sequence goes on from NZ_JAMYVS010000001.1 coordinate 515,194, forward strand.
TCATAGATCGCGTTGCCGTCATGGATGTAGTCGTAGGCGGCCATGCTCATTTCCGTTGTTCAATTTGTCGGTAAGCCTTGGCGATTGCCGCCGGTCCGAGCCTTGTCAGGCAGGCGGCGGCGGTTTCACCTGGATATCGAGCGCTGCGGACCATCGCTGCGACGCGACCGATGCCGCGCGCGGCGTCATAGCCCGGCCTGTAGCCCGCAGGAAGGCCCTTTGCCGTCGCGTTCACGACAAGTCCGGCTCCGTTTTCGCCGCCGACGATTGTTAGCGCGGCAGAGCCGGGGTGAGCGCAGCCCTTGGCGCAGCCGGAAATGTGCAGTGTGAAGTCGAGGATATCAGCGTTTTCGGCGGCGATTGTCTCGGCAATATCGCGCGTGGCGATGCGGCCGGATGCGCAGGCAGGAGTGCCGGGGCAGGCGGCGATGCGGGTGCGCGGGTCGGCGGCGGTGGTGACGAAGCCGAGCGCGGCGGCGGTGGCTCGCAGGGGGTGGTTTGCGGACGACGGTTGGCCGAGGAACAGCAAGGCGCGGCCGGGGGCGAGGCGGATTTCGGCGACGCCGAGGTTCGACGCTCGGCTGGCAAGGTCGATAAGGTTTTGCGCTGGCATGCTGCCGAAGGGCAGGCCGATGCCGAGGGCGTGGCCGGTGTTCAAGTCGAAGAGGCCAATCGGCGAGCGAGAGCGCTCTACGGCGCCCCCCTCTGTCCTGCCGGACATCTCCCCCACTTGGGGGGAGATTGTGCTGTCGCCGCCGGTTTCGCCAGTTTTCAACGTCGAAGGCGAAGAGCTGACAGCGAAGCTGCTGATCTCCCCCCTTGTGGGGGAGATGTCCGGCAGGACAGAGGGGGGCGCGAAGGAATGCCAGCTTGCGAGAGAGGCCAATTGCCTCTCCGACAAATCCCGAGAATGTGCGTCACGCCCCTTCTCGGCAACCATCCTCAGCACAGCAACCGCAATTTCGCGCGCTGCATCCTCATCGGCCGTCGCAAGCGGCCTCGCGCTTTGGCCATCGCCGGCAACAGACAAAGCCCACAGAACGCTAGCGCTGAATCGCACCGCCTTCAGCCTGACATCGGCCGTCACCCCATCCATCGTCAACTGCCCGCCGCCATCGACAACCACCGAAACCTTCGGCCCGAGCCTTGGCGTCAGCCCAGCTTCCTCGACCGCAGCCCTGACCCGCTCAGCCAAAGATCGCGGATCGGCAATCTCCCGCGGATCGATGCCAGCCAGCGGCCCGGTCTCGACCGGCACGCCGGTACGCACTGCAATCCCCAGTGCATCGACCTCCGCCGCCAACAGCACCGCACTTTCCGCCGTCAGGCCGCGTATCTGCAGGCTGCCTCGTGCGGTCACTTCCATGATGCCGTTGCCGCGCTTCAAGGCGGATTCGCAGAGTCCGATCAGCGACTTGGGGGAAAGCCCTCCAGCAACCGGGTTGAGCCGCACCAGCAGGCCATCGCCGGTCTGCATCGGCGCCGAGAGAGCCGGACAGGCGCCGCGGCGCGAGAAGGCGTTCATGCCGCGACCCCGAGCGCCTCGGCCTCGGCGATCAACGCCGCGAGATCGTCGTCGATCGCGTTGCGCAAGGGATGCCAGAGACCGCGCCGGCGCGCCGACAGGAAGCGCTCGGCGATGACTTTGGCAGCGGCCGGATTTTCACGCAGGATGAAGGCGCGGACATCGGGATCGCCGACATAGGCGTCATGCACGGCCTCGATCAACGCGCCCGAAATGGCGTGCGTGGTTTCGGCAAAGCCGATGAGGCGGTCGACGGTTTCGGCAAACTCGGAAGCGCCGCGCGGACCATGCCGCATCTGGCCGGCTATAAAGCGCGCATTGACGGCTCGCGCCCGCACAACCCGCGACACAGCCTCGCCGACCGAGCGCGGCTTCGGCTTTTGCGGGTCGGTGGTGTCGAGCACGATGACGTCGGCATTTCGGCCCAATGCCGCAAGGGCGGCCGAAAAGCCGCCGATGAAGGCGACGTCGGCGGAGCCCTCGAGAATGTCGCGGCCGGGATCGTCGCCGGTGTGGACCAGCAGATCGGCCTCGGCGACGCGGGTCTCGAAAGCGCCGGGGGAGGCGATGCCTTCGCCCTCTGCGCCGCCATAAGCATGTGATGTCGCATCGAGATAGGCGCGGCCGATTTCTTCGCGCCCGACCCAGTCGCCGCTGGACAGCAGGTCCTCGACGCCGGCGCCGTAGGTGCCGGGCGAGGTGCCGAAGATGCGCGGGCCGATCTTGCCATCGGCACGGGTTCTGGCGGCGAGCGGGTTTTCCGAATCGTCCTCGTCGCGCGCGGCAACGGCGTTGGCGGCGGCGTCGATCAGCGCGATCTGGGTCGGGAACATGTCGCGGAACAGACCCGAAATCCGCCAGGTGACATCGACGCGCGGGCGACCGAGCGTGGCCGGCGGCAGCACTTCGATGCCGGTGATGCGGCCGGTGGCCGAATCCCATTGCGGCCGGCAGCCCATCAGCGCCAGGCCTTGCGCGATCTCCTCGCCGCCGGTGCGCAGCGAGGCCGAGCCCCAGAGGTCGATGACCAGCGAGCGCGGCCAGTCGCCATGCGACTGCATATAGCCGCGCACGACTTCTTCTGCCGCCGCCTTTCCCAGATCGTAGGCGGTCGGCGTCGGCATGGTGCGCGGGTCGGAGGTGAACAGGTTGCGGCCGGTGGGCAGCACGTCGGAGCGGCCACGCGCCGGTGCGCCCGCCGGACCCGCCTTGATGTGACGGCCGTCGAGCGCCGCCAGCAGCGCGGCCTTCTCGGCTTCGGCGCTTTGCCGGCGCATGGCGTCGGGTTCGTCGTCTGGCGCGCGGCCGTAAATATGCAGGCCGTCCTTGATGGCGAAATCCTTGAGGTCGCAGAGCCAGGCGTCGATGCGGCGCAGCGCCTCGTCGGGCGCATCGGTTCCGGCGACGCCGGCTTCGGAGGCGAAGCCGGTCTTTTGCGCCGTGTCGACGATCAGCTTGGCCAGACGATCGCGGCGGCGGCGGTCGAGGCCGTCGGCCTGGGCATATTCGTCGACGAGGCGTTCGAGCTGGTGCTGCCCTTCGTCGAGGCCGGCACCGGTCAGCCGCGGCGGCAGATGGCCAAGCGTGACGGCGGCGATACGCCGCTTCGCCTGCGCCGCTTCGCCGGGATTGGAGACGATGAAGGGGTAAATGACGGGCAACGAGCCGGTGACGATCTCGGGGAAGCAGTTTTGTGAGAGCGCTACCGTCTTGCCGGGCAGCCATTCCAGCGTGCCATGGGCGCCGACATGGATGAGAGCATGGATGCGGAGCGATTTGCGCAGCCACAGGCCGAAGGCCAGCAGATCGTGGCGCGGCGGCAGCGTCGGGTCGTGGTAGTCGGCGCGGCGGTCGGCCGAGCGGCCACGGTCGGGGGCGAGAGCGACAGTGATGTTGCCGAAGGTGGCGGCGCGGAAAGGGAAGCCGCTCTTGCCCTCCCCCTTGTGGGGAGGGTGGCCCGCAGGGCCGGGTGGGGGTGGTGCACCGCTACCCCCACCCCGTTTCGCGCCATCCGCTTCGCGAATGTCGCGAACCGACCCTCCCCACAAGGGGGAGCGTGAAGGAGCACCCCATGCCGCCTCGACTGCAGCCAGTGCCTCAGCCGGCAAATCCTTCGAGAAGTCCAGATACTCTTCCAGCCCCAGCCCACCATCGCTCCGCTCCAACGCGTCCAGCAGCGCACGCGGCGTTTCTGGAATCCCGTCAACGCGATAGCCCTGCTCCTTCAGGTCATGCAGCATGGCCAGCACGCTGGACGGCACATCCAGGCCCACTGCATAGCCAGTGCGGCCGGGCGCGCTCGGATAGTCCGGAATGAGGATCGCCAACTTACGCGTCGCGCGGGGCGTCTGCTGCAACCGTGTGAACGCCGCTAGCCTGTCCGCCACTTGCGCCACGCGATCCGGTTCCGGGCGGTTGGCGAAGGCGCGGTGGCCGAGCGCCGGGTCGGTCTCGCTCTCGCCCTTGAAGGAAATCGCGCCGGCGAGGATGCGGCCGTCGAGTTCGGGCAGCACGACATGCATGGCGAGGTCGGCGGGCGCCAGGCCGCGCTGGTTGTTGTCCCAGACGTCGCGGCGGGTGGTGGCGACGATGACCTGGAAGACAGGCACGCCGGCACGGTCGAACAGGGTTTGGACGCCGGGTTCGGCGCCGGATGCGAAGGCGGTTGCGGTGATGATGGCGGCGGGGTTGAGCGCGGCCAGAGCAGTTTCGACGAAGGCCAGGGAGGTCGGGTCTTTGAGGCTGGAGACGAAGATCGGGATCGGTCTCATGCCGCGCTGGCGGAGTGCATCAAAGAGGGCATCGATTGGCGCGACATCGGCGGCCAGCAGCATCGAGCGGTAGAAGAGGATGGGGATGATGGGAGAGTTGATGTTGTCTGCGCCGAGTTCCCGCCCACCCCCCTCTGTCCTGCCGGACATCTCCCCCGCAAGGGGGGAGATTGATCTGTCGTCAACGGTTTCGCCAATCTTAGATGACCCAGACAGCTTCCTGTTCAACGGGGCCGAAGAGGAGCCGGCTGTGGTGACGGCTGATCTCCCCCCTTGAGGGGGAGATGTCCGGCAGGACAGAGGGGGGTGTGACGGAACGCCGACATCGGCAAATTCGACCACGCCGCAGCCAGGCTCATAAAACCCGGCTTTCGGCACGCTGACCGGCTCAGCCGCCGCCGCATCCTGCCCAGCCAACCCCGCCAGCCGCTGCATCAGCGCTGCCATATTCTCCGGCCCGCCCTCGCGGAAATAGCCCAGCAGGCCGTCCTGCTCCTCGCGCGGCAGCGTCGAGGCTTCGATCAGCCTGAGGTCCTCGTCATGGCTTTCACCAGGCAGCAGCGCCAGCTTGATGCCACGTTCGCGAGCAGTCACCGCGAGTTGGTCGCAGCCATAGCGCCACCAGTCATAGCCGCCGAGGATGCGCACCAAGATCACCTTGGCCTGGCGGGCGACGCTGTCGATCCAGAGGTCCACGGACATGGGATGACGCAGGTCGCGCAACGCCGCCAGCCGCATCGACGGCAGGCGGGCGGCATCGGCCTTCCAGGCCGCCGCGAGGCCGGCGAGGTCGCTGTCGGTGAAGGACAGCGCCACGATATCCGCCGGCGTCTGCCGGAGATCAACCGGCTCGGCGAGATCGTCGAGCGAGGCGGAGGTCGTGGTGAGTATGTGCATCGCGGCTCGTGCCTGAGATCAACCGGCGAGTATACGCTCGATCGCCGGACGGTTCAGCCCCTTCAGGCCAATGACGACGAGACGCGAGCGGCGATCGTCCTCGGCCGTCCAGGCGCGGTCATAGTAATGGTTGACGCGTGGGCCGACGGCCTGCAGCAAAAGCCGCATCGGCTTGCCGCCGACCTCGACGAAGCCTTTCACGCGAAGCACGTTTTCCTGTTCGGCGGCGGCAGCGACGCGCTTTGCCAGTTCGTCCGGATTGGTGATCGAGGGGATGTCGACGATGAAGGTGTCGAAATCGTCATGCTCATGATCGAAAGCGCCGTCGTGATGCGACTTGCGGTTCTCGATGTCGTCTTCGACGGCGAGACCGAGGCCAAGCAGCACCGACGGGTCGACCTTGCCATGCGCAGTCGGCACGATTTTTACCGCGCGGGCGGAATGTTCATTGATGATGGCGTTGGCGCGGGCCGAACCGGGGGCGTCCATCAGATCGCTCTTCGACAGGATGATCAGGTCGGCGCAGGCGATCTGGTCCTCGAACACTTCTTCGACAGGATCGTCATGGTCGAGCGTCTCGTCCTGAGCGCGCTGTGCCTGCAAAGCGTCCATGTCGTTGGCGACGCGGCCTTCGGCCAGCGCCGGGCCGTCTACCACGGCGATGACACCGTCGACGGTTACCCGGCTCTTCACGCTCGGCCACTGGAACGCCTGGACCAGCGGCTTGGGCAGAGCCAGGCCCGAGGTCTCGATCAGGATGTGGTCAACCTTCGGTGTCAGCGCGAGGATCTTGTCGAGGGCGGGCACGAAATCGTCGGCGACTGTACAGCAGATGCAGCCATTGGCCAGTTCGACGATGTTTTCCTCGGGGCAGGTGTCGATGCCGCAGCCTTTCAGGATTTCCCCGTCGATGCCGATGTCGCCGAACTCGTTGACGATGATGGCGATGCGCTTGCCGCCGGCATTTTCCAGGAGATGGCGGACCAGCGTCGTCTTGCCGGCGCCGAGGAAGCCTGTAACGACAGTGCAGGGAACACGGGAGAGGTTGGCGGCCGGGTTTGAAGCGTTCATCGTCAGTCCTTCAGCATGTCGAGGGGTGGGATGCGGGCAACGAGGCCGCGCTTGAGGCTATCGGGCCGGCCGCGCCACGGGATGAGGCCGTCGGTCGAAGTCGCGAAGAGCTTTGCGCCGGTGACGAGGTCGGCGCCGCTGGTTGGGGCCAGATCGCCGAAGACATAGCTCCAGCAGCCATCACGCAGGATCGCGGCGCTGAGGCGGCGCTTGCAATTGCCGAGACATTCGGCGGTGCGGACCCGGATATCGCCGGCAGCGGCGCGGCGTGTGTCCTCAGCCAGCAATTCGCCGGCGCGCGGATGGGCGTCGGAACCGGTCTCATCGCGGCAGGAGGCGCAGACGATGACGGTCACGCCGGTCAGGGCGTCGTTGTCCCCGGACGCAATGTCCGCTGTGCCAGCCGAAAAACTGCTGTTCTGGTCCAAAAACCGTGCTCCTTGCCCGGAAACCCGCCAGGCGATCGGATACTTTGTCTCAGACGGCAGGTCTCCTGGCTCGCGGGTCATCGCCTTGGTTAGCCGCCTTCCCGGTGTTACCCAGTGGCTTTCGGCCTTGGCTCTTCGCTTACAGTTGCGGGGACAGCCGCGGATTTGGGATTTTCGTCCCGCACCGCATTCCCTCTTGGCCCTTGCCGTTGCGGGCAGGGGACCGTCTGCAGCGGATTTAGGCTTTTGCGGGCGGCGGTGTCAACGCACGGCTACGACATGGCGATGTCGGCAGGGGCTGTCATGTCCCGGCTTCCGGCAGTGCCAGGATGACCTGTCGGATAGCTTGATAGCCATCGCTATAGTCCCAGTCATGACCGACAGCCAGATTCTGTCCCTCATGCCAAACCGCGTTGTCCAGAAGGACTTCGGCACTAATCAGCGTGCCCTTCAAGCCTGCCAGAAAGGTCCGGACAAAATGGCTTCCGGGGGGTACCGAAGCTGTGAACAGTTTTTCCAGCTTGGCATAGAATGCTGGATAGCCTGGTGTCAGCGAGCATAGCTCGGTTGTGGCTTGGGAAATGACCGGGCCGCTATAGATTTTCCAGCGGGCATCTTTTCGCCAGATCTTCCAACTGGCGCTGCTTCGCTGCCAAAGCTCTATTTCGGCCTGCATGTTCTCGCAGACGTGATCGGCCAGTCCCTCAATGGCCACATGGAAAACACCACGGAGAAACTTTTCAAACGCCTGGTTCAGTTCCTGTTCGCGCGTGTCGCCGAAGCCAGCAAAGGATTCAATGACCGGCTGAACATCAAGCAGCGGAGAAAAAATGTAGATTTCCAGGACCAGCCGGTCAGAACTCGTCTCGAACACCTCAGCCTCAAACCGAAGCTGCTTCGATTGGAGCATGACGTCCCTATCTCTGCGGACTGCATCTATTCCATGCGCAATGAGGGCGCCATGGATTATGTCGAGCACTTTGTCTGATGCCATTGCACAACCTACGAGGCTTATTGAGGCGTCTATGACAGACGCTGCAAGGGTTGGCCATCTCTCTCGCTAGCCAATGCCGGCCCCAGATTGCCGGCCGGCGTCACTTCGATGCGCTCAAGGCCAAGCCAGCCCTGCATCTCCTTTAGTTCCTCGAAAAGCTGTGCGGTGGTCTCAGGCGGTGCGCCTGCTTCGGCATAGGCGGCGTGGACGCGTAAGACACTCGCAGGCCGGTCGGCCTTGAGGTCGACGCGGGCGACGATCTTGTCGCCGAGCAAGAAAGGCAGCACGTAATAGCCATATTGCCGCTTGTCGGCCGGAGTGTAGATCTCGATGCGGTAGCGGAAATCGAAGAGACGCTCGGTGCGCGCGCGCTCGAAGACCACCGGATCGAAGGGGGCCAGCAAGGCGCGGGCCTCGATCTTTCGCGGCAGGCGGGCGTCCCTATAGAGGTAAGCCGGCTTGTCCCAGCCTTCGACGTTTACCGGCAGCAACTCGCCCATCTCGACCAGTTCCTCCAACCGGCCCTTCATGTCGGCCGGCGACAAGCGGAAATAATCGCGCAGGTCACCCGACGTCGCGATGCCGTGGGCGCGGGCGGAAATGCGCAGCAATTCGCGGTGCGCGTCCTCGGCCGCCGGCACCGGCAGGTCGAGGATCGCCTGCGGCAGCACGCGCTCGGGCAGGTCGTAGAAACGCTCGAAGCCACGGCGGTGCGCCGTGGTGATGCGTCCGGCCCAGAAGAGCCATTCGAAGGCGTGCTTGGCGTGGCTCCAGCCCCACCAGCCGCCCGAACCTTTCTGGCCCTCCAGTGCCGAAGCGGCAATCGGGCCGCGCTCGGCGACCGCGCGGTAGATCTCTTCGATATAGGCGGCGTGCTCGCGGCCCCATTTGGCGAGGCCCAGATACATTTCGTCGCCGCTTTCAGCGCGCTGCATGCGCCAGCGCATCAGCGGGTAGGTCTCGACCGGCAGGAACGAGGCCTCATGCGCCCAGTATTCGAACACCGTGCGTTTGCGGGTGATGGCCGCATTGTCGAGCAAAGCCAGCGGGTAGGGGCCAAGCCGCGAATAGAGCGGCATATAGTGGGCGCGCACCACGGCGCTGACGGAATCGATCTGCAGCAGGCCGGTGCGCGACAGCACGCGGGCGAGGTGGCGGCGATCGGGCGTGCCGACCGGGCGGGGATCGAGAAATCCTTGCGCGGCGAGCGCGATGCGCCTGGCCGTCGGGAGTGAGATATTGTCCTTCGTCAAAGTGTCTTGCCTCGAACCATTTTTCCCGACTTTAGCCGGCGATTCCGGTCATGCTAGCAGGCAAATGGCGGGAGATGTGTCAGGAGACAAAAGTGGAGTGAAAGATGAAGGAAATCAAACAGGAGGAGATCGGACCAGTTTTTCCCGGCCTGCCGTCCAGCACTGTCTTTTGAACAAGGTTTGACTTGCTTCGCTGAAAGCCCTGCGCTAACCCTCGCCGCGTTGCAGCAAAGGCACCTAAAGCGGTTCAGCGGTTAAACTGTCGCGCTTCCGCATTAGGGTTGGTTGCTGTAATCAAAGTGGATTGGCCGCCAACGGAAAGCCGAGCATGAACGTACTCCTCAGTTCATACCTGCCCATCGTCCTCTTCATCGCCGTGGCCGCAGTTGTAGGCCTGGCGCTTATCATCGCGCCGTTCCTGGTGGCTTATCGCAATCCCGATCCGGAGAAGCTTTCCGCCTACGAGTGCGGGTTCAACTCGTTCGACGATGCCCGGATGAAATTCGACATCCGCTTCTACCTGGTGTCGATCCTGTTCATCATCTTCGATCTGGAAGTGGCCTTCCTGTTTCCGTGGGCGGTGTCGTTCTCGAAGATCGGCATGCTCGGTTTCTGGTCGATGATGGTGTTTTTGGCGGTGCTGACCATCGGCTTTGCCTATGAGTGGAAAAAAGGAGCGCTGGAATGGGATTGAACGACAGTTCCGGAACGCTCGTCGCGCCGAAACCCAAAGGCCTGATCGACCCCAATACCGGACGTCCGGTCGGTTCCGACGATCCGTTCTTCCTCGAGATCAACAATGAACTGGCCGACAAGGGTTTTCTGGTCACCTCGACCGAGGCGCTGATCACCTGGGCACGCAGCGGCTCGCTGATGTTCATGACCTTCGGTCTCGCCTGCTGCGCCGTCGAGATGATCCACACCTCGATGCCGCGCTATGATTCTGAAAGGTTTGGCGTGGCTCCTCGCGCGTCGCCGCGCCAGTCCGACATCATGATCGTGGCGGGAACGCTGACCAACAAGATGGCCCCGGCTTTGCGCAAGGTCTACGACCAGATGCCGGAGCCGCGCTACGTCATCTCGATGGGTTCCTGCGCCAATGGCGGCGGCTATTATCACTATTCCTATTCGGTGGTGCGCGGCTGCGACCGCATCGTGCCGGTCGACATCTATGTGCCCGGCTGCCCGCCAAGCGCCGAAGCGCTGCTCTACGGCATTCTTCTCCTGCAGAAGAAGATCCGCCGCACCGGCACGATCGAACGGTAGACCCATGGCCGCATCCCTGAGCGAACTGTCGACCTATCTCGGCGAAAAGCTGCCGGGCCGCGTCACCGATGCAGTGCTTGCCTATGGCGAACTGACGATCTCGGTTGCTACAGACAATCTGATCGAGGTGACAAGCTTCCTGCGTGACGATTCGGGCTGCCAGTTCATTTCGATCATCGATATCTGCGGCGCCGACTACCCGTCGCGCGTCAAGCGTTTCGATGTCGTCTATCATTTGCTTTCGCCGAAGCAGAATTTGCGCATCCGCATCAAGGTCCAGGCCGACGAAGAGACGCTGGTGCCGTCGCTCACCGCTGTCTATCCCGGCGCCGACTGGTATGAGCGCGAAGCCTACGATCTCTATGGCGTGCTGTTCTCCGGCCATCCGGACCTGCGCCGCATCCTCACGGATTACGGCTTCGAGGGCCATCCCCTGCGCAAGGACTTCCCGCTGACAGGTTTCGTCGAGGTGCGCTACGACGACGAAGCCAAGCGCGTGATCTACGAGCCGGTGGAATTGAAGCAAGAATTCAGGAACTTCGATTTTCTCTCGCCATGGGAAGGGACGGACTACGTCCTGCCGGGCGATGAGAAGGCGAAACAGTGAGTAGGAAGTAGTGAGTAGTCAGTAGGAAAAGATTTGGAGCAACGGATCGAATCTTATCGCGACTTGAAGGTGTGGCAATCGGCGATGACGCTTGCTGAGGATTGCTACCGTTTCACCAAAGAGTTTCCGAGGGATGAGATTTACGGCATGACCTCTCAGATGCGCCGATCGGCGGTTTCGGTCGCAGCGAACGTCGCGGAGGGATACGGTCGGGAGAACAGAGGGTCGTTCGTTCAATTTTTGCGCATGGCGCAAGGCTCGTTGAAGGAACTGGAGACACACATACTGCTGGCATGTCGGGTTGGCCTGCTGCGAAAAGACAATGAGATTGAGCTGCTGCTGCGATGCGAAGAGATTGGAAAAATGATGAGATCTCTTATCCGAACGGTGCAGGCCAAGCAGGCGGAATGAAGCAGGCATTGAGATTGATGATCACTACTCACTACTCACTACTGACTCTTCGCCAGAGGCGCCAGAATGGCTGAAACCTCCGTCCGCAACTTTAACATCAACTTCGGACCGCAGCACCCTGCGGCACACGGTGTTTTGCGTCTTGTGCTGGAGCTTGACGGCGAGGTGGTCGACCGCGTCGATCCGCATATCGGCTTGCTGCATCGCGGCACCGAAAAGCTGATCGAGCACAAGACCTATCTTCAGGCAGTGCCCTACCTCGACCGGCTCGACTATTGCGCACCGATGAACCAGGAGCATGCCTTCGCGCTCGCCACCGAGCGGTTGCTCGGCATCGAAGTGCCGAAGCGCGGCCAGTTGATCCGCGTGCTCTATTCCGAGCTCAGCCGCATCATGTCGCACATCCTCAATGTGACGACGCAGGCGCTGGATATCGGCGCGCTGACGCCGCCGCTGTGGGGTTTCGTCGAACGCGAAAAGCTGATGGTGTTTTATGAGCGCGCTTCCGGTTCGCGCATGCACGCGGCCTATTTCCGTCCGGGCGGTGTGCACCAGGATCTGCCGGCGAAGCTGGTCGAGGACATCGGCAAGTGGATCGACCCGTTCCTGAAGTCGCTTGACGACCTCGACAAGCTGCTTACCGGCAACCGCATCTTCAAGCAACGCAATGTCGATATCGGTATCGTGTCGCTTGCCGACGCCTGGGCCTGGGGTTTTTCCGGCGTCATGGTGCGCGGCTCGGGTGCTGCCTGGGATTTGCGCAAGTCGCAGCCCTATGAATGCTATTCCGAGATGGATTTCGACATCCCGATCGGCAAGAACGGCGACTGCTACGACCGTTATCTCGTGCGCATGGAAGAAATGCGTCAGTCGGCCAAGATCATGCGTCAGTGCGTCGACCTTCTGCTCGGCAAGGAGAGCACCGGGCCGGTGTCGAACCTCGACGGCAAGGTGGTGCCGCCCAAGCGCCAGGCGATGAAGCGCTCGATGGAAGCGCTGATCCATCATTTCAAGCTCTATACTGAGGGTTACCGCGTGCCGGCCGGCGAGGTCTATGCCGCGGTCGAGGCGCCGAAGGGCGAGTTCGGCGTCTATCTCGTCTCCGACGGCACCAACAAGCCCTACCGCTGCAAGCTGCGCGCGCCCGGCTTCGCGCATCTGCAAGCCATGGATTTCCTCTGCCGCGGCCACATGCTGGCCGACGTCACCGCCGTTCTTGGCTCCCTCGACATCGTGTTTGGTGAGGTCGATCGCTAAATGTCAGTCCGCCGTCTCGCAGAAGCAAGCGTCCAGCCAGCCTCCTTCGCCTTCAACCGGGCGAATGCGGCGGTTGCGAAGCAATGGATCAAGAAATATCCGAAGGGCCGCGAGCAGTCGGCGATCATTCCCTTGCTGATGATTGCGCAGGAGCAGGAAGGCTGGGTCACCAAGGCGGCGATCGAGACGATTTCGGACATGCTCGGCATGCCGCGCATTCGCGGCCTCGAAGTCGCGACCTTCTACACGCAGTACCAGCTCAATCCGGTCGGCACGCGCGCGCATATCCAGGTCTGCGGCACCACGCCCTGCATGCTGCGCGGCTCGGAAGCGCTGATGGATGTGTGCCGCTCGAAAATCCATCACGACCAATTCCACACCAACGACAAGGGCACGCTGTCGTGGGAGGAGGTCGAATGCCTCGGCGCCTGCGTCAACGCGCCGATGGTGATGGTCTTCAAGGATACGTTCGAGGATCTGACGCCCGAGCGGCTGGCCGAAATCATCGATCTTTACGATGCGGGCAAGGGCGCCTCGGTTCCCACGGGACCGCAAAACGGCAGAACCGGCTCGGAGCCGGCGCCTGGCCTGACGACGCTGAAGAGCGAAAAGGCGATCCTCAAAGCAACGCGCGACAAGGAAGCCAGGGCGGCGAGCAAGGCTGCCCACGCGGCGCCCGACGCGATCATTGCAGCGCCTGTTCCGGCGCCTGCCGCTCCTGCAGCGGCCGCCCCGGTGGCGCCATCCAATGCCGGCAAGCCGAAAACCGATGCGCCGGAAACCAGCTCGGCGTTGAAGTCGCCCTCCAGGGCCAAGGTTGCACCGGCGGCGGAAAAAGCGGCGAGCGTCCCGGCGCCCCTGCATTCGGCCGCCAACGCCAACGCCGCGGCGCCTGAAGTCGAGAAGGTCGCCAAGCAGCGTAATGGCCCGAAGACCACCGCCACGCCGGCAACTGCCTTCACCGCGCCGGAATTCAAGGCGCCAGCGGTCAAGGCCGCGGTGGCCCCGGCCGTCAAGGCGCCGGCAGCCAGGCCCGCAAAGCCGTCGCTCGAGGACAAGAACCGTCCGGCCGGAATCGACAGGCCGGCTGCGGTCGACGATCTCAAGCTGATCTCGGGCATCGGCCCGAAGATCGAGGGCATCCTTCACTCGCTTGGCATCTTCACCTTCACACAGGTCGCATCCTGGAATAAGGCCGAGCGCGACTGGGTGGATGGATATCTCGCTTTCCAGGGCCGCATCGAGCGCGACGACTGGGGCAAGCAGGCCAAGGCGCTCGCCAAGGGCGGCGTCGCCGAATACATCCGCGTCTTCGGCAAGGAGCCACGTTGATGGCTGAAGCGCAAAGCACCGGATCTTTGCTGTCGCTGCGCAGCATTGTCATCGGCGTTGTCTGCATCGCTGCTGCCAACATCCTTCTGGAGGGGCTTCGGCGCCTCGTCGGATTGCCGTTTTCGGATACCCTGGAATCGATGGCCGCGACCGGCATGGGCGTGCTGGTGTGGGTCTCGATCGTCTTGCGGGGAAAGAGGTAAGTCATGCTGGCCGACAAAGACCGCATCTTCAACAACATCTACGGCCTCTTCGACAAGTCGCTGGCCGGCGCGATGGCGCGCGGCGCCTGGGACAACACGCCCGGCATCATCGCCAAGGGGCGCGAGTGGATCGTCAACGAGATGAAGGCGTCAGGCCTGCGCGGCCGCGGCGGCGCCGGCTTCCCGACCGGGCTGAAATGGTCGTTCATGCCCAAGCAGAGCGACGGAAGGCCGAGCTATCTCGTTGTCAACGCCGACGAATCCGAGCCCGGCACGTGCAAGGACCGCGATATCCTGCGCAACGATCCGCACACGCTGGTCGAGGGCTCGTTCATCGCCGGCTTCGCCATGGGCGCGGTCGCCGCCTACATCTATGTGCGCGGCGAGTTCATCCGCGAGCGCGAAGCGCTGCAGCGCGCCATCGACGAGGCCTACGAGGCCAGGCTGATCGGCAAGAACAACACGTCCGGATACGATTTCGACATCTACATGCATCACGGCGCCGGCGCCTATATATGCGGCGAGGAAACAGCACTTCTGGAAAGCCTCGAAGGCAAGAAGGGCCAGCCCCGGCTGAAGCCGCCATTCCCGGCCAATGTAGGCTTGTACGGTTGTCCGACAACCGTGAACAATGTCGAGTCCATCGCGGTCGCGCCGACCATTTTGCGCCGTGGCGCCGCCTGGTTCTCGTCCTTCGGCCGGCCCAACAATGTCGGCACCAAGCTGTTTTGCATCTCGGGTCACGTCAACAATCCGTGCACCGTCGAAGAGGCGATGTCGATCCCGTTCCGCGAGCTGATCGAAACCCATTGCGGCGGCATTCGCGGCGGCTGGGACAATCTGCTCGCGGTCATTCCGGGCGGCGCTTCGGTGCCACTGGTGCCGGCCGAGCAGATCATCGATGCGCCGATGGATTTCGATGCGCTGCGCGACCTGAAATCGGGTCTCGGCACGGCGGCTGTCATCGTCATGGACAAGTCGACCGATATCGTGAAGGCGATCGCCAGGCTGTCCTATTTCTACAAGCATGAGAGCTGCGGCCAGTGCACACCGTGCCGCGAAGGCACCGGCTGGATGTGGCGGGTGATGGAGCGGCTGGTGCGCGGCGAGGCGCAGAAGCGCGAGATCGACATGCTGCTCGACGTCACCAAACAGGTGGAGGGTCATACGATCTGCGCGCTGGGCGATGCCGCGGCATGGCCGATCCAGGGCCTGATGCGGCATTTCCGCGGCGAGGTGGAGCGGCGCATCGACGAGTTTTCGCGCAACGCGCACCGGGCCGAACCGGTGATGGTGGCTGCTGAGTAGATTGAAATCGGGCGCAAGCCCCGGACGGAAATATAGGGGCGGGGCTGACGAAGAAACGACCAGGAGATGTCTATGGCGCCCTATTCGAACCCTTTGATGCCCAATTTGGACCAGCTTGAGAAGATGAACCAGGATTTGACGAGGATGATGCCGAAGGAGATGGCCAGCGCCGTCAACCTTCTCGCGCATCCTGTCGCGGGTGCCGCCGCCATGTCGGCGCTGGGCTTCGGCCTTGCCAACCATGCATTTGGCGTGTGGCTCGGCGCCTTGTCGGGTGCTGCCGAGGCATCGCAGCGGATTTTCCAGCCGATCATCGACGATTTCGAGCAGCGCACCCAAGAGTTCTCCGAGACCGCGCCGGCCACCAAGGCGCGCGCGGCGACCAGAACCCTGATCGCCGAGGCGCAGAGTTTTGCCCAGGATGTGACCGATATTGCCGCTCGCACCGTCGATGCCGAGCCGGAGAAGACCGATGCCGTCGCCGAAGGCGCGACGATCGGATTGATGCCGGAGGATTTCAGACAGCCCAAGGCCGTGGCGCGTCCGGCCAAGCCGTCGGATCTCAAGGCGATCACCGGCGTTGGGCCGAAGCTGGAAAAGGTGCTGAACGGCCTCGGCATCTGGACCTTTGCCCAGATCGCGGCGTGGACGCCGGAAGAGGTCGCCTGGGTCGAGGACTACCTGTCGCTCACCGGCCGCATCGGCCGCGACGAGTGGACCCGCCAGGCCGCGGCGCTGACGCTGGCCGCCAAGGCGAAGAAGTAGGGGTGGCAGGCATGGATATCCACGACAGGAGCGATGTTCTCGATGTGCGCAATGCCATCGTCAGCAACTCCAGATTTGACGATGTGAACTTGTCGAACACGCAGTTTCACAACGTCGACCTGTCGGCGGCCGTTGTGGACGACGCGAACCTCTCGGACGCGTTTTTCAGCAATGTGAATATGAGCAATTTGAAGATAGAAAACGCTGAAGTCGCCGGCATGATGATCAATGGCATCAGGCTGAGCGATCTGTTTCAGGCATATGAGACGGCGCAGACCGCCAGGGGCAATTGATGGCAAAGCTCAAGGTCGACGGGAAAGAGATCACTGTACCCGACCACTACACGCTGCTGCAGGCGGCCGAGGATGCCGGCGCGGAAGTGCCGCGCTTCTGCTTCCATGAGCGGCTGTCGATCGCCGGCAATTGCCGCATGTGCCTGATCGAGGTGAAGGGCGGGCCGCCGAAGCCGCAGGCCTCCTGCGCCATGAATGTGCGCGACCTCCGTCCGGGACCCAATGGCGAGGCGCCTGAAATCTTCACCAACACGCCGATGGTCAAGAAGGCCCGCGAAGGGGTGATGGAATTCCTCTTGATCAACCATCCGCTGGATTGCCCGATCTGCGACCAGGGCGGCGAATGCGACCTGCAGGACCAGGCGATGGCCTTCGGCGTCGATTCCTCGCGCTATCAGGAGAACAAGCGCGCGGTCGAAGACAAATATATCGGCCCATTGGTCAAGACGGTGATGAACCGCTGCATCCACTGCACGCGCTGCGTCCGCTTCACCACGGAAGTTGCAGGCATTTCCGAGCTTGGCCTGATCGGCCGCGGCGAGGATGCCGAGATCACCACCTATCTCGAAAGCGCCATGACCTCGGAGCTGCAGGGCAATGTCATCGACCTTTGCCCGGTCGGCGCGCTGACCTCGAAGCCGTTCGCCTTCCAGGCGCGGCCGTGGGAGTTGACCAAGACCGAATCCATCGACGTCATGGACGCCGTCGGCTCGGCAATCCGCGTCGACAGCCGTGGCCGCGAGGTGATGCGCATCCTGCCGCGCGTCAATGAAGCGGTGAACGAGGAGTGGATTTCCGACAAGACCCGCTTCATCTGGGACGGATTGCGCACGCAGCGCCTCGACCGCCCCTATGTCCGCAAGGACGGAAAGTTGGCGCCGGCCAGCTGGGCCGAAGCGTTCGTTGCGATCAGGGATGCGGTGTCGAATGCTGCGCCCGAGAAAATCGGCGCGATTGCGGGCGATCTTGCCGCCGTCGAGGAAATCTACGCACTGAAGCAGCTTATGGCTGCGTTGGGCTCAAGGAACACCGATTGCCGCCAGGACGGCGCCGCACTCGATCCGGCGCTCGGCCGCGCCAGCTACATCTTCAACCCGACCATCGAAGGCATTGAGCAGGCCGACGCGGTGCTGATCATCGGCGCCAATCCGCGCTTCGAGGCCTCGGTGCTCAATGCCCGCATCCGCAAGCGCTGGCGGATCGGCAATCTGCCGGTCGGCGTCATCGGCGAGGTCGGCGACACGCGTTACGACTACGAACAGCTCGGCGCCGGCCCGGAGTCGCTGAAAGACCTCGCCGACGGCAACGGCAAGTTCTTCCAGGTGCTGAAGAAGGCGACGCATCCGCTGATCATCGTCGGCCAGGGCGCGCTGTCGCGTGCCGACGGCGCGGCGGTGCTCGGCCAGGCGGCGAAACTCGCCACGGCCGTCAACGCTGCCCGCGCCGACTGGAACGGCTTTGCCGTGCTGCACACTGCAGCCGCGCGCGTCGGCGGTCTCGATGTCGGCTTCGTGCCTGGCAAGGGCGGCAAGAACGTTGCCGGCATGTTGGGGGAGAGCGAGGTTCTGTTCCTGCTCGGCGCCGACGAGGTCGACATGTCCAAGACCGGCGGCGCCTTCGTCGTCTATGTCGGCACGCATGGCGACGCCGGTGCGCACCGCGCCAATGTCATCCTGCCGGGAGCCGCCTACACCGAAAAGTCCGGCACCTATGTCAACACCGAGGGACGCGTGCAGCAGACCAACCGCGCGGGCTTCGCGCCGGGCGACGCGCGCGAAGACTGGGCGATCCTGAGGGCATTGTCCGATGTGCTGGGCAAGAAACTACCCTTCGATTCGCTGCAGCAACTGCGCGCCAAACTCTATGGCGAATATCCGCATCTCGCCCGTATCGACCATGTTGTCTCAGGCAACCCCGACGACATCGCCAGGGTGGCGAAGCTCGGCGGGCGGCTGAACAAGGGCACTTTCACCTCGCCGGTCACGGATTTCTATCTGACCAACCCGATCGCGCGGGCCTCCGCCGTCATGGCGGAATGCTCGGCGCTGGCGAAAAACGGCTTCAGGCAGGCGGCAGAGTAGACATGGACACTTTCTTCTCCTTCTATGTGGTGCCGGCGTTCTGGATTGTGACCGAGTCGATGCTCCTCATCGTCGTCCTGCTGATCGGGGTCGCCTATCTGCTCTACGCCGACCGCAAGATCTGGGCGGCGGTGCAATTGCGCCGCGGCCCGAACGTCGTCGGCCCGTGGGGCACGCTGCAGGCCTTCGCCGATCTGCTGAAATTCGTCTTCAAGGAACCGGTCATCCCGTCCGGCGCCAACAAGGGCGTGTTCCTGCTGGCGCCGCTGGTTTCGGCGGTCCTGGCGATCTCGGCCTGGGCGGTCATTCCCATCCATGCCGGCTGGGCAATCGCCAACGTCAATGTCGGCATCCTCTACGTCTTCGCCATCTCCTCGCTCGAGGTCTATGGCGTGATAATGGGCGGCTGGGCGTCCAATTCGAAATACCCGTTCCTCGGCGCGCTGCGCTCGGCGGCGCAGATGGTGTCCTACGAAGTCTCGATCGGCTTCGTCATCGTCACCGTGCTGCTCTGCGTCGGCTCGCTCAACCTGTCGGACATCGTGCTGTCGCAGCAGGATGGGCTGGGCACCAAGCTTGGCCTGCCCAACAGCTTCCTCGACTGGCACTGGCTGGCGCTGTTCCCGATGTTCGTCATTTTCTTCATCTCGGCGCTGGCCGAGACCAACCGCCCGCCCTTCGACCTGGTGGAAGCCGAGTCCGAATTGGTCGCCGGCCATATGGTCGAATATTCGTCGACGCCGTTCCTGTTGTTCTTCCTCGGCGAATATGTCGCCGTGGTGATGATGTGCGCGCTGGCCACCATCCTGTTCCTCGGCGGCTGGCTGCCGCCGTTCAACTTCGCGCCGTTCACCTGGGTAAACCCCGCGATCTGGTTCTTGCTCAAGATCTGCCTGATGTTCTTCATGTTCTCGATGGTGAAGGCCTTCGTGCCGCGCTACCGCTACGACCAGCTGATGCGCCTTGGCTGGAAAGTGTTCCTGCCGATTTCGCTATTCATGGTCGTTGCCACCGCGGCCTTCCTCAAGATCACGGGGTTTGCGTGATGTCCGCTTTTGGCCAGGCCGCCAAATCGCTGCTGCTGCAGGATTTCGTCAGCGCCTTTTTCCTGTCGATGCGCCAGTTCTTCGCGCCGAAGGAGACGATCAACTATCCGCACGAGAAAGGGCCGACCAGCCCGCGCTTCCGTGGCGAGCATGCGCTGCGCCGCTATCCCAATGGCGAGGAACGCTGCATCGCCTGCAAATTGTGCGAAGCGATCTGTCCGGCGCAGGCGATCACCATCGAGGCCGGCCCGCGCCGCAATGACGGCACTCGCCGCACCGTGCGCTACGACATCGACATGGTGAAGTGCATCTATTGCGGCTTCTGCCAGGAAGCCTGCCCGGTCGACGCCATCGTCGAGGGGCCGAATTTCGAGTTCGCGACGGAGACGCGCGAGGAGCTTTACTACGACAAGGACAGGCTGCTGGCGAATGGCGACCGCTGGGAGCGCGAACTGGCGCGCAACATCTCGCTGGACTCGCCCTATCGCTGACATTTGACGCATGGACGGGGCGAGGGGCCTCGTCTAAGGACAACGCAACTTGCCGACCGGAGGCGGTCGCAGAAATCAAACAGGACGGATGTCCTGTTTGGACAGGAACCCGGGGGATCCCCAATGCTGAGTGGACTAGAGGCGGCCTTTTTCTACCTCTTCGCCTTTGTCGCGGTGGCGTCGGCCTTCATGGTCATTTCGTCGCGCAACCCCGTGCATTCCGTGCTGTTCCTGATCCTGACCTTCTTCAACGCCGCCGGCCTGTTCATGCTGACCGGCGCCGAGTTCCTGGCGATGATCCTGCTTGTCGTCTATGTCGGCGCGGTCATGGTGCTGTTCCTGTTCGTCGTCATGATGCTCGATGTCGACTTCGCCGAGATGAAGGAAGGCGCCCTGCAATATGCGCCGATCGGCGCGCTGGTCGGGCTGATCCTGGCGGCCGAGCTGATCGTGGTGCTCGGCGGCTACACCTTCGCGCCGCAACTGGCCTCGACGGTCTCCAAACCCATCCCGGATCTTGCCGCGCGGACAAACACCGCAGCACTCGGCGACATCCTCTATACGGACTACCTCTACTACTTCCAGATTTCGGGCCTCATCCTGCTGGTCGCCATGATCGGCGCCATCGTCCTGACGCTGCGCCACAAGGAAGGGGTCAAGCGGCAGTCGATCGCCGCCCAGGTCGGCCGCACGCCGGCGACAGGCATGGAAATCCGCAAGGTCAAGTCGGGCGAGGGGCTCTGAGATGGTCGTCGGCATCGCACATTACCTGACCGTATCGGCGATCCTGTTCACGCTCGGCGTGTTCGGCATCTTCCTGAACCGCAGGAACATCATCGTCATCCTGATGTCGATCGAGCTGATCCTTTTGGCGGTCAACATCAATTTCGTCGCCTTCTCGGCGGCATTGGGCGATCTCGTCGGCCAGGTGTTTGCCCTGTTCGTGCTGACGGTCGCGGCCGCCGAAGCGGCCATCGGTCTTGCCATTCTCGTCGTCTTCTTCCGCAACCGCGGCTCGATCGCGGTCGAAGACGTGAACCAGATGAAGGGTTGACGGGGCTAACATGTATCAAGCGATCGTCTTCCTTCCGCTGCTCGGCTTCCTGATTGTCGGCCTGTTCGGCAATGCGCTCGGCGCCAAGGCATCGGAATATATCACCTCGGGCTTCCTGGTGATCTCGGCCGTGCTGTCCTGGGTCGCCTTCTTCTCCGTCGGCTTCGGCGAAGGCGAGGTGTTCACCGTGCCGGTACTGCGCTGGATCCAATCCGGCGGCTTGGACGCGTCCTGGGCGCTCAGGATCGATACGCTGACGGTGGTCATGCTGGTGGTGGTCAACACGGTGTCGGCGCTGGTCCACATCTATTCGATCGGCTACATGCACCACGATCCGAACCGGCCGCGCTTCTTCGCCTATCTGTCGCTGTTCACCTTCGCCATGCTGATGCTGGTGACGGCGGACAATCTGGTGCAGATGTTCTTCGGCTGGGAAGGGGTGGGTCTCGCGTCCTATTTGCTGATCGGCTTCTGGTACAAGAAGCCGTCGGCCAATGCCGCTGCCATCAAGGCCTTCGTCGTCAACCGCGTCGGCGATTTCGGCTTCGCGCTCGGCATTTTCGGCGTCTTCGTTTTGTTCGGCTCGGTCAATCTCGGCACCATCTTCGCCAATGCCGCGACGTTCATTCCGGCTGAAGGCGCGCCGCAAGGGGCCGCCGTGCTGACCTTCCTCGGCTATGCGCTGGACAAGCAGGCGGCCATGACCATCGTCTGCCTGCTGCTGTTCATGGGCGCCATGGGCAAGTCGGCGCAGGTGCCGCTGCACACCTGGCTGCCGGACGCGATGGAAGGCCCGACGCCGGTTTCCGCGCTGATCCATGCCGCCACCATGGTGACGGCCGGCGTGTTCATGCTGGCGCGGCTGTCGCCGCTCTTCGAACTGTCGCATTCGGCGCTCACGGTGGTGACCTTCATCGGCGCCTTCACCGCCTTCTTCGCGGCGACCGTCGGCCTGGTTCAGAACGACATCAAGCGCGTCATCGCCTATTCGACCTGCTCGCAGCTCGGCTACATGTTCGTCGCGCTCGGCGTCGGCGCCTATGGCGCGGCGATCTTCCATTTGTTCACGCATGCCTTCTTCAAGGCGCTGCTGTTCCTGGGCTCCGGCTCGGTCATCCATGCCGTCTCCGACGAGCAGGACATGCGCAAGATGGGCGGCCTGCGGAAGCTCATTCCGAAGACCTACTGGATGATGGTGATCGGCACGCTGGCGCTGACCGGCGTCGGCATTCCGGTGACCGTCATCGGCACCGCCGGCTTCTTCTCCAAGGATGCCATCATCGAGGCTGCCTTTGCCGGCCACAATTCGGTCGCCGGCCTCGCTTTTGTCCTGCTGGTCATCGCCGCCTGCTTCACCTCCTTCTACTCCTGGCGGCTGATCTTCATGACCTTCCACGGCGAGCCGCGGGCGAGCCACGACGTCATGCACCATGTCCATGAATCGCCGCCGGTGATGCTGGTGCCGCTGTTCATCCTGGCCGCGGGCGCGCTGTTTGCCGGCGTTATCTTCCATGGTGCCTTCATCGGCGAAGCCTATGCCGAATTCTGGAAGGCCTCGCTGTTCACGCTGCCGGACAACCACATCCTGCACGAGATCCATGAATTGCCGCTGTGGGTCGAGCTGGCACCGTTCGTCGCCATGATCATCGGCTTTGCCGTCGCCTGGAAGTTCTACATCCGCTCGCCGGAACTGCCCCGGAGCGTCGCCGCCAACCATCGGCTGCTCTATGCCTTCCTGCTCAACAAATGGTACTTTGACGAGCTCTACGACGTCCTGTTCGTGCGGCCGGCAAAGGCGCTGGGCAGGTTCTTGTGGAAGACCGGCGACGGCACCATCATCGACGGGCTCGGCCCTGACGGCATTTCGGCGCGTGTCGTCGACGTCACCGACCGCGTCGTCAAGCTGCAGACCGGCTATCTCTATCACTATGCCTTCGCCATGCTGATCGGCGTGGCCGCACTCGTCACCTGGATGATGCTCTGATGACCGCCTGGCCAATCCTCTCGCTGGTCACCTTCCTGCCGCTCGTAGGTGTGCTGATGATCCTGTTCATCAGGGATGACAGCCCGAATGCGCGTCGCAACATCCGCGCCATCGCGTTCACGACGACGGCGGCCACCTTCATCATCTCGCTGTTCGTCTGGACCGGATTCGACAATTCGCAGGCCGGCTTCCAGTTCGTCGAGAAGTTTGCCTGGCTGGATTCCGGCATCTCCTACCATATGGGCGTCGACGGCATTTCGATGCTGTTCGTCATCCTGACGACGTTCCTGATGCCGCTCTGCATCCTGGCGTCGTGGGAAGCGATCGACAAGCGCGTCAAGGCCTACATGATTGCCTTCCTGCTCTTGGAAACGCTGATGATCGGCGTGTTCTGCGCGCTCGACATCGTGCTGTTCTACGTCTTCTTCGAGGCCGGCCTGATCCCGATGTTCATCATCATCGGCGTCTGGGGCGGCAAGCGCCGCGTCTATGCCTCGTTCAAGTTCTTCCTCTACACGTTGGCCGGCTCGGTGCTGATGCTGCTCGCCATCATGGCGATGTTCTTCCAGGCGGGCACCACCGACATCCCGACGCTGCTGACCCACAACTTCCCGGCCCACATGCAGACATGGCTATTTCTGGCCTTCTTCGCCTCCTTCGCGGTGAAGATGCCGATGTGGCCGGTGCACACCTGGCTGCCCGACGCCCACGTCGAAGCGCCGACGGCGGGCTCGGTGATCCTGGCCGGCATCCTGTTGAAAATGGGCGGGTACGGCTTCCTGCGCTTTTCCCTGCCGATGTTCCCGCTGGCCTCGGAAATGTTCGCGCCGCTGGTGTTTACGCTGTCGGTCGTCGCCATCATCTACACCTCCCTGGTGGCGCTGATGCAGGAGGACATGAAGAAGCTGATCGCCTATTCCTCCGTCGCCCATATGGGCTTCGTCACCATGGGCATCTTCGCCATGAACCAGGAAGGCGTGCAGGGCGCGATCTTCCAGATGCTGAGCCACGGCCTCGTCTCGGGCGCGCTGTTCCTGTGCGTCGGCGTCATTTACGACCGCATGCACACGCGCGAGATCGACGCCTATGGCGGCTTGGTCAACAACATGCCGAAATACGCCACGGTGTTCCTGATCTTCACCATGGCCAATGTCGGCTTGCCGGGCACGTCAGGTTTCGTCGGCGAGTTCCTGACCATGCTCGGCGTGTTCCGGGTCAACACCTGGGTGGCTTTCTTCGCCGCCACCGGCGTCATCCTGTCGGCGGCCTACGCGCTCTGGCTCTACCGCCGGGTGATCTTCGGCGCGCTGACCAAGGAAAGCCTGAAGGGCCTGCTCGATCTGTCGACGCGCGAGAAGGCGATCATCTACCCGCTGGTCGTGCTGGTCATCTTCTTCGGCGTCTATCCCGCTCCCGTCTTCGATGCCACGGCCCAGTCGGTCAAGGCGCTCGTCACCAATGTCACCGCATCCATCGGCGCCGCGCAGACCGCGGCGGCGAACTGACCAGAGGTTTTGCGAACCATGACGCCGGACCTTTATTCCAGCCTTTCGCTCTCGACGCCGGAGCTGATCCTCGCCATCGGCGCGCTGGCGCTGTTGATGGTGGGCGCCTATTCGCGCGCCAACACTGCCATTCTGGTGACTGTCCTTGCCGTCGCCGTGCTGGTGATCGCAGGCCTATGGCTGATCTTTCCCACGGGACAGGGCGCAGCCTACGGCAACGCCTTCATCCAGGATCCGTTCTCCCGCTTCATGAAGGTGCTGTCGCTGATCGGTTCGGCGGTGACGCTGGTGATGTCGATGCGCTTCGCCAGGCAGGAGCATTTCGACAAGTTCGAATACCCGGTGCTGATCCTGCTCTGCACGCTCGGTATGATGCTGATGATCTCGGCCAACGGCATGATCGGGCTCTATCTCGGCCTCGAGCTGCAGTCGCTGGCGATCTACGTGCTGGCCGCGATCAACCGCGACAATCTGCGTTCGACCGAGGCCGGTTTGAAGTATTTTGTGCTGGGCGCGCTGTCGTCGGGCATGCTGCTTTACGGCATCAGCCTCATTTACGGCTACACCGGCAATGTCGGCTTCCAGGAAATCGCCTCGGCGCTTGGCAGCGGTGAGCGCCAGCTCGGCCTCGTCGTCGGCCTGGTCTTCGTTTTGGCCGGCCTCGCCTTCAAGATTTCGGCGGTGCCGTTCCATATGTGGACGCCCGATGTCTACGAGGGCGCACCGACGCCGGTCACCGCTTTCCTGGCGGCTGCCCCCAAAATGGCGGCGATGGCGCTGATCGTGCGCGTCACCATGGGCGCCTTCAAGCCGATCGCTTCCGACTGGCAGCAGATCATCGTCTTCATCTCGATCGCCTCGATGGCGCTCGGCTCCTTTGCCGCCATCGGCCAGACCAACATCAAGCGGCTGATGGCGTACTCCTCGATCGGCCATATGGGCTACGCGCTGGTCGGCCTTGCCGCCAACAGCCAGGCCGGCGTGCGCGGCGTCGCCATCTACATGCTGATCTATCTGGTCATGACGCTCGGCACCTTCGCCTTCATCCTCGCCATGCGGCGCAAGGAAGGCAATGTCGAGCAGATCAGCGATCTCGCCGGTCTGTCGTCGACCAACCCGATCATGGCGACGATCCTGACCATCCTGATGTTCTCGCTGGCCGGCATCCCGCCGCTCGCCGGTTTCTGGGGGAAATGGTACGTGTTCCTCGCCGCCATCAACGCCAACCTCTATGCGCTGGCGATCATCGGCGTGCTGGCCTCTGTGGTGGGCGCTTTCTACTATCTGCGCATCATCAAGATCATGTGGTTCGACGAACCGGCCGGCGGCTTCGTGCCGATGGCGGTTGAGCTGCGCCTCGTGCTTGGTGTCTCCGGCGCTTTCGTGCTGTTCTATGTGCTGATCGGCGGTCCGATCGCGACCTACGCCGAAGCCGCCGCCAAGACATTTTTCTGACCGGATGGCATTTCGGCTGGCTCCAACCTCTGAGACGGAAGGGTTCCGGCTCGAGGCGCATGACAGTGTGGGTTCCACCAACACGCTGGCGCTGGACCATGCAAGGGCAGGCGATCCCGGCAAATTGTGGGTCGTTTCCAAGAAGCAGGAAAGCGGCCGTGGCCGCCGCGGCAGGGCCTGGGTATCGCCCGAGGGCAATCTGGCGGCGACATTGCTGGTCATCACCGGCGGTGAGTTGCGTCTGGCGGCGACGCTGGGCTTCGTCGCCGGCCTGTCGCTGGCCGATGCGCTCGACGCCGTGGTGCCGAAGGGCAGGATCGCCATCGGCCTCGACGGCGCCAGCCAGGGGCAGAACCGCTTCGAGCTGAAATGGCCGAACGATGTGCTGGCCTCCGGCGCCAAGCTGGCCGGCATCCTGCTGGAATCGGCCATTCTCGATGGCGGCCGTTTCGCGGTGGCGGTGGGCATCGGCGTCAATGTGGTGGCGCATCCGCCGGATTTGCCGTATCCGGCGACATCGCTTCAGGCACTGGGCGCGACATGCGACGCCGAAACGCTGTTCTTGGCGCTGTCCGATGCCTGGACCGACAATGCCCGGCTGTGGGACGACGGACGCGGGCTCGACGCCATCCGGCGTCGCTGGCTGGCGCGCGCGGCGGGGCTTGGCGGCGAGGTTGCTGTCAGGATTGACGGGAATGTGGTGCGCGGTACCTTCGAGACCATTGACGCGGACTGCCGTTTCGTGATCCGCGATGATGAGGGGTCGGTCGTGACGGTAGCCGCCGGCGACGTGCATTTCGGCGCCGTCGCGTCGGCAAAGATTTAGGGCTGGTCGCAAGGGCCGGGAAGGGAAATTTGATGGCGAAAGCGCAAAACGCCGAACTCGTCTTCGTGCCGCTCGGCGGCGTCGGCGAGATCGGCATGAACTTCGCCCTTTACGGCTATGGGCCGCCTAGCGCGCGCGAGTGGATCGTCGTCGATGTCGGCGTGACCTTTCCCGACGCAGCGCACCCGGGCGTCGACCTGATCCTGCCCGATACCCGCTTCATCGAGGAGAACCTCGCCGGCCTGCGCGGCATCATCATCACCCATGCGCATGAAGACCATTACGGGGCGCTGCTCGACATCTGGCCGAAGCTGAAGGCGCCGGTGTGGATGACACCGTTCAGCGCCGGCCTGCTGGACGCCAAGCGCCAGGGCGAGCAGGGCGCGCCGAAGAAAATTCCGGTGACGATCTACCGGGCAGGCGAAACATTCACTGTCGGCCCGTTCTCGATCGAGGCCATTCCGGTGGCGCACTCGATCCCCGAGCCGATGTCGCTGGCGATCACCTCGCCGGCCGGCACCGTCATCCATACCGGCGACTGGAAGATCGATCCGGAACCGACGATCGGTCCGAAAACCGACGAGGCGCGGTTTCGCGCCTATGGCGACAAGGGTGTGCTGGCGCTGGTCTGCGATTCGACCAATGCGCTCAGGGAAGGCGAATCGCCGTCGGAAGTGGCGGTCGGCGAAGGCCTCAGGGGCGTCATTCAGAGCGCTGTCGGCCGTGTCGCCGTCACCACCTTCTCCTCCAATGTCGGACGCATCGTCTCCATCGCCAAGGCGGCGCGCGATGCCGGCCGCCAGTGCCTGGTGCTCGGCCGCTCGCTGAAGCGGGTCATCGATGTCGCCGGCGAACTCGGCTACATGGACGGGCTGCCGGAGTTCATCGCCGAAGAGGATTTCGGCTTCATCCCGCGCGAGAACCTGGTCATCATCTGCACCGGCAGCCAGGGCGAGTCTCTGGCGGCGCTGGCAAAACTTTCGCGCGACGAGATGAAATCGGTGTCGCTGACGGCGGGCGACACGGTGGTGTTTTCCTCACGCACCATTCCCGGCAACGAGAAGGCGATCCTCGAGATCAAGAACCGCCTAATCGACCTCGGCATCAAGATCATCGAGGATGGCGACGCGCTGGTGCATGTCTCCGGCCATCCCCGCCGCAGCGAATTGCGCAGGATGTATGAGTGGGTGCGGCCGCAGATCGGCGTTCCCGTGCATGGCGAAGCCGCGCATCTGGTGGCGCAGGGGTCGCTGATGTCGACCTCCGGCATCGGCCAGGTGGCGCAAGTGCGCGACGGCGACATGCTGCGGCTGGCGCCGGGTCCGGCCACGATCATCGACCAGGTGCCGTTCGGCCGCATCTACAAGGACGGCAGGCTGATCGGCACCGACCAGGCGATGGGCATACGCGACCGGCGCAAGTTATCCTTCGCCGGCCATGTCGCGGTCAATGTCGTGCTCGACGACAAATATGAGCTCGCCGGCGATCCAGACCTGGTCGCCATCGGCGTCGCCGAGGCCGATGCCCGCGGCGACAACATGGAAGATCTGATGCTCGACGCGGCCGTCGGCGCGGTGGACTCGATCCCTCGCCAGCGCCGCAAGGACCTCGACCTGGTGCAGGAAGCGGTGCGCCGCGCCGTGCGCGGCGCCGCCAACGAAGCCTGGGGCAAGAAGCCGCTGGTGACGGTGTTTGTGACGAGGTGAGGGAATAGGCAGTAGGCAGTAGGCAGTGGAGAAAAATGCAGATGTATCACTACTGCCTACTGCCCATTCCCTACTCCCTTAACTTGTGGAGCACTTCATGCTGGGACGCCTGAACCATGTAGCGCTTGCCGTGCCGGACCTGGCCGCGGCGATCGCGGCCTATCGCGATACGCTTGGCGCGAAGGTCACCGCGCCGCGGGCTTTGCCCGAGCATGGCGTGACGGTGGTGTTCGTCGATGTCGGCAACACCAAGATCGAACTCCTGGAGCCGCTGGGCGAGGGGTCGCCGATCGCGGCCTTTCTGGACAAGAACCCCTCGGGCGGCATGCATCATGTCTGCTACGAGGTCGACGACATCCTTGCCGCGCGCGATCACCTCACAGCGAGCGGCGCCCGCGTGCTGGGCGACGGCAATCCCAAAACCGGCGCTCACGGCAAGCCGGTGCTGTTCCTGCATCCCAAGGATTTCTTCGGCACGTTGGTCGAACTGGAACAGGCATGAGCTGGATTTCATTTGCCGCGCTGTTCTTCATCACCTGGTGGCTGATGTTGTTCATCGTGCTGCCGTTCAGCGTCAAGACGCAGGATGAAGACCAGGACGTGACGCTGGGCACGGTTGCGAGCGCGCCGCGCGGACCGCATATGCTGCGCGCCGTGATCCGCACCACCATCGTCACGGCTGTCGTCATGGGGGTTTTCTACGGCCTGACGCACGGGCTGGGCTACAGCCTCGACGAAGTCCCGCACATCATCCCCGAAGCCACCCAGGCGCCGGCTAACTAAAACCTGTTTCTGCCGATGGATCGGGTGGGTTTGTGCCTGTTTCGGAGCGCCAAACTCGGGTTTTGGCTCACCAGCTTGCGATGCGCAATCGGCGGCCAGGCATAGCCCACCCGCATTAGAATCACGGCTGGGTATCAGGCTGACGCAAGCTCACGTGATTTGGGAACAGGTTGATCTAACCAGATGATCGGGCAAAAAAAATGCAAGGCACAAGGCCTTGCAATTTAAACGCGTTCCGATCTGTTTTCCGGTTTCCGGCGGCAGCGGGTAACCGCGCCTAGATCGCATCCTCCCAAGACTTTGACCGCGTAGGAGAGCAGATTTTTCTCCACCCTCTCGGTTATCGGGGCACACTAGCCTAACCCTGATGAAATTGTCACGCAGAATTTTGCCCGCAATCGGGCAATCTGTGCTGCAGTGCACAATAGTGCGGCAGGCTTTGCTTGCGAAACGAACAACACCGGGGCTGCCGCCTTAATCTGGTCAGGTGTGCCGCGTCGCCCGGACGCGCAAAGCGTGTGTGAGCACTTCGGAGTCAGGGTCATCATTTTGCATCAAAAGCATTATCGTTTTCGGTGCGAAGGTCTTTGGAAGAAGAATCGATTTTTGCGATTTCGGACCGATGCGGCCGGTCGGGTTTCCATTCCGTCACGAAATAGCTATGAAGCCGGGGCAAGCAAGCCAGCCGCGCCGATTCCGGCGCAGCCTCCTCTCTCACGGACCTGTCCATGCGTTTGTCGCAGTTTTTCCTGCCCATCCTGAAAGAAAATCCGCGCGAGGCCGAGATCGTCTCGCACCGGCTGATGCTGCGTGCCGGCATGATCCGCCAGCAGGGGCAGGGCAGCTTTTCCTGGCTGCCGCTGGGCAAGCTGGTGCTCGACAAGGTCTGCCGCATCATCCGCGAGGAGCAGAACCGCGCCGGCGCGCTGGAAATCCTGATGCCGACCATCCAGTCGGCCGATCTGTGGCGCGAAAGCGGCCGCTATGACGACTATGGCAAGGAGATGCTGCGCATCAAGGACCGGCAGGACCGCGACATGCTCTACGGTCCGACCAATGAGGAAGTGGTCACCGAGATCGTGCGCGCCTACGTCAAGTCGTACAAGGACTTGCCGCTCAACCTCTACCACATCCAGTGGAAGTTCCGCGACGAGGTGCGGCCGCGCTTCGGCGTCATGCGCTCACGCGAATTCCTGATGAAGGATGCCTATTCCTTCGACCTCGATTTCGAGGGCGCGAAGGCCGCCTATAACCGCATGTTCGTATCCTATCTCCGAACGTTCACGCGCATGGGGCTGCAGGCCATTCCGATGCGGGCCGACACCGGGCCGATCGGCGGCGATCTCAGCCATGAATTCATCATCCTGGCCGACACCGGCGAGAGCCAGGTCTATTGCGACCGCGAATATCTGTCGCTGCAGGTGCCCGGCGAGAAAACCGACTTCGGCAATGACGGCGAGATCGCCGACATCGTCAAGACGTGGACGATGCCTTACGCCGCCACCGACGAGATGCATGACGAGGCGGCCTGGGACAAGCTTGGCGAGGCCGACCGGGTCTCGGCGCGCGGCATCGAGGTCGGCCACATCTTTCATTTCGGCCACAAATATTCCAAGCCCATGGGCGCCAAGGTGACCGGGCCCGACGGCAAGGATCATTTCGTTTCCGGCGGCTCCTACGGTATCGGTCCGTCGCGGCTGGTGGCAGCGATCATCGAGGCCAGCCATGACGATAACGGCATCATCTGGCCGGAAGCGGTGACGCCGTTCGACATCGGCCTGATAAACATGAAGGCCGGCGACGCCGAGTGCGACCGCGTCTGCGGCGAGCTCTACGCCGCCTTCACCAGCGCCGGCAAGGATGTGCTTTACGACGACACCGACCAGCGGCCGGGCGGCAAGTTCGCCACCGCAGACCTGATCGGCCTGCCCTGGCAGGTGATCGTCGGGCCGCGCGGCGTGGCCGCCGGCGAGATCGAGATCAAGAACCGCCGGACCGGCGAGCGCGATACGCTGCCGGTCGCGGAGGCCAGGAAACGCTTCGGTGCAACCGCATGAGCGAAGCCGCGGCAGCGAAGTCTTCGGTAGCCCAGTCTCCGGTTGGCAAGTCTCCGGTCGCCAAGTCTCCGGTCACCAAGTCTCCGGTCGCCGGCCCGTTCTCCATGTTCGAACGCATGGTCGCCTGGCGTTATTTGCGGTCGCGCCGCAAGGAGACGGTGATCTCGGTCATCGCCTCGATCTCCTTCCTCGGCATCATGCTAGGCGTCGCCACGCTGATCGTCGTCATGGCTGTCATGAACGGGTTTCGAGCCGAACTTCTGACCCGCATCCTCGGCGTCAACGGCCATCTGATCGTGCAGCCGCTGGATTCGCCGCTTGAGGACTATGCGCAGGTCGCAGCCCGCATCAACGGCGTGGCCGGCGTCAAATACGCGATACCGCTGATCGACGGCCAGGTCCTGGCGCAAGGCAATGTCGGCGGCGGCATGGGCGCGCTGGTGCGCGGTATCAGGGCCGAAGACCTCGGCAAGATCGCCATCGTCGCCCAAAACGTCAAGCAAGGCACGCTTGACGGCTTCGACTCCGGCGATGGCGTCGCCATCGGCAAGCGCATGGCGGAGAATCTCGGCCTTGTGCTCGGCGACACCATCACGCTGATCTCGCCGGACGGCGATGTGACGCCGATGGGCACGACGCCGCGGCTGAAGGGCTACAAGGTGGCGGCGATCTTCGAGGTCGGCATGTCGGAGTATGACAGCTCCATCGTCTACATGCCGTTTTCCGAAGCGCAGCTCTATTTCAACATGGACGGCAGGGCGCAGACGATCGAGATCTATGTCGACAATCCCGATAATGTCGACGCGCTGAAACCGCTGGTGGATGCGGCGGCGCAACGGCCGATCGACATGGTCGACTGGCGCCAGCGCAACGAGACGTTCTTTTCAGCACTGCAGGTCGAGCGCAACGTCATGTTCATGATCCTGACGCTGATCGTGCTGGTGGCGGCGCTCAACATCATCTCCGGCCTGATCATGCTGGTGAAGGACAAGGGCCACGATATCGCCATCCTGCGCACAATGGGCGCCTCGCGCGGCGCCATCCTGCGCATCTTCCTGATGACGGGTGCTGCGATCGGCGTCACCGGCACGCTGGCCGGCGTGCTGCTCGGGGTGCTCATCTGCACCAACATCGAATCCATCCGCCAGTTCTTCTCCTGGATGACCGGCAAGGTGCTGTTCAATCCGGAACTCTATTTCCTCAGCCAGCTGCCGGCAAAGATGGACCCGCGCGAGACCACCTATGTCATCCTGATGGCGCTCGGCCTGTCCTTCCTGGCAACAGTGTTTCCGGCATGGCGCGCCGCACGGCTCGATCCGGTCGAGGCCTTGAGATACGAATGAAGTCCGAGATCATTATCGAGCTGAAGAGCGTCGAGCGGCACTATGTCCAGGGGCCGCGCAAGCTCACCATTTTGAACGGCGCCGACTTTTCGCTGAAACGCGGCGAGATGGTGGCGCTGGTGGCGCCGTCGGGCACCGGCAAGTCGACGCTGCTGCACACGGCGGGCCTGCTCGAGCGCCCCGACGCCGGCGACGTCATTCTGGCCGGCCGCGCCTGCGGACGGCTCTCCGACGACGAACGCACGGCAATCCGCCGCAACGATGTCGGCTTCGTCTATCAGTTCCATCATCTGCTGCCGGAGTTTTCGGCGCTCGAAAACATCATGATGCCGCAGCTGATCAAAGGGCTTTCGCGCAAGGAGTCGTCGGAGCGCGCAGCACAGCTGCTCGACTATATGCAGATCGGCAAGCGCGCGTCGCACCGTCCGTCGGAGCTGTCCGGCGGCGAACAGCAGCGCGTCGCCATCGCCCGTGCCGTCGCCAATGCGCCCTTGCTGCTTTTGGCCGACGAGCCGACCGGCAATCTCGACCCGGTCACCGCGTCCTATGTCTTCGAGGCGCTTGGCGCGCTGGTCAAGCAGTCCGGCCTTGCCGCGCTGATCGCGACCCACAATCACGAACTCGCCTCGCGCATGGACCGCCGGGTGACGTTGGCGGATGGCAAGGTCGTTCCGTTGTAGGCCCCAACTTCCTCATCCTAGGGTCTGCGCCGCGTCGCTGCGCTCCTTGCTCCGCCCTAGGATCACGAAGTGATTGGTGCGTGTCCCGATCGCAAAGGCATGGGATGCGCCCTGCGTCAGCACTGCCGTCACCCCGTCAACCTTTCCTTAACCCTGCCCAAACCGGCTGTCAGGATTCGTCGGCATGCCGCTTTCCGCTCATTGACTTTCGAACAAAGTTAGAACAAAATACGAACATATCAACAACAGGAGAGAGTTATGAGCGATCTTGTTCAGGACGTCGTTTCGTTGGTGTGCATGAGTGCGTTTCTGGTTTCCATGGCTGTCTGGATCGGCGCCATGTGATGCAACTGCGGTTCGCCGCACTGTTTTAGGCGGGCAGGAAGGCGCTGTGCCGTTAAGCCTTTCTTGCCGCCATGACGCTAGGCTGCCCCGCCAAGACAGGGAGCAAAAAACCTCAGGTGTCGCCGATCGTGACGGCCCTTCTCGTGGCCGGTAATCTCGGACTGATTTTCCTTCTGATGACCGCGCCGCTCGGTTTGCGCACGGTGCGGCTGAGCCGCGTGGTTGCGGTGGACCGGCAGCGCCTCTGGCAGGCGCTGTGGCCGCTCGGCAGCGATGCCGGCTGGTCCGGCGAGATACTCTCGGCCCAGCCGCTGGACGGGCAGGGCACGGCCCGCATCCTGCTGTCCTGGGAGGGCCGGGACGGCCAGCCGATCGAGCGAAGGTCGCGCTTCGAGGACGTCGTCGAAGGCAGTCGTTTTTCGATGCGGGTCATCGAGGATACCGCGCTCGACGCGTCGTTCTGGAAGGATTTTTATGAGACCACCGAACTCACCTCGGAAGGTGCCGGCACGCGGGTGACGCTCAGTCAGACCGATCGCTATCGCGGCGTCGCCTTCCTGGTGTTCCGCTACTTCGCCATGCGCCGCGAGCTCGGCAAGCTGGAGATCTGGGCGAGGACCGGACAGTATCGCAAGGGCGGCTGGTTCGAGCATCCGCTGAGCCAGGTCGGTTTCGCCGTTCTGTCGGCTTTCATCCTTTGGCCGTTCTTCGGGCTCAATCTCGGCGGCCTGGCGCTGGCCGCGATCCTGACCTCGGTGGTTGCCCTGCATGAGCTCGGCCACATGGCGGCCTTTCGGCTAACCGGTCATCGCAAGGCGCGGATGATCTTTATCCCGCTGCTCGGCGGCATCGCCATTGGCGGCCGGCCTTATGACAGCCGCTTCGAGGTCGCCTTCGTGGCGCTGATGGGCGCTGGTTTTTCCGCGTTCCTGGTACCGCTGCTGATCGTCGCCAGCGGGCTCGCATCCGGCGAGGGACATCGGCTCGCCGCGGCCCTTCTGGCGACGCTTGCCGGCTTTGCCGCGCTGTTCAACATCGCCAATCTGGTGCCGGTGTGGAAATTCGACGGCGGTCAGGTGCTGCGCCAGATCTGCCCGGGGCCGGTCGCCCTGGCGCTCGCCTCGTTTTCCCTGCTCTCGGCCTTGCTATGGCTTGGCTGGCTGGCCGGCTTTTCCCAAAGCTTTCTGCTGGTGGCGGGCGCCGTCTTTGCCATCCTCAGCCTGATGACAGTGGGTAGCGGGGTAAAACCGCGCCACGAATTGAAGCCGATCCGCATCTTCGACCGTTTCGCCATGGCCGGCGCGCTGCTGGCCGTCTTCGCCATTCACGGTTTCGGGCTGTTGTGGGCCTCGGCGCGGTTGCTTTGAGCGTTGGTCAAGGCGAGACTCAGCCGGCCTTGCGAGCCGGTTCTGCAGAAGTTGACTCCGCTGCCCCGAAAACATCCTCGAAGGCGGATTTCAGCGCCAGGTCGAAATCGCCCATGGTCACGGGCAGGCCGAGGTCGACGAGGCTGGTGACGCCGTGATCCGGCACGCCGCATGGCACGATGCCGCTGAAATGGCTGAGATCCGGCTCGACATTGACGGCAATGCCATGAAAGCTCACCCAGCGCCGCAGCCGGATGCCGATGGCCGCGATCTTGTCTTCAGCCGGCGAGCCGTCGGGCAGGGACGGGCGCTCGGGCCGCACCACCCAGACTCCGACGCGGTCCTCGCGGCGTTCGCCGCGCACATTGAAGGCGGCAAGCGTGCCGATGATCCACTGCTCGAGCGCGGCGACGAAGGCGCGCACATCCTCGCGCCGGCGCTTCAGGTCAAGCATGACATAGGCAACCCGCTGCCCCGGCCCGTGATAGGTGTATTCGCCGCCTCGCCCCGCGGCAAAGACCGGGAAACGGTCGGGGTCGATCAAGTCCTCGATGCGGGCGCTGGTGCCGGCGGTGTAAAGCGGCGGATGCTCGACCAGCCAGACCATCTCGGCGGCCGCACCCGTGCGGATCGCCTCGGCGCGCGCTTCCATCAGGGCCAGCGCATCGGTGTAGCCGGTCAGGCCGGGCTCGATGCGCCATTCGACCGGCGCCGAAGCCGGCAAGGGCAGGAACGACGTGGCGATCTGGCTGCGTTCGGTCATGGCTTTTTCGTTTTTCGCGTGACGCACGCCGGCTTGGCGAAACCGGCTTGCGCTCTGGGGCCAAATGCATTTGCCCTTCATATGGCGGTATCCGGCTGAAACGTCCAGTTCGCCACGCATTTCGGCCTTCGCGCACGACCCCGAAGATAGGAACGATCTTCGGAAAGGATCATGCGCCAAATCAAAGTGCTGCAGCGTCCTTTGCGCGTCCCACAGGACGCGCGGCGCTGTAGAGGCCGATATGCCAATTCGCGGCGATTATTGCGCGCCGCGCCCTTGTTTCGCAGGAAACGATTTGCTACACGCCGCGAGCCGGTTCGTTCCGGCTCCTACCACGGGCGGTCGTGGCGGAATTGGTAGACGCGCAGCGTTGAGGTCGCTGTGGGGCAACCCGTGGAAGTTCGAGTCTTCTCGACCGCACCATAATTTTTCGGCCATTGAAATCATTGCGGCTTCTCAGGCCGTCGACGCCAAATCATCGCCTTTGGCGCTTGAACCGGCCGCAGCAGAGTTGCAACAAGAGGTCGCAGAGCCGCACGCGAACGCCGCTTGGCTCGCACCGGCCAGCCTCCTGCACCTGAGTCCCCGGCTTTGCCGGTGGCGGGGCAGGGGATGTGGTTGACCTAAGCGGCGCGTCGTTGCGGGAAATGGAGACCCGGACGGGCTCGACGAGGGTCAACGGCCGTCACGACGGTGTGGTGGTGATCGCAGTAGACGCGATCCGGCGACGTCGGCCCGGCACAAAACCGGTAACCACCGGGTACCGACCGGTCTTCGCTCACCGGGAAGCGGCACTGGTGCAGGCCTAGCTGAATGAGGGGGACGTCTCTCGACGCTGGTCTGATATTTTCACGCATGATGGTTTTCAGTTTCCTGGTTCATAGCCATTGCCGGCTGACGGCCGCGATGCGACCGGTCGGAGCGAGCTTCTCTCGTTTTGGAGGGCTGTGGACCACATATGGTGCTGATAGCACCGTCAAAGAAGCCCGGCGCCCCGCTTCTGCAGCCAAATCGTTTGCGACTTAAGGCCACACCCGCGAGCGCCCGAAGCACCTGTCCGGCCGGGATTTGCCGGCGCGCCGTTGCATAGCCTCAGTCCGTCGCCGCCGATCGC
This sequence comes from Mesorhizobium sp. M0001, assembly GCF_040324255.1. Classification (NCBI taxonomy): domain Bacteria; kingdom Pseudomonadati; phylum Pseudomonadota; class Alphaproteobacteria; order Hyphomicrobiales; family Phyllobacteriaceae; genus Mesorhizobium; species Mesorhizobium sp. M0001. The sequence goes on from NZ_JAMYVS010000001.1 coordinate 552,175, forward strand.
TTGAAGACGATGGTGACCCTGGTTCCCTCGCCGGCACTCGACTTGACGTCGAATTGCGCCTTGGCATTTTCGGTCAGCGACCGCGCGATCAAGGAGCCGAGCTTGCCGGGCCTGGGCCAGGTCTCACCCGTCGGCAGACCGATCCCATCATCGGCGACAGTCACCCGGCAACCATCGCCGCTGACGACGCTGTGCAGCGTGATCGTGCCGCCATCGCGCCCGACGAATGCATGTTTGAGAGCGTTGGTCAGCAACTCATTGACGACCAGGCCTGTCGGCATGGCAACGTTGATGGATACCGGATAGGTATCCACCTTAAGGTCGAGGCGGATACCTTCGACTGCGTGCGACGCCATGACGGCGGACGCGATCTGGCTAAGGTACACGCCAAGATCCACCTCATCCTTCTGCTGGTCAGCCGACAAGGTCTGGTAGAGGATTGCCAATGCGTCTACCCGGCCGGCAAGCCTTTCGAAACGCTTCTGGTCCGGTTCGGTGGCGTTGCGGGTTTCCATCCGGATCAAAGCGGTGATCATCTGCAGATTGTTTTTCACCCGATGCTGCAGTTCGCGCAACAGGGTGTCCTTCTCCCGGATGAGCTCCTCCGCGGGTCGCGCGTCCTCGGTCTCACCGTGTGCCGTGACGTCGACAAGCGCCACCAGCCGGAAGCAGAGCTTGCCGTTGTCGTCCTCGATAACGTTGGAATAAACGTCGACGATTGCCGGCTTGTCCTCGCCGCGCTCGAGGCGAAACGTGCCGACGAAATCGGTGTCTTCAACGACAGCCTCGGCGAGCGGCCTGTCCTTCTGCCGATGAAGCCCCCTGCCGGAAAGGGCCGCCCAGTTTTCCCGCGCAAGCTTCGGCGCCTTGAGGTCCGAGAGCTTCTCGAATTCGGGATTGGCGTAGACGACACGTTCCTTCGCGATCAATTCCGAGACGGCGATCGCGATCGGCATCTGGTCGAGAAATTTCTTGAACTGGTCGCTTTCCAGCGCGGTGGCGAGGTCAGGCGTATCGAGCAATTGCTCGACAGCGTCAGCCTTATCGGAGTCTGTCATCTCGGCGCCTGCGTGATGCGTGGAAGCCATCAATATCAGGCATGCAATTCACCCGCCATCTCCAATATCGAAGGGGATACGACAGCGTCACTACTGGTGCGGGCCGCGTCGCGCAGCGCTCCACCGCCTGCCGCTCACGAACGAATTGGACAGAAGGCATTTTTCTCAGGGCCGCCGAACTTTGAAAAGAAATGTCTATGGAATTTGTAGAATTACGCTTTGAATGGGATCTCGGTACTGCTCGCAAGCCTTGGCGGCCTTCGCCTCCTGAGTTGAGATCAGTGCTCTCGTTGCCAAGCAAGTCGGCTCCCGATGAGGGAGTTGCTCCGCCGATCGCTATGCGGCCGGCAGACGGCGGAGCATTGCCACCAGCCCCGCGGCTTTAGAGGAAGAGGTTCCCATGACCGGACTTACCCCCGTAGAGCAGATCATCCCGGATGCCGATATTGTCCCGCTTACCGGACGCGTCGGCGCAGAGATCAGGAACATTCGGCTCTCCGGCGACCTGCCGCAGCAGACGGTCGCGGCGATCAACCAGATCCTGTTGCGGCACAAGGTGGTGTTCTTCCGCGACCAGGCGCATCTCGACGATGCCGGGCAGGAGCGCTTTGCCCAGCGTCTCGGCGACCTCGTCCCGCATCCGACCCAAGGTCCCGTCAAGGGAACGGCGTCCATTCTCGAACTCGATTCCAGCCGTGGCGGCGGTCGCGCCGACCAATGGCATACCGATGTCACCTTCGTCGACGCCTATCCGAAATTCTCCGTTCTTCGCGGCGTCGTCATACCGCCGGCCGGCGGCGACACCATCTGGTCGAACACCGCGGCCGCCTATCAGGACCTGCCCGAGCCGTTGAAGCTGCTGGCCGACAATCTCTGGGCGGTGCACAGCAACGCCTACGATTACGCCGCGGTGCGGCCGCGTGCGAGTGCTGCGGAAAAGAAGCACTTCGAGGAAATCTTCACCTCGACGATCTACGAGACCGAGCATCCCGTCGTCCGCGTCCATCCCGAAACAGGCGAGCGCTCGCTGCTGCTCGGCAATTTCGTGCAACGGCTGATCGGTCTTTCCAAAAGCGATTCGGCGAAGCTCTACGAGGTGTTCCAGTCCTATGTCACGGCGCCGGAGAACACCGTGCGCTGGCGCTGGAAGGCCGGCGATGTGGCGATCTGGGATAACCGCGCGACGCAGCACTACGCCGTCAACGATTACGGCGACCAGCACCGGGTGGTGCGTCGCGCCACGGTCGACGGCGACATTCCGGTCAGCGTCGACGGCCGCCGCAGCGCCACCCGCACCAAGGTCGCGAAGCCGGCAGCCGACAAGGCGGCATGAGGCGCGGTCGAACGCGAAGGCCGCTGTTCAGGCGGCCTTCTTCATACGTGATAGTGTCTCTGCAACCACCTCGCCAAACGACGACGGCGTCGGCACGATGATCACCCCGGCGTCCTTTAGAATCTCGACCTTCTCCTGCGCCGACTCGCCGAAGGCCGAGATGATGGCGCCGGCGTGGCCCATGCGGCGGCCTTTGGGGGCGGAGAGGCCGGCGATGTAGGCGATCAGGGGCTTGCGCATATTATCGCGCGCCCAGATCGCGGCTTCGGCTTCCTGCGGTCCGCCGATCTCGCCGATCATCACCACCGCGTCGGTGTCGTCATCCTGTTCGAACAGTTTCAGCATGTCCTTGAAGGACGAGCCGTTGATCGGGTCGCCGCCAATGCCGACGCTGGTCGAGACGCCGATGCCGAGCGACTTCATCTGCGACGCCGCCTCGTAGCCGAGCGTTCCGGAGCGGCCGACAATGCCGACGCGGCCAGGCAGATAGATGCTGCCGGGCATGATGCCCATCAGCGCCTGTCCGGGCGTGATGACGCCGGCGCAGTTCGGGCCGATCAGCCGCATGCGGTCCTCGTAGCGGTAGCGCAGCATGTAGCGCTTGACCTGCATCATGTCCTGCGACGGGATGCCGTCGGTGATGCAGACGCAGAGTTTTATGCCGGCGTCGGCCGCTTCCATGATGGAATCGGCGGCAAATGGCGGCGGCACGAAGACGATGCTGGCCTCCGCGCGGGTCTCGCGCACCGCGCCCTTGACCGTGTTGAAGACAGGCAGGCCGAGATGCTTCTGGCCGCCTTTGCCGGGGGTGACGCCGCCGACCAGCTTGGTGCCGTAGCGCTTCATGTCCTCGGCATGGAAGCTGCCGATCTTGCCGGTGAACCCCTGGACGATGACGCGGGTGCTGCGGTTGAGCAGGATTGCCATTTTCTCGACCTCCCTAGAGCATGATGCCGAAAAGTGTGAAGCGGTTTTCGGACGACATCATGCTCCATCTGTTTGATTTTAGAGACGGATTCAGATTTCAGGTCGATTCGACCTGAAATCATCCGGCTCTAGGCTGCTTTTTTCTTGATGGCCGCGCGCCATGCGGCGACGGCCTTTTCGGCGGCTTCGGCCAACGTGTCGGCGACGATCACCGCCTCGCCGGAATCAGCCAGGATGCGGCGGCCTTCCTCGGCCCTGGTGCCGGAGAGACGGACCACCAGCGGCACGTTGACGCCGACCTCGCGTATTGCCTTGATGATGCCTTCGGCGACCCAGTCGCAGCGGTTGATGCCGGCGAAGATGTTGACCAGGATGGTCTCGACATTCTTGTCGCCGAGCACGGCGCGGAAGGATTTCGCCACCCGCTCGGGCGAGGCGCCGCCACCGATGTCGAGGAAGTTGGCCGGTTCGCCGCCGGCGATCTTGATCATGTCCATGGTCGCCATGGCGAGCCCTGCGCCATTGATGATGCAGCCGATGTTGCCGTCGAGGCCGACATAGGAGAGGCCACGGTCGCTGGCAAAAGTTTCGCGCGGATCTTCCTGGCTTTTGTCGCGCAGCTCGGAGATTTCCGGCCGGCGGAACAACGCGTTCTCGTCGAACGACATTTTGGCGTCGAGCGCGATCAGATTGCCGTCGCGGGTCACCACCAGCGGATTGATCTCCAGCATCGAGGCGTCGTAGTCGCGGAACACCTGATAGCAGGCGAAGATGGTTTCGGTCGCCTTGCCGATCAGATTGTGGTCGAGGCCGAGCCCGAAGGCGATCTCGCGCGCCTGGAAACGCTGCATGCCGACGCCGGGATCGACCGATGTGCGCAGGATGGAGTTCGGTGCCTTCTCGACGATGTCCTCGATCTCCATGCCGCCGGCAGCCGAAGCCACGATCATGACGCGCTCTTCCTTGCGGTCGAGGACGAAGCCGACATAGAGCTCCTGCGCTATGTCGACGGCTTCCTCGAGATAGAGGCGCGAAATCAGCTTGCCGCGCGGGCCGGTCTGCTGTGTCACCAGCTTGCGGCCGAGCATGGCTTCGGCGGCGTCGGAGATTTCCTCGTCATTGGCGCATAGCTTGATGCCGCCGGCCTTGCCGCGGGCGCCGGAATGCACCTGCGCCTTCAGCACCCATTTGCTGCCGCCGATCTCGCGCGCCCTGTAGGTTGCCTGCTCGGGGCTGTAGGCCAGCCCGCCGCGCGGCACATGCACGCCGTGGCGTGCCAGCAGTTCCTTGGCCTGATATTCGTGGATGTCCATTTTGTCCTCCCTGAACGGTCAATGCGTGGCGACGCGCGGCTCACTAGAGAATTGACCGGCGCGTTCGATTGCCTCGTTGACCACCAGAACATTGCGCGCCATGCGTTCCGACGCGGCGTCGATCATCTTGCCGTCGAGGGCGGCCGCGCCCTTGCCCTGCGCCTCCGCCTCCTTCAGCACTTCGAGGATGCGCCGGGCGCGGGTGACCTCTTTTTCCGGTGGAGAGAAGACGTCGTTGGCAAGCGCGATCTGCGAGGGGTGGATCGCCCACTTGCCTTCGATGCCCAGCGCCGCCGCGCGCCTGGCGCCAGCGATGTAGCCCTCCGGATCGGAGAAGTCGCCGAACGGCCCGTCAATGGCGCGCAAGCCATAGGCGCGGCAGGCGACGGTCATGCGCGACAGAGCGAAATGCCACTGATCGCCGGGATAGTCGGGGTTGAGGCCGCCAATGTTGACCGTGCGCGCCTTGCAGCTTGCCGCATAGTCGGCGACGCCGAAATGCATTGCTTCCAGCCGGCCGGGTGTCGCGGCAATCGCCTCGACATTGGCCATGCCGAGCGCGGTCTCGATCAGCGCTTCGAGGCCGACGCGGGTCCTGAAACCCTTTGCCATCTCGATCTGGTTGACCATGGCCTCGACCATGTAGAGGTCGGCCGGCACGCCGACCTTCGGCACCAAAATGGTGTCCAGCCGGTCACCGGCCTGCTCCATGACGTCAACCACGTCGCGGTACATGTAGTGCGTGTCGAGGCCGTTGATGCGCACCGAGACGGTCTTGCCCTTGGCGCGCCAGTCGATGTCGTTGAGCGCCTGGATGATGTTCTTGCGGGCGCGTTCCTTGTCGGGCGGGGCGACCGCATCCTCGATGTCGAGGAAGATGAAGTCGGCGGCGCTGTTGGCCGCCTTGTCGATCATTTCCGGGCTGGAGCCTGGAACCGCCAGCTCGCTGCGCTGCAGCCGTAATTTCTTGAGGTGGTTGATGGTGTGGCTCATTGTCGGCTCCTCAGGCGGCTTCGGCGACCGGCACGGCGGCCGAGGCGCGGAAGTGCTGGATGGCGGCGCCGACGCCGGAGCCGGGCGCCAGCCGTACGCCGCAGTCGAGCAGCGCCATTTCGGCGGCCGAGAGCGAGGCCAGCACCATCACCTCGTTCAGCCAGCCGAGATGGCCGATGCGGAAGACCTTGCCGATCACCTTGTTGAGGCCGCCGCCGAGCGCGGTCTGGTATTTCTGGTAGGCGCGCTTGACCACATCGCCGCTGTCGACGCCGTCCGGCACCAGGATGGCGCTGACGGTGTCGGAGTGCCATTTCGGCGCCTTGGCGCAGAGCTTCAGGCCCCAGGCGTCGACCGCCTTGCGCACGCCTTCGGCGAGGCGATGGTGGCGGGCGAAGATGTTTTCCAGCCCTTCCTCGGCGATCAGGTCGAGCGAGGCGCGCAGGCCGCGCAGCAGCTGCGTAGCCGGCGTATAGGGGAAATAGCCGGCGTCGTTGGCGCGGATCATATCTTCGAAGGAGAAGAAACAGCGGCGGTGGGTGGCGCTCCGCGAGGCCACCAGCGCCTTCTTGCTGACGGAGAGGAAACCGAGGCCGGCGGGCAGCATGAAACCCTTCTGCGAGCCGCTGACCGCGCAATCGACGCCCCATTCCTCCTGGCGAAAGTCGATCGAGCCGATCGACGAGACGCCGTCGACGAAGAGCAAAGCAGGGTGGTTGGCGTCATCGAGCGCGGCGCGGCAGCCGGCGACGTGGCTGGTCACGCCGGTCGCGGTCTCGTTCTGCGTGCAGAAGACTGCCTTGATGCGGTGCGCCTTGTCGGCCCTGAGCCGCTCCGCATAGAGCTCGAGCGGCACGCCGGTTCCCCATTCGCAGTCGATGACATCGACCTCGAAGCCGAGCCGTTCGGCCATGTCGACCCACAGATGCGAGAACTGGCCGAAGCGCGACATCAGCACGCGGTCACCGGGGCTGAGCACATTGGTCATCGCCGCTTCCCAAACGCCGGTGCCGGAGGAGGGATAGATGAAGACGCGGCCGGTCTCGTTCTTGAACACCGTCTTGATGTCTTCGAACAGCGGCAGCGTGAGATCGGGGAAGGATGCTGCACGCATGTCCTCCATCGGCAGGTTCATCGCCTGCCGGACCTGTTCGGGGATGTTGGTCGGTCCGGGAATGAAAAGATGGATGAAACCGGCCATGTCGCGAACTCCTCCTGATCCAGCAAAGCGGTGAGGGGAGTTTCGTCTCGACGGCTAATGGCAACAACACCTCAAGGGGTAACATCTTGCCGCGCGCGGGTGGGGGTTGCCCACCCGGGTGACCTACCCGCGGCTCATCGCTTTCCTACCCGAACGGCTGGTTCTGGGTACGCCGCTCGCGCGCATAGAGCGCCACGGCCATCGCCCGGTTGCGGACGTCGAGCTTGTCGTAGAGATTCTTGAGGTGGTATTTCACCGTGTTCTCCGAAATCCCGGTGCGCGTCGCGATCTGCAAATTGGTCCAGCCGTCGGACAGCACGGCCAGCAGTTCGCGCTCGCGCACCGTGAGCAGCGACAAGGGTGTGTCGTTGACCTTGTTGATGTCGATGTAGGGGATGCATATGCGGCCATGCGCGACGGCCAGGATGGTCTCGAAGATGATCGCCGGATCGTCGAACTGGAAGCAGTAGCCCTGGGCGCCGAGCCGCACGCACTGCTTCAGGATGCCGATGTCGTGGTCGTTGGAAAACACCGCGATGCGCACGCCGAGCTTGCGGCTGTGAACCTCGGCCAGCACATCGGCGCCGTCCATGTCGGCAAGCTTCCACCCGATGATTGCGACGTCGAATTCGCCTTCCGCTGCCAACTCAAGAAAATGCCTGCCGCTTTGCACGCAGGCCAGGAGCTCGAAGCGCCCGTCGCAGTCCAGCATGTCGCGCAGCGCCGATATCACGAGCGGATTGCGTTCGGCGACGACCACGCGCACGCGCCGTTCCTCGATTGCCTTCTGCGTCTGCGACCTGATCTTCAAGGGCTTCCGGCTGTTCTGGTTGTCGCCTGGGCGGGTCCGGCCTTTGCCTGGACCTGCATCATGACAATTCTGCCCCAACCGTGCTGGGGTGCTCTTTCCCCAGCGACATGCGCTGTCGCGCCGCCTGAATCCTGGGCGGCGTCATATCCTGATGAAATCGCTCCCGGCCCATATGCAGGGCGGGGCGCATTTCGTTTGATATTCCCGTGCGTTGCGCGCTAGACCTGACAGGCACCTTTTCCGAAATTCCCATGGCGGGAGCCGCTGGTGGAACGCCAGGACGACCAGACGACCGGCGCCAAAGCCGCTGACGACGCCCACGCCGACATCTATGGCGAGGACGGCGCCGTCCTGTCATCATTCCTGGCCCAGATCGGGGCGGCGATCGCCGATCGCGATACGCTGACGCTGAAGCGCGAAGTCGACGACCTGCACCAGTCGGAACTTGGCGATCTGCTCGAGGCCCTGCACCCCGAACAGCGTCGCGCCCTAGTCGAACTGCTCGGCGCCGACTTCGACTTCTCGTCGCTGACCGAGGTCGACGAGGCGATCCGCCGCGATATCGTCGACAATATGCCCAATGAGCAAATTGCCCAGGGCATGCAGGACCTCGATTCCGACGACGCGGTCTACATTCTCGAAGACCTTGAAAAGGAAGACCAGGACGAGATCCTGTCGCAGCTGCCGTTCACCGAGCGGATCAGGCTGCGCCGCTCGCTCGACTACCCGGAAGAGACCGCCGGTCGCCGCATGCAGACCGAGTTTGTCGCCGTGCCGCCGTTCTGGACCATAGGACAGACCATCGACTACATGCGCGAAGACAAGAACCTGCCCGAGCGCTTCAGCCAGATCTTCGTCATCGATCCAAGCTTCAAGTTGCTCGGCGCCATCGACCTCGACCAGATCCTGCGCACCAAGCGCACGACCAAGGTCGGAGACGTGATGCACGAGACGAGGCACGCCATTCCGGCCACCATGGACCAGGAAGAGGCGGCGCGGGACTTCGAGCAATACGATCTTCTGTCCGCCGCCGTCGTCGACGAGAACGAGCGGCTGGTCGGCGTGCTGACCATCGACGACGTCGTCGACGTCATCCAGCAGGAGGCCGAGGAAGATCTGCTGCGCATGGGCGGCGTCGGCGACGAAGAGTTGTCCGACAGCATTCTTTCGACCTCGCGCTCGCGCGTGCCCTGGCTGCTGGTCAACCTGTTGACGGCGTTCCTGGCGGCATCGGTGATCGGCCTGTTCGACCGCACCATCGAGCACATTGTGGCACTGGCCGTGCTGATGCCGATCGTGGCCGGCATGGGCGGCAATGCGGGTTCGCAGACCATGACCGTCACGGTACGCGCGCTGGCGACCAGGGATCTCGACATCTACAATGCCGGCCGCATCATCCGCCGCGAAATGGGCGTGGGTTCCATCAACGGCATCATCTTCGCCGTGCTGATCGGCATCGTCGCGGCCGTCTGGTTCCGCGATCCCAATCTGGGCGGCATCATAGCGGCGGCGATGATCATCAATATGTTCGTGGCAGCCCTTGCCGGTATCCTGATCCCGCTATTGCTCGACCGGTTCAAGATCGACCCGGCGGTGGCGTCGGCGGTTTTCGTCACTACGGTCACCGACGTCGTTGGCTTCTTTGCCTTCCTCGGGCTGGCCACCTGGTGGTTCGCTATCCCTTGAGAAAGAGGCGTTGCGGGTTCAATTGACTTTTACGTAAATGTGGTGCGAGGCTTGCGCGGGGTTTCATGCCGAGTCCGGCTTGGAACGGGGTTGATCGGAATGCGTTGGAAATCCCGGGCGACCGGGCGTTTTCCGATGTTCCGACATTTGGAGCAAAGATGCGGGAATATTATTCGATCACCGAACTGACCCGCGAATTCGACGTGTCGACGCGGACGCTGCGCTTCTATGAGGACGAGGGGCTGGTGCAACCGGTCCGGCGGGGCCGCACAAGGCTGTTTCGCCCATCTGACCGGCATCTGATCCGTCAGATCATGCGCGGAAAACGGCTCGGCTTCTCGATCAACGAGATCCGCGAAATCATCCAGATGTACAAGGAACCGCCCGGCGAGGTCGGTCAACTCAACCTGATGATCAAGCGCATCGAGGAAAAGCGCGAGGATTTGCGCCAGAAGCGCCGCGATCTCGAGGAGACGCTGGCGGAGCTCGACCAGGCGGAGGAGTCTTGCGTCGAGCGGCTGGTGGAGTTGGGGGTAAATACCTGAGCGGATCGTCGAGCGTTTGCGCGCCCGTCGCAAACGTTCGCGATTAGCGGAGCCCTTCCACACTTCGTCATTCTAGGGCGAAGCAGGAGCGAGGCTCCGTCGCGGAGACCCTAGAATCCATTCCGTGACATTGGCCGTGGAGTGCAGCGGTGCAGAATTCTGGACGTGGCAACGCCTGTACGTCGCGGCATGGATCCTCGGGTCTGCGCTGCGCCGCTACGCTCCTTGCTTCGCCCGTGGATGACGAAGAGATGGGCGTTTCGGCTAGTCGCCAAGGCATGCGAACCCTGCCAGCGATCACACCCGCCTCAGATCCAGCGCCTGACCCGCTTCGCATAGTCGCGGTACTTCTTGCCGAATTTGGCGAACAGCACCTTCTCCTCGCTCTCGATGGCGACCTTCTGCGTTGCAAAAGCCGCGATCAGGGCCAGCGGCAGGAACCATACGATCCCCGAGACGAAGGCGACGCCGATCAAAAGCAGCGTGTTGGCCAGATACATCGGGTTGCGCGTGATGCCGAACGGGCCAGACGTCACCAGATGCTCCGGCACGCCATTGGGGTTCATCGTCGTTTTGGCCCGGATCATGGTGCGGATAGCGGTGAACCAGAGGGCTGCGACGGCAAACAGCACCACAAAGCCGGCGGCAAACAAAAGGTCGCCCAAGAGGTCGCCGATCCAGGGCAGGGGATAGAACAGGCCGAGCACGATGCTGATGGCGATGGCGGCGATGTAGATCAGCGGCGGCCACGGGATCAGCCGTGGTCTCGGTAGATCGGGTTTTGCCAGCCCGGGTTTTGCTAGCTTGTCGGTCATTGTTGCCCTCCCTGCGTCATCGGACTCTCCTCCGTCCTTGCGGTGCAGATGCCGGCGAGTTCACCGAGATGCGCTTTGAACTCCGGGGTCTGGTCACCATTGTAGAGCCGGTCGAATGCCGCTTCGCTTTGCAGCGTGTCCAGCATGCACACACAATAGCTGGTGCAGAACTCCGTGTCGCGCTGCTGTTCGCAGGATACCTGGCATTCCTTGAGGAAGACCACTTCCCGTGTCTCGACCGGCGCCGGCGCGATCTGCGAGAACAGCCAGACGCAGCCGAACAGCAGCGGCTGGTGAATCAGGTAGAAAGCCAGGCTGTGGCGGCCGATGAAGGTGAGCGGCCTGGTCCAGCTTCCCGATCCCAGCGTGGCCAGCCGCGCCAGCAGGCCGGTGGTGGACGCAAACTTTGCCGCGGCGATGCCGAGAAGCACGGCGCCGAACCAGGGAAACAGCGGCACGTAATCGTTGGAGCGCGGGTTGATCGCCGACAGGCCGACCCACCACAGCGCCGGATGATCGAAGGCTTCGGATCGGAGATAGAGGGGGACTGCGATCACCAAAGCTGCCACGAAAAACGTCAGCAAGGACGGCAGCCGCAAGAACAAAAGGCCGAGCAGGCTGGCCAGCGCGATCTCGTGCAGGATGCCGAAGAAGATGAAGCTGTCCGGCGTGATGAAGTACGTGACCGCCGATATAGCGGCGGCCGCGACGGCGACCATGGCAAAGCGTTTCCAGAAGCCGGTCCAGCGGATCTGCCTGCCATGCGCGAGAAACAGGCTGACGCCGACCAGGAACAGGAAGGTCGAGGCGATGCAGCGCGCATAGATCTTCCACCAGCCGACGGCGGTGAGGCCGGGATCGGTGTAGTGGAAATTTTCGAGATCCCAGGTGAAGTGGTAGCTCGCCATGGCGATCAGCGCGATGCCGCGTACGACATCGATGGCGACGATGCGCTTCGGTTGATCTCGCTTCAGTTGATCTCCAGGGGGTGCGGTATGGATGCTCATGGTCTCGCGATCTGATTCAGCCCCAAAGACGACTATCACGGTTGCACCGGACAAAAGAAGGCCGCCCTCTACGCTCCGGGTCGCGCCGTGCGGCTGCATCGGGCGGCGCTTTAGGCCAGAGCCGGAAAGCCTTTGGCCGAATTCGCTTTTTGCCGGGAAGGGGTCGGTTTCCTGTTACCGGCGGAGGAAGCGCCAGCGCAGATTTGACGCCGCGAGTCTGATTTGGGGATCAAATGTCCACCCATGTGCGCCATCCGATCTGGCTTCCGGCCCTGCGTCCGGCGGATGCCCGCACCTTTGCCTCGCTCTATGCGGTCGAATCCTTCGCCCGCGCCACGGTATCGAGCGTCATCCCGATCCAGGCTTATGAGATTCTGCACAACGAGCAGATCGTCTCGATCCTCTACACCATCGTGGCGCTGCTCGGCCTGTCGATGACCTTGTTCATGCCGATGTTGATCCGCAGGTTTGCCCGGCGCTGGGTCTATACCGCCGGCGCCTGCCTGCTGGCGATAGGCTCTCTGTTCTTCGTCACCCACACGCTTGCCGGGCAACTGACAGGCATGCTGTGCCGCGTCATGGGGGCGAGCGCCCTGTCGATCACGCTCAACCTCTACATCATGGACCACATCCGCAAGACCGATTTCATGCAGGCCGAATCGCTGCGCATGGCGTGGTCGATGCTGGCCTGGACCGGCGGGCCGACACTCGGCATCTTCCTCTACACACGCTACGGCATCTATGCCGCGCATGGCGCGGTCGCGGTGTTTGCGTTGGCCTTGCTGGCGCTGTTCTGGACCTACAGGCTGGGCGACAACCGGTCGATCCGGCCGGGCAAGACACGGCCGGCCAATCCGCTGGCCAATATCGGCCGCTTCGTAGCACAACCCAGGCTCAGGCTGGCCTGGCTGATCGCCTTCGGCCGCTCCTGCTTCTGGACGACGTTCTTCGTCTACGGGCCGCTGTTCATGGTGATTACCGGCGAGGGCAAGCTTGCCGGCGGCCTGCTGGTTTCGGCCGGCAATGCGCTGTTGTTCATGGCGATCTTCTGGGGCAAAGCGGGAAAACGCTTCGGCGGCCGGCGCACCATGACCTTCGCCTATTTCGCGATGTCGGCGACGCTGCTTGCGGCGGGCGCGGTCGGCACTACCGCGCCGCTGCTTACGGGCTTTTTCCTGCTCTGCGGCGCCTTCTTCACCATCGCGCTCGATGCACTGGGCTCGACCGCCTTCATGCGCTCGGTGCGGTCCTATGAGCGGGCGCAGATGGCCGCGGTCTACCGCACCTATCTCGACTTTTCCGAGCTGACGCCGCCGCTGGTCTATTCGGTGGTGCTGGCGTTTTTCGGCCTCGGCTCGGTGTTCGTGACGCTGGGCATTCTGGCCGCTGTTTGCGGCTTTATCACCTGGCGCTATCTGCCGAAGTCGCTTTAGTCGCCGATCAGGCGGTTGCCTCAAGCGCTGCATGCCGCTCGCGCACCCAGTTGTGGAAGCGGTGCAGATCGTACTCCTCCGGCATCAGCACGCCGGCCGCGTGACGCATGGAGCGCAGGCCTTTCTGGTTGATCTCGCAGATCGCGGCATCCTCCTCCAGCACCTGGGTGCCGAAGGCGACGACATTGTCGATGTCCGTCTCAGCCAGCGCCTCGGGCGCGAACAGCCATTCGGCGGTGAGTTCGGTCTGTTCGGGACCGAGCGGCATCAGTCGCACCGTCCTGACATAATCGACATGGCCGACGATGAACATCGAGGGCAGGCTGGTGGCATAGGTCTGTCCGGCCGCACGCTCGGCTGGCGTCAGGCCCGGGAAGACCGGGCCATGGGCATGTCCGTCGCGCGACCAGGTCTCGGCGCCGGCGCGCAGGCCACCCGAAAACTCCGGTGCGTCATTGTCGGCATGGCGGACCCAGTCGGGGTCGTCGTGCCGGCTCATCAGGCCGCGGCCGTATATCGGCACCAGCCGAGACAGGTCCTTGTGGACGCCTGGGCAATGCAGGCACTCGTTGAAGTTCTCCCAGAAGATCTTCCAGTTGCAGTTCATCACCTTGCGCAGGACATGGCCTGATACCAGAGTTTCCAGCGGCCAGTTGGCGAGGTCGCCGGATGCGGGATCGAAGGAGGTCCCGGCGGAGCCGGCCGCAGCCTGCTGAAGGTTCACAAAGACAAAGCCGCGCCATACCGACAGCGCCACCCGGTAGAGCGGATGATCTGCCTTGTCGAAACCATCTGGCAGCGATTTCGAGGGAACGCGCACGAGATCGCCGCGCAGCGAGTAGGACCAGGCATGGTAGGGGCAAGTGATGAGCCGCGCTTTCAGCCGGCCCTCGCTTTCCTGGCAAAGCTGCGAGCCGCGATGCCGGCAGGTGTTGTGGAAGGCGCGCAACTCGCCGGTGTCGTCGCGGAGCACGACGATTTCCTGTGTGCCAACGCGGAATGTCCTGAATGCCAAAGGCTGGGCAAGATCGGCCTCGCGGCAGACGAGCAGCCAGCTTTTGTACCAGATGGCGTCGAGATCGCGCTGGTAAGCCTCGCTATCCCAATAGGCCGATGACGGTAGCGTCGGTTCGGCCCGGCTCAGGCCGTTATAGGGGTCGCGCTCGCTCGGGCTGGGATGCATGGCTGGCTTCCTATGAAGCGTCAGCCGACACCCCGGCAAATCGTTTGTCAATCAGAGTGCCGCATTGCCGGTTGCAGGCGCGGCGCATAATCATGTCGTAGACACGGGACATTCGGAAATTGGGGGGATTCGGAAAGTGGCCGCACGACAGATGTCGCTTACGCCGGAGCTGGTCGCGCGCTGCTGGCGCGAGATCAGGGACCCCGGGCCGGATCCGGACGCGATGCATCTCGATGAAGCCGACTATGACGCGCTGCTGGATGAATTGCAGGTCGAACTCCGGGATAGCGAACCGCTATGGCTGTTCGGCTATGGATCGCTGATCTGGAAACCGGAAATAGATTATGTCGAGGACCGCGTTGCCTTGGCGCGCGGCTGGCATCGGTCCTTTTGCATGAACATGACGCGCTGGCGCGGCACCAAGGACAGCCCCGGCCTGATGATGGCGCTGGACCGTGGCGGACAATGCAAGGGCGTCGCCTTTCGGCTGACCGACAATAACCGGCGCGAGCAGTTGGGCCGGCTTTTCCGGCGCGAAGTCACGCTGAAGCCGACAAGCTACCGGCCGCGCATGCTCAAGCTTGCAAGCGAGGCCGGACCGCTCAGGGCATTGGCCTTCGTCATCAACCGCAACGGCCTGACCTATTCAGGACCGCTCGACGAGGGCAAGGTCGTCGAAAGGCTGGCAACGTCCTGCGGGCACTGGGGGTCGGGCGCCGACTATCTCTACAACACGGTGAAAAACCTTGAAGAGCGCGGCATTCACGATCGCCATCTGTGGCGGCTGCAGCGGCTGGTTGCCGAGCGGATCACCGCGTTGAACCCGTAACGCCGCATGGCGCATTCGCGCTGTTGGCCGGCGGAATTTGGTTTGCCGGATGCGGCCGTTTCAGCCTATAGTCATGCATGTCGTCGGTTCCGTTAGGGACCAAGAGGGAATGCGGTGAGGGCTGACTTGTTGCCCAATGCCGTGGCTGCCCCCGCAACTGTGTGCGGTAGTCCTCTCCAAGCCACTGGGGATTTTTTCTTCGGGAAGGTGGGGAAGGGCGCTGATCCGCGAGCCAGGAGACCTGCCGGCGACAGGGAACTGACTTCGATGCCCTCGGGTGGAGGGCGAAAGGACAAGATATGAATACCGCTTCCGTCTCCCTCGGCGCTTCCGTCTCCTCGCAGTCGCGCTTCATGCAGCTCGTGCTTAGCGCGTTTCTGGGCATTTTCGTCGTCGGCGTTGTCGGTTTCTCGCACATCGATGCGGTCCACAATGCGGCGCACGACTATCGCCATTCGATGGCGTTTCCCTGCCACTGACCAGGATCTGACATCATGAACCTGTTTCGCAACGTCGTGTTCATCGCGGCGATCGCAGGGCTCGTGGCCGGCGTCGCTCTCGCCTGCATGCAGGCCTACGCCACCGTGCCGCTGATCCTCAAGGCGGAGGTCTACGAAAAGGCTGGTGGCGGCCATGAGCATGAGCATGCCGCGGCGCCCGCCGCCAACGCTGCGGACACCAATGCCATGAGCACCGCCGCGCCGGCGGAAAATGCCGTGAGCAGCGCAGCCCCGGCTGGAGCAGCCGCGCCGGCGGAGGACGAAGGCTGGGCGCCGGCCGACGGCTTCGAGCGCTTCGCCTTCAGTGTCGTCGCCAACATTGTCACCGGCATCGGCTTCGCGCTGGTCCTGGTGGCGGTTTCCGAGTTCGCCGGCGGCATCGGCAGCTGGCGCCAGGGCGTGTTCTGGGGTCTGGCCGGCTTTGCCGTGTTCACGCTGGCGCCGGGACTCGGCCTGCCGCCGGAACTGCCGGCAATGCCGGCGGCCGATCTCATGCAGCGCCAGATCTGGTGGTGGGCAACGGTGATGACAACGGCGATCGGTCTTGCCCTTATCACCTTCCGCACGTCGGCGCCCCTGACCGTGCTCGCCGTCGTCCTGATCGTCGCCCCGCATATTGTCGGCGCGCCGCAGCCTGACAGTTTCGTAACGCCGATCCCGGAGAGCCTGCATCATCAGTTCGTGGTGGCGGTGACGCTGACCAATCTGGTGTTCTGGGTGGTGCTCGGCGCAGTTGTCGGCATAGTGCGCACGCGCTTCACCGGCACCGCGACCAGCCTGCGCGACAGCTTTGCCTGATCGCAGTTTGACCTTCATCATCGGCGGTGCGCGCTCCGGCAAGAGCGCGCATGCCGAAACTTTGGCGACGGCGTTGCCGCCGCCATGGGCCTATATCGCCACCGCCGAAGCCTATGACGATGAGATGCGCGAGCGCATCGCGCTGCATCGCTCGCGGCGCGGCGAAGGCTGGGCGACCATCGACGCGCCGCTCGATCTTGTCGGAGCGCTCGAAGCCTTGCCCGACAACCAGCCGGTGCTCGTCGATTGCCTGACGCTGTGGCTGACCAATCATATGCTTTCCGACCATGATCTCGAGGCGGAATGCCGGCGGCTAGCCGACATGCTGTCGCGGCCGCGCGGGCCCTGGCTCGTCGTCTCGAACGAAGTCGGGCAAGGCATCGTGCCCGACAATGCGCTCGCACGCCGGTTTCGTGATGCCGCCGGCCGTCTCAACCAGCAGGTCGCGGCGGTTGCCGATACGGTGCTACTGATGGTGGCGGGGCTGCCGCTCAAGGTGAAATGATGACCGATATCGACGCAAAAGACGAAGAACGCCACCGCGCCAAGATGGCCAAACGCAAGGCGGTGCAGGACGCCGAGGTCGCGGAAAAGACGGTCGAGAAGGGGCTGCTGATCGTCAACACCGGACCCGGCAAGGGCAAGACCACGGCCGCCTTCGGGCTGGCGCTGCGCATGCTCGGCTATGGCAAGCGCGTCGGCGTCGTCCAGTTCATCAAGGGCAAATGGCACACCGGCGAAAAGGACGCCTTCGCGGCGTTCGGCGACCGTGTCGTCTGGCACACGATGGGCGAGGGTTTCACCTGGGAGACGCAGGATCTGAAGCGCGACATTGCGGCGGCCGAAGCCGCCTGGGCCAAGGCGCTGGAGCTGATCGCCGACCCCTCTGTCAGCCTTGTCGTCCTCGATGAGCTCAACATTGCGCTGCGCTACGACTATCTCGATCTCGACAAGGTGGTCGCGGCGCTGAAGGCGCGGCGCGAAGGCCTGCATGTCGTCGTCACCGGCCGCAATGCCAAGCCGGCGCTGGTCGAGGCGGCCGACCTCGTCACCGAGATGGGCGTGACCAAACACCATTTTTCCGCAGGCGTTAAGGCGCAGCAGGGAATCGAGTTTTGAGGGTCTAACTTCGGGAGATGACCGTTGGAACAAGCGGTAATTGTCTATCTTCTTCTGAGCGGCGGTCAGTTCGGGGCGCCGGAAGAGCGGCAATCGGTCCAAGTTCTGGAGGATCGGTTGGAACAAGCTGTTTCGAATGCGCATGTCGGCGAATTTGATGGCGACGAGTTTGGCGAGGGCAAATGCACCCTCTATCTGTACGGGCCAGACGCCGAGAAGCTTTTCCTTGTGATTGAGCCTGTGCTGAAATCCTCGGCAGTGGCCGCCGGCGGTTACGCGATCAAAAGATTTGGCGCGGCGGTGGATTCAAACGCCAAGGAAGTCCGTGTCTCTTGGTGAGTCAGGCGGCGCATCTACTGCGAGATCAAAACATCCAGGTAGATGACGACCGCGGAGAGCAATCCAAACAGCGCGATCAGCAGATAGTCTGCTATCTGGTAAAGTTTCAGCGCCCGCCGGATGTCGGTGCTGTCGGCCTCGCGGCGGCCGCCTTCGCCCATATAGGCGTCCTCGACGACAACGCCGCCATAGCTGCGCGGGCCGGCGAGCGCCAGGCCGAGTGCGCCGGCCATTGCCGCTTCCGGCCAGCCGGCATTGGGCGAGCGGTGCTTTTTGGCGTCGCGCCGCACTGCTTGCCAGGCGTTGCGGGGATCGGCGCCGTCAACGAGAAAGGCGGCGGCAACGATCAGCAACGCGGTCAGCCGGGACGCCGGCAGGTTGATCCAGTCGTCGAAGAGTGCCGCCGCGCGGCCGAAGGCCTCGTGGTGCGGGGTGCGGTGGCCGATCATCGAATCGGCGGTGTTGGCGGCCTTGTAGGCGACGCCGCCGGCCAGACCGCAGACACCTGTCCAGAAGGCGGGCGCAACGATGCCGTCGGAGAAATTCTCGGCCAGGCTTTCGATGGCGGCGCGGCTGACGCCGGCATGGTCGAGCTTCTCTGGATCGCGGCCGACGATGCGCGCAACCGCAATGCGGCCGAGCGCCAGCCCGCCGGTATCCAGCGAATCGGCCACCGCCTCGACATGTTCGGTAAGGCTCTTTTGCGACAGCAGCGACGAGGCCAGGATTGCCGTGATGATCATGCCGGCAGGAAAGAGCTGCCAGAGCAGGATTTGCACGATGAAGGCGATTGCCGCCGGCACCAGCACGATCACCAGCAGCGCCTGCACGCCGCGGCGGCGACGCAGCGCGTCGGAATCAGTGTCGCGGTTGAGCCTGAGGTCGAGAAAGGCTATCAGCCTGCCGAACCAGGTGACGGGATGGCCGACGGCACGGAACAGCCAGTCCGGGTAACCCAGGATGCGTTCGATGGCCAGCGACAGGAAAGCGATCAGGATCGACATGAAGCTTTCTGATGGAGCGATTACTGTGGTGGATCACGGTGGATCCCTTGGCCGGGCGAGGGCGCTCTTCCCTCACGCGCCACAACCTTTCGTCGATCTCTCGACAGGTATCAATCCGCACTCCTACCCGCTTTTCGAGCTGCCCGCCACCGCCCTGTCACGATTGCCGGAGGCCGCGCGCCTGCGTGAGCTGGCCAGGGTCGCGGCCGGCGCCTATGGCGCGCCTTCGGCCGAGAATGTGGCGGTCGCCCCGGGCACGCAGATCCTGCTGCCGCGCGTCGCCTCGCTGGTCAGCCCCGGCAAGGCGCTGGTGCTCGGGCCGACCTATGCCGAGCATGCCAAGGCCGCCGCGATTGCCGGCCATGCGGTGGCGGAGGTCGACGATTTCGAGGCGCTTGCCGGAGCCGAAATTGCCATCGTCGTCAATCCCAACAATCCCGACGGGCGAGTCGTGTCGCGGGAAAGGCTGCTTCGGCTTGCCGAGACATTGCGCGCCATAGGCGGTCTGCTGGTCGTCGACGAAGCCTTCATGGATGTCGGCCCGCACGCGGAAAGCCTGGCCGGCGATGTCGGGCGGGGCGGCATCGTCGTGCTGCGCTCGTTTGGCAAGTTCTTCGGTCTCGCCGGCCTGCGGCTCGGCTTCGCACTTTCCGATGCAGCGACGGTCGAAAGGCTTGAAACGCAATTCGGCCCTTGGGCGGTCGCCGGCCCAGCGCTCGAATACGGCATCCGCGCGCTTGCCGACAGCGGCTGGCAGGCCGACATGCGGCGGCGGCTGGCGCAGGATGCGGCGCGGCTCGATGCGCTGCTTTCGCGCTTTGGCGTTGCTGTCGCCGGCGGCACGACGCTGTTTCGCTATCTCCGGCTTGCCGATGCACCGGGGCTGTTTTCGACGCTCGGCGAGCGCGGCATATTGCTCAGGCATTTTTCCGAGCGTCCCCAGGTGCTCCGCGCGGGGCTGCCTGGAAGTCAGGAGGAATGGCAGCGGCTTGAATCGGCGCTTGCCGACTGGGGCGCACGGCGCGACGATGGGTCGAAGGAGATCGCGCCATGATCCATATCTGTTCGCTGGCAAAGCTTGAGGAGACGGTGGCCAAAAGCGGCGCCGAGCGCGTGCTGTCGCTGCTCGCTGCCGGCACCGAGGTGACGCGGCCGGCCTCAATCGCGAGGGAAAACCACCTGCATCTGGTCATGCACGACATCGCGGTGGCGCAGGACGGCATGACCATGCCCGGCGAAGACCATGTGCGCAGTCTGCTCGATTTTGCCCGGAAATGGGACCGCGCCAAACCCATGGTCGTCCATTGCTATGCCGGCATCAGCCGCTCGACCGCCTCGGCCTATATCATTGCGGCGGCGCTCGCCCCGAAGCGCGACGAAGTCGAACTTGCGCAGACATTGCGGAAGCTTTCGCCCTCGGCGACACCCAATCCACGGTTGATCGCCGTCGCGGATGCTCTGCTCTCACGACAAGGCCGCATGATCGAAGCGATCGAAGCGATCGGGCGGGGCGCCGATGCTTTTGAGGGTACGCCTTTCGTGTTGAAGATCGACGGCTAAGGCGGCCCGCTATGCCAGCCAGTCGGCAAGCTTCGCCTTGCGCACATCCTTCAACAGGGTGATGAAGCCGTCGGCCTGATGCTCCGCCGTCAGTCGGCCTTTCTCGGCCGTGGCAATGCTGGCATCGCCGACCACGCCGTTGGGGTTGAGATCCCCAGCGATCCAGGCGAAAGCGTGCGTTCCGGTGTGGCGCAGCAGCGCAAATTCGGTTTCGGCGCGGGCGACCTTGGAGGCGAAATTGTCGGCCTTGGCCATGTCGACTAACTCCGGGCGAAAATGCAGCATCAACGAGGTCTCGACGTCGCCGCCATGGATGCCATGGCGGTCCTCAAGCTCGGTGTACATGCCGGCGGGGCGGCCGAAGCGCTGCCAGCTGGTCTTCACCGCCAGCATCCTCTCACGCACGCGCAGCTCGCGCGTGACGATGCCCATGATCTCTTCATTGCCGCCATGCGAGTTGACGACGATCAGTTTCCTTACGCCTGCGCGGGCAACGGACAGGCCAAGCTCGGTCCAGGTATCGACCAGGGTGGCCGCCGGCAGGGTGAGCGTGCCCGGCGCCTGCAGATGCTCGTTCGACTTGCCGACCGTTTGGACCGGCAGGATGCGGATGTCGAGATCGCCGGGCAGGCGGGCGATGACCGTCTCCAGCATGCCGTTCATGATCGAGGTGTCGGTTGATACAGGCAGATGCGGGCCGTGCTGCTCGATCGCCGCCACCGGCAGCACGGCAATCGTCGCCTCCGGATCGATCGCGGCGTATTCGGTGGTCCGGTAGTCGCCCCACCACACGCGTCTGTTTGCAACGGTCATGTCATGCCTCTTGACTGTGAGGGAGACCTAGCGCGCCAAACGTCGCCTGTCGATCACCCAGCCGCAATCGCCTCGACCTCGACCTTGAACTCCGGCCGCGCAAAGCCTGACACGATCATCAGCGTCGAGGCGGGCGCGGGGCTGGCAAACAAGCGGTCGCGGACGTCCATATAGGGCCGCAGAAAGGCGCGGTCGGTGACGTAGGCGTTTATGCGCACGATGTCGCCTAGCCCCAGCCCGGCTTCAGCCAGAATCGCCGCTATGTTTTGAAAGCAGAGCTCGGCCTGCGCGCCGGCATCCTCGGGGATCTGGTCGTCCGCCGTGATGGCGACCTGGCCGGAGCACAGAACCAGCCGCTTGCCTGGCGGCACCTCGACCCCGTGGCTATAGCGGGCGAAAGGCGGCTTGATCGACTTCGGCGCGAGGTATCTGAACATGGCAATCTCCTGTCTGCGAGACCAGCCTAAGACGTGACCGATAGTACGTTCAAGATGTGGTGCATGGCACAAGGGCGATTGTGGACAGGCGTCCAAAAAATAGGCACGATGCCTCCCGCACAGCATGACCCGTCCGGTGTTGGCAGTGACTGCCGCGCAAGCAGGCGGCCCGAGCGGTGGCATGTGTCTTGCTTCTTGGATCAATGGTGTCGAGCCCGGCGCGTGACGCTCCGGAGCCAACAAAGGGTGGTGTCGATGTACGGAAAACAGAAGATTTCAGCGCTTGCGGTCGCGCTGCTTGGAGCCGGCACGTTCGGCGCGGCAGCAAACGAGAAGGTCACCTTCGGCACCAACTGGCTGGCCGAGCCCGAGCATGGCGGCTACTACCAGGCCGTCGCCGACGGCACCTACGCTGCATGTGGCCTCGACGTGACGATTTCGCAGGGAGGTCCGCAGGTCAGCGGGCGGCCGCTGCTGCTGGCCGGCAAGCTCGATTTCTACATGGGCGGCAATCTGCTGTCGGCCTTCGACGCCGTCCAGCAGGGCATCCCGATGCGCGTCGTCGCCGCCGATTTCCAGAAGGACCCTCAAGTCATCATGTCCCACCCGGGGCAGGGGCTGGACAAGTGGGAGGATTTGAAGAACGCCGACCAGTACATTCTCGGCGACGAGGGCGTCCAGACCTTCTTCCAGTGGATGGTCATCGAACTCGGTTTCGATGCCGCCAAGCGCGTGCCCTACACCTACAACACCGCTCCATTCCTGGCCAACAAGAAGTCGATCCAGCAGGGTTACGTCACCTCGGAGCCTTTTGCGGTCAAGAAGGAAGGCGGCTTCGTGCCCAACCAGTTCCTGCTCGCCGACTATGGCTGGGACACCTATTCGACGACGATCGAGGTGATGCAGGACACGATCGACAAGCGGCCGGAGGTGGTCCAGTGCTTCGTCGATGGCTCGGCCAAGGGCTGGTACAACTACCTCTACGGCGACAACAAGGCCGCCAACGAGATGATCAAGAAAGACAATCCCGACATGAGCGACGAGCAGATTGCCTTCTCGATCGAGCAGATGAAGAAGTTCGGCCTGGCCGATTCCGGCGACACCGAAAAGCTCGGCATCGGCGCCATGAACGAAGACCGGATCAAGAGCTTTTATGACAAGATGGTCAAGGCCAAGGTCACGCCCGAGGGCATCGATATCAAGAAGGCCTATACGCTGGCCTTCATCAACAAAGGTGTCGGAATCGAGCTGAAGAAGTAATCGTGAAGCTGGAAAAGATGGCGCAGGCGCCCATGACGGCATCGGGTGAAGGCCCGATGCTGCTGACGCTGCGCCATGTCGGCAAGGTGTTTTCCAATGGCGTGACTGCATTGAGCGACGTCGATCTCGCCATCCGCGAGGGCGATTTTGTCAGCCTGCTCGGGCCGTCCGGCTGCGGCAAGTCGACGGCGTTGAGGCTGATCGCGGGCCTGTCGACGCCGACATCCGGTCAACTCGACTGGGGCGGTTCGATCGACCGCGCCAATATCGGCTTCGTCTTCCAGGAACCGACGCTGCTGCCCTGGGCCAATGTCTTCGACAATGTCTGGCTGCCGCTCAGGCTGAAAGGCGCGTCGCGCGCCAAGGCGGCGCCGGCGGTGACGGAGATGCTGGAGCGGGTGCACCTGACCGGTTTCGAAAACGCCGTGCCGCGCGAGCTTTCCGGCGGGATGAAGATGCGCGTCTCGATCGCACGCGCCATGGTGACGAAGCCGCGCATTCTGTTGATGGACGAGCCGTTCGCCGCACTCGACGAGATCACCCGCTTCAAGCTCAACAACGATCTTCTGGAGCTGTGGCAGGACGAGCGCTTCACCGTCGTCTTCGTCACCCACAGCGTCTTCGAAAGCGTGTTCCTGTCCAACCGCGTCGTCGTCATGGCGGCGCGGCCGGGCCGCGTCCATGCCGAGCTTGCCATCGACGCCGCCTATCCACGCGACGAGGTGTTTCGCACCTCGCCCGACTATGCCGCGCTCTGCCGCCAGGCCTCGGACATCCTGGTCAACGCCATCAACACATCAGCCGGACCGCACCATGACGGCCATTGATCAGAATGCCGCAACGCTCGACGCGGAAGAGGCCGGCCGCGTACGCCAGGAGCGGCTGGAGCGGATCGGCCGGTGGGTCTTGCCTTTGGCGATCATGATCCTGGCGATCTGGCTGTGGGACCGCATTTGCGTGTGGAACGCGATCCCGCAATATATTCTGCCGCGCCCCGGCGTGGTGCTGTGGACGCTCTATAGCGATGCCGGGCTCCTGTTCTCCGCGCTGCTGGTCACGTTGCGCATAACCTTTCTCAGCCTGCTGCTCGCGGTCGTCGGCGGCGTCGGACTGGCGGTGCTGTTTGCGCAATCGAAATGGGTGGAGATGTCGTTCTTTCCCTTCGCCATCGTGCTGCAGGTAACGCCGATCGTGGCGGTCTTCCCGCTCATCAACATCTATGTGGACAACCAGACGGTGAAGCTTTTGCTTTGCGCCTGGATCGTTGCGTTCTTCCCGATCCTGTCCAACACCACGCTCGGCCTCAATTCGGTCGACCGCAATCTGCGCGACATGTTCAAGCTCAACGGCGCGACGCGCTGGCAGCAATTGCGCTATCTCAGACTGCCGGCGGCCATGCCGTATTTTCTAGGAGGCTTGAAGATAGCCGGCGGCCTGTCGCTGATCGGCGCCGTGGTGGCCGAGTTCGTCGCCGGCGCGCAGGGGCAGTCGTCGGGGCTGGCGTCGCGCATCATCGAGGCCGGCTACCGCCTCAACGCGCCAAGGCTGTTCGCGGCGCTGATCCTGATCTCGCTCACCGGCATATTGATCTTCCTGGTGCTGTCGCTGGTGTCGCATCTCATCCTGCGCCGCTGGCACGAGAGCGCGCTGAAGCAGGAGCGGTAGGGGGTTGGGTGACGTGATTGAGATGCTGGCGCGAAACACCCCCCTCTGGCCTGCCGGCCATCTCCCCCTCAAGGGGGGAGATTGGACGTCATCCGGGATTTCGCCAATTATCGACGTTGGAAGACGGGTGCTGTCGGAAAAGCTGCCAATCTCCCCCCTTGAGGGGGAGATGCCCGGCAGGGCAGAGGGGGGCGGTCCTTGATACCGACCTCTGGCTCGTACCATCTCACCAACGTCCGCCTTCACCGGTCGCTGACATCAGGTCTTGCCCCCACTTACGACACCGACGGTTTCGCGCTGGCCGACATCGCCGTCGCCGACGGTAAGCTCTCCAGCATCGCCGCGCACAAGAAATCAAAAGCGCCAGCCACCGCCATCGACCTTGCCGGCCGCATCATCCTGCCGTGCTTCGTCGACTGCCACACCCATATCGACAAGGGCCAGATCTGGCCGCGCAAACCCAATCCCGACGGCAGTTTCATGGGCGCGCTCAATGCCACCAGCGCCGACCGTGCAGCGCGCTGGAGCGCCGAGGACGTGGCGCGGCGCATGGATTTCTCTTTGCGCTCGGCCTACGCGCACGGCACCAAGGCCTTGCGCACTCATCTCGACAGCGTGCCGCCACAGGAGGAAATCTCCTGGCCGGTGTTCGAGGCGATGCGGGAGAAATGGCGCGGCCGCATCGAATTGCAGGCAGCCTGCCTGCTCGGCATCGAAGGCGTGCGCGACAGAAAGTGGTTCGAGAGGCTGGCCAAGCGTGTGGCTGCGGCCAAGGGCGTGCTCGGCGTCGTCACCTATATGGTGCCGGATCTCGAAGAGCTTCTCGACAAGGTGTTCGCCGAGGCGAACAAGCACGGGCTCGATCTCGATTTCCACGCCGACGAGACCGACGATATCGCGGCGATCTCGCTGAAGAAGATTGCCGAGGCCGCACTCTGGAACGGTTTTGAGGGCAACATCCTGGTGGGACATTGCTGCTCGCTGGCGCGCCAGCCGGACCTCGACGTGCTCGACACGCTGGACAAGGTCGCCAAGGCCAAACTTGCCGTGGTGTCGCTGCCGATGTGCAATCTCTATCTGCAGGACCGGCGCGCCGACCAGACCACGCCACGCTGGCGCGGCGTGACCTTGCTGCACGAGATGAAGGCGAGGGGCATTGCGGTCGCGGTCGCCTCCGACAACACCCGCGATCCTTTCTATGCCTATGGCGATCTCGACATGCTGGAGGTCTACCGCATGGCGACGCGCATCCTGCATTTCGACCATCCGGTCGGCGACTGGCCGCAGACGGTGGCGGCGACGCCGGCCAAGGTGATGCGGCTCGACGGTGTCGGGACACTGGCAGCCGGTGGCAGCGCCGATTTCATCGTCTTCAAAGGGCGGAGCTGGACGGAATTGCTCTCGCGGCCCGAATCGGATCGCATCGTCGTGCGCGCGGGACGAGCGATCGACAGACAATTGCCCGATTACGCCGAGCTCGACGGACTGATGGTGGAATGATGGATGTTTCGGCGCTCAAACGCGATCTCGACGGGATAAAGCTCGACGACAATCCGGCCATCGTCCAGCAGAAGAGCCGCGACTTCTACTGGTACAGCCCGGTGCTGAAGCAGCAGCTCGACCACGTCACCGGCGACCTGATCGTGACGCCCAGGAACGAGGCCGACCTGATCCGCGTGCTTGCCGCTTGCCACCGTCATGGCGTTCCGGTGACGCCGCGCGGCAGCGGCACCGGTAATTACGGCCAGGCGATGCCGCTGTCGGGCGGCGTGGTTTTGAACCTTGCCGAGATGAACGAGATCAAGGCCATAGCGCCGGGCCGCGTCGTCACCGGGCCGGGCGCGATCCTCGCCGACATCGACAGAGCGACGCGCGCGCATTCCGGGCAGGAACTGCGGCTGTCGCCGTCGACCTACAACACCGCCTCGATCGGCGGCTTCATCGCCGGCGGCTCGGGCGGCGTTGGCTCGATCAATTTCGGCGGTCTGCGTGATTTCGGCAATGTGCTGCGCCTGCGCGTCGTCACTATGGAGGCGGAGCCGAAGGCGCTCGAACTCACCGGCGAGGACCTGCACAAGGTCACCCACGCCTATGGCACCAACGGCATCATCACCGAGGTCGAGATGCCGCTGACTGCAGCCTATGAATGGATCGACGTGATCGTCGGCTTCGACGCTTTCATGCCGGCAGCCCGCTACGGCAATGCGCTGGCACGCCAGGACGGCATCCTGACCAAGCTGATCACGCCGATCGCCGCGCCCGTGCCGCAGCTCTATTTCAAGCGCCACCAGAAGTTCTTCCGGGACGGGCAAAGCATCTGCGTCGTCATGGTTGCCCGGCATGGGCTAGACGCGTTCCTCGCCTTCACCCGCCGCGCCGGCGGCGAAGTCATCTTCAATGCGGCGACGGCAACGGACGAAGAGAAAAAGGGCCTGCCGCCGGGCTTCGAACTGGCGTGGAACCACACCACGCTCAGGGCACTGCGGGTCGATCCCGCGATCACCTATCTGCAATCGCTCTATCCGTTTCCCAACCAGCTGGCGCTGGTGGAGAAGATGGACGCGATGTTTCCGAACGAGGTCTTTTCGCATCTCGAATTCGTGCGCCTCGACGGCAACATCACCTGCTTCGGCCTGCCGCTGGTGAAATTCACCACCGAGGCGCGGCTCAACGAAATCATCCGGCTGCATGAGGAGAATGGCTGCCCGATCTTCAACCCGCACCGCTACACGCTGGAAGAGGGCGGCATGAAGCAGACGGATGAAATCCAGCTCGCCTTCAAGCGCGAGACCGATCCGCAAGGCCTGCTCAATCCCGGCAAGATGATCGCCTGGGAAAATCCGGATTACGACTATCGCTCGGGCCGGACTTTTTTGTTCAAGGGTTTGCAGAAAGCAGAATGAGCAGAGGTTTGAGCTTGAGCACCCCCCTCTGTCCTGCCGGCACAGGCCCTACGCTGCCGCTTCGGGCGTTCGTCGTTTGGAAAGCCAAGCAATTGGCTTCCCATCGGCTTCGCCGACCACTTCTCACCCCCCGCAAGGGGGGAGATTGGCAGCCTGAACGCCGCAGCCAATCTGACACGCTGACAATTAGTGAAAGCGATGCGGCAGTCCGATCTCCCCCCTTGAGGGGGAGATGCCCGGCAGGGCAGAGGGGGGTGCCTCGCGCCGACCCCGGCAATGCCTTCCCATGAAAGTCCTCGTCCTTTACGCACACCCGGTGGAGATCAGCTTCAATGCAGGCCTGCACCGCACGATCGTCGAGCGGCTGACGACCGCCGGCCATGAGGTCGACGATTGCGATCTCTATGCCGAGGATTTCGACCCCAGGCTGACGCGCGGGGAGAGGCTGGATTATCATAACCAACGCAGCCCTGCGGACCCGGCCGCGCCCCATGTCGAGCGTTTGCTGCGGGCTGAGGCGCTGGTGCTGTCATATCCCGTCTGGAACTACGGTTTTCCGGCCATCCTGAAGGGTTATTTCGATCGCGTGTTTCTGCCCGGCGTGTCGTTCAAATTGGCCGACGGCAAGGCGCAGCCGTCGCTCCACAACATCCGCAAGCTGACCGCCGTCACCACCTATGGCGGCAGCCGCTTCCGCGCCATGCTGATGGGCGATCCGCCACGCAGATTGGTCAAGCGGATGCTGCGCGCGACGATCAGGCCCGGCGCCTCGGTGTCCTACCTCGCTCATTATTCGATGAACCTGTCGACCGACGAGACGCGGGCAGCCTTCAT
Source organism: Mesorhizobium sp. M0001 (assembly GCF_040324255.1). NCBI lineage: Bacteria > Pseudomonadati > Pseudomonadota > Alphaproteobacteria > Hyphomicrobiales > Phyllobacteriaceae > Mesorhizobium > Mesorhizobium sp. M0001. The sequence goes on from NZ_JAMYVS010000001.1 coordinate 580,541, forward strand.
CGCCAAGGTCGCGGCCGGGATGGATGAATTCTGATGCGCGTGCTGGTGGTCTATTGCCATCCGGTGCCCGAAAGTTTTTGCGCCGCGATCAGAGATACCGCCGTCGACGTGCTGAAGGCGCGGGGTTGGGAGGTACGGCTGCTCGACCTCTATGCCGAAAAATTCGACCCGGTGATGGGTAGCGAGGAGCGGCGCGCCTACAATGAGCGGGCGCCGGAGGATCCGGCCCTAAAACCGCATTTCGAGCATCTCGCCTGGGCTGAGGCGATCCTGTTCATCTATCCGACCTGGTGGTACGGGCTGCCGGCCATGCTGAAGGGCTGGCTCGACCGGGTCTGGGCGACCGGTGTCGCCTTCAAGCTGGGCAAGGGGCGCATCACGTCGCTGATGACACATGTCACCAGGGTCGGCGTCATCACCACCTGCGGCGCGCCGACCTGGTGGAGCGTCGTCGTCGGCCAGCCCGGCCGCAAGACCTTGCTGCGCGGTATGCGCGCGCTGTGCGCCCGCCGCTGCCGGACGTTTTTCCTGGCGCACTACCTGATGGACGCCTCCACGCCAAGGACGAGGGCGGCGTTTCTGGTGAAGGTGCGGGCGAAGCTGGAGCGGTTTTGAGCTTCTTCACCCTCCCCCTTGTGGGGAGGGTCGCGCAGCAAATGCCGCAAGGCGGCTTTTCCGAAGCGGGGTGGGGGGTCTCGTAGGGCGCACCCCCCCACCCCGTCTCGCAATCGCCGCTTCGCTCCGACTGCGAGCCGACCCTCCCCACAAGGGGAGGGTAAAAAGGTGCTACATCCTCGTCCGTTCCGCCTTGGGATCGTACATCGGTTTCAGCGATGCTTCCGCCGGAAAGCGCTCGCCGGCGATCTCGATCTCATAGGACGAGGCCAGCACATCCGCCTCGCTCTCGCCCTGGCAGGGCACATAGCCCAGCCCGATCGCGCCGCCGAGATGGTGGCCGTAGTTGCCTGATGTGATCGGGCCGACGATCTTGCCGTCGCGAAGGATCGCCTCGTTGTGGAAGAGCAGAGGCTGCGGGTCCTTCAGCCGGAACTGCACCAGCCGGCGCGACAGGCCGGCTTCTTTTTTCTTCAGCACCGCATCGCGGCCGATGAACTCGCCCTTGGCGGTTTTGACCGCAAAGCCGAGGCCGGCCTCCAGCACATTGTCCTCGTCGGTGATGTCGTGGCCGAAATGCCGAAACGCCTTTTCGATGCGGCAGGAATCCAGCGTATGCAGGCCGCAAAGTTTCAGGCCGACATCGCCGCCGGCCTCGTCGATCGCCTCGAAGACATGAGCTGCCTGGTCGGTCGAGACATAAAGTTCCCAGCCGAGTTCGCCGACATAGGTGACGCGGTGGGCACGGGCGAGGCCCATGCCGATCTCGATCTCCTGGAAGGTGCCGAATGGATTGTTGTCGTTGGAGAAATCGTTAGGGCTGACTTTCTGGATCAGCTTTCGCGCATCCGGACCCATCAGGCAGAGCACGCTTTCTGCCGCCGTCACATCGGTGATGACAACGAATTCCTCGCCGACATGCCGCCGCAGCCAGGCGAGATCGCGTTGCAACGTCGCGCCCGGCACGACGAGGAAGTAGGCGGTCTCAGATAGCCGCGATACCGTCAGATCGCTCTCGATACCGCCGCGCTGGTTGAGCATCTGGGTGTAGACGATCTTGCCGGGCGCCCCATCCATATCGTTGGCGCAGAGCCTTTGCAGGAAGGCGCAGGCGTCGCGGCCTTCGACACGGATCTTGCCGAACGAGGTCATGTCGAACAGGGCGACCTTGTTGCGGACCGCCAGATGTTCCTCGCGCTGGTTGTCGAACCAGTTCTGCCGCTTCCAGGAATAGCGATATTCGCGCTCCTGTCCCTCGCGGGCGAACCAGTTGGCGCGCTCCCAGCCGGCGACTTCGCCGAACACGGCGCCGCGCGCCTTCAGCTGTTCGTGCAGGGGCGAGCGCCTGACATTCCTGGACGTTGCCATCTGCCGGTAGGGGAAATGGTCGGCATAGAGCAGGCCGAGTGTTTCGGAGACACGCTCCTTGAGATACCTACGGTTCTTCTGGAATGGCTGGGCGCGGCGGATGTCGACTTCCCAGAGGTCGAAGGGCGCTTCGCCGTCATTGATCCACTGCGCCAGCGCCATGCCGGCGCCGCCGGACGAGACGATGCCGATGGAATTGTAGCCGGTCGCCATCCAGTAGCCACGGAGTTCCGGGGCCTCGCCGAGATAGTAGCGGTCGTCGGGGGTAAAGCTTTCGGGGCCGTTGAAGAAGGTGTGAATGCCGGCGGTTGCCAGCATCGGCATGCGGTTGACGCCCATTTCGAGGATCGGCTCGAAATGCTCCATGTCCTCCGGCAACTGGTCGAAGCAGAAATCCTCGCTTATGCCGTCCATGCCCCAGGGCTTGGCCACCGGCTCGAAGGCGCCGAGCATCATCTTGCCGGCGTCTTCCTTGTAGTAGGCGCACTCATCCGGCACGCGCAGCACCGGCAGCCGGCCAAGGCCGGGGATCGGCTCGGTGACGAGATAAAAATGCTCGCAGGCATGCAGCGGGATGGTGACGCCGTTCTGGGCGCCGAGTTCGCGCGCCCACATGCCGGCGCAGTTGACGACGATGTCGGCCTCGATCGTGCCCTGGTCGTCGCCTTGCGCCCACGACACGCCGGTGACGCGACCGGCCTTGGTGTGGACCTTGGTGACCTTCACATTCTCGACGACTGTGGCGCCACGCTGGCGGGCGCCCTTGGCCAGCGCCATGGCGATGTTGGCGGGATCGCACTGGCCGTCGAGCGGCAGATGCACGGCGCCGACCACGTCGGACACGTTGAGATGCGGGTACATCTCCTTGACTTCACCAGGCGAAATCTCGCGCACATCGACATCGAAGGCGCGGGCGAGCGAGGCCTGCCGGTAAATCTCGTGCTTGCGCTCCTCGGTCAGCGCCACGGTGATCGAGCCGACCTGGCGCATGCCGGTGCCGACTTCCGTTTCGGCTTCCAGCTTGACGTAGAGGTCGGCCGAATATTTAGCCAGCCGCGTCATGTTCTGCGAGCCGCGCAGCTGGCCGATCAGGCCGGCGGCGTGCCAGGTCGTACCCGAGGTCAGCTGCTTGCGTTCCAGCAGCACGATGTCGGTCCAGCCGAGCTTGGCCAGGTGGTAGGCGACCGAACAGCCGGAGACACCGCCGCCGATAATAACCGCGCGGGCCTTGGTGGGAATGCTTCTGGTCATGCGGCCTCGCGGCGATAGCCGGATGCGAAGCGGCGCAGGCGTTTTGCGGCTTCCTGAAGCACCGGTTCCGGTTGGCAGAGGCTGATGCGGATGTGGCCGGCAGCGGCCTTGCCGAAGCTGGAACCCGGCATGACGCCGACACTCTCCTGGTCGAGAAAGGCCCAGGCGAATTTCTCGTCGTCGGGCTCGACGGCGGAGATGTCGAGCATGACATACATGCCGCCCTCCGAGCCGTGCACGCTGATATTGTTCATGCCGCGCACGGCGTCGAGCAGGACGGTGCGGCGCGCCGCATAGCGTTCGGCGATCTCTTTCACGCCATAGCGGTTCTCCAGCGCCTCGGCGCAGGCGATCGAGATGAAGGCCGGCAGGCCGTAGGTCGTCACCAGATTGAGATTGGTCAACAGCGTGATCATCTGCGTCGGGCCGGTCAGCCAGCCCATGCGCCAGCCGGTCATGCCGTGGCTCTTGGACATCGAATTGATGACCAGCGTGCGCTCGGCCATGCCGGGCAGGCCGCGCGGCGAGATGTGCTCGCCGCCGCCGAGCGTCCAGTAGACCTCGTCCGACAGCAGCCAGAGATCGTGCTCGCGGCAGATCTCGGCCAGCTCTTCCAGACGCTCACGCGAATAGACGGCGCCGGTCGGGTTGTTCGGCGTGTTGATCAAAATGGCGCGCGTGTTGGGCTTGAGCGCCGCGCGGATCATCTCGGCGTGCGGCTGGAAACCGTCTCCGGCCGGCGTCTCGACGACGGTGAAGCTGGCGCCGGCGGCGCTGAAGGTGTTGGGATAAGTCGCGTAGTAGGGCGCCACCACGATAGCGTGGTCGCCCTGGTCGAGAACGGCCTGCACCGCCGCGTAAAGGGCGGCCTGACCGCCCGGCGTGGCGATCACCTGGTCGGGGCTCGTCTCGACCCCGGTGCAGGCGGTCGAGGCCGCCGCCATCGCCCTGCGCAGGCGCGGAACGCCGGGAAGCGGGGTGTAGTGGTGGTTGCTGCCGCGAACCGCCGTCACGCAGGCTTCGATGGTCTGGCTCGGCGTATCGAAATCATGGTCGCCGACCGACAGCATGATGATGTCCTGGCCCGCCTCCTTGCGGGCCCATGCCTCGGTGTGGACCTCCCAGCCATCCTTGCCCGAAGGCACGATGCCGGAAATGCGCGATGACGGTCTGGGCATCAGGATACTCCCGAGATTTCGTGGCCGGCCTGTTCGAGCCAGTCGCGCAAGGCGGCGATGTGGGCAGGGCCGACTTCGCAGCAGCCGCCGACGATGGTGGCGCCAGCGGCGACCCAGCCGAGCGCCTGGTCGGCATAGGCATCCGGATCAAGGTCGTGGCGTGCGTGCAGCACTTCGACCGTTCCGCCATGCTTGAGCGCTTCGACAGAGGTGAAGCCATTGGCATAGGCGCCGACCGGGCCGCCGAGAGCAATCAATTCGGGCAGTGCCGCGGCGATAGCTTCTGGCCGGCAGCAATTCACCAGGCGCGCTGCAACCGTCAGGCCGTCGAGGGCGTCCGCCGCTGCCGCTATTGTTTCGCCGCTGCGCAGCCGCGGCGCGCCGTGATCGGCGAGAGTCCAAGACACCCAGACAGGTTTGCCGCTTTCCGACGCAGCGGTAACGGCCGCACGGCCTTCCTCGGCTGAGGCCATGGTCTCGCACAGGAACAGGTCGACGCCATCGGCCTGCTCGGCGACGATGCGGCGATAGATGTCCAGCGTCTCCTGGAACGATATGGCCAGCGCCGGCGCATAGCTGCCGAACAGCGGTGACAGGCAGCCGGCGATCGCTGCATCGCCTGCCTCGTCGCGTGCCTGTCTTGCCAATTCGATGCCGCGCTTCTGCAAGGGCTTGAAGAGATCTTCTGCTCCTTCCCGCGCGAGCCGCTCCGGCGTTGCCGAATAGGTGTTGATGGTGATGACGCGAGCGCCGGCCCGGATGAATTCGGCATGCAGGCCACGCACCAGATCCGGCTCGTCGATCAGCACCCTGGCCGACCAGAGCGGCGTCGGCTCGGAGCTGCTGCGGCGGACCAGTTCCTGGCCCATGCCGCCATCGGTGAGAATGACTTTCTTCATGCTCTCAGTCTTTCGTTTTTCGGATCCCACAGCGGCTCGTCTTTCTGCACGACCGCCCTGAAACGATCGCCAAAAATTTCAATCTCGATCGCGGTATCGGGTTCAGCCAGGTCGGCGCGCAGCATGCCGAGCGCGATCGATTTGTCGATGCGATGCCCCCATCCGCCGGACGTCGTCTCGCCGACGATCTTGCCGTCATGCCAGAGCGTCGACACGGACGGCGCGTCGCAATCGCCTGGGTTTTCGACCACCAGCGTGACGAAGCGCTTCTTCACGCCTTGCTGCTTTTCGTTCTGCAGGGCTGCCTTGCCGCGGAAGTCGGGCTTGTCCCATTTGACGAAGCGCTCGAGCCCGCCCTGCAGGACCGTATAGTCGGTCGACAGGTCGCCCTTCCAGGTCCGGTAGCCCTTTTCGAGGCGCAGCGAATCCAGCGCGTACATGCCGAACGGTTTCAGACCGTGTTTTTGTCCCGCCGTCCAGACGTCGTCGAAGATGGCGGCGGTGTCTCCCACCTTGGTGTGGATTTCCCAGCCGAGTTCGCCGGCGAAGGATACCCGCACCAGCTTCGCCCAGCGGCCGGCGATGGTGGTTTCCTGATGCGTCAGCCAGGGCAGCGAGAGATCCGCGCCACAGACCTCGGCCAGGATCTTGCGCGAACTGGGGCCGGCGAGGATTTGCGTCGAATAGTCTTCGGTTCTGTCAGTGAGGGTGAAAGCCGCGTCCTTCGGCAGGCGCGACTTCAGCCATTCGAAATCGTGCCACTGCGCTACCGCCGCGGTGATCAGCGTCATCTGCTCTTCGCCATGGCGCACCACCGACATCTCGGTGACGATGCGGCCCTTGTCGTCGGCGAAATAGGCGAGGCCGATGCGGCCGGGCTTGGGCACCAGGCCGGTGACCTGCAGCGCCAGCCATTCGGCTGCGCCAGGACCTTCGAGGTTGAAGCGCGAGAAGCCGGGCAGGTCCAGAATGCCGGCGGCGTCGCGCACCGCCAGGCATTCTTCGCGCACGCGGTGCTGCCACGGCCCGTCGCGGCGGAAGGTGAGTGTTGCTTCTTCCGACGTGTCGTCACCGGGTTGCGCATACCAGGTGGCACGCTCCCAGCCATTATAGGCGTCGAACTGGGCGCCGAGCGCCTTGATGCGATCGTGGATCGGCGACAGCTTGCGGTCGCGCCCGGCCGGCCAGGCATGGCGCGGGAACTGGATGGCGTATTCGTTGCCGTAGATCTCCATGCCCTTGGCGACGCTATAGTCGGGGGCGGCCGCAAAGCTGGTGAAACGGCGCGGATCGCAAGACCACATGTCCCATTCGGTCTGGCCCTGCGTCACCCATTCGGCCAGCACCTTGCCGGCGCCGCCGCCCTGGGCGATGCCGAAGGTGAAGACACAGGCCTCGAACGCGTTGGGAACGCCGGGCATCGGACCGATCAGCGGATTGCCGTCCGGCGCGTAAGGGATCGGCCCGTTGATCACCTTGGACAGGCCGGCAGTGCCGAGAATCGGCACGCGGGCTACGGCATCGGCAAGGTAGTGCTCGAGACGGTCGAGATCGTCGGGGAAGAGCTGGAAGGAAAAGTCCTCCGGCATCGGGTCGTTGTGGGTTGCCCAATGCGCGCGGCAATTGCGCTCATAGGGACCGAGATTCATGCCGTTCTTTTCCTGGCGCAGATAGTAGGAGGTGTCGACGTCGCGCAGCAGCGGCAGCTTCTTGCCCTGCTCCTTCGACCAGGCCACCAGTTCGGGGATTTCCTCGAACAAAATGTACTGATGGCTCATCACCATCATCGGGACGTCGCGGCCGAACATTTTGCCGACTTCCGCGGCTCGGTAGCCGGCGGCGTTGACGACGATCTCGCAACGGATCTCGCCTTGCGGCGTCTCGACAACCCATTCGTCGTTCTCGCGGCGCACACCTGACACCGGACAGAAGCGGACGATCCTGGCGCCTATGTCGCGCGCACCCTTGGCCAGTGCCTGCGTCAGCTGCGCGGGGTCGATGTCGCCGTCGTTTGGATCGTAGAGCGCACCTTTGAGGCCATGCGTCTCGATGAAGGGATAGCGGCGCTTGATCTCATCAGGGCCGACAATGGCGATGTCCATGCCCTGGTAGCGGCCCATGCCCTTGGCGCGCTGGAACTCCTGCATGCGCTCCTTGGTGTGGGCGAGGCGGAGCGAGCCGGTAACGTGGTAGTTCATGGGATAGTCGACCGCGTCGGCGAGACCGCGATAAAGCTCGGTCGAATAGCGCTGCATGTTCATCAGCGACCAGGACGACGAGAAGGTCGGCACGTTGCCGGCGGCATGCCAGGTTGAGCCCGATGTCAGCTCGTTCTTTTCAAGCAGCACGCAATCGGTCCAGCCCGCCTTGCAAAGGTGGTAGAGCGAGGAGGTGCCGACGACACCGCCTCCGATGATCACCACGCGTGCCGTGGTCGGCAAACCGGCCATATTAGAAATCCCTCGTTCAATAAACAGGCGGCGAAACCACCCAGATGACCACGGCCGGCTCGGTGCCGGGATTGCGCCAGCGGTATGGCTTGCGCTCGAAGCGGAACGAATCGCCTTCGCCGAGCCGGTGCCAGACGCCGGCTATCTCGATCTCGAAAATGCCAGAGGCGATGTAGCCGGCTTCCTCGGTTGGCCGCAGCTGCTCGCTCTTCATCTCGGCGCCCGGCGCGAAGATCGAACGCACCATCTCGAAAGTACCGCCGAGATCGGGCGACAGAAGCTCCTCCACGAGGCCGGATTCGCTTGTGCCAAGCGTGCGCCGGCTGCCGGCGCGCACGATGACGCCGCGCTCCTTTTCGATCGGCACGTCGTGGCTGAAGAACAGGCTGAGCGGCACGCCGAACAGGTCTGCGAAGGCCCTGAGGTCGCCAAGTGAAGGGATAGACAGGCCGCGCTCGACCTGGCTGACCCAGCCGACAGAGCGGCCAAGCTTCAGCGCGATCTCAGCCAGCGTCAGCCCACGCGCCTTGCGGAGCGCACGGATGTCGCTCGCCAGCAGGCGCTCGTCAGGTCCCTGCAACGTTTTGGGGATAGCTGGGGGCAAAACGCTCACTTGATGAAAATCCGGAAATGAATTTCATGAGAGCTCATGTCCGTGAAAAAATCAAGCTAATTTTCATGGGCACACAAGATTTGCTTGCGCGATTTTGGAGGTTCATGCAAAGGCTCTGGCACGAGCGGCGGGTGTGGGAATGCGGGTCGGCGACCAAGGATTGAAATCTGCGCAAGGTCTTTTCCTATAGCCGGTTCGGCTTTCGAAGTGTGCGCAAAGGGACGGCCCATGCTGGAAAAAAACGGCCTGGCAGCGCATAACGCGGCTGTTGTCGACGAGGCGATCATCTCGCGCCGTTCGGTGCGCGCCTTCCTGCCCGACATGGTCGATGACGAGACGATCCGAGCCATTCTTGGCGTCGCCGCGCGCGCGCCTTCGGGCACCAATATGCAGCCCTGGCGGGTCTATGTCGTCAAGGGCGAGGTCAAGCAGCAGATCACCGATGCCATCCTGAATTCCGGTATCCGCGCCGAAAAGGCCGATTGGGACGAGTATCGCTATTACCCCACCCAGTTCTTCGAGCCGTATCTCACCCGCCGCCGCGCCAACGGTTTCGGGCTCTATGGGGCACTCGGCATCGGCCGCCGCGAGGTCGACAAGATGCGCGCCCAGCACGACCGCAACTTCGTCTTCTTCGACGCGCCGGTCGGCATGATCTTCACCATCGACCGGCGGCTGAACCAGGGCTCGTGGATCGACTACGGAATGTTCCTGCAGAACATCATGGTGGCGGCGCGAGGCAGGGGCCTGCACACCTGCCCGCAGGCCGCCTTCGCGCCCTATCACCGGCAGATCCGGCCGGTGCTCAACATCCCCGACGAGGAGATCGTCGTCTGCGGCATGGCGCTCGGCCTCGAGGATACGTCGAAACCCGAAAACGACTTCCGCACCGACCGCGTGCCGCTGGAAGAGTGGGTGACGTTCAGCGGCTAGGCCTCGGCTACCGGGGCCTTATTCCACGTTCATCTGCGCGCCATGGCCGCTGACATGGGCACCGTCCTGCGGTGTCAGTCTGAGATAGGCGATCAGCGCGCACAACGTGATGACGCCCTCGACCACGAACAGGATGCGGAAATCGTTGGTCACCGCCGGCCTGCCGCCAGCCAGGAACGACAACAGCGCCGCCGCCAGGCCGACGCTGATCGCCACCCCCAACTGCCACAGTATGTAGTAGAGCGCGCTGAAGCGGGCGAGCTGGTCGGGCGCGATGTCGGAATAGGCGAGATTGCCGGTCGAAGCCCACTGCGCCGAGCGCAGGACGCCGAAGGCAAAGATATAGACGAGCACGATCCAGACCGGCGTTGTCGCCTCAATCAAGGCGAAGCCCGCTACCATGGCAGCAACGATCGGCGTGTTGACGACCAGCACGCGGCGAAAGCCGAAACGGTTGAGCAGGCGCGGCATGAACACACGCATGATCAGCGAGCCGATTGCGGCGACGAAAGTCAGCGATCCCGCCTGCACCGCGCTCATGCCGAAGCCTAGCTGGAACATCAGCGGCAAAAGGAAAACGACCGAGCTCAGGCCGATCGTGTCCAGCCCACCACCGGTGAGGAATGAGATGCGAAAGGTGCGGATGCGCAGGAGTTTCAGGTCAAGCAAGGGGTTGCGGGCGCGCAGGCAGTAGAAGGAGGCAAGCGTCAGGATGACGATCGCCAGCGTCAGCTCGGCCGCGACCATGCTGCCGGCGGCGTCTTTGGCCGCAAGCGAATCCATGCCGAAGACCAGCAGGACCATGCCGCTGCCGACCAGCAGGAAGCCCGGGAAATCGAACGGCGTGCGCACCGGTTTGGTAACGGCCGGAAACAGCGACGCGGCAAGAACGGCCGCGGCCAGCGCGAACGGCACGTTGATGAAGAAGATCCAGCGCCAGGAAATGTAGGTCGTCAGCGCGCCGCCGACCAGCGGGCCGACCAGCGGTCCGGACTGGCCGGCCAGCGAAATATACATGTTGATCTTCAGCGTGCGGCTGCGCGGGAAGGTCGACAGGATGACGACCTGGCCGAGCGTCCCCATCGAGGCGCCGCCGAAGCCTTGCAGCGCGCGGGCGCCGACCAGCGTCCAGATGTCGTTGGACAATCCGCACAGCGCCGATGACGCGGCGAACACCAGCAAGGCGAAGCAGTAAACGTTGCGCAGGCCGAAGCGGTCGGCGGCCCAGCCGCCGAGCGGCATCGAGATGATCAGGCTGGCGACATAGACGGTGATCAACAGGCCGAGCTGGCTCGGCGGCCGGCCGAGGCTGTCGCTGATGCCGGGCAGGGCGGTGACCACGACATTCTGGTCGAGGCTGGTCATGAACACGCCGCAGGCGACCGTGAGCGGCAGCAGGAGCAAGGCTCTGGCGGACACATCGGCGCGATCCGCGGCGCCGGCGGATAGTTCTGCGGTCATGGGGATGTTCGAACCAAATGACGATCCCGACTCTGAGACGGGATCTTTTTAATCCCCTGGGCCGGTTAGGCCACTTTCCCCACCATGGGCTTCCATTGGAGCATTCTCTAGCGGCAGAACCCGGCTGGCCTTGAGGCCAGAACGGCTGTCGGCCCTACTGAACCTCGTAGCCGACCTCCTCGCTGGCATGGCAGAGCGCCTTCCAGAACGAGCGGGCGAAGGAGCGGAAGACATAGATATCGAACTGGTCGGCGCCGGTGCGCTGGATCTGCGCAAAGACGTCGTGATGGGTGGTCGAACGGCCGGCGCCTATGGGGAAGGCAGGCAGGGCGAAGTCGATGGCGAAGAATTTCGCCAGCACCCATTCGGCCTTAGGGCCGGCGATGCGGATAGCGGTGCGGCCATGCGACAGGTCGGTGATCGTGCCGATTGCCGGGGTTACGTCCCCGGCAAAACTCGCCGCCAGGCCCTCGGCCTCGTCGACGACTGTGAATTTTCCAGGCGCGAAACCGAACACGGCCTTGCCGTCCTTGGCGAGACCGCCGCCGGCGCCATCGGGCAAATCGAGGCCGGTGACCTTGCCGATCACGTCGATCAGTTGCTTTTCCGCGCCCGGCCACGCGGCCAGCTGCAGGATCGAGCCCGGCCGGGTCTCGGTCAGGATGACTTCAACGCCATGCTCGAAATTGCCGTGCGAACCCGGATGGGACACCGGCTCGAGCGGCGAGAGGCGCTCGGGTGATTGGCGTTCGGGTGATTGGCGCTCAGCCATGCATGCGGCTCCCGTCCGGGTCGTAGAAATGGTTGGAGACGATCTCGACCGGCCCGAACCGCTTGCGCAGCGGATCGGAGACGAATGCCCGGGTGCCATGGCGCGCCTTGCCGCCCTCGACCAAAGCCAGCGCGATGTGCTTGCCCAGCGCCGGCGAGTAGCAGCAGGCGGTGATATGGCCGATGGAGTCGTGCGGATTGGCTTCGTCCAGTTCCTCGACGAGGTGGGCTCCGCCATTGAACGGCCGATTGTCGAGCGAGACTAGGCCGACCAGCTGCAGCCGCTCGGGCGCGATCAGGCCTTCGCGGTCCATCATCGCCGAGCCGATGAACGGCTTCTTCTTCGACAGCATCCAGTCGAGATGCAGGTCGCGCGCCGTAGTGCGCCCGTCGATCTCCGCGCCGGTGACATGGCCCTTTTCGATGCGCATCGTGCCCAACGCCTCCAGCCCGTAGGTGACCAGGCCGAACGGCTTGCCGGCTTCGATAAGGGCTTCCCAGACATGGGTGCCGTAGCCGGCGCCGCAATAGACCTCGAAGGCCATTTCTCCGGAGAAGGACAGCCGGCAAATCATCACCGGCACGCCTGATATCTCGCCGCGCACGATGCCCATGAACGGCAGGGCTGTGTTGTCGACCGCGGTGCCGGTGACACAGGCGGCGAGGATGGCCCGCGCCTTCGGCCCGCCGATGGCCGCGCCCGCCCATTCGTCGGTTACCGAGGTGACGTGCACTTTGAGCTCCGGCCAGATGACGTCGAGGAAATATTCCAGATGCTGCATCACCTTGCCGGCGTTGGCCGTGGTGGTCGTCATCAGGAAATCCTGTTCGCCGAGCCGCCATGTGGTGCCGTCGTCGAAGGCCAGCCCGTCCTCGCGCAGCATCAGGCCGTAGCGGGCCTTGCCGACGGGGAGGGTGGAAAACATGTTGGTGTAGACCCGGTCGAGGAATTCGCCCGCATCCGGCCCCTGAACGGCGATCTTGCCCAGCGTCGAGACGTCGACGATGCCGGCGCTTTCGCGCGTCGCCCTGGCTTCACGGACATAGGCCTGCTCGACCGTCTCGCCGGCAAGGCCGTAGATCATTGGTCGATACCAGAGGCCAGCGGAATACATCGTTGCGCCATTGGCGAGGTGCCAGTCATGCATGGGCGTCAGGCGCTCGGGTTTCAGATCGCCGAAGCGTTCGGCGGCAAGCGAGCCGATCGACACCGCGGAATAGGGCGGGCGGAAGCGCGTCGTTCCGACTTCGGGGATCGGTTTGCCCAACGCCTCGGCCATGATGGCGAGGCCCGGAACGTTGGAGTTCTTGCCCTGGTCGGTCGCCATGCCGAGCGTGGTGTAGCGCTTCAGATGCTCGACGGAGACAAAACCTTCGCGATGCGCCAGCCGCACGTCCTCGGCGGTGACATCATGCTGGAAGTCGACGAAGCTTTTGCCTTTCGCCTTGATCTCGAACACCGGGGCCGGATCTGGGTTTCCCGGGGCTGCTTCGACATCCGGCAAGGCTGCCGGCGCAGCCGCTCCGCCCGCTGCGGACAGGCCGGCTGCGCGGCCCTCAGTGATCGCTTCGATAGTCGAGAAGCTGCCGTTGAAAGCACCCGCACCAATCCATTGCTGATTTGGCCAGCGCTGTTGCGTTTGCTTTGGCGGCAGGAAGGCCTGGCGGGCAGGATTCCACTCGGCTATCGCGCCAGCCTGGCTGGCGAGGTGGATGGTCGGCGACCAGCCGCCCGACATCAGCAGGCTATCGGCGTGGATGCTGCGGGCGTCACCGCTGAGCGCGCCCGAGGTCATGTCGAAGCGCTGCACCTTGAGGCCGGAGAGCGCCTTGCCGCCTTCGGTGGCGACCACGGCATGGCCGGAGAGGATTTCGGCTTCGGCCTCGGTGGCGAGGCTGCGCATTTCGGCCGAAAGCTCGGGGCGCACATCGACGATGGCGGCAATAGCCGCCCCGGCCTTCCTCAGCGCCAGCGCCGAGCGATAGGCGCTGTCATTGTTGGTGAACAGCGCGATCCTGTCGCCGGGCAGCACGCCATAATCGTTAGCATAGCGCTCGGCGGCATGCGCCAGCATGACGCCCGGCCGGTCATTGCCGGGGAACACAAGCGGCCGCTCGAAAGAGCCGGTGGCCAGCACCACCGTCTTGGCGCGGATCGCCCAGTAGCGATGGCGCGGCTCGCCCTTGCCGGGCGTTTCCTTGTGGTCGGTGACGCGCTCGAGCGCGGCTAGCGTGTTGCCGTCGTAATAGCCCCACACCGTGGTGCGCGGCAGCAGGCGGACCGTGTCATGGCCTTCGAGCTGGCTGACGGCGCGCGCCGCCCAGTCGGCGGCCGGCGCGCCGTCGATGGCCTCGCCGGACCAGTTGGCCGAGCCGCCGAAACGCGGCTCGAGTTCGGCCAGGATGACGCGCGCGCCCTGGTCGGCAGCGGCCTTGGCGGCTGACAGGCCGGCCGGGCCGGAGCCGACCACCAGCACGTCGCAAAACGCGTTCATGCGCTCGTAGCGCGAGGTGTCGGCGGCAATACCGGCGCGGCCCAGGCCGGCGGCGCGGCGGATGAAATGCTCGCAGAACATCCAGAAGCGGGTGCCTTTCAGGGGGCCGAAGACAGGGCCCATGAAGGTCTTGTAGTAGAAGCCGGCGGCCAGGATCTTGCCGCCGAGCTGGTTGACGGCGTTGATGTCCCAGGCGAGCGAGGGAAAGCGGTTCTGGCTGACGGCCACCAGCCCGTCATAGATCTCGACCATGGTTGCGGCGATGTTGGGCTCGCGCACTTCGCCGCGCAGCACCGTCACCAGCGCGTTCGGTTCCTCGACGCCGGCCGAGAGCAGGCCGCGCGGGCGGTGGTATTTGAATGAGCGGCCGAAAAGCGTGACGCCGTTAGCAAGCAGCGCCGAGGCCAGCGTGTCGCCGGCATGGCCGGTGTAGGGCGTGCCGTCGAAGGTGAAGCGGATGGTGCGCAGCCGGTCGACGCGGCCGCCGGTCTCGGTGCGGCGCGGGCTCACGACTTGCCTCCGGCTTTGTGCCGGGCGGCGGCATTGTGGTCGCCGCGGGCGAAACCGGTGCTGGAAATCTCATGCGTGACCGTGTTGCGCACCATCCTCAGATGGGTGCGGCAGCCGCCCGAATGCTGCCAGATCTCATTGTGGTCGCCGGCCGGGTTCAGCCGATCGTAGACATAGGCGTTCCAGGCGTCGAGGTCCTGCGAGTTGGGCTGCGGGCGCTCGCGGTTGCCGTCGCCCTGATAGGTGAACTCGATGACGTCGCGCGGGCCGCAATAGGGACAAGTGATAAGCATTTGTTTGAACCCTAATGCAGCCGGGGCGTTGCGCCCTGGCCCTTGTCGTCAATCACTAGGCCGCGATAAAAACGGTCGAGCGTGAACGGCGCGTTGAACGCGTGCGGTTCGTCCTTGGCGATGGTGTATGCGAAGCACCAGCCCGAGGCCGGCGTCGCCTTGAAGCCGCCATAGCACCAGCCGCAATTGAGATACATGCCCGGCAGCGGGCCGGTGGTGATGATCGGCGAACCGTCCATCGACATGTCGCAGACGCCGCCCCATGAGCGCAGCATGCGTACGCGCGCAAGGCCGGGAAACAGCGCCAGCATCTCGCTCATCACCTCATCGACGATGGGCAGGTTGCCGCGCTGAGCGTAGCTGTTGTAGCCGTCGATGTCACCGCCGTAGACGAGGCCGCCCTTGTCGGACTGCGACATGTAGAAATGACCCATGCCGAAGGTCAGCACCGTGTCGACGAAAGGTTTCAGCGATTCGGTGACGAAGGCCTGCAGCACATGGCTCTCGATCGGCATCCTGTCGATGCCGGCAAGCTGCATCACCCGTCCGGTGCTGCCGGCAACGGCCACGGCAACTTTCTTGCCGCGGATCTCTCCGCGCGTCGTTTGCACGCCGGTGATGCGGTCGCCGTCGCGCAGGAAGCCGGTGACCTCGCAATTCTCGACGATGTCGACGCCGCGTCGGTCGGCGCCGCGGGCATAGCCCCAGGCAACCGCATCGTGACGGGCGGTGCCGGCGCGCGGCTGCATCAGGCCGCCGACGATGGGAAAGCGCGCGGAGGCCGACATGTCCAGCGCCGGGACCAGGCGCGCGATCTCGGCGGTGCTCATCAGCTCGGCATCGACGCCGAGATGGCGCATGGCGTTGCCGCGCCTTGCCAAGTCGTCGAACTGGCCCGGCGTGTGAGCCAGATTCAGGCAGCCGCGCTGCGAGAACATGACGTTGTAGTTGAGGTCGTGCGAAAGGTTCTCCCACATCTTCATCGAATGTTCGTAGAAGCGGGTGTTGGACGGCAAAAGGTAGTTGGAGCGCACCGCCGTGGTGTTACGGCCGACATTGCCGGAACCCAGCCAGCCCTTTTCCAGCACCGCGACATTGGTGATGCCGTGCTCCTTGGCCAGATAGTACGCCGTCGACAGGCCGTGGCCGCCGCCACCGATGATGATGACGTCATAGGAAGCCTTGGGGTCGGGCTTGCGCCAGGCCGGCTTCCAGTCCTTGTTTCCCTTGAGCGCGTTCGTGAGAAGCGAAAGGGCTGAATATTCCGCCATTCTTCATGTCATCCCTAGAGCATGATGCCGAAAAGTGTGAAGCGGTTTTCGGACGACATCATGCTCTATATCTTTGATTTGTAGAGCCGGATGATTTCAGGTCCAACAGACCTGAAGCCATCCGGCTCGGGTGCGATGCGGCAGACTATAGAGCAGGCGGCGGGCGCAAAGCCAAGATTGCGCCATGGCTTTTCGACTGGCCGACTCCCGCAAGGCGCCCAACTGTCATGACTTCGCCACGACTTGCTCCACGGGATGAGCGTCTCTATCAAGGACCGCTTTAGAAGCGGCCTTGCCGCCCTTTGAGTCGCCACCATTATGCTTTTTCGCTTCTTTCGCCTGATCCTGGTCCTCGCGCTCGTTGCCTTGGCGCCGCATTCGTTCGGCGCGATGGCGCAGGGGCTGGGCCAGGCGCCTGCCGGGCTGGTCGCCGACCAGCAGAAAATCCTGCAGGGTTTGACGACGAAAACCGACGCTCTGGAGAAGAAAGTCCAGGAGGACGGCGTCGACGACACCACCCTCGTCGAGATCCGCCTGCAGCTGGAAGAGCTGTCGCGCGGTGCGCTGAACAGCGCGCTGGCGTTTCGTTCGCGGCTGGGAGAGATCAATTCGAGGCTCGAGCAGCTTGGCGCCCCGCCGGCTGCCGGACAGCCCCCTGAACCGGACATCGTGACCGGCGAGCGCCAGGCGCTGGCGTCGGAAAAGGCGGAGATCAACGCCGTCATCGCCGGGGCGCAGAACCTGTCGATTCGCATCAATTCGCTGATCGAGAAGATCGGTAATATGCGCAGCGAGCTGTTTCGCAGCGGCCTAACCAAGCGCTATGTGCTGTCCGATGCACTGAGCCCGCAGGTGTTTTCCGACGCAAGGGACGAATACGCCAATTTTTACAGGGCGGTGTCGTCGTGGCTGAGCTTTGCCTTCAAGTTCAAGTTCCAGGCGATGCTCGCGGCGACCCTCATGGCGCTTGCGTTGGCCGTGGTGCTTCTGGTCGGTGGGCGCCGCCTGTTTGGGCGCATCTTCGAGCCCGACGCGTCGGTTGAAGATCCGACGTATCTCAGTCGCCTGTCGGTGGCGTTCTGGTCGACCTTGCTGCCGACGCTGGCGGTCAGCGCCTTCCTCGCCTCGACGGTGTTCCTGTACAACTACTACAATGTGCTGCGCGGCGACATAGGCGTGTTCCTCAACGCTCTGGCAGCCGTCATCGCCATAGTGTTCTGTGTCAACCGCCTGACCAATGCGGCTCTGTCGCCCAGCATGCCGAACTGGCGTCTGATCCAGGTCGAGACCGGCCCGGCGCGTTGGCTGGTGCGGCTGACGACGGCCATGGCAGTCGTCATCGGCATCAACAATTTCCTGTCGATCGTCAACGACAAGATGGGCTCGCCTCTGTCGCTGACGGTGGCCAGGAGTTTTGTCGCCACCGTGATCGTCGGGGTCATCCTGATCCTGATGGCGCTGCTGAAGCCTTACAAGGACGTCGCTGGGCGCTGGCGCCGCTGGCCGGCCTGGCTGCGCTACACCTGTGTCGCGCTCGGCCTGTTCACGATTGCGGCGGCGCTGTTCGGCTATATCGGTCTTGCCATCTTCGTCTCGTTGCAGGTCGTGGTCACTGGCACCATCCTGCTCACCGCCTATATCGGCTTCCTGTCGGCGCGCGAGATCGGCGAGGAGGGTGGTTTCGCCGGCACGTCCATCGGGCGCTGGCTGAAGACCAATTCCAGCTATGAGGACACCGCGCTCGACCAACTCGGCCTCGTCGTCAGCGTCGCCATCAACCTGATGATCGTGCTGGTGTTCCTGCCGCTGATCCTGTTGATGTGGGGCTTCCAGCCCGGCGATATCCAGGCCTGGGGCTATAAATTGGCGACAGGCGTCACCGTCGGTTCGGTGACGATTTCGGTCACCGGCATCCTCACCGGCATCGTCGTCTTCATCATCGGCTATTTCCTGACCCGCTGGTTCCAGGGCTGGCTCGACGGCTCGGTTATGGCTCGCGGCAAGGTCGATACCGGCGTGCGCAACTCGATCCGGCTGGCGGTCGGCTATGCCGGCGTCGCGCTCGCCGGCCTGGTCGGCATCTCGGCGGCGGGCATCGATCTTTCCAATTTGGCGCTCGTTGCCGGCGCACTCTCGCTGGGTATCGGCTTTGGCCTGCAGAATGTCGTGTCCAACTTCGTGTCGGGCCTGATCCTTCTCGCCGAGCGGCCGTTCAAGGTCGGCGACTGGATCGTCGCCGGCGACACATCAGGCACGGTCAAGAAGATCAGCGTGCGCGCCACCGAAATCGAGACCTTCCAGCGGCAATCGGTGATCCTGCCCAATTCGAACCTCATCAACAACGCCGTCGGCAACTGGACGCACCGCAACAAGCTCGGACGTGTGGAGATCAAGGTCGGGGTCGCCTATGGCAGCGACGTCAAGCGGGTACACGCGGTCCTGCTTGAGATTGCGCGCGGCCATGCGCTGGTGCTGAAGAACCCGGAACCCTTCGTGCTGTTCACCAATTTCGGGCCGGCAGCACTCGAGTTCGAGATCCGCGTGTTCCTGGCCGATGTGCTGAACGGCGCCATCGTTCAGAACGATATCCGCTTTGCCGTTCTCGATGCTTTTGACGCCGAGCACATAGAAATCCCCTCGACGCCGCGCGCCGAGGTCAAGGTCAAGCAGACCGACGCATGGCCGATCGACGACGACAAGATCGAAGTCGAGTTCGCCGAGAAGGAGCAGGCGGAGGCCAGAGCCGCCACCGAGGCGAAGCGGCTGGCCAAAACTGGTCGCAAGGCCCGCAAACCCGATCCCAGCTAGGCCCCAAGCTCCTCCCAAACCGATTGCGGCATGAATGCGGCATTCAGTTGCGGTTCAGCTTGCATCTCATATAAGCTCACATGCAAAGGCGAGAATGCCTTGCGAAATGCAACAGAGGCGGTGTGGAAACACCGATATTGCAAAATGTGGAAGTCGCTCGTCGTCGCCATCGCTCTTACCGCAGCGAGTGGCTCGGCCTTTGCCGCCAGCGCGGTCAACAAGGATGCTGAGACCCGTACGCTGATCGTGACGGAAGGCGGCGGCAAGACGGAGTTGGCGCTGGCCGCTGGCGAAACCGTGGAATTCTGCCCGAACGGCTGTTTTGTCACCTTGCCCAATGGTGACCTCGAGGCCCTGACCGGCTCGGAAACGGTCGAAATCTCGGGTGGCGTTGCCCGCATCAAGTAAAGTCGGCAGGCAGATGTAGTAGAGGCCGGGCAATGCCCGGCCTTTTATTGTTCGCGGTAGCGATTGCTTAACAATGACGCGGGAAATATCGTGGCGCCTACCGGCGGCAACCGTGCGTTTTAACGTTCAATACGCCGTTCCGCCGCTATACCGGTGCGAAGACGCCGAAACACGGCGCAACCGGTTATGAATAGGGCAGAACGGACATGGATGCGCGGTCGGACAAGAACGCAATCCCGCTTGCGGTCGACCTCGACGGCACGCTGATTGCGACCGATCTTCTTTGGGAAGGCCTGTTCATCCTGCTCAAGAAGAATCCGCTCTATGTTTTCCTGGTTCCGTTCTGGCTGGCCGCCGGCCCGGCGCGGCTGAAACAAGCGATCGCAGACCGCATCGACATCGATCCGGCCTCGCTGCCCTATCGCGAAGCGCTGCTGCAGCGGCTGCGCGCCGACCATAGCGACGGACGCAAGATCGTGCTGGCGACCGGTACGCCACGCAAGTTCGCCGAGGCGATCGCCGCGCATCTGGGCGTCTTCGACTATGTGCTGGCGACCGACGGTCCCCACAACATGACCTCGGGCCGCAAGCGCGACGCGCTCATCGCCGCCTATGGCGACGGCGGTTTCGACTATGCCGGCAACAGCCGGCACGACCTCAAGGTTTTCGGAGCCGCACGCAACGCCATCGTCGTGGCGCCCGACCGCCATGCGAGGCGCTGGCAGGCCGCGCATAGCGCCGAAAGGATGCCGGCGCCGAAAAGGACATTGAAGACATTCGTCAAGATGCTGCGGGTGCATCAGTGGCTGAAGAATTCGCTGATAGCGGTGCCGATGGTGCTGTCGCATGAATACTTCAACATCAACATGATCTGGCAATGCCTGCTGGCGTTCGTCTCCTTCAGCGCCGTGGCTTCCGCCATCTACATCCTCAACGATTTCTTCGACCTTGCGCTTGACCGCAAGCACCCGACCAAACGCAACCGGCCTTTCGCCAGCGGCGCGCTGTCGATACCGTTCGGTCTCGGCGCGATGGCCGCTCTGCTGACGATCGGCATCGCCGCCGGGCTTCTGTTGCCGATCGAGTTCCTGGGCGTGCTCGCCGGCTATCTGGTGGTGACCACAGCCTATTCGCTGTCGTTCAAGCGCATGCTCCTGGCCGACGTACTGACGCTGGCGGGGCTCTACACAGTGCGTGTGCTGGCAGGTGCTGCGGCGACCGGGGTCGAAGTCTCGTTCTGGCTGCTCGCCTTCTCGATTTTCTTCTTCCTGTCGCTGGCGCTGGTGAAGCGCTATGTCGAACTGCGCACCACAGCCATTCCGGTGGGCGAGCGCATTGCCGGTCGCGGCTACCGCATCGAAGATCAGGAGATCGTCGCCCAGGCGGGCATGGCGTCGGCCTTCTCCTCGGCGCTGGTGCTGGCGCTCTACATGGACAGCGTCTCCGTGCGCGAACTCTATCCGCATCCCAGGCTGGTCTGGCCGCTGGCGCCGATCGTGCTGTATTTGACCATGCGGGTCTGGATCCTGGCGCGCCGCAACGAGATGAATGATGATCCGGTCATCTTCATCATTCGCGACTGGCGAAGCCAGATCGTCGTGGTGATCGGCGCCGCCCTTCTGGTCGCGGGAGGCTGGTAGGGCATGGCCGGCGAACGGTACCGGAGTTTTGGCCTCGCCACGCCGGCCGCAAAGCGAGCCATCGCGGCCGACGATGCCATCGCGCTGATGCGAAGCGGCAAGGCGACAAAGAACGCTCTGCTCGCCTATGGCAATGGCCGCTCCTACGGTGATTCCTGCCAGAACGGGCCAGGTGCGGTCGTGGACATGCGGCCGCTGAACCGCATCGGCGCCTTCAATGCCGAGACCGGCCTGCTCGAGGCGGAGGCCGGCGTGTTCCTCTCCGATATCATTGCGCACACTGCACCTTACGGTTTCTTTCCGACTGTCGTCCCAGGCACCCAGTTCGTCACCCTTGGCGGCGCGATCGCCAATGACGTCCATGGCAAGAACCATCACCGGCGCGGCACCTTTGGCTGCCATGTCGAGTCGTTCACGCTGCTGCGCTCGGACGGGCGGACCTACACCTGCTCGGCAACCGACAATGCAAGGCTGTTTGCGGCGACGATCGGCGGCATGGGGCTGACCGGCCTGATCCTGTCGGCCTCGATCCGGCTGATGCGGGTGCATTCGCTCGATATCGCCGAGAAGGTAACGCGGTTTGCCGATCTCGGCGAATTCTTCGAACTGGCCGAGGCCGCCGACCAGGCCAATGAATATGCCGTCGCCTGGATCGACCAGCTTGCCGGCGGCCATGGCCGCGGGCGCGGCCTGTTGTTGACAGGCAATCATGCCGAGTATGGCTCGCATGCGGCGTCTCGCGCCGGCTCCCGTTTTTCAGTGCCGTTCCAGCCGCCGTTCAATGTGCTCAACCGGCCGTTCCTCACCGCCTTCAACGCCGCCTATCGGTGGAAGAAGGGGCGCTCGCCGGGGCCGAGCCAAACCGGCTACCAGGGCTTTTTCTTTCCGCTTGATGGTGTCGGCGACTGGAATCGGCTGTATGGCCCGAAAGGTCTCTACCAGCACCAGAGCTTGGTGCCGGAAAATGTCGCGCGCCAGACCGTGCCGGCGCTGCTCGAGGCGGCGCGACGGGCCGGGCAGGGCTCTTTCCTCACCGTGTTGAAGCGCTTCGGCTCGATCCGCTCGCCGGGGCTGCTGTCTTTTCCGCGGCCAGGCTTCACGTTGACGCTGGATTTCCCCAATCGCGGCGACAGGACGCTGGCCCTGCTCAGCGAACTCGACGGCATCACGGTCGCGGCCGGCGGCGCGGTCAACCCGTACAAGGATGCGCGCATGGGCGCTGATACTTTCGCGGCCTCCTTCCCGAATTGGCAGCGGCTTGAAGCGCTGCGCGACCCGGCGTTCGTGTCCAGTTTCTGGCTGCGGACGGCGAAAAAGCTCAACGTCCGGCCAGGGCGTGTCGAGGCAGCTGAATAGGTACAATCCGAATAAGTCATGGTGAATAGATCGTAATTTCCGTGGTTTACTCAAAGCATTGTCGTGACTTCATGAAATGTTTGCAGGTTCGTAATACGACCGTTGCGAGTGGCGGGTGCAAAATATGAAATACATCGTCTTCATTCTGTTCACGGTCATGACCAATGCCGCCGCGCAGCTGATGCTGAAGCAAGGCATGATGTCACTCGGGCCGATTTCGTTCGAAGGCACCAATCCGCTGTTGAGGCTGTTGCAGGTCGTTTTCAGCCCATGGGTGTTTCTCGGCCTGTGCACCTTCGTCATCTCGATGGCTTCGCATCTCTATGTGCTGTCCAAGGTCGAGCTCAGCTTTGCGTATCCGTTCCTCAGCCTTGCCTATGTCGCGGTTGCGATCTTCGCCTATTTCATCTTCCGCGAGGACCTCAATGCCTGGCGCATTGCCGGCATCGCCTTCATCTGCATCGGCACCGTGCTGATCGCGCAAAGCGGTCGAGACTTGGGCGGGAGCGGGCATGACGACCAAACCGCTTCCATCATCCCCGACAAGACCAGCGAGATCGTTCGATGAGACATGTTATTTTCGGCGGCGACGGCTTCGTCGGCCGTCATCTTGCCCCGAAGCTTGTGGCCGATGGGGAAGAGGTTGTCGTTGCCGACATCGTCAAGAGCGACCTGACGCACTATCGCAACGTTCGCTTCGTCACCTGCGATGTCACGGATACGGCCTCGGTGGCCAACATCGGATTGAAGGCCGACGACATGGTCTACAACCTGTCGGCCAAAATGCTGTCGCCGATCCAGGTGCGGGCCAAGCGTCACGACTTCTTCTTTCCGGTGAATTTCCACGGCACCGAACACATCATGCAGGCGATGGACAAGGCCGGCGCGTCCAAGCTCGTCCACTACACCACCGACATGATCTACGGCCACACGGTCACCCAGCCGATGACCGAGGAGCACCCGGTCGCACCGCTCGGCGAATATGGCTGGTCGAAGCAGAAGACCGAGGAGCTCGCCGCTCAATGGCGCAAGCGCGGCATGTCGATCTCGCTGTTTCGCCCGCGTCTGATCATCGGTCCCGGCCGGCTCGGGATCCTGGAAAAGCTGTTCAAACTGATCGACTGGAATTTTCCTGTGCCGATGATCGGCTCGGGCAAGAACCCCTATCAGTTCATCTCGGTGTTCGATTGCGCGGAAGCTGCCCGCGCGGCCTGGAAGGCAGGCGTGCCCAACCAGGCCTATAATCTGGGCTCCCTCAATCCGCCGCCGGTGAAGAAATTGCTGGGCGACCTGATCAAGCATGCCGGCTCGAAATCGCTGCTGATCCCGACGCCGGGCTGGGCGGTCAAGCGCACCCTCGACCTGCTCGATCTCATGAACATGCCGATCATGGATCCCGAACAATATCTGATCGCCGATGAGGAGTGCGTGCTCGACGTATCCAAGGCCGAGCGCCAGCTCGGCTGGGTGCCGCAATATCGCGACGAGGACATGCTGATCGCCGCCTACAGCGAATACCGCGCCAAGAAAGACGGGCTTGCCGTCACCGCAAATCATGTCCCCGCCGAATAGGTGGGACGACCAGGAGAACTCCGAAATGACCGTCATGGCCAAGCCTGAGCAGACGAACGCGCGCACCATGGTCGGCGCGCCGGCGTTGTCGCCTACCGCCATCGCCAAGCCCGACCTGATCAGCGTCGAGCAGGCGAAGGCGATGGATGTTGCGCGCATGACCGACTTGTTCAAGGCGCATCTCAATCCGGGCCAGCTGCATTTCATGAAGCTGCTCGGCTTCCACAAGATCAAGATCGAGCGTGCCGAAGGCATGTTCTACATCGACCAGAACGGCCGCAAGATTCTCGACTTCTTCGGCGGCTTCGGTTCGCTGGCCTTCGGCCACAACCATCCGCGCATCCTGGAGGCCAGGCGCAAATTCCAGGAGGAGAAGCGCCAGGAAATCGCCATCGCCTTCATGTCGCAATATGCATCGGCGCTGGCGCACAACATCGCCAAATGCTCGCCCGGCGATCTCGACATGGTATTTCTGGGCTCGTCGGGTTCGGAAGCGATGGAAGCGGCGGTGAAGCTCGCCGAGCGCGCCGCCGGGCCGAAGCGGCCGAAGGTCGTCTATGCCGAGAATTCCTTCCACGGCAAGACCAAGGGCGTGCTCGGCATTACCGATGGCCAGCTCTACCGCGCGGACTTCAAGATGGCTGAGAACACCGTTCGCATTCCGTTCGCCGATATCGAAGCGGTCGAGCGGCTGTTCCGCTCCGACCCGGAGGTCGGCGTCATAGTGCTTGAGACAATCCAGGGCGGCGGCGGCATCATCCAGGCGCCGGCCAAATACTGGCAGAAATTGCGCGTGCTCTGCGACCAGTATGGCGTGCTGTGGGTGGCGGACGAAGTGCAGTGCGGCTATGGCCGTTCGGGACGCTTCTATGCCTTCGAGCATTATGGCGTCGTGCCCGATGTGACGGCGCTGGCGAAATCGCTCGGCGCCGGCAAGGCGGCGGTCGGCGCGATGATCGCCCGGCGCGAGGTCTATATGAAGGCCTATGGCACGCCGAAGACGGCGATGATCCATGCCATGGCCACCTTTGGCGGCATGGGCGAGGCCTGCGTCACCGCGATCGAGGGCATCAACGTGCTCTATGATGAGGGGCTGATCGACAACGCCGCCACTACCGGCGACTATCTGCTGCAGCGCCTGCAGGCGCTGAAGGAGAAGTACCCGAAGATCATCAAGGATGTGCGCGGCAAAGGCTTTATGGTCGGCCTCGAGTTCCACGACTTCTCGCAGACCTTGCCGATGGTGCTGCGTCCGATCGTCAGCGTCCTCGACGACAAGCTGAAGGGCTCGCTGTCGGGCTTCGTCGGCGCGCTGTTGCTGCGCGACTATGACGTGCTCGTCGCCTTCACCGAATACAACCGCAACGTCATCCGTCTCGAGCCGCCGCTGATCTGCCAGCGCGAGCATGTCGACCATTTCGTCGATGCCTTCGATAGCCTGCTGTCGCGCGGCATCGTGGGGATCGTGAAGGATTTCGTCAAAAGCCAGGTCCGTTAAAGAAGTCCGTTGAGCGAAGTCCCGAGTCCGACAATGCTGAGCAAGTCTCCCGCCCCGCAAAACACACTCGACCGGCTGACCGCGGCCGCTCTGGCGTGGGGCGAGGGGACTTATGCGCGATGGGCCGCGCCAATCGGCGCGATCGCGTTTTCGCTCTATATCCTGCTGACGGCGTTTACCGCCTGGACGATGCCCGATGCCAATTGGGACATGCTGCCTTATCTCACAATCGCCGAGGAGGGCGCTTACCCAGATGCCCAGGCGCTGCATGACTATGCCTACAGGACGGTCCAGGCCGGCGTTTCGGCCGCCGACTACAAGGCGCTGACAGACGATGGCGGCGGCTTCCGCAGCCATATGGCGCAAAATGCCGCCGACTTTCACTCGCTGCTTGGCATGTACCGGATCAAGTTTCTCTATGCCGAGATGCTGTCGACGATGAGTTCGGTGATGTCGCCGGTCGAGGCGATGCGGGTGCTGCAGGTGGTCTCGGTGCTGCTGTTCGGGATGATCACGCTGCTGTGGCTGCGAACCGAAGGCGCGCTTGCGCTGGCGCCTGTGGTCGGCGCGGTGCTGATCATGGCCGATTTCGGCGATGCCGCACGCGCCTCGACCCCGGATCTGTTGTGCTCGGCGCTGTTCCTCGGCGGGCTGCTTGCCTATGTGCGCGGCCGCGAGGCAGCGACCGCTGTCCTGCTTTTCCTGGCCTTCATGGCGCGGCCGGACAACATCGTGTTCCTGGCCATTTTCGCCGTGCTGCTGCTGGTCTTCCGGCAGCGGGCGTGGGGCGCGCTGGCCGGCTTTGCCGCGTCCTTCGTCGCCTATTTCGCGATTTCGCACTGGGCCCAGCATCCCGGCTGGTGGCCGCATCTGTGGTTCTCCAGCATCGAGCAGCACTACAATATGGATGGCTTCGAGCCGCCGTTCTCGGTTGGCGCCTATCTCAAGGCGTTTGCCGCATCCTTCATTCGCGCTATCAGCATCAACAGCTGGGTCGGGGTCTCGGTTCTGGCGCTGGCCGCGTGGTTTGCGCTCGGCCGCGCCGGCTTCCGGCTCGATCGCCGCGCCGGCATCCTGCTTGCAGCACTGGTGCTCGGCGTGCTGGCGAAATTCACCGTCTTTCCGATCCACGACACCCGCATCTACTTCCCGAACCTTCTGCCGCCCTACCTTTTGCTTGTCGGCCCGATCATGGCGCTGTGGGCGTCGGCAAGCCTGAATGGAAGGCGGCCCATCGCCATACCTGGAGGTAAGCCATGAGTTCCATTTCCGGGCTGGCGCGCATCGCCCTTTCGCTCGGCCTGCCCGCCGGCCTGCTCGATCGCGGGCCGGCGTTGCGTGGCACGAAATTCCTGGCCAAGGCGGCGCTGAAGGCGCGGTTTGGCGGTGGGCAAGCCTTCCAGATGGTCAATGTCGGCGCTTGCGACGGCGCGCTGTTCGACGACGTCACGCCGTGGCTGCACCGCATTCCGCGGGCGCGGGCCGTGCTGGTCGAGCCGATCCCGTACAATCAGAAGCGGTTGCGCGCCAACTATCCCGACACGGAACGCTTCGTCATCGAACCGGTCGCGGTGACGAAGACCAAGGGCACGATCACCGTCCACACTTTCGATGCCGCGGCACTCGAGGCCGGCACGCTGCCGATCGAGTTCATCGGCTGCTCGTCGGTCACCGACACCAATCTGATGTCGGGCAAGAATGCCTGGGGCGAGGACGACGCCAATTTCAACAAGTTCGCGCCGCACGTGAGGGATATCGAGGTGACGTCGGAAACGCTGCAGACGCTGCTCGACCGCAACGGCATCACGCATATCGACGCCTTCCTGGTCGATTGCGAGGGCGCCGACTGGATCGTCTTCGAACAGCTCGACCTCAAGCGCTACCGCCCCGGCATGATCAAGGTCGAGGTCGGCGCGCTGCCGGCGGCTGAAATCGGCGAGGTCGTGGTCAAGCTCAAGACATCAGGCTATCAGGTCGGCTTCCAGGCCGAGGACATCTGGGCCTTCGCCTGAGATAGATCGCCACTGGCGGCACGCCGGCGCGCCGGGTCGCGTCGCATCTGCGACGTGTCGCAAACAGGCGGTAGCTCCATCCACGTCCTCTGCATATTGTGCGCCATTCGAACGGGCGCGGACACGCCCGCTTTATCCCCTTGGAGTCGCGGCAATGGCAGAGTTTCCGAAACAGGCGAAGGTCGTCATCGTCGGCCTGGGTGGCATTGTCGGCGCGTCGATCGCCCATCATCTGATCGAACGCGGCTGGACCGACATTGTCGGCATCGACAAATCGGGCATCCCGACCGACATCGGCTCGACGGCGCATGCCTCGGACTTCTGCTACACCACCAGCCACGACTTCTTGTCCTGCTGGACGACGCTCTACTCGATCGATTTCTACGAAAAGATGGGCCATTATGCCCGCATCGGCGGCCTCGAAGTGGCGCGCGTCGGCGACGACAGCCGCATGGACGAGATCAAGCGCAAGATCGCCTCGGCCAAATCCTTCGGCACCCGCGCCCGGCTGATCGAACCGGCCGAGATCAAGGAAAAATTCCCGCTGATCGAAGAGTCCATGGTGCAGGGCGGCCTGTGGGATCCGGACGCCGGCCTGGTCATCCCGCGCTCGCAGACCGTCGCCGGCAAGCTGGTCGACCAGGCGGAAGCTACGGGGAAACTCAAATCCTTCGCCAACACGCCCGCCAAATCTCTCATCGTCGAGGAAGGCCGCATCAAGGGCGTCGTTACCGACCGCGGCACGATCATGGCCGATTATGTCATCGTCTGCGCCGGCATCTGGGGCCGGCTGATCGCCGAGATGGTCGGCGAGGACCTGCCGGTGATGCCGATCGACCATCCGCTGACCTTCTTCGGGCCTTACAATGAGTTTGCCGGTACCGGCAAGGAGATCGGCTGGCCGCTGCTGCGCGACCAAGGCAATTCGGCCTATATGCGCGACACCGGCGATCCCAAGACCGCCGAAGGCGGCCAGATCGAATGGGGTTACTACGAAGAGACCAATCCGCGTCTTTGCCATCCGCGCGATTTGCTGGAAAAGGATCAGGCGCGGCTGTCGCCGTCGCAGCGCGATCTCGACATGGAGCAGATCCTGGCGCCGCTGGAGCGCGCCATGGAACTGACGCCGATCCTGGGCGAACTCGGCTACAACGAAAGCCATTCCTTCAACGGGCTGTTGCAGGTGACCGCCGATGGCGGCCCGTCCATGGGCGAGAGCCAGAAGGTGAGGGGCCTCTGGTACGCCGTCGCCATCTGGGTCAAGGACGGCCCCGGCATGGGCAAGCTGATCGCCGACTGGATGACGGACGGCCGCACGGAAATCGACCATCACGCCATCGACTATGCGCGCTTCTATCCGCACCAGACGAAAGAGCAGTTCATCTGGGATCGCTGCACCGAGACGGCGATGAAGGTCTACAATCCGGCGGTGCATCCGCGCGAGCCGTTCTCCAAAGGTCGCAACATCCGCCGCTCGCCGTTCTGGGAGCGCGAGAAGGAGCTTGGCGGTTACTTCATGGAGCTGGGCGGTTGGGAGCGCGCGCATGGCTATGCCGCCAACGAGCATCTGCTGGAGAAGTATGGCAACCGGGTTCCCATACGTGAGAACGAATGGGACAACCGCCATTTCTGGCGGGTGTCCAATGCCGAGCACCTGGCGATGAGCGAGGATTGCGGCATCGTCAACCTCTCGCATTTCTCGATGTACGACATCGAAGGGCCGGACCATGTCGCGCTGCTGGAGTGGCTGTGCGCGGCCAAGATTGGTGGCGACAACAATATCGGCAAGGGTATCTACACCCACTTCCTCGACGAGGAAGGCATGGTGCGCGCCGACTTCACCGTCATCCGCATGGCCGACCGCTGCCGTCTGATCGACGGCGCCGACGCCGGTCCGCGCGACTTCCGCTACATGCAGCGCACCGCGCAGGACAAAGGCTTTGACGTCACCATCACCGACGTGACGGAAAAATACGTCACCATCGGCATCTGGGGACCGAACGCGCGGGCGACGCTGCAGAAAGTGGTCGAAAATCCGGATGGTCTCTCGCTCGAGAACTTCCCCTTCGCGGCGATCAAGCCGGTCAGGATCGGCGGCAAGGACGTCACCGCCTTCCGCATCTCTTATGTCGGCGAGCAGGGCTGGGAACTGCACATGCGCTACGAGGACGGCCTGGCCGTTTGGGACGCGCTGCGCTCGACCGGCGTCATGCCGTTCGGCGTCGAGACCTATGCCAACACGCGGCGCATGGAAAAGAGCCTGCGCCTGCAGAACGCCGACCTTCTGACCGAGTACAATCTGCTTGAGGCCGACCTTGCCCGACCGAAGGTCAAGGAGAACGATTTCTGCGGCAAGGCCAAACATGTCGAATACCGCGCCCGCGAGCACCAGCCGGCGATCCTGTGCACGCTGGTGATGACCGAGAACGTCGATGCGAAAGGCGTTGCCCGCTATCCCGTCGGCACCATGCCGGTGATGGATCCGAAGACCGGCGAGACGCTGGTCGACGAACTCGGCCGCCGGTCTTTCACCACGTCGATGGCCTATGGCCCGACCATCGGCAAGAACATCGGCCTCGCCTATCTGCCCTGGGCCCATGCCCAGGAAGGCCGCAAGTTCGCCATCGAATATTTCGGCGAGACCTACCCGGTCGAGGTGGCTGCCGTCGGCTACAAGCCGCTCTACGATCCAGAGAATTTGAAGCCGAGGAGTTGAGCGCCGTCGATTTCTCGGCAGCACCGCTCATATTGGTGTGACGCAAAACGAACAGATGAAAGCCCGGCTCCTTGCCGGGCTTTTCTCTTTGTAAGCTGACAATTCTCGCCTACCGTCGCTTCGGGCGGAGTGAAGCACTTGCGGCGATTTGGCTGGGACAGGAAGAGCGATGCGCTGGTGTTCAGCGTGAATGGGAACATCCCCGTTCTCGTCAGCTGGACCTTTGCCATCCCGGTTGTCCTGCCCTTTCTGCACGAGTGGTCGACGCGTCCCAAAACCGCGCTGATCCACACATCGATCTTTGCCGCACTGTTTTTCGTATCGGTGTTCCTGCACGAACTGGCGCACACATGGGTTGCCCACCGGCAAGGCATCGGCACCAACAGGATTGAGCTTTATCTGTTTGGCGGGGTTGCCTACTTCAAGCGCGGCGCCACGTCGTCCTATGGTTGGGCGTGGATTGCGTTTGCCGGATCCCTGACCAACATCCTGTTGGCGGCGTTTTTCGCTGCTTCCTATTATCTGATCGCCAAACCTTTGGCGCCTGTCGAATCGGACAGCTTGTTCAGTGCGCCGCCTCCAATGCCGATGACTTATCTTGCGTGGACGCTATGGATCGGCGCCATGTTGAATGGGGTACTCGCCGTCCTCAACATTCTACCGGCATACCCTCTGGATGGTGGGGTGATCGCGCGGCATCTGCTTGCGCGGCGCTTCGGCGAGGGGCGGGCGGCGCGTATCGTCGGCTTCTGCGGTGTCGTGCTGTCGGTATTGCGTTTCGCCGTGATCCTGCCCGCCGCGATAGCAGGCATCCTGTTGTGGCTGCCGCCATCATTCAAGCCGAACTGGAGGGCGCTTCGTGGCACCGGCAGAAAGAAGTCCCGTCCAAACCCGGAAGCGGCGAAGGCCGGAGCCGACGACGTGGAATGGCGCGGCAAAGGTGGGCGACCCATCAACAAATGAGGCCGAACCGCGCCGCCGTTTCGGGGTTAGATGTAGAAGCCCTCAGTCCCGGCTTTTTGCTTTGTCAGCAGCCGGTTTTCGCTTACCTTCGGGTATGTCTGCTTTTTCTTGCGCACGACATTTCCTTTCAGGCAGCGCCGCGCTGGCGCTGGGGCTCTGGCTGGTGCCGCCGGTTCAAGCCGCCGAGCCGGTCGACGTCGAGCTGGTGCTGGCCGTCGACGTGTCGCTGTCGATGTCGCCGGGCGAACTTGAAATCCAGCGTCACGGCTATGCTGCTGCGCTGACGCACGACAATGTTCTGCAGGCCATCGCCGATGGCGCCTACGGCAAGGTCGCCGTCACCTATGTCGAATGGGCGGGAGCGACCACGCAGCAGGTCGTCGTGCCGTGGACGGTGATCGCCAGCCGGGCCGATGCCGAGCGGGTGGCCGCGCAGCTTTCCGCCCATCCGCCGGCCAGCGCCCGGCGCACCTCGATTTCCGGCGCGCTGGAATTCGGCAGCGATCTGTTCGCCGAAAGCGGTTTTCAGGGGACAAAGCGCGTCATCGATATTTCCGGCGACGGGCCCAACAACCAAGGCGCGCCCGTCGACATCACCCGCGACGCGGTGGTCAAGCAAGGCATCATCATCAACGGCCTGCCGCTGATGACGCGCGGCGGGTTCGGCGGCGCCTATGACGTCAACAATCTCGACCGCTACTACAGCGACTGCGTCATCGGCGGTCCCGGATCCTTCATGATCCCGGTCAATGACTGGACGCAGTTTCCCGAAGCCATCCGCCGCAAGCTGGTGCTGGAGCTGGCCGGCGCCGCTTCGCCGCAACGGGCGCGCGAGGAGGCCGGGCATCCGCCGGTGGTGCTGGCGCAGGACCGGCCGACCGACTGCCAGGTCGGCGAAAAGATGTGGCGCGACCGCAGCTGGATGTTCGATGCGCGTTAGCGTGCGCATCATCACGCTGCCGTGAAGGGCCGGTTTCATTGACAAGCCCATGGGCGTCTGTGACACAATTCGGCATCCGAAAAAACAAGGGGAACCGACATGAACAAGACCATCGTCGCTGCCGCGGTATTGGCGCTTGCGGCTGCAATATCCGTGCCGGCCGAGGCTGCCACATCGGTCACCATCGGCATCAGCGGATGGACCGGCTTTGCGCCGCTGACGCTCGCAAAGCAGGCCGGCATCTTCGAGAAGCATGGCCTCGACGTGACCCTGAAGAAGGTGCCGCAGGCCAGCCGGCCGCTCGCCATCGCCAGCGGCGATCTGCAATGCGCCGCCACCACGGTCGAGACCTGGCTGGTGTGGAACGCCTCAGGGGTGACCACCAAGCAGATCTTCCAGCTCGACAAATCCTATGGCGCCGACGGCATTGTCGTGCGCAACGACATCAAGACCGTCGCCGACCTCAAGGGCAAGAATGTCGCGTCCTCGGCGCCGGGCACGTCGCCCTATTTCATGCTGGCCTGGGTGCTGAACAAGAACGGCCTGTCGACCAAGGATGTGACCGTCGTCAACCTGGAACCGGATGCGGCGGCGCAAGCCTTCCTCGCCGGCCAGAACGATGCGGCGGTCACCTATGAGCCGTTCATCTCGGCGGTGCGCGACAAGTCCGATCAGGGCCACATATTGGCGACCACGCTCGACTACCCGATGGTGCTCGACACGGTCGGCTGCACGCCTGAATTCCTCACCGCCAACCCCGACGCCGCCAAGGCGTTGGCCGACAGCTATTTCGAAGCGCTCGACCTGATCAAGAGCGATCCGCAGAGATCCTACGAGATCATGGGCGCCGACGTGAAGCAGTCTGCGAAAGAATTCGAGGATTCGGCGAAATACCTGAAATGGGCCGACAAGGCGGAGAACAAGCAGTTCTTCACCAAGGAATTCCAGGACTTTTCCAAGACCGCCGGCGAGCTTCTGCTGCAGATGGGGTTGATCAAGGAAGCGCCAGATGTTGCAGCGCTTGCCGATACCAGCGCGGTGGCGAACTGACAGGCCTCGCCTTTGACCATTGTGCGGCGGCGCCTAGGCCGTCGCTCTCTCCTGGACAAGTGATGATTTGACGATGCGGACGATCTGAAGATGCGCCCCTTGCATCCGGTGTCGCCGGGCATTCGAACCGTGCTTGGCATTTCCTTCTTCGTGCTGTTCGTCGCCTTCTGGGCGTGGATCACGCTTGGCGGCCACGTCAACCGCATCTTCCTCGCCGATCCGCTGTCAATGCTGCGGGATGGCTGGCGGCTGCTGGTCGAGGATCGCTTCTGGCTCGACATATTGATCACCATCTGGCGGGTCTTCGGCGGGTTCCTGCTGGCGTCGATCGTCGCCGTGCCGATCGGCATCGCCATGGGCGCCTGGAAGCCAATAGAGGCGTTTCTGGAACCGTTCGTCTCCTTCGCCCGCTACCTCCCGGCTTCGGCCTTCATTCCGCTGCTCATCCTGTGGGCCGGCATTGGCGAGCTGGAAAAGCTGCTGGTCATCTTCGTCGGCTCGGTGTTCCAGATCATCCTGATCGTCGCGGTCAAGGTCGGCGCGACGCGGCGCGACCTGGTCGAGGCGGCCTATACGCTGGGCTCGACCAACAATGGCATCGTCAAACGGGTCATCATGCCGGCCAATGCGCCCGAGATTGCCGAGACGCTGCGGCTGGTGCTCGGCTGGGCCTGGACCTATGTCATCGTCGCCGAGCTGATCGGTTCGTCCTCAGGCATCGGCTACATGATCATCAACAGCCAATCGCGGCTGGCGACAGGGCAGATCATCTTCGGCATCATCGTCATCGGGCTGATCGGATTGTTGTCCGACTTCGCCTTCAAGGCGTTCAATCGCTGGCTCTTCCCCTGGAGCCTGGCATGAGCAAGTTGCTTATCGAAGGCGTCTCGCGAACCTTCGCCGGCGTGCGTGGCGGGCAGCCGGTCAAGGCGCTGATGCCGGTCGACCTTGCGGTCGCCGCCAACGACTTCATCACCATTCTGGGGCCGTCCGGCTGCGGAAAGTCGACGCTGCTCAGGATCGTTGCCGGACTGGAAGGGCCGAGCGAAGGCCGTGTGCTGCTCGACGGCAAGGCGGTGACGCGGCCGGGACCGGATCGCGGCATGGTGTTCCAGTCCTACACGCTGTTTCCCTGGCTGACGGTGGCGCAGAATATCGCCTTCGGCCTGCGCGAACGCGGCATGGCCGAAAAGGAGCGAGACGGGATCGTCGCTTCCTATGTCGACCTCGTCGGGCTCAAGGGCTTCGAGAACCATTGGCCAAAGCAGCTGTCCGGCGGCATGCAGCAGCGCACGGCGATCGCCCGGGCGCTGGCCAACGACCCCGAAATCCTGTTGCTGGACGAGCCGTTCGGTGCGCTCGACAACCAGACCCGTGGGCTGATGCAGGAGCTGCTGCTCGGCATCTGGGAACGGCGCAAGAAGACGGTGCTGTTCGTCACCCACGACATCGAGGAGGCGATCTTCATGGCCTCGCGGGTGATCGTGATGAGCGCGCGGCCAGGCCGCATCAAGTCGGATGTCGCCATCGACCTGCCGCATCCACGCCACTACACGCTGAAGACCAGCCCGGAGTTCTCAGGCCTGAAGGCGCGGCTGACCGAGGATATCCGCGTCGAGGCGATGCGCACAGTACAGGCGCAGCCCGCCGAAGCCTGAGTGCGTTTTCGGATCAGGCCGCCAGCAATTGCTTGCGGTCGACGCGCTCCTGCTGCGGCGAGCGGGCATAGAGCTCGCGGTAGCATTTGGAGAAATGCGACGCCGAGACGAAGCCGCAGGCGACCGCCACTTCGACCACCGGCATCGACGACTGGATCAAAAGGTGTCGCGCGCGGTCGAGGCGGATTTCCAGGTAGTAGCGGGCAGGGGACCTGCCCATCTCGGTGCGGAACAGCCGCTCGATCTGGCGGCGCGACAGGTCGACGTGGTCGGCGATTTCGATCAGCGACAGCGGCTCGGAGAGGTTGCCTTCCATCAGTTCGATGATGGTCAGCACCTTGGAATTCTGCACGCCGAGGCGGGCGCGCAGCGGCAGGCGCTGGCGGTCGGTGGGGCTGCGCACGCGGTCGGTCAGCACCTGCTCGCACACGCGGTTGACCAGATTGTCGTCGAAATCGTCGCCGATCAGCTTGAGCATCATGTCGAGGGCGGCGGTGCCGCCGGCGCAGGTGTAGATGTTCTGGTCGATCTCGAAGAGGTCGGCAAAGACGTTGGCCTTGGGAAAGGCCTCGGAAAAGCCCGGCAGGTTTTCCCAATGGATGGCGCAGCGCTTGTTGGAGAGCAGGCCGGCGGCGGCAAGGATATGCGCGCCGGTGCACAGGCCGCCGACGGCGACGCCTCTGTTGTATTCCTCGCGCAGCCAGGCGAAGGCCGACCTATTCTGGTAGCGCTCGACATTCATGCCGCTGCAGACGATGGCCATGTTCGGCCGATCCGGCCCGGCCATTTTCTTGCGCTCTTCCTCGAGCGAGGTGTTGACGGCGCATTCGACGCCGTTGGAGGCGCGCACCGGCTTGCCGTCGATGCTGGCGAGGCGCCAGCGATAGGCCTCATAGCCGAGCATGCGGTTGGCCGAGCGCAGCGGGTCGAGCGCCGTCGCAAAGGCGATCATGGTGAAGTCCGGGACAAGGAAGAATACAAACGATCGCTTGATCGGATGCTTTACGGCGTTCAAGGGAACCTCACGCGGCCATGGCGCGAACAGGATGTCGCGAACAGCACAGCGACATCAGGAAAAACCATTCCTGTCAATTGGCTAGGGGGCTAAGCGGAAACTATATTTGCGACATGGGTCGCAAATGAGCAATCGTCCGGGATGACAGGCACGGGCTGCCGACGGATTGGGCATGGTGGCGGCGGCATAGGTGCCAAAAATGAGAAACGCCGCTTCGGTCAAGCCGAAGCGGCGCTGATATCGACTATCGGCAGCGGCAGGGAAGCGCTGAGCGCTAGCCGTTATCTCAGGCAACGAAACCGAGGCGCACCGCATTCATGGCACCGGTCTGGCCGGGCATGGTATTGGCAAGGCGCTGGCGCTCGAGAGCGGTCGT
Organism: Mesorhizobium sp. M0001; assembly: GCF_040324255.1. Taxonomy (NCBI): domain Bacteria; kingdom Pseudomonadati; phylum Pseudomonadota; class Alphaproteobacteria; order Hyphomicrobiales; family Phyllobacteriaceae; genus Mesorhizobium; species Mesorhizobium sp. M0001. The sequence continues at coordinate 616,661 of NZ_JAMYVS010000001.1, forward strand.
CAGGTTCATTTCGCGGCGGGCAAAGAGGCGGGCAAAAAGCTTCATCATCATCTCCTATCGGTTGCTCAGACGGGTCGCCTTCGCTTGATGGAGTGGGGCAGCTCGTTTGCTGACGGTGATATAGGCCTGCGTGGGCAGAAACTAAATCGCAAATGCGAAGCGCTTGAATGGAAATGCGACATCGTTTGCGACATTATTGGGCATGGTGCCCAAAATTTACGATTATTTACAGTGTGTTACCGGCGACATTGAGGCGCCATGCAAGTGACGCATATGCGCCATGCAGCGGCGACACGGCTCTGAAAATCATTTGAGTGCAAATAAGTGGAGAAAGCCTGCAGGGCGAATAGAGAAGGCCTGCCGGGCTGGTCTGCGCGGCAGGCCTTCAGCACAAGGTACACAATGGTTTACTTTGCTCCAGCCCAGGATCCGACGCCGTGGCGTGCACCGGTCTTGGTGTCGGCAGCTTCAGGCCAGCCGATATCCTTCTGCAGTTCGATCGGTAGCGAGCGGATCGCACGTTCGGTCTGGAAGCGGGCGCGGGCCGCGCTCAATTCGGTCGCAAGCCGACCGATGGATGACAGGATAGACATTTCATTCTCCTTTGGTTGTGGCACGTCCCGCATGAACGCGTTCCGTCGCCTGGATATTCCGCATCGAGTGCAATTCCGTGTCAGGAGCGTTGGAGCCATGGCACGTCCTGCCTTCGATGGAGTTGACTATCCTCCCAATCTGATGTTCAATCAAACGAAATGGAATGATGCTTCACATCAGAAAAATTGAAGGTCGATCCCGATGAACGCCCCACTCAATCATCCGCTGCCGCTGCTCGATCTCGACGTTTTGCGCACCTTCGTGGCCATTGCAGAGACCGGCAGTTTCACCACGGCGGCCAATGCGGTGTTCCGCACGCCGTCGGCGGTCTCCATGCAGATCAAGAAGCTCGAGGACATTCTCGGGCGCTCTGTTTTCGCGCGGGATGCGCGCTCGGTGACGCTGACCACGGATGGCGAGATGCTGCTCGGTTATGCCCGCCGGCTGTTGTCGATCAACCGCGAGGTGGTGTCGAAGTTCATCATCCCCGAGATCGTCGGCGTGGTGCGGCTCGGCTCGCCGGACGACTATGGCGAGCGCGTGTTGCCGCATGTGCTGAAGCGTTTCGCGCAGTCGCATCCGTCGATTGCCGTCGACGTCACCATCGACCAGAGCAGCAATCTGCGCCGCCGCATGGACGACCGGGCGCTCGACATCACGCTGCTGACCAATTCCTACAAGACCAGCGCACTCGGCGCCGAGGTGCTGCTCACCGAGCCGATCGTCTGGGCCGGCGCCAAGGGCGGCAGCGCGCATCTGCGCGAGCCTTTGCCGGTGTCGCTGTGGGAAGAGGGCTGCGCCTGGCGGGCCGGCGCGCTCGATGCGCTGAGCCGTGAAGGCCGCAATTACCGCATCGCCTATATGAGCGCCCACACGGCAGGCCAGCGCGCCGCCATCATGTCGGATCTCGCGGTTGCACCGTTGCCGAAGTCGTTCCTGGGCAACGACATGGTCGAGCTTTGCCCAAAGGACGGCATGCCCGATATCGGCACCTACAATCTGGCGATGGTGGTGTCGCCGGACGCCAGCGCGCCGGTCAAGGCCGTCGCCGACCATATCCGTGCGACGTTCGAGCTTTTCCGCGAAACCGGCAAGTTCTAGAGCGGTTCACCGTTTCACGGAAACGGCGAGCCGCTCTAACTCTTGTTTTGACTCAATTCCCAAGGGAAAGCGCTACACGCTTTCCCGGGAAAACCGTTTTACACTTTTCCTGGAATTGCTCTGCTATTCCGCTGCTTGGGCGGGGCGCGCCGCGAGAGCGGGTCGCGCCGTGCGCCGCGCAGTTGCGCGCCGCTTGGTGGGCTCACCTTCAAGGAAGGCGACGATGCTGTCCCTGGCGCGACGCGCCTCCGGCATCTCGATCAGCGGCCAGACGTGGAACATGCCTTCCTCATAGACGACGTCGATATCGACGCCGGCAGCGCGTGCCTTTTTGGCGAAGATCAGATTGTCGGGGCTGAGCAGGTCGTGCGAGCCGGTCAGAAGCAGGGTCTGCGGCAGCACCGAGAGGTCGCCATAGAGCGGACTGATATGCCAGTCCCTGCGATCGATGCCGGCACTGTACATGCGGATCGCTTCCAGCCCGCCGGAAATGCCGAGCCACGGATCGTTGCGTTCCGCCTCGAACACTTCGGGGTTGGACAGCGACATGTCGAGGCCGGGTGAAATCAGCACGTGGCGCGACGGCAAGGGCAGGCCTTCCTCAGCCGCCATCATGGTCAGCACGACGGCCATGTTGCCGCCCGCGGAATCGCCCATGAAGACGATGTCTTCAGCGTCGGTCTCATCCAGCATCTGCCGGTAGACGTCGCCGACCATGCCGAACATGGCGTGGAAATCATGCTCCGGCGCGATGGGATAGATCGGCACGGTGATGCCGAAACCCAAGCGCTCGGCCACCTCGGCGATCAACCCCCAATGATAGGATGTGATCTGGAAGACATAGGCGCCGCCATGCATGTAGAGGATGCGCCTGCGTTCGCCGGCCTTCGGCGCGATTTCATAGACAGGGAAGCCATCGACGCTGCGCTCGGTGATATCGAGCTGCTCCCGCAGCAATGCCGGGGGATGATGATCCTCGGTCTTGCGGGCATAGGCGATCCAGCGCTGCAGGTTTTCCGGGCTGGCAAATGCCTTCTTGCGGCTGTGCCGGAGGATGAAGGAAACGAGGTGGCTTTTGAAACTGGGCATTCGCGTACACAAGCTCGGCCGCAGCCGACTAAGAGAATTCCCCCACTGTCTCGAAGATCGTACCTCCAGCCGAAATGTCAAGATTCTGGCCCAAGCCAACACGGTTGTTTGATCAGCCAGGTCCGCTGTTTTGCGCAGCGCGGCTCAGCGCCGGGGCAGCAGCGCGGCGCGCAGCTTGACGTCGGTCGCAGCCGGGACCATGCGGCGGCCCCGGCGCTTGGTCAGCAATTTGCACTTGTCGGCGAAGGTCATCAGCGGCCCGAGCCCAGGATCAGACGCGACAGGTTCGTCTGGGCGTCGATGCGCGGCGACACGGGCCAGCCGATGTCCTTCTGGATTTCGGGTGGCAGGTTGTTCATGGCGCGCACGGCCTGTGCATTCTTCATGGCCGCACGAAAACGGCCCAGGGTCTCGAACATCTCTATTCTCCTTTGGAGCGTTGTGGCGGCGGAATAGTCCGGTCCGCCATTCGATGTCCGTTAAATGCTTCACGTCTGTATCGGACGGATTGCGCCAAAACAGCGTTTCGGTTTCCAGATCGGTGCGATCTGGAAACATTTGCATACAAATGAAATTGGGCGAATTGGCGGCCTTCGTAAGGCGGCTTATTCCCGGCTGCGCCTGGCGGCATGGCCTTCGCGCGAACGCCGGCGCGGGGCGGCGTCGCCGGCGACGCCATCCTCGCTGACGGTCTTGCGTGGCGGCAATTTCACCGCCGCCGACAGTTTCGGGAACGGATCGACCTTGTTGGGAAGCGCCATGGCGTAGACGAAATGCTCCTGGAATTTCGGCTCCAGTGCGGTCTCGATCTTCTCGATGTGGCTGACCGTGTCCTCGATCTCGCGGCGATAGCCGCGGTTGAGCAGCGCCATCCGCGCACCGGCGCCGGCGGCGTTGCCGACGGCCGAGACCTTGTCGAGGTCGCAGTCCGGGATCAGGCCGAGCACCATGGCGTATTTCGGATCGATGAACGAGCCGAAGGCGCCGGCGAAATGGATGCGGTCGACGTGTTCGGTGTTCTGCTTTTCCATCAGAAGCTTGGTGCCGGCATAGAGCGCCGCCTTGGCAAGCTGGATGGCGCGCACGTCGGTCTGCGTGATGGTGATCTTGGGTTCGCCTTCCTTCAAGACATAAGAGAAGGTGCGGCCGTTGACCGTGACGCGCGGCGACCGCTCGGCCAGCGACCCGTCGATGACGCCATCCTCGGAGATGATGCCGGCGAGGTACATTTCGGCCACGATCTCGATGATGCCGGAGCCGCAAATGCCGGTGACGCCGGTCGCCTGCACGCTATCCAGGAAGCCGGGGTCGTCGGACCAGAGTTCAGAGCCGATGACGCGGTATTTCGGCTCCAGCGTATCGGGGTCGATGCGCACGCGCTCGATTGCGCCGGGGGCAGCGCGCTGGCCGCCGGAGATTTCCGCGCCCTCGAAGGCGGGACCGGTGGGCGAGGAGGCTGCGACCACCCGCTTGCGGTTGCCAAGCACGATCTCGGCATTGGTGCCGACGTCGACGATCAGCATCATCTCGTCCTGGCGATGCGGGCCTTCCGACAGCGTCACGGCTGCGGCGTCGGCGCCGACATGGCCGGCAATGCAAGGCAGCATATAGAGGCGGGCGCCCTGGTTGAGCTTCAGGCCGATATCGGAGGCCTTGATGCGCACCGCGCCCGAGACGGCGAGTGCGAAGGGCGCGCCGCCGAGTTCGGTCGGATCGATGCCGAGGAACAGATGGTGCATGATCGGATTGCCGACAAAGACGGAATCCAGGATGTCGTTGCGCTGGACATTGCCTTCCGCGCAGACCTTGTCGACCAGGCCCGAGATCGCCTCGCGTACGGCGACCGTCATGCCTTCGCGGCCGTCCGGGTTCATCATCACATAGGAGACGCGGCTCATCAGATCCTCGCCGAAGCGGATCTGCGGGTTGGAGGTGCCCGACGAAGCGGCGACGCGGCCCGACAGCAACGACACCAGATGCATGGCGATGGTGGTCGAGCCGATGTCGCAGGCCAGTCCATAGGCCTCGTTCTTGAGGCCGGGCCAGAGTGCTATGACGCGGGCGATGTCGCTTTCGGCATCCTTGTGGATGGCCGCGGTCGCGGTCCAGTTACCCTTGCGCAGTATGCCTTGCACCTGCGGCATCAGGTAGAAGTCGAATTCGAGGTTTTTAAAGCCCCAATCCTTCATCAAGGCGATCTTGAGGCGGTCGAGATCGCCCAGCGGCTTGTGCATGTCGGGCTCTTCGATCTCGACATAGCACATGCGGATTGCCGCATCGCGGGCGATGACGCGCGTGTCGGCATCCTTGCGGATGGTCTGGGCGTTGATGACCGTGTCCTGCGGCACGTCGATGACGAGGTCGCCGAGGATCTGCGCCGAGCAGGACAGGCGCCGCCGCTCGGGCAGGCCGCGGACGCGCTCATATCGCTCTTCCTTGGCGCCCTTGGGCGAGATGTGGTCGTTGGACGAGACGATCTTGTGCTTGGCGAAATTGCCTTCCTGCACTTCGATCTGGCAGCGACCGCAGGTGGCGCGGCCACCGCAGACGCTCTCGACATAGACGCCGAGCTGACGCGCGGCATCGAGCACCGGTGTGCCGACGGGAAAGCGCCCGCGCTTGCCTGACGGCATGAACAGCACGAGCGGATCAGTAATGTTTGCAGGCGAGTTCACGATTGCGCGCTTATCCCCTGGCCATGCGGGCTTCACGGCCGCCGCGCCGGCGACCGCCATTGCCGCCGCCTTCGCCCGGAGCGTTAACGGCGGTGGGCGCTGCGACCGCCTGGCCGCCTTCGGCCGGTTTGTAATCCTTGTAGGTGCGGATCCAGTTGGTGCAGTTCTCGTCGGTGCCGTTGAGCACATTGGCGCCGCGCACGGCTTCCATTTCCTGCGGGCGAACCGGGTTCATGATAGCGCTAGTCATGCCGGCGCCGATCACCATCGGGATGAAGGCGGCGTTGATGCCGTGGCGGTGCGGCAGGCCGAACGAAATGTTGGACAGGCCGCAAGTGGTGTTGACCTTGAGCTCTTCGCGCAGACGGCGCAGCAGCGCGAAGACCTGGCGGCCGGCATCGCCGAGCGCGCCGATCGGCATCACCAGCGGGTCGACGACGACGTCATGCGCGGGAATGCCGAAATCGGCGCAGCGCTGCACGATCTTCTTGGCGACGGCGAAGCGCACATCCGGGTCCATCGAAATGCCGGTCTCGTCGTTGGAGATCGCGACGACCGGAACATTATACTTCTTGACCAGCGGCAGGATGGCTTCGAGCTTTTCCTCTTCGCCGGTCACGGAGTTGACCAGCGGCCGGCCCTTGGCGACCTTGAGCGCTGCCTCGATGGCGGCGGTCACCGACGAGTCGATCGACAGCGGCAGGTCGACCAGGCCCTGGACGATCTCCAGCGTCTGCACCAGCAGGCCGGGTTCGGTTTCGTTCGGATTAACGGAGGTGACGCCGGCATTGACGTCGAGCATGGTGGCGCCGCAGGCGGCCTGTTCCAGCGCGTCCTTGATGACGGTCTCGAAATTGCCGGCGATCATCTCGGCGGCCAGCTTCTTGCGGCCGGTCGGGTTGATGCGCTCGCCGATGACGCAGAAAGGCTGGTCGAAGCCGATGATGATCTCTCGTGTCGCCGAGGCGACGATGGTCCGGGTCATGAAGTCTCTCCGCCTGATATAAAGATTTCTTTATATCGTTGTCTGGTTTCATTCAAGCGAATGGCTGGCCGTCCGCGCCGTCAGTGCGCGGTCTTCACCATATCCACCTGCGTTTCGGTAATGTCGTCGTGCAGTATGCTCTCGAGCCGGTCGGCGACCATCTGATCGTCGTGGCGGATCTCGCGTTTCCATGGCTGGCGGCCTTTCAGCACGCCCGATTCATCGACGATCTCGGCGACATATTCCTCCTGGCGATAGGCCATCACATGGATGCCGGAGACACCAGGAATTTCCTTCACCTCGTTGATGATGTCGGTGCAGAGCTGCTTGCCTTCCTTCTTCTGGTCCTGCGCGCCTTCCAGCCGCTTGATGATGGTATCGGGAATATGAATGCCCGGCACGTTGGAGCGGATCCATTTGGCCGTCTTGGCCGAAGCCAGCGGGCCGACGCCGCACAGGATGAAAACTTTTTCCGTATGCCCCAAGTCCCGCGCCCTCTGCATGAAGGTTCTGAACATCGGCACGTCGAAGCAATACTGCGTCTGCACGAACTGCGCGCCGGCGGCGATCTTCTTGCCGAGATGGATCGGGCGGAAATCGAAGGGTGGCGCGAAGGGGTTGACGGCGGCGCCGAGGAAAATTTGCGGCGGCGTCGTCAACTTGCGGCCGGACAGGAACTTGCCGTTGTCGCGCATGATGCGGCAGGTTTCCAGCAACGACATGGAATCGAGGTCGAAGACAGGCTTGGCGCCGGGCTGGTCGCCGGCCTGGACGCCGTCGCCGGTGAGGCACAGCATGTTGGCGACGCCCATCGCCGCACCGCCCAGCACGTCGCCCTGGATGGCGATCCGGTTCCTGTCACGGCAGGCAATCTGCATGATCGGGGCATAGCCCATGCGGGTCAAAAGCGCGCAGATGCCGACCGAGGACATGTGGCAGTTGGCGCCGGAGGCATCGACGGCATTGATGGCGTCGACCCAGCCGTCGAAGATTTTCGCGCGGTTATAGACGTCTTCGGGATCGGCGCTGTCGGGCGGGTTGAGCTCGGTAGTGACCGCGAATTCGCCGCGCCGCAGCACACGCTCCAGTCGGCCACGTGAGGAGTGGCCGGGCAGGGGATCGAGCGGCAGATGGATGCCGGCCGGGTTTTCGTCGCGCTGGCGGCCGATCACGCGGCCGCTCCAGTGTTGGCTTTGGCAGCGGCTTCACGGGCCGCTGCCGACTGCGCCGTCACCCGCAGCCAGGCCGAGGTTTCGCGCAGCGACTGGTCTACGGGCTTCTGAACGGTCAGGATCCTGTCGCCATGCTCCATGTTCCGCGAACCTTCCCAGGCCTTGACCCAGACGCAAGGCATGTCGGGCTCGACCTCGCAATTGCCGTTGGCGCGCACGCCGCCACACGGGCCGTTGCGCAGCTGTTTGGGGCAGTTCATCGGGCACGACATGCCGGTCGAGGACAATATGCACTGACCGCACATGCGGCAGTCGAACATGAAGCCTTTTACGCGTTTTTCAACGAACTTGATCGGCGCTTCGACGCGGCCGTAGCCAAGGCCTTTCCACAGCGGATGGAGCAGCAGGAACATGTCTGCGAATCTGGAGTAGAACCATTCGAGCAATCGCGAATGGCGGATCGACCACAGCCTGATCGCAAACGAGCGCTGCACGCGCCGCTGCGGCGATACGTCGGCCGGCTTGTAGTCCGATTTCGGCGCTGCTTTCTTGACCTGAGTGGCCTGGGTAACCGGCTGGGTAACCCTTGGCCCCTCTTTGGCAGGAGTGGTTTCAGACATTTTCTTTCCCGCCTGCCTTGACCAGAGCGACCAGCCGCTCGCGGTCGTATTTCGCGTCGATGTCGCTGAATGCCTTCTCGACCTCGGCTTCGAGGTCGTCGCCGACCGGGATCGGATCGGCCTTGCGCCATTCGGCGAGGTAATCGTCGGTGCCGCCGGCGCCGGTGCGCATGGCGCACATATCGATCGCCTCGGTGAAGCGCAGCGGCAGTTCGCGCTTGGCGTTCTGCCGGCCCTTCTTGACGATGACCTGGGCGGGGATGTCGCGCCAATAGACGACGATCAGATCGGCCATGAATTCTCTCACTCCCTGTAGAGCGCCGTGCGTCCATGAGGGAAACGACGCTCCACCACTTTGTCCAGCAGGTGCGAGCATTGCCGGATGCGCAGTGGGGCTGCTTGTTATGGGACGACGCGCGCGCATTCAAAAGCGACGCTATTGGACGTCGCAAAAAGAAAGGCGAGATTCCGAGGGAAGGCTGGCTACCAAACCCGCTTGGTCAGGCCGGTCCAGAGATAGAACCAGATCGTCGGATGGTACCATTGTTTCGAGGGCAGGTCCGGCTTGATCGTGGCCAACTTTCCGTCCAAGGCGTCGCGGATCGCCTCGACGCAGATGTCGCGCGAGAACGCCGCCTGGCGCAACGCATAGCTCGAAATCGTGTCGCCGGGCTCCGGCTTGCCGCGCGCCTGTTTCAACACGCCGCCGGTGTCGACGCCGGCGTCGACCAGATGCACGGTGGTGCCGAAATTCTGGAGATCGCCGGAGGCCAGCGCCCAGTAGCCGCCATTCATGCCGCGGTATTTGGGCGCGATGCCGGCGTGGTAGTTGAGCACCGGGCAGGGCATTTGCGCCAGCGTCTGCCGGGACAAAATCCGGCAGCCGGCGAGCAGCACCACGCCCGGGCGGATGTCGGCGACCGCCTGCAGGCAATCGGGCCCGTCGGCGGAGGAGACGTGGATGATCTTTTGTCCCGGCCTCGGCTCTGTCTGCAGTTTTTGCGCTGCGATCAGCCGCTCCGCGTGCCCGGCGAAGAAGCGTTTGCCGAGCCTGGTCAGCACCATCGTGCCAAGCTGGCCGATGGCCGAAAACAAGCCTTGGCGGCGCGCCCGGCCGAGCAGCAATTGTTTTTTGGATTCAGGGCTTTCGAGGATGACGCTGACAGGACCGAACTGGTCGGCGATGGCGTTGACGATGGCCCAGATGTGCGGCCCGCCTTCGGTGACGATGACGATCGCAGCACTTTTTTCAACCGCTGATGCCATGGCGCGCTTTCTTGCCGGCGCGCAACCATTTGCCGTGCGCTGCCCGGCTCAATTCTGTGCCGGGCGAGGTTAAATCTTGATGACCGCCCGGCCAGCGAGAGACCAACGGATCAGCGCTTGAACTCGATGATGTCAAGTTTCGATTCGTAGTAGGGCGCCGGGAATTCGATGCGCCATTCATTGGCGCTGGTGCGGAAGGCATAGCCGACCTGGTCGCTTTCCGGGCCGCTGCCATAGGGTTTTGGCTTGTTGTCATTGACATAGCCGGAGCCGAGATAGATCGCGCGTTTTTCGCTATCGTCGAAGAAACGGCCCTTGGTGCGTTGCGAGCCGCTGACCTTTTCCAGCTGCCAGCCGGAGCCATCGTCCGTGACCTTGCACTTGAACCAGCCATAGATGACCAGCGGGCCGGTCAGGCCCACCTTGATGGTTCGGCATTGCCAGTTGCCGCTCAGGTCCTTGTCGGAAAAGGCCACTATCGGCTTTGCCAGCAGCGCGTCGAGTTGGCTGACCTCAGCCGGGTCTCCCGCTTTTGCCTCGGCCAGCGCCGCCTTGCGGGTCTCGCCATATTTGTCGAGGCGAACCTTGTCGGCAGGCGTGATGATCTTCTGCACCTCGCCGTCGGCGCGAGCGGGCAAGGCGAAACAGAGCAGGCAAACGGCGGCGAGCAGGACGCGAGCGGTCATCGGTGGTATCCATGTTGGCGCGGCTGGAGCAGCCGATTCTATCTTCCAGCGCACAACTTACCCATTCGCGGCGGCCTGTCATCCGTGCTTAAACAGCGGTATGTTCCGCGGGAGGTGCGCGTGGGGGTTACAATCCATTTTGAGGGACAACTGCGCGGAGAGGAACAATATCTTGCGCTGTTGCAGGAAGTTGAAGCGCTTGCCATCGCTCGAGACTGGCGATTTCGGCCGATAGACGAGGCCGAAATGGTTCTCAACCGGGTCATCGACGAACGCAGCGTTGACTATATCGGCCCGGTCTTGGGGATAGAATGCCTGCCGCATCCCAAGTCGGATCGCCTAAGGTTCGAGTTCGACAGGGACCTCTTCATGCAGCAATATTGCAAGACCCAGTTTGCGGGGTCGGAGGCGCATATCGAGATCATCGAGTTGCTTCGCAAAGTTGCTCCTTTTTTCGACAAGTTCGACGTCTTCGATGAAGGCGAGTACTGGGAACTGGGCGACCGCACAATTCTGCAGGTCAATCTCGACACAGTCGACGCTCTGCTTGCAGAGGCTTTGCGCAAGGATCCAACTGCAAGAGGGCCGATCCGGTTAGACAACGGCCGCGTTGTCGATTTCGTGTCGGATCCGCAACCGGAGAGCAAATAATCCGAAAGTCGGGCGCCTAACGCACTTCTTCTGGATGTGCCGCCACCCGCGCCAATTCAGTCGTCAGGTCGCCATAGCCGGTCGAGCGGCGCTCATAGGCGAGGCCAAGCATCTTCGCGGCCTTCTCGGCGACCTTGTCGAGTTCCGGATCGTCGGTCTGGGCGATGTAGATCAGCTTTTGGTAGTTGCCGAAATAGTCCTTGATCAGCTCCGGGTGCTTGTCGAGGCCGAGCGGCTTCATGAAGAAGGCGTCGAACTGGCGGCACAGGAAATCGGTCATGTAGAACGACATCATGTCGTCGTCGGCGACCTTCGCATAGGCGTCCATGCCCTGGTAGAAGGCAAAGCAGTGCGGCCCGGCCATGCGCTCGACGCCGTGCTTCTCCAGGACCCGGTCGAGCATGCCGCCGGTACCGCAATCGGCATAGCCAACGAAGATGTTGCTATAGCCTTCCGCCTTGGCCTTTTCGATCGCCTTGTCCATCGCCGGTGCGATGCGGTCGGGGTAGAAATGGAACTCCGCCGGCAGGCAGGTCAGGTCGAGATGGTCGAGCTTGAGCTGCTCCTTGACGGCCAAAACTTCGCGCGCAATCATTCCGCAGGCGATGACTAGCAGCCTGTCGTCCTGATTCGGTTTCGTTTTTTGCATTCTGGCCATGGAACCCGGTCGAAGCGGCCTTCGTTGCTGTGGGGCGAATCTATCGAGAGAGGGATAAACCGTCCATGAAACTGTTACGCGTTGCGCCGATTGCAATCCTTGCCTGCATCCTGGCGCTTACGGCCTGTGCCAACACCGTCCGTGGTGTCGGCCGGGATATCAAATCGACTGCGAAAGCCGTCGACGACACCGTCACCAAACCCTGACGCAGCCATCCGTTCCAATAGCTGGAACAAAAAAGCCGCGCTGCAAGGCGCGGCTTTCGATTGTGGCCCAGACGCCTTGCGTAACAGATCAGGCTGAAGCGCGCACGTTATGCTTGCGCTTCATGAAGTCCTTGGCGGTCTCGACTGCCACAGCCGCGTCGCGGCAATAGGCATCGGCGCCGACGGCCTTGCCGAATTCCTCGTTTAGCGGCGCGCCGCCGACCAGGACGACATAGTCGTCGCGGATGCCCTTTTCCTTCATCGTGTCGATGACGACCTTCATGTAAGGCATGGTCGTGGTCAAAAGCGCCGACATGCCGATAATGTCGGGCTGGTGCTGCTCGATGGCGTCGAGGTATTTTTCCACCGCATTGTTGATGCCGAGATCGATGACGTCGAAGCCGGCACCTTCCATCATCATGCCGACGAGGTTCTTGCCGATGTCGTGGATGTCGCCCTTGACGGTGCCGATCACCATCTTGCCCTGCTTCGGCGCGCCGGTGGCGGCCAGCAGCGGGCGCAGGATGAACATGCCGGCTTTCATCGCGTTGGCCGACAGCAGCACCTCGGGAACGAACAGGATGCCGTCGCGAAAGTCCTCGCCGACGATGCGCATGCCTTCGACCAGAGCTTCGGTCAGCACCTTGTAGGGCACCCAGCCGCGCTCGAGCAGGATGTTGGTGCCTTCCTCGATCTCTTCCTTCAGTCCGTCATAGAGATCGTCGTGCATCTGCTGCACCAACTCGTCGTCGGAAAGCTCGGAGAGGATGATCTCGTCGTCGGCCATTTTTCTCGGGCTCCTTGCCGCGCGGATGCGATCACGGCGGCTTAAAATAATCGCGTCAATACCTAACCCGGCGGGGGCAGGTATCCATAGCTGATTTGCGACTTCCCGCAAAAGGAAAGCGACCGCAAATCTATTGGAATTCTTGTCGATTTTGCGACAGGCGTTGGCGCTGGCGGGCCGTTTCGAATAGGGTGCATGGCTACGATCCGGGCGAGAAGCCGCCTACGCGGCCGCAAACGGTTTTTAGGGAAAAACGATCATGAGTGAAAACGCGTCAGTCGACCAGGAAGCGTCCAATGCGCGACGTGGACGTGCTGCCAGCGGCGGCGCGGCTGCAAGGCGGGCGGCGCGCTCGGGCGGCGGACCGGGCACCCAGCTCACCTATATCAAGCGCAAGATCAACATCTATGAGGTCCTCAACGAGGAAGGCCTGGCGATTATCGAAAACAACACCGATACGGTGCTGGAAGAGATCGGCATCATCTTTCGCGACGACGCCGAGGCGCTGCAGCTTTGGAAAGAGGCGGGCGCCGACGTCAAGGGCGAGCGCGTGCATTTTCCCAAGGGCCTCTGCCGCTCGCTGCTGAAGACCGCGCCGCCCATCTACACCCAGCATGCGCGCAACGCCGAACGTTCGGTGCAGATCGGCGGCAACGCCACGGTCTTCGCGCCGGTCTATGGTCCGCCCTTCGTGCGCGATCTCGACGGTGTCAGGCGCTACGCGACGATCGAGGATTTCCGGAATTTCGTGAAGCTCGCCTATATGGCGCCGTCGATTCACCATTCGGGCGGCACGGTTTGCGAGCCGGTCGACGTGCCGGTCAACAAACGCCATCTCGACATGATCTACAGCCACATCAAATATTCGGACAAACCGTTCATGGGTTCGGTGACGGCGCCAGAGCGGGCCGAAGACACCGTCGCCATGGCCAAGATCGTGTTCGGCGACGATTTCGTCGAAAACAACACCGTGCTGACCAGCCTGATCAACGCCAATTCGCCGATGGTGTTCGACGAAACCATGCTGGGCGCGCTGAAGGTTTATTCGCGTCACAACCAGGCTTGCATCGTCACGCCGTTCATCCTTGCCGGCGCGATGAGCCCGGTCACGGTGGCCGGCACGCTGACGCAGGTTCTGGCAGAGGTGCTGGCCGGCGCCTCTTTCACGCAGTTGATCCGTCCCGGCGCGCCGGTGCTGTTCGGCACCTTCGCCTCGTCGATCTCCATGCAGTCTGGTGCGCCGACCTTCGGCACACCGGAGCCGTCGCTGGTTTCCTACGGCGCCGCACAGCTTGCCCGCCGGCTCGGTCTGCCGTTCCGCACCGGCGGCTCGCTCTGCGCCTCCAAGGTTCCGGATGCGCAGGCCGCCTACGAGAGCGCCAACACGCTCAACTCGACCATTCTTGCCGGCACCAATTTCGTCCTGCATTCGGCCGGCTGGCTCGAAGGCGGACTGGCGTCCTGCTACGAAAAATTCATGATGGACATCGATCAGCTCGGCATGACGCAAAAGTTTTCCGAAGGCGTCGACCTCTCGGAAAACGGCCAGGCGATGGACGCCATCCGCCAGGTCGGCCCGGGCAGCCACTATCTCGGCTGCGACCACACCCAGGCCAATTTCCAGACCGCCTTCTACCGCTCCAGCATCGCCGACAACAATTCCTACGAGCAGTGGCTGGCCGAGGGCGAGAAGACAGCGCCGCAGCGCGCCAACGAACTCGCCCGCCGCTGGCTGGAGACCTACGAGGCGCCTTATCTCGATCCGGGCATCGACGACGGCCTGAAGGACTACATAGCGACGAAGAAGGCGTCGATGGCTGACGCCTTCACCTGAAAGGAGCCCGAGTCAGGCGGGGCTAAAGTCGCCAACATCATCCACAAGGAAGTCTGGCGGAGCGCTTTCTCCGACCCGGACAAGAAGGGATGATTGCGCGGCGCCGGGCTGACGAGATAGCGGCCGCGCTTTCCGCCGACGGCCTCATCCTGCGCGGCGGCTTCAATTTCGCAACAAGCGAAACGCCGCCGCATGGCCCTTCAGTTGCCCCCGCCAAATCCGTGCTGTTGGTGGGGCAGGCGGGAGCGGCACCCTGGCCGCATTTCCTGCGCTGGCGCGACCGGCAACCGCAAACCATTGCTAATCCGCTCGACACATGGTCGCGCGCAGTGATCGGTGCGGTGGCGGAGAAATTCGGCGCGCGCGCCGTTTCGCCTTCGGACAGACCTTATCTGCCGTTCCAGCAATGGGCGATGCGAGCGGAGGGGCTGAGACCGTCGCCGCTGGGCATCCTGATGCATCCGCAGTACGGGCTCTGGCATGCCTATCGCGGCGCGTTGCTGTTCGAGGATGAGATCGCGCTTCCTGAACGTCGCGAAGCGATTCACCTTTGCGACGCCTGTGTCGCAAAACCTTGCCTGAAATCCTGTCCGGTTGACGCCTATTCCGCGGATGGTTTCGCTCATCAGGCTTGCCTGGCGCATGTGCGGGGATCGAAGGGCGAACCATGCCGCGGCGGCGGCTGCCTCGACCGCAACGCCTGTCCGTATGGCACGGCCCATCGCTATCCGCCTGAGGTTCAGGCCTTTCACATGACGGCGTTTGCCGGCCTGTAGCCGGGTCGAAAGCCCGCACAAAGTGTTGAACGGGATTGTCAGGGAACGGCTTGCCCTGACGGTGCCTGCTTATATGTATCGCACGACATTTAACGGAGCGGGCCATGGCGAAGCAGGACATTGAGATCAAGACCGGGGACGGCGTGGCGAAAGCCGGGCTGTTCCGCTCGGCGACCGCTTCCTCGTCCAGGGCCGGCATCATTCTCTATATGGACGCTTTCGGTCCGCGACCGGCGCTCGACGCAATGGCGGAACGGCTGGCAGGCGAGGGCTATGCCGTGCTGGTGCCGGATCTTTTCTATCGCAAAGCACCCTACGGGCCGTTCGAGCCCAAGACCGCTTTCGTCGTCGAGGAGACCAAGGTCGCGCTGACGGCGTTGGTCCACGGCACGACACAGGACATGACCATCCGCGACAGCAGGGCGTTCCTCGACACGCTTACCGCTGAAGGTGTCACCGGACCGGTCGGTGTCGTCGGTTACTGCATGGGCGGGGCGCGGGCCTTGAATGCGGCTGCAACCTATCCCGATCGCATCGTGGCGGCGGCGAGCTTCCATGGCGGCAATCTGGCCAGCGATGCCGCCGACAGCCCGCACCGCAAGGCCGCAATGATCAAGGCGCGCGTCTATGTCGGGACATCGGGCGTCGACCGCAGCTTTCCGCCGGAGCAGTCGGCGCGGCTGGTCGAGGCGCTGCGCGTGGCGGAGGTCGACCACGCCATCGAAAACTATGCCGGCATGGCGCATGGCTGGTGCGTGTCGGACCACAGCGTCTTCAACGCGGCCGGCGCCGAACGTCATTGGAAGCGACTGACGACGCTGTTCGCCGAGACGCTGATCTAACGAGGCGTTGCCTGAAGTCGCAACGAACGGGTAGAGACTGCACGATTGGCGCGGCCTGTTAAAACAGCGCCGGTCGAGCGGGAACGAACAGCCTGATGCAATCCTATGATGTCGTGGTGATCGGCGCCGGTGCGGCCGGAATGATGTGCGCCATCGAGGCGGGCAAGCGCGGCCGCTCGGTCCTGGTGCTCGATCACGCGGCAAAGCCCGGCGAGAAGATCCGCATCTCCGGCGGTGGCCGCTGCAATTTCACCAACATCCATGCGAGCCCGAAGAATTTCATCTCGGGCAATCCGCATTTCTGCATCTCGGCGCTCAGCCGCTACACGCAGCGCGATTTCATCGAGTTCGTCGAACGCCACGGCATCGCCTATCACGAGAAGACGCTGGGACAGCTGTTTTGCGACGGCTCGGCGCGGCTGATCATCGACATGCTGGTTTCCGACATGCAGGATTGGGGTGTGGAACTGGCGTTGTCGACCGAGGTGAGGAACGTCAGCAAGACCGCGGACGGGTTTGTGCTGACGCTCTCCGCTGGCAGCGTCGCTTGCAGCTCGTTAGTCGTGGCTTGCGGGGGCAAGTCGATCCCCAAAATGGGCGCGTCCGGTTTCGGCTACGAGCTTGCGGCGCAATTCGGCCTTGCGGTGGTGGAAACACGGCCGGCGCTGGTGCCGCTTACCTTCGACGCAAGAACGCTGGAGCGGCTGGCGCCTTTGGCCGGCAATGCCGTCGATGCCGAAGTCGCCTGCGGCAAGACGCGGTTTTCAGAAGCGATGCTGTTTACGCATCGCGGCTTGAGCGGGCCTTCCATCCTGCAAATATCGTCCTATTGGCGCGAGGGCGACGAGATCCGCATCGCCATGCTGCCGGGGAGGGATGTGGCGGAACTGCTTCGCGCCGCCCGGCGCGTCAACGGCAGGCAAGCGGTGCAGACGGTGCTTGCAAACCATTTGCCGAAGCGCCTTGCGCAAGCAGTCGCCGAGCGCAGTGGGATCGATGGCAATCTCGCTGATTTGACAGACCTGCAAATGAAAACCGTCGAAGCCGCCGTCAACGACTGGCGCATCAAGCCGGCCGGCTCCGAGGGTTACCGCACGGCGGAAGTGACGCTTGGCGGTGTCGATACCAACGGGCTCGATCAGAAGACGATGCAGGCGAAATCCGTGCCGGGGCTGTTTTTCATCGGCGAAGTCGTCGATGTCACGGGCTGGCTGGGCGGCTATAATTTTCAGTGGGCTTGGTCGTCCGGCTGGGCCTCGGGCCAGGTGTGCTGATATTCAGGTGAGGCCGGCCTGCAAACGACGGCTTTCAGTGCTTCCGGTGCTCGCGTACCAAAAGTACGCTCCACTCCGGTTCTCGAAATCCATCGTTTTCGGCTCGGCCTCACCTGAATCTCAGCGCACCTGTTGCGCGTGCATCCGTCGCCTCGGAAAAAAATCTTTCCATAACCCCAAGGATTGGCCATTAGCCTTCGTCCAACAGGCAAATGATGGCGATGATGCTGGATGAAAGCGAAGCCTCCGACGCCGAATTGATCGGGCGGGCGAAGGGCGGAGACAGGGGTGCCTTCGGCAAATTGCTGGAGCGGCACTACGACTTCGTCTATCGCGCCGCCTATCGCTGGTGCGGAAAGAAGGCCGATGCCGAAGACATCGCCCAGGAGGTCTGTGTCCGTCTCGGCAAGGCGATCCGCGACTATCGCGGCGGCGGCGCGTTCACGACATGGCTCTATTCCGTGACGCTGAACGCGGCGCGCGACATGATGCGCAAGACCACGCGCGAAAACGTCAAGACCGAGGCTTTCGGCGCCTACAGCATGATTTCGGGAGAGGCCTCGGCCGAGCCCGAAGATCCGACTGAGGCGCTCTGGGCAGCGGTGCGGCAATTGCCGGACAAGCAGCGCGATGCAGTACTTCTGGTCTATGGCGAAGGTTTGAGCCACGCGGCCGCCGCCGAGGCGATGGCAATCTCGGAGACGACGGTTTCCTGGCACATCCATGAAGCGAAGAAACGGCTGAAGACGTTGATGCGTTCAGCCGGGGAAGTGTGACCATGGTCGACGACAACGAACTCAACAGGCTGCGCGACGCAGCAGTACCGGCGCCGGGCGAAAGCGCGAAGGCACGCGCCTTCGAAGCCGCCATGAGCGCCTATGATCAGGAAAATATTTCTGCCGTCACCCAAGGATCGGTCGGCGGGCTTCGTCTCACAGAGCGAGCACAAAAGCTCTGGAGCGAGATCATGCAAAAGAAACTCATCGCCACGCCGGCCATTGCCGGGCTCGTCGCCCTGCCGATCGCCGGATACGCCACCTTCCATATGCTGAGGGAACAGCCGTTGCCGTTCGGCGGCGACGAGAAGATCACCGAGACGCTGGCCGACAAGCCGGCAACCAATGGGCCGGCGATCAACGCGCCGGTAAAAGAAAAGCAGGCGCCTGAAGGCGACAAGAAGACCGACGCCGATGTGCGAAGCCGCGACACCACTACGCCGCTTACGCCACCCGCGCCGCCGAAGCCCGAATCGACCGTTGCTGTCGCCCCGGCGCAGCAGGATGCGCTGGGACGCGGCGTGTTGGCCGAGCCTGCGCCAGTTGAGAGCCGCGAGTTTTCGCTTGACGGCAGTGCTGCTCCGGCCGGCGGCGCGCGGGTCAACCGCATGGCCGGCGCGACCGAATCCAAGTACCTGGCACAGCCTTCGACGATGCCGGCCGACCAGATTGCGCCGCAGGAGCCAAACCGCGACCGCGTCGAGGATTTCAAGACCAATCCGGTGCATGCAGCCCTTCAGGATCCGGTCTCGACCTTCTCGATCGACGTCGACACGGCTTCCTATTCCTTCGTCCGCGGCTCGCTGAAGCAGGGCTACCTGCCGCAGGCCGATACGGTCCGCGTCGAGGAGATGGTCAATTACTTCCCCTATGACTGGAAGGGTCCGGACTCGGCTTCGACGCCGTTCAACTCGACCGTCAGCGTCATGCCGACGCCGTGGAACGGGCACACCAAGCTGATGCACGTCGCCATCAAGGGCTTCGACATCAAGCCGGTCGAGCAGCCCAAGGCCAATCTGGTGTTCCTGATCGACGTCTCGGGTTCGATGGATGAGCCGGACAAGCTGCCGCTGCTGAAGTCGGCTTTCCGGCTGCTGGTCAGCAAGCTCAAGGCGGACGACACCATCTCGATCGTCACCTATGCCGGTGACGCCGGCACCGTGCTGATGCCGACCAAGGTCACCGAGAAGGACAAGATCCTCAACGCCATCGACAATCTGCAGCCGGGCGGCTCGACGGCCGGCGAGGCGGGTATCAAGGAAGCCTACAAGCTTGCCCAGCAGTCCTTCGTCAAGGACGGCATCAACCGTGTGATGCTGGCCACGGACGGCGACTTCAATGTCGGCCAGACCGATGACGACGATCTGAAGCGACTGATCGAGCAGGAGCGCAAGACCGGCGTCTTCCTGTCGGTGTTCGGCTTTGGACGCGGCAATCTGAACGACCAGATGATGCAGACCATCGCCCAGAACGGCAACGGCACCGCCGCCTATATCGACACGCTGGCCGAGGCCGAGAAGGTTCTGGTCGAGGATGCCTCCTCGACGCTGTTCACCATCGCCAAGGACGTCAAGATCCAGGTCGAGTTCAATCCGGACAAGGTCTCGGAGTACCGGCTGATCGGCTATGAAACCCGCGCCTTGAACCGCGAGGACTTCAACAATGACCGCGTCGATGCCGGCGATATCGGCTCCGGTCATTCGGTGACGGCCATCTACGAGATCACGCCGAAGGGCAGTGGCGGCGAGCAGATGGATCCGCTGCGCTACGGCCAGGCCGCGGTCGACAATGGCGGCGTCGCCAACGCCGACGAATATGCCTTCGTGAAAATCCGCTACAAGCTGCCGAACGAAGACGTCTCGAAGCTGATCACCACGCCGGTGACGTCGGCCAACGAGGTCGCGTCCTTCGACCAGGCCAGCACCGACCAGCGTTTCTCCGTCGCTGTCGCCGCCTTCGGCCAGAAGCTGCGCGACGAGGATGCGACCGCGAAGTTCGGCTACGACAAGATCATGGAGATTGCCACCGCCGCCCGAGGAGCCGACCCGTTTGGGTACAGGTCCGAGTTCCTTTCGCTTGTGCGCCTTGCCTCGGCGCTCGGCGGTAACCGGTAGTGGCAATACAGCCGGTTCCTTTCAGACGGGGGTCGTTCTGATACGGGGAACCGGCTACGGGCGGGTGAGGCAGGCCGGCGGGGGAAACCCTGCCGGCCTTTTTTCGGATCGATTGATCCGAAGCGCACAGATGATCCGCCTGATCGTTAAATTGCGCGGCTTTTCCGGAACGTCATCGCAATGCCCTGCTATTATTGCATGGGGTCGGGACTGGGCTTGGGGAGCCGGGAATTGCAGATCATGAACATTGGAAACACGACGCCGGCGGTGAGACACACGCAGGCGTCGGGAACGCTGTCGCCAGAATCCAGGCGCATCATGGATGACGTCGACGCAGCCCGGAATACCGCAAAGTCGGCGCTGACCAATGACCGCTTTCGTGTCATGCTGGAGCAGATCGGCAATCCGCAGTCGTCGGGTGACCTGGTGACGATGAATGAAAGCGCCGACAGCACCGCCCTGGATTTCAAGACGGCGCTATCGCGTTACGCTGAAAACAGCGAATAAGTTCGATATCAGGCCCGGGTGCGGCGGCGTTCGCGGCGGGCTTCGCTGGTCTCGGCGGTGTTTTCCGTCGCCACCTTGTTGCGCATCGGACCGATGCGCTCGACGATCGCCGCGACGGTCGGGCGTTCGGATTTGGTGTGCGCGTCGAGCGCCTTGCGCATGGCGGCAAGGTGCTGGAACGACGTGCCGCAGCAGCCACCGATGATCTTCGCGCCGCCATCCACCGCCAGCCGGACATAGTCGGCCATCAGCTCCGGCGTGCCGGAATAATGGATCTCGGTGCCACGAAATTCGGGAATGCCGCAATTGCCCTTGACGATCACCGTCGCTTCCGGCTTCGCCTCGGTCATGTCGAGCAGCGAGGCCAGGATGTCGGAGGCGCCGACACCGCAATTGGCGCCGACACCGAGCGGCGTCTCTGAAAGTCCGTCGACGACGCCGTGGATATCCCTGGGCAGCAGGCCCATCATGGTGCGGCCGGCAGTGTCGAACGAACCGGTATAGGTGTAGGGCAGGCCGACGCGAATGGCGGCTTCCGCCGCGGCACGGATTTCGTCCGGCGCAGACATGGTCTCGATCCAGGCGACTTCGGCGCCGCCTTCCTTGAGACCCTCGATCTGCTCGGCAAAAGCCTCGACCGCTTCGTCATAGGTCATGGCGCCGAGCGGCACCAGCAACTCGCCGGTCGGACCGACCGAGCCGGCGACGATGACTTTCCTGCCGGCCTTGTCGGCGACCGCGCGGGCAATCTCGGCGGCGCGCTTGTTCAGCGCATGCACGCGGTCCTGCGCATGGTGCAGCTTCAGCCGGTGCCGCGTGCCGCCGAACGAGTTGGTGAGAATGATATCGGCGCCGGCGTCGACGAAATTCTGGTGCAGGCTGGTGATGGTGTCGGGCGCTGTCTCGTTCAGCAACTCCGGCGCTTCGCCGGCCTCCAGACCCATGGCGAACAGATTGGTGCCGGTGGCGCCATCGGCGAGCAGCACGCCCTTTTCGGCCAGCAGAGCATCGATGGGATTGTTCGCGGTCATCGGATCGGCTTTCAGATTTTGAATGGAATAAGGATATAAAGAAGTCTTTATGTCCAGTCAATGTGTTTGCGACCTGCAATTGCCGCGCGGTTCACCTTTCCGGGGCGTTGGCGATCAGGCAGAACCCGATGGAAATGACGCGCCGGCCAGATTGCGCGCGTAGGCGGCGGCCTCATGCGGGTTGATGTCGGCGGCCCGGATCAGATTGTCGAAATGCTGGGTCAGCGCCTGTACCGGCTGGGTGGCATTCAGCACGACATACATGTCGCCGACATAGATGGCGGCGCGGTAGGGACCGAAGATTGTCAGCGGGATCGAATAGCGCATGCGGCCGTCATAGAGGAACAGGCGGAAGGTGGGGTAGAGATCGTCAAGCAGCGTCGCCATATGGGCAAGCTGCTGCCGGCGGTCAGCCTCGGGAAAGCGGTCCCAGACGCCCAGGCCGCGGGCGAAAATCTCCAGCGTGTGGCGCGGCATGCAGACCTCCATATCGGTCTCAGGGCGCCGGTTGTACTCGATGCGGTACTGCGTCTCGCTGGCCTGCGCCAGACGGCTGCGGTTGGTGATGTTGGCTTCGTAGTCGACCAGCTGGCGTGTGCGCAGGAGATCGGGAATGCCGGCCGGCACATAGCGGATCTTGGTGCCTGCGGCTTCCGCGAACCATTTGGCGAGCAGCGTGCGGTCGAAGCCGTCGGGCGCCTCTTCGATCTCCAGGCTTTCGCGGATTTCGCCGGTGACGCCTTCGTCCTGGGAGAGGCCGAGCAGCCAGTCCAGCGAGATCTTGAATTCGGCGGCGATGTTGAGCAGCGTTTCGGCGCGTGGCAGGCGCGTCGAGGCGCCGGACATCAGTTGCGACAGCGCCGACCGGTCGATGCCGACTGCTGACGCGAAAGCTGACTGGTTGAGATCGGACCGTGTCAGGAGCAGCTTCAGGCGCTCCCGGAAGATTGCCGAAAGGTCCCGTTTGTCCACTGTTCGTTCTCCGCACTCTCTTAGGAAAAATTTGCGCCCGAGCCGTCGAATCAGCACTTCCAGCGTAAATGAATCCGTAGGGTTGTTTACAATGTATAACATCTGCGGTCAAAAATGCGCAATCGCAACATTTTGTACACTTTGTCTCGTTGAGCGGAATCGCTTCTCCTGACACTATGCTGTCAGGAACAATTCCGGCGACTGAGGGACAGTGGTCGATAGCATGACAGGCAAGCGCATCAAGCGACGCGACGCAGCGGCCATCGAGTGGCCGACCGTGGTCCTCGCTTTCTTCTGTTACGGAATGTGGCTCGCTGCCGGGCTCCTGCTCTGGCCCTCTTATCCGATCCCGGCACTTCTTCTCCTCGGCTTCATCCTAGCCTTGCAGTCGTCGATCATGCACGAAGTGCTGCATGGCCATCCGACGCGCAGCGCGCTCATCAACGAAGCCTTCGTCTTCCTGCCGATCGGCCTGGTCTGGCCGTTCCGTCGCTTCAAGACGCTCCATTTGCGCCACCACGCCGACGAGCGCCTGACCGATCCGCTCGACGATCCCGAGAGCTATTACCAGGCGTTGTGGATGCATGACGATCTGCCGCCGACGATGAAATTCCTGCTCAAGATCAACAACACCATGGCCGGCCGTTTCTTTCTCGGCCCCTGGCTGTCCTGCATCGGTTTCTTCGTCGACGACGCCAGGCATGTGATTGCCGGCGATAAGGTGATCGGCAAGGCATGGCTGCTGCATGCGATCGGCCTCGCCATCGTGGTGCCGATCGTGCAGTTCGGCTTCGGCATTCCGGTATGGCTCTACATTCTGGTGCCGGTCTGGCTCGGCCAGTCGCTGATCGCGGTCCGGACTTTCGCCGAACATCAGTGGTCCGAGCACCCTGAAGGACGCACGGTGATCATCGAGCGCTCGCCGCTGTCGTTCCTGTTCCTCAACAACAATCTGCACTTCGTTCACCACAAGACCCCGACCGTTGCCTGGTACAGGCTGCCAAAACTGTTTGCCGACCGCCGCGACGAGTGGCTGCGGATGAACAATGGCTACGCCTATCCGAACTATTTCGCACTGATCAAAGCCTACGCCTTCAAGGCCAAGGAGCCGATCGTGCACCCGGTGCTGCGCCGCCAGCCCGAGCCGGGCAGGGCGTTCAAGCCGCGCATCAGGGCGCGCAGCATCAGCGGGCTTGGCAGCGCGCCGGTTCCGGCCGAGCCGCCGAAGGAATAATCCCCGGACTTCCCGAACCCGTGTCGGCCAATTCTGATTGGACGCCGCGTTTTTGCGATCCTTTCCCGAGCCATGATGATTGAGTGTCGGCATGAGTGATTTGGTTGCGGCATTGCCGATGTATGACTGGCCCGAAGTGCGCGGCGAGGTCGACGCGCAATGGGCAGCGTTGCGCGATGCTTTTCGGCACAAGGGCGTCGATGGGCCGCAGACAATCGTGCGCCGCAATGGCGACCTGCCGCGGGTGCCGGGCGGTATCCACGACGCCGAGGGCAGACTGATCGCGCCCGATCCGGCGACACTGCCGCCGGACGAACTCGACCATCACCAGCTTTGGCTGCATCCGGCGCTGCTGTTCGCGCAGACCTGCTGGGGGCCGATGGAACTCGGCCTGAGCAAGCATGTGCAGGTGGTCGGCCAGCCGAGCTACGACGCTTACGAGGGCGGCGAAGGCGAACTCTATTCGAGCGCGCTGGTGATGCGGACGGGCGAGGGACCGGAGGTTCGCTCGCCCGCCGATGGCAAAGCCTTGCTGCCGCTCGATCTGATGCGTGGCAAGTGTTTTACCTACAACAGCCTCGATTCGATGTCGGGCATCATCGCGCTGACGCGCGATCTGCAGGCCGCCGGCGAAAGCCTGGATATCTTTTCCTCGCGCAGCGAAAGCGGTGGCCATCGCGGCTCGATCGTCGCGGTCGCCGAGGGCAAGGCGGATATAGCTGCCATCGACTGTGAGAGCTGGGCGCTGGCGCAGCGTTTCGAACCTGCGGCAAACGCCGTGAAGGTCGTCGGCTGGACGGCAAGGCGCAAAGGCCTGCCCTACATCACCGCCAGGACGACGCCGGAAAAGACGCTCAAGGCTCTGCGCGAGGCGCTTGCCGGATCAGCCGAGCAGCCTCGCATCCAACGGGTAGGTTGAAAGCTGCTCGTTACCGGTCTCGGTGATCAGGATCTGTTCCTCGATCTTGACGCCCTCATGGCCGCCGAGACGGCCGATATAGCTTTCCACGCACAGCACCATTCCCGGCTCCAGCACGCCATCGGGCGTGTCCGGCGTCCATTCGCTGGCATGTGGCAGGGTTGGATACTCGTCGGCGAGGCCGACGCCGTGATAGAGCACGCCGTAGCGTGTCGGGAAGCAATCTCCGGGCGGCACCACGGAGCGTTCGACCAGGTCGCGAAAGGACATGCCGGGCTGCATCAATTGCGTGTTGTGGGCGATCTGGTCGGCGGCGATGCGGAACAGGTCGCGCTGCTCGTTCGACGGCCTGGCGTCACCGCAAAGCCAGGTGCGGGAGAGATCGGCGCAGAAGCCGTAGGGACCGATCAGGTCGGTGTCGAAGGCGACGAGGTCGCCTGCTTCGATCACCCGCGACGAGCATTCCTGGAACCACGGATTGGTGCGCGGTCCCGAGGCAAGCAGCCGGGTTTCGATCCATTCGCCGCCGCGCGCAATGTTGCCGCGGTGGAGTTCGGCCCACAATTCGTTTTCGGAAATGCCCGGCTTCAACGCCGCTTCCATCTCGCCCATCGCCGCCTCGCAGGCGACGATGGCGCGGCGCATGGCGAGGATCTCGTCCGGCGATTTGATCAGCCGCGCATTTTCCATCACCGCTTCGCCATTGCCGATCGAAATGCCGAGCCGGGCGAGTTCCTCGACGCCTTCCGGGTTGATGTGGTCGACCGCAATGCGGCTGTTGCCGCCGCCATGCTCCTTGACCAGATCGGCGATGCCGGCCGCCCAGCGGCGGACTTTGTGCTCGGTCAGCTCACCGCCATAGAGGTACATCCACGACACTGCCGGCCGCACCTCGTCAACGACGCCGGAATGGTCGGACAGATGCTCGCAGGAGAAATAGTCGAACAGCACCACGGGTCCCTCAGTGGCGATGAAGCAGTGGCGGGTCGGATTGTGCGCGACCCACAGCTGCATGTTGGTCGAATCGGTGGCGTAGCGGATGTTGACGGGGTCGTAGAGCAGCGCGCCGGCGTAGTTTCGGCGCTTCAGTTCGGCTCGGATGCGCTCGAGCCGGTATTGGCGCATAGCGGCAAGATCGGGCGCGGCGATGCCTGCCGCTTGCCATTCGGTTTCAGCCAGCGCGCCATAGCCCAGCACATGCTGGTTCAGCGACGCCGCTTTCTGGCGCGAGGCGTCGCGCAAGGCTTCGACGGAGCCCGGCTCGAACGGCATGATCTTGCGGTGACGGCCGAACCCTTGTTTCTCCACCCGACGCCTCCCTGCCGACTTACTGTGGCGCTACGCCCGCGGCCGCTTTCTTCAGCCGCGTGACCGTCAGCGTGCGGGTGGGCGGCTCGCTGTCGAACAGCATCGGGACGACCAACTGCTGCGGCGAGCCGTCAGCGACATAGCCGGCCTCGCTCAAGGCCCGCAGGATGCCCTCAGGAGGTTCCTTGTCATTGGCCATCACGAGCACCGCCGGCTCGATCAGCAAATGGCCGAAGTCCGGCATCTCGTCGTCGAGCACGACCAGATCGGGATCGACAAGACGCAGATTTCCCACCCAGTGCCAGCTCGATATCGCCGTGCGAACCGGACCGTTTGCCGTCAGCTGGCCATAGAGCGACTGGTAGTCGACACGCACGATGCTGCCGCGGCTGTCGCCGCCATTGAGGTGCGTGTACCAGGTCACCGGCAGCACGAGGATGGCAAGCGTTGCGCCGACAAAGACGACGACGTCCTGCACCTTCCTTCCCTTGTCGCCTCTGGCATCCATCCGCAAGGCCAGCGCGACCGGCAGCAACACAAGGATGGGAAGCATCCAGCGATCGCGAAATTGCGTCGTCCCGCTCGCCAGGACGAGCACGATGGTCATCGCCAGGGCAAAAGCGATGGTGCGCCACACCAGTTTCTCGGTCCATGGCGCCGGTTGCAGCGCGGGCGCCGGCTTTTTCCATGCGATGAGCAAAGCCGCGACGAATATGCCGGCCGGCAACACGGCGAAATACAGGATAGCCTTGCCCAGTCCGCGCATTCCGTAGAATGCGGTTTGTATGGCGCTTTCTCCTCTGCCCATGCCGAAGCCGCCGCTGTGCGACAGCAACTGGTCGGTGTAGGTCAGGTTCCAGTAGAGCGTCGGCAGGCAAAGCAGCACCGCCACGACAAGGCTGATCGAAAACCGGCGGTTGAGGATGACGCCGCGCGTTTCGCGCAGCGACAAGGTGGACAGCATCAGCGCGCCGAGAAAGATCGCGTTGTTGTATTTCGACAGGATGGCGGCGGCCATCGCCACGCCAAACAGCACATAGGTGGCCAGCGAACGCCGCTGCACCAGTTCAACGAGCGCAAGAAACAGCACCACTGAAAAACAGAAAGCGGCGATCGAGTGGGTGAGGGCGTGCTGCATCTCCCACACCATCTGCGGAAACAACAGCAGGCCGAACAATGCGGCGGCGCCAGCGCGGCTGGAATAGCCCAGGCGGCGGACAGCGATGAAAACCGACGCCAGCGCCGCTCCGATCAGCAGGTACTTCACGATCTTGAGCGCCAGGATGTTCGTTCCGACCACGGCGGCGACGAGGCGGGCAAGCCAGGTGTAGAGCGGCGGCTGCGAGCCGCCATAGCCAGCCCAGAGGTAGTGCATGTACATCAGCTGTTCGGAATCGTCGACGCCGACACCGGTTCCTACGACATGGGACAGCAGCGCCATCACCACGATCTGGACGACGCAATAGACCGCGACGCAGACCAGTGCGGCGTTGAAGGGACCGACCTTGCCTTCGCCGAGCCAGTCCGTCCATTTCTCTAGATACTGCAAGGGGATCGTCTTCTCATCGAGGGAAAATGCCTGCGGCCAACTGCCGAAGGCCCCTTACACGATCTCACGCTCCCTGTCGCCTTTTCAGGTCCGCATCTTCTCGCCGCTGGGGTCGAAGGGCGCCTCGACATTGATACGCGCCGGACGCCGGTGGCCGAGGATCTCGATCTCGAACAGTCCGGCACTTTCGTCCTCGGCGAGTGCCGCCGGCACATAGCCCTGCGCCATCGATTTCTGCACATAGTGCGCATAACCGCCCGAGGTGACCCAGCCGACCACGCGCCAGTCGCCGTCGACGATGCCGCGCACGGCGGAAGCGCCTTCGGCAGCCTTCGAGCCACGCACTTCCTTGCCCGCCATGTCGAAGCGCGGCGCGCCATAGCCATGCGGCTTTTCCACCGTGCCATAGTCCTTGCCGACCTTGGCCCAGATCGGCTCGTCGCCCATGACATCGGCGTCGGCCGCATCGATGATGAAGGAGACACGGCGCAGTTTCGGTCCTTCCGCCTGTTCCTTGGCGGCGGCCTCGCGGCCGATGAAGTCGTTCTTCTCCAGCTTGATGAAGCGGTCCATCCCGCCTTCGAACGGGCCGTAGATCGGCCGCAGCTCGCGGTACCAGGTCGGGAAGTTCTTCTCCAGGCGCATGGAGAGCAAAGCGCGCATGCCGAAATCGACGAGGCCGAACTCCTCGCCGGCGTCCTTGATCGCCTTGTAGACCAGGCGCTCATAGGCCGGCGCCATCCAGATTTCATAGCCGAGATCACCGGTATAGGTGATGCGGTTGACCATGCAGGGCGCGCCGCCGACCGCCATTTCGCGGAAATCCATGAAGCGAAACGCCTTGGTCGAGATGTCGACATCGACCAGCTTCTGCAAGAGGTCGCGCGATTTCGGCCCGGCGATCGACAGGCCGACGAGCGTCTGATCGAAGCGGTGGATGCGCACCGAACCATCCTTCGGCAGGTGTTTCTCGAACCAGCGCATGTGGTATTTCTGCGCGGCGGAAGAGCCCCAGATCATGAATCTGTCTTCGCCTGCCTTGGCGATGGTGAAGTCGCCGATCAGCTTGCCGAATTCGTTGATCATTGGCGTCAGCACGATGCGGCCGATCTTCGGCATGCGGTTGGTCATCAGCCGGTTGAGGAAATCCTCAGCCGCAGGTCCCGACACTTCGTATTTGGCGAAGTTGGCGATTTCGGTGACGCCGACGCGTTCGCGTGTGGCGCGCACTTCCTCGCCGATAGGACCGAAATCGTTGGAGCGGTGGAAGGAGACGACGTCCTTCGGCTCCTTGCCCTTCGGCGCGAACCACAGCGGGGTCTCCAGGCCCCAGCTATCGCCCATGACGGCGTTGTTGGCGAGCATCGTGTCGTAGAGCGGGGTGGTTTGTGCAGGGCGCGCAGCCGGCAGCTCTTCATTGGGGAAGCGGATGGAGAAGCGGCGCGAATAGTTTTCGCGCACCTTTGCGTTGGTGTAGCGCAGGCCGGCCCACTCGCCGAAGCGGGCGACATCCATGCCCCAGACGTCGAAGCCGGGATCGCCATGCACCATCCAGTTGGACAGCGCGAGGCCGACGCCGCCGCCCTGGCTGAAGCCGGCCATGACGGCGCAGGCGCACCAGAAATTGGTCAGGCCCTGCACCGGCCCGACCAGCGGATTTCCGTCAAGCGCGAAGGTGAAGGGGCCGTTGATGATCTGCTTGATGCCGGCTTTCTCGATGCCGGGGAAATGCTTGAAGCCGATCTCCAGCGACGGCGCGATGCGGTCGAGGTCCGGCGGCAGCAGTTCATGGCCGAAATCCCACGGCGTATTGACCGGCGACCAGGGTTTGCAGGCTTTTTCATAGGTGCCGAGCAGGATGCCGTTGCGCTCTTGGCGGGTGTAGATCTCGCCCTTGAAGTCGAGCACGCCGATCATCTCGCGGCCGGTCGATTTGTTGAACTCTTCGACCTCGGGCATCGGCTCGGTGAGCAGGTACATGTGCTCCATGGCCAGCACCGGCAGTTCGACGCCGACCATGCGGCCGATCTCGCGCGCCCACAGGCCGCCGCAGTTGACGACATGCTCGGCGTGGACGGTGCCCTGTTCGGTGACGACGTTCCAGGTGCCGTCAACTTCCTGCGTCAGTTCGACGACGCGGTTGCGCAGCACGATCTCGGCGCCCAGCTTCTTGGCCGCTTTGGAGTAGGCGATCGTCGTGCCGGAGGGATCGAGATGGCCTTCGACCGGATCCCACATGGCGCCGACGAAATTGGTCTCGTCCATCAGCGGGAACATCGCCTTGGCTTCGGATGGCGTGATCAGCTCGGTGTCCATGCCGAGATAGCGGCCCTTGGCGTGGGCCAGGCGCAGAAAATCCATGCGCTCGGGCGTATCGGCCATCATCACGCCGCCGGTCAAATGCAGCGAGCAGGACTGGCCGGAGATTTCCTCGATCTCCTTGTAGAGCTGCACCGTGTAGGCCTGCAGCTTGGCGACGTTGGGATCGCCGTTCAGCGTGTGGAAGCCGCCGGCCGCATGCCAGGACGAGCCGGAGGTGAGCTCGGAACGCTCGATCAGCATGATGTCGGTCCAGCCGGCCTTGGCGAGGTGATAGAGCACCGAGCAGCCAACGACGCCGCCGCCAATGACAACCGCTTTAACGTGAGATTTCATGAGAGATAGGTCCGTTTTTTAAGAGATTGAATCGAATGGGCGGGGCGTGAAAACAAAGCGGAGATCGGCCGCAGCGACGTTCTCGGCCAACCTGCCATCAAGTGCGGCAAGGATGGTCTCGCAGGCGGAAGTGCGATGGTTCAGGACGTCATGGTTCCAGAGACGCAGGATCGAATAGCCTTGCGCGCCCATGAAATCGTCACGGCGACGGTCATAGGAGCTGCCGGCGTGTTGATGGCCGTCGATTTCCACGACAAGCCATTTTTCGCGGCAGGCGAAGTCTGCGTAGTATGGTCCGATAGAGAACTGTCGCGTGAATTTGTAGCCGCCAAGTTTGCGGGCTTTCAACTCAAGCCAAAGCAGAGCTTCGGCCTGATTGTCACCTTGTCTAAGTTTTCTGGCTCGCAGGGTAGTGCCATTCTTGCGGCGACTGCGGGTTTGACCAGCGCCTTCCCCCACTCCGTCGCCGCTTCGCGGCGCCACCTCTCCCCCCTCCGGAGGGAGAGGAAGGGAGCCAGCCCGCATAACTTCGCGCCTTTCCTCTCCCCCGTCGATCGGGGGAGAGGTGTCGAGCGCCGCTCGACGGAGTGGGGGTCGACTGTTCATCAGATCCATACGAATGATCAGTTCATCAACAACATCGATCAAAAATCGGTCGGCGCGCCGCCTTCGGACGTGCGCTTTTCGACGAAGTCGTTGAGCTCTTCACGGATCGCCGGGTCCATATAGGGTTCCTCGTAGGATGCCAGCCGCTCCTTCCAGACCTTGTTGGCCTTTTCCAGCGCGGTCGGCGATCCGGCTTCGGCCCAGGTCTCGAAATTGCGCCAGTCGGAGAGGATAGGCGAGTAGAAGGCTGTCTTGTAGCGGTCCTGCGTGTGCTGGGTGCCGAAGAAATGGCCGCCGGGGCCGACCGACTGGATGGCGTCGAAGCCGAGCGCTTCGTCGGACAGGTCGAGCGGGGTGAGGAACTCGGCCACCATCTGCAACAGGTCGATGTCCAGGATGGTCTTCTCGTAGGAACAGCGCAGGCCACCTTCGAGCCAGCCGGCGCCGTGCATCATCAGATTGCCGCCGCCCTGGATGGCGCCCCACAGCGAGAACACGCTTTCATAGGCTGCCTGCGCGTCGACCGTGTTGGCGGCGCAGGTATTGGAGGTGCGGTAGGGGATCTTGTAACGGCGGGCAAGCTGGCCGCCGACAAGCTGCGCCTTCATATATTCAGGCGTGCCGAAGGCCGGCGAGCCTGACTTCATGTCGACATTCGAGGTGAAGCCGCCATAGCCAACCGGCGCGCCCTTTCTCACCATCTGGGCAAAGGCGATGCCGGACAGCGCCTCGGCATTTTGCTGCACCAGCGCACCGGCGATGGTCACCGGCGCCATCGCGCCGGACAGGGTGAAGGGCGTGATGACGACGACCTGACCCTTGCTCGACATCTGGATGATGCCTTCCATCATCGGCACATCCAGTTTCAGCGGCGAATTGGTGTTGATGATGGTGAAGACGGACGGCTCTTCGAGCATCTGCTCATGGCTGATGCCGCGGGCGATCCTGGCGATCTCGATGCCGTCGACATTGCGCTCCTTGCCGAGCGAATAGATGTGGAACACCTTGTCGGTCAGCGTGGCGAGGTCGCGGATGCATTCGAGGTGGCGCACGGAAGGATGGATGTCGGTCGGCTCGACCGGATAACCGCCGGTGCAGTTCAGGATGTTGTGCATCTGCGCCAGACGCAGGAAGTTGCGGTAGTCCTGCTGGTTGCCCGGACGGCGGCCGCGATCGAGGTCGGAGCAGTTCGGTGCCGACGCCATCATCGACAGGATCACATTGTTGCCGCCGAAGCGCACATTGTGCGCCGGGTTGCGGGCATGGAGCGTGAATTCCGACGGGCAGTTGGAGATGAGATCGAGGATCATGTCGCTGTCGAAGCGCACGCGCTCGCTGCCCTCGCGGACATCGGCGCCGTTTTCCTTCATCATGCGGCGCGCTTCGTCATGCAGCACGTCGACGCCTATTTCCCTCAAGACGCGCAGCGAGGCGAGGTGGATCGATTCCAGCTCGTCGTCAGAGACCAGCTTGGTCGGCGTCAGCGGATTTCTCAGTTGCCGAAAAGCCGGCTGTTCGAAGGCGGCCGAGCCGCCGGCGCGCTTGCCCGCACGGCCACCGCGACGGGCCCGGTCGGTTGCCAAAGGCGGTTCGGCTGGATGCAGGGCGGCGGTCATGATGGTCCTCGTACGATGCTGGTAGCGGGCGGCATAATGGACCGGCGGCTGTCCGACCATTGCGGAGGCGGCGACCACTAGGACGAGGGAAGCGACATGCCCGAACGGCAGTCCGATTGTTGACAACCTTGCCGGGGATTGGCGGACAGGACGCGCCCACTGCGGCTCTTGGCGCAAGGGGATTTCAGGCGCGGCCCTTCCTTTCCCTAAATCGAACCGCTAGCTCAGTGGTTTGCCGCTGGATGGGCCGGCAATTCATGTGGAAGGCATCATGGCTGCGACCGGTTCGAGCGATGGCGAAGCGGGGACGCAATGGGCGGCGCTTGCCGGCGTAACTGCCGCCCTCGCGATGTTCGGTGCGGCGCAAGGGCTGAGCTCGCCGCTGTTTACGCTGCTGATGCAGAAGCAAGGCATGTCGCCGGCGCTGATCGGCTTGTCGGCAGCGATGATGCCGCTTGGCCTGATCCTTTCGGCCTCGTTCGTGCCGGCAGCCATTCGGCTGGTCGGCGCGCGCAACCTGGCTGTGGGTTGCTCATTGATTGGGGCGCTGTGCTTCCTCGGCATCGGCTACCTGCAGGACTGGGTGGGCTGGTTCGTCATCCGCTTCATCATCGGTATCGTCATCAACCCGCTCTATATACTGGGCGAAGTATGGGCGCTGTCGCTGGCGCCGCCGTCGCGCCGCGGCAGGGTGATGGGGGCATTCAACACCGTGCTGGGCGCTGGCTATGCTGCGGGGCCTTTGGTCCTGACCGCGGTAGGGATATCGGGCTGGGTTCCTTTCCTGGTCGGCATGGCCGGCTTCATCCTGTGCGCCGCGATCCTTCGTGCTGTTTCCTCAAGCCTCGCCGGCTTCGAGGATGACGGCCAATTGCCCGGCGGCTTTTTCGGTTTCGCCAGGCTGGCGCCGGCGCTGTTGTTTGCCGTGCTGGTTTCGGCGGCGGTCCAGCAGGGCACCTACGCATTGATGCCGGTCTTCGGTGCTGCCTATGGCCTGCCCGAAAGGACGCTGGCGGCCCTGGTGATGGCACTGTCGCTGGGAAACATCTTCCTGCAAATCCCGCTCGGCCTGCTTGCCGAGCGTTTCGGCGGGCGGGCGATGATCATCTTCTGTGCGTTGGCGACAACGGCCTGCGCGGTTTTGCTGCCGTTGTTGATCACGACGCCGGCGATCTGGCTCGTCCTTCTCGTCATGGGAGCGGTCGGCTATGGCGTCTACACCATGGCGCTGGTGGAGCTCGGCAGCCGCTTCAAGGGAACCGTGCTGGTCGCCGGTAACGCCGCCTTTGCCTTGATGTGGGGCGCCGGCGGCATTGTCGGCCCGCCCGGCGCCGGTGCGCTGATGCAGGTCATCGGTCCGCTCGGCCTGCCGGTGGTGATCGCCGGACTCGACGCGCTGCTGGTGAGCTTCGCGCTTTACCGATCGTTCAAGCGCCAAACTCCTGACAGGCCCAAAAACTCCTGACAGGCCCAAACTCATGACAGGCCTTGTCTGGAGCAAACGGTTTTTACCGGGGCGGGGCTTACCCGCGTCGGACAGAAAAGCTAGTCCTGAGCCTGGTTTAGGTGCCAATGATGAACCTGGCGGAAGCTGACAACGAGAAGATGCAGTGGACGGCGATCAGCGGCGTGATCGCGACCGTTTCGGTGTTCGCCATCGCGCAAGGCCTGTCCTATCCGCTGCTGAGCTTCATCCTGCAACGCCAAGGCGTTTCGCCGGCCATCATCGGGCTCTCGGCGGCAATGACGCCGATCGGCTTCATTGTCTCGTCGCCGCTGATCCCGGCACTGGCGCGCCGGTTCGGGGCAGGGCGCACCGCGCTTACCTGCGCGGCGCTTTCGGCTATTGTGCTTGCGCTGATCGGCTGGACCCAGAATGTCTATCTGTGGTTTCCGCTGCGCTTCTTGATCGGGGTGGTGACCAACCCGCTCTATGTCTTGAGCGAAATCTGGGTCATTGCACTGGCGCCGCCATCGCGCCGCGGTCGCGTCATGGGTGTCTATTCAACCATCATCTCGGCCGGCTTCGCTGCCGGGCCGCTCTGCCTGCTCGTTGTCGGCACCGTGGGATGGCCGCCATTCCTGGTGGGGATCGCCGCCTTCATCTTCTGCGGCGCCTGCCTGGCGCTGGTGCTGCCGCAACTGCCGAAGGTCGACGAAGCCGGGCGCAGGGTTTCGGTCATGGGCTTCATGCCACTGGCATGGCTATTGCTGTCGGCGGTGGTCGTTGCCGCCGGTTTCGAACAGGGCGTGCTGGCGCTGCTGCCGGTCTACGGCACGCACTATGGCATCGCGGAAGCGCGCATGTCGGCGCTGCTGTCGGTGATGATCGCAGGCAATATCGCCATGCAGGTGCCGCTCGGCTTGCTGGCGGAACGGCTGACGGCGCGGCTGGTGCGATTCGTCTGCGTCGTGGTGACGGTGCTGGGCTGCGTGCTGCTGCCGCTGCTGATCGAGACGCCGTTGATCTGGCCCTGCGTCTTTATCTGGGGCGCGGTCTCCTATGGCATCTACACCATGTCGATCATCGAGCTCGGCGAGCGCTTTACCGGCTCGGCGCTGGTCGCCGGCAATGCCGCCTTCTCGCTGATGTGGGGCATCGGCGGCATCGTGATGCCGCCGCTGGCGGGTGGCGTCATGGATGTGATCGGCGCCTCCGGCCTGCCGATCACGCTGGGCACGGTTTGTCTGGCATTGGCTGTGGCCACGGTCCTGCGCCGGCGGATGGTTTGAGGTCGCATTCCCACCGATGACCGAACGTCACCATCTTGAATAAAACCGCTTGGAACGCGATGTAGGCAGGGCTGCCCGCCACTAGCCTGGAGACCGTGCGTGACCCAATCGACGACAAAACGCCAGACGGATGCCACCGTGGAGGACAAGTTCCTCTGGCTGGAGGACCGGACCAGCAAGGAATCGCTCGACTGGGTGCATCGCCAGAACGAGATCACCGTGGCCGAACTACAGGGCGATCCGTCCTACCAGGCGGCCTTCGAGACGGCGCTCGACCTGATGACGGCCGAGGACAACATTGCGGTCGGTGCCGCGCTCAACGGTCAAGTCTATAATTTCTGGCAGGACAAGACCAATGTGCTCGGCCTCTGGCG
Source organism: Mesorhizobium sp. M0001 (assembly GCF_040324255.1). Classification (NCBI taxonomy): domain Bacteria; kingdom Pseudomonadati; phylum Pseudomonadota; class Alphaproteobacteria; order Hyphomicrobiales; family Phyllobacteriaceae; genus Mesorhizobium; species Mesorhizobium sp. M0001. Next base: position 652,271 of record NZ_JAMYVS010000001.1, read on the forward strand.
CCGCACGACGGTCGCTTCCTACAAGACCGAGAAGCCTGTGTGGGAGACGATCATCGACTTCGACGTGCTGTCGGCCAAGGAGGGGGTGAAGTGGGTGTTCAGCGGCGCCAGCCGCCTTTACCCCGATTTCAACCTTTGCCTGGTGGCGATGTCGCCGGATGGCGGCGATGCCAGCGAGATGCGCGAATTCGACATCGAGACCAAATCATTCATCGAGGGCGGCTTCCGCGCTCCTGCCTCGAAATCCGGCTTTTCCTGGCTGGACAAGGACACGGTCATTGTCTCGGCTGCCTTCAATGAAGACGACAAGACCCAGTCCGGTTATCCGCGCGTCGTCAAGCTGTGGAAGCGCGGCACCCGGTTGGAGGAGGCGACGCCGATCTTCGAGGCCGAGAAGCAGGATCTCGCGGCCGGCGCGGGGGTCGAGCATGATGGCGACAGGCAGTATTTGTTTCTGGCCCGCACGATCGCCTTCTTCTCCTCGCACAGTTTTCTGCGCCTGCCGTCGGGCGAAAACCGGCGCATCCCGCTGCCTGACGATGTCACCGACACCGCGCTGTTCAAGGGCCGGTTCGTGTTCGGGGTGCGCAGCCCATGGACGGCGCCGGGCGGCACTGAGTGCTTGCCGGACGGCCTCTATTCCTTCGATTTCGAACACTGGATCGACACCGGCGACCTGGGCCCTGTTGAAACCATGCTCGCGCCAGCGCACCGTGTTTCGGTCGCCGGCATTGCCCGCACTCAGGACCGGCTGTTCATCAATCTGATGGACAATGTGCGCGGCAAGGTCGTTGTCGCCGAGCGCAGCGGCGACCGCTGGTCGCTGAAGCCGGTGGCGCTGCCCGAGAACGGCAATGTCGGCATCGCGCATGCCGAGCATTTCGGTTCCAGCGTCTCCTTCTCCTTCACCGATTTCCTGACGCCGAGTTCGATCATCTGGTCGGACGATGACGGGGCGACGCTGGCCACCGTGAAATCGCAGCCGGCGCGGTTCGACGCCGCGCCGCTGGTCTCCGAACAGTTCGAGGCGCGCTCGAAGGACGGCACCATGATCCCGTATTTCGTCGTCAGGCGGCGCGACCAGAAGGGTCCGGTACCGACGCTGCTCTACGGCTATGGCGGCTTCGAAATACCGCTGCTGCCCGGCTATGCCGGCGTGCGCGGCAGGCTGTGGCTGGAAAAGGGCAACGCCTATGTGCAGGCCTGCATCCGCGGCGGCGGTGAGTTTGGGCCGGCCTGGCATCAGGCGGCGCTGAAGGGCAATCGCCAGACTGCCTTCGACGATTTCGCCGCGGTGGCTGAGGACGTCGTCAGGCGCGGCATCGCCACGGCTGCTTCCCTCGGCATCCAGGGCGGCTCGAATGGCGGCCTGCTTACCGGCGTTTCCCTGACGCAGCATCCCGAACTGTTCGGCGCCGTCATCATCGAGGTGCCGCTGCTCGACATGCTGCGCTACACCGAACTGCCGCCAGGCGCCTCGTGGATCGGCGAATATGGCGATCCGGCAAAAACGGAAGAAGCCAAGTGGCTCGCCGCCTATTCGCCGTACCATCATGTCTCGGCCGATGCCGTCTATCCCCCGGTGCTGCTCACGACATCAACCGCCGACGACCGCGTCCATCCCGGCCATGCCCGCAAGATGGCGGCGAAGCTGCAGGAAGCAGGTCACGGCAAGACGTTGTTCTTCGAGGAGACGGAAGGCGGCCATGGCGGGCGCGGCGACCGCCGGCCGCAAGCGGCGCAAACCGCCATGAAATACGTGTTGCTGCAAAGGGTATTGAGCGGCACCGCTTGAATTCCGGGCCTCGGGCGGCATAGACTGCCGCCATGGTCTACATGAGCACATCCGGCGCCTTCGGGGTCGCGGTGACACCGTCGCCGCGCACGCTGCGCGCCGAACTGCTCAGGCTGTGCGCCCGCATCGGCTATTCGCCGCCCGCCGTCCTCTGACGAAGTCGCCCGGGCAGCTTGCCGGTTTGATTCCAGAGGAAAGAGCAAACCCATGACTTACCAGAACTATTCGCTGAAGCAGCTTCAGCAGATTGACGCCGCGCATCATCTGCATCCCTTCACCGACCACAGGGAATTGCGCGAGACCGGCTCGCGCATCATCACCCACGCCAACGGCCCGTTCATCTACGATGCCGATGGCACCGAAATACTCGACGGCATGGCCGGGCTGTGGTGCGTCAATGTCGGCTATGGCCGCGACGAGCTGGCCGACGCCGCTTACGCGCAGATGAAGGAATTGCCCTACTATAATTCCTTCTTCAAATGCTCGACGCCGACGCCCGTGCTGCTGTCGAAGAAGCTGGCCGAGCTGGCGCCCAAGGGCATCAGCCAGGTTTTCTACGGCTCCTCCGGCTCGGAGGCCAACGACACGGCGCTGCGGCTCGTGCGCCACTATTGGGTGCTGGAAGGCAAGCCGGAGAAGAACCGCATCATCTCGCGCAAGTCGGCCTATCACGGCTCGACCGTCGCCGGCACGTCGCTCGGCGGCATGGATTTGATGCACAAGCAACTCGGCGGGGCGGTGCCCAACATCGTCCATGTGATGATGCCCTATGCCTATGAGTTGGGGCTGCCCGGCGAAAGCGACCATGATTTCGGCCTGCGCGCCGCCAAGGCGGTCGAGGATGCCATTCTGGAGGCCGGCGCCGACAAGGTCGCGGCCTTCATCGGCGAGCCGGTGATGGGGGCGGGCGGGGTGAAGATACCGCCGATGAGCTACTGGCCGGAAGTGCAGCGAATCTGCCGCAAATACGATGTGCTTTTGATGCTGGACGAGGTCATCACCGGCTATGGCCGCACCGGCGAATGGTTTGCGGCGCAGACCTTCGGCGTCGAGGCCGACACCATCACCACGGCCAAGGCACTGACCTCGGGCTATCAGCCGCTGTCGGCGCTGCTGGTCGGCGACCGTATCGCGGCGACGCTGGTCGAAAAGGGCGGCGAATTCTACCACGGCTATACCTATTCGGGTCACCCGGTGGCCTGCGCGGTGGCGCTGAAGAATCTCGAGATCATGGAGCGAGAAGGTCTGGTCGACAGGGTCAGGAACGACACCGGACCTTACTTCGCCCAGGCGCTGCAGGAGCGCATTGCCGGCCACGAACTGGTCGGCGAGGTGCGATCGATCGGGCTGATGGGCGCGATCGAGATCGTCAAGGACAAGGCGACCAAGGAGCGCTTCCTGCCGGCGGGCAGTGCCGCCGTCACCGTCCGCGACCACGCCATCGCGCAAGGCCTGATGCTGCGCGCTACCGGCGACACGATGATCCTGTCGCCGCCGCTGATCTGGACCCGCGCGACGATCGACATGGCTTGCGATCGCATCGCCAAAGCGCTGGATCTGTCGCAAGCGGATTTGCGCAAGAAGTAGATGGAACGAGCGCCGGGCGCCTTGCAAACAGGGCGCCCGGACTGTGCGCCTGCTTATGGTCTGGGTCGACGGGGTCAGCGCACCGATCGTGCTGGTCAATGAAGACCATGAGGCAATTCCGAACGCTGCAATCGGAATAATAATTCAGACCGAGCAGTATAGTACTGCAAAACGCAAAAACCGCGCTCCATGGGAACGCGGCTTTGCCAGATACGCATGGCATTTCGCCAACAATACACTTGCGAAACTTACGGGCTCCGGTACGCGAGACCTGATCCGGAGCGCCGGGCGGATGCGATATGTCCGCCTCGCCATCCGTTATATAGGCACATCGTTACCGCCGGGTTATCGAGAGCTTAAGCAAATCTAAATTTGCAATTTTTCCGCGCAATAAAAATCGAGAAAAGCGCTGCCAAATTCGAAAACTTATAGAGAACTGCCGCGAAGGAAATTTATGATGCCGGAAAAATCCGATCCGCCATTTCCCTGGGCGTTGAACAGCGCATAAAGCTGGGCCGCTTCGGCCCCCATTGGCGTCACCGCGCCGGCGCTTTGGGCCGCCTCCTGCGCCAGTTTCAGGTCCTTCAGCATGAGTGCTGCGGCAAAGCCCGGTTTGTAGTCGCGGTTGGCGGGTGAGGCCGGCACGGGACCCGGCACCGGGCAATAGGTGGTCAGCGACCAGCACTGGCCCGACGAGGTCGAGGCAACGTCGAACAGGGCCTGATGCGAGAGGCCGAGCTTTTCGGCCAGCACGAAGGCCTCTGCGACGCCGATCATCGAAATGCCGAGCATCATGTTATTGCAGATTTTGGCTGCCTGACCGGCGCCGTCGTCACCGCAATGGACGATGCGGCCTGCCATCGGCTTCAGGACCGGTTCGGCCTTGGCGAAGGCATCCTTGGCGCCGCCGGCCATGAAGGTCAGTGTTCCCGCAGCAGCACCGCCGGTGCCGCCGGAGACGGGGGCGTCGATCGAATGCAGCCCGTGTTCCCTTGCTACGGCATGCGCCTTGCGGGCCGACTCGACATCGATGGTCGAGGAATCAATGAACAGGGCGCCTGGTTTGGCCTTGGGTGCGATGTCCTCGTAGACCGAGAGCACGTGCTTGCCGGCGGGAAGCATGGTGATCACGACATCGGCGTCCTTCACCGCCGCCACGGCATTCGCCATGACAATGACGCCATGCTCGCGGGCGACGGTGAGGTTTTCCGGCATCAGGTCAAAGCCGTGCACCGCGTGCCCCGCCTTGACGAGATTGGTAGCCATCGGATTGCCCATATTACCCAAGCCGATGAAGGCGACAGTGGTCATAGTGGTGCTCCATGATGAGTAGGCAGTAGGCAGTAGGCAGTAGGCAGTAGGCAGTAGGCAGTAGGCAGTAGGGCGACCTATTCGGGTGCGAGTTTGAGAATAAGTTGGCGAAGCATCTTTCCGATGGCCTCGGCCGCCAGAAGCAGGTGCTCAGCTTGCCCATGCGTGGCAACGCCAATGCGTTGAGCGATTTGGAGGTGTGTCTCGAACTCCTTCAGCGAGCCTTGGGCTATCCTGAGAAATTGCTGATAGGAGCCTCGGTTGTCTCGGCCATAGCCTTCCGCGATGTTTGCAGGGATAGAGGTTGCTGAACGGCGGATTTGGCTGGTCAGCCCATACAATTCCTCTTTGGGCCATGTCTTGGTCAATGAGTAGGTGCTGACAGCCAGATCCATCGCCTGCTGCCATACGATAAGATCCTTGTACGAGTTGATCTTGGCGGTCATCCTTTGCCTACTGCCTACTGCCTACTGCCTACTGCCTACTGCCGTCCGATCAACGCCCGCGCGATAATCACGCGCATAATCTCGTTGGTGCCTTCGAGGATCTGGTGGACGCGCAGGTCGCGCACCAGTTTTTCGATGCCGTAATCATGGAGATAGCCGTAGCCGCCATGCAGCTGCAGCGCCTCGTTGGCGACGTTGAAGCCGATGTCGGTGACGAAGCGCTTGGCCATGGCCGACCATTTGCCGGCGTCCGGCGCCTTGCGGTCTAGCTTCGAGGCGGCAGCATAGAGGAAAATGCGTGCCGCCTGCAGTTCGGTTTCCATGTCGGCCAGCCGGAACTGCAGCGCCTGGAACTGGTTGATCTTCGAGCCGAAGGCTTTGCGTTCGCCCGTATAGGCCAAAGCCTTGTCGAGCGCCGATTGCGCGCCGCCGAGCGAGCATGCCGCAATGTTGAGGCGGCCGCCGTCAAGGCCGGCCATGGCGATGCCGAAACCTGCGCCTTCCCCCGACAGCAGGTTTGCAGCCGGCACCTTGCAGTCCTCGAAGATCACCTGGCGGGTCGACTGCATGTGCCAGCCCATCTTGTGCTCGTTGGCGCCGAAGGAGAGGCCGGGCGCATCCTTCGGCACGACGAAGGTGGAAATGCCCTTCGGCCCGTCGGCGCCGGTGCGCGCCATGACGACATAGAGGTCGCTGTCGCCGGCCCCGGAGATGAACTGCTTGGCGCCGTTAAGCACATAGTCGACGCCGCTCTTCACCGCGCGCGTCTTCAGCGCCGCGGCATCCGAGCCTGAGCCCGGCTCGGTCAGGCAGTAGCTCGCCAGCCATTCCATCGAGGTCAGCTTCGGCAGGAAGCGTTGGCGCTGCTCGTCGTCGCCGAAGCGGTCGATCATCGACGCCGCCATATTGTGGATCGAGATGAAGGAGGAAAACGCCGGATCGGCGTGCGACAGTGCCTCGAAGATCAGCACGGCGTCGAGCCGGCCGAGCGCCGAGCCGCCGACATCGTCCCTGACATAGATGCCGCCGAGGCCGAGCGGGCCGGTCTCGCGGATTACATCGGCGGGAAAGTGTCTTGCCCGGTCCCATTCGAGCGCATTGGGCGCAACGCGATCGGCGGCGAAGGCCTGTGCCATCTCCTGGATGGCGCGCTGTTCCTCGTTGAGCTCGAACTGGCTGGTGCTCGCATCGACCGCGGCGTCCATGGCGTGCTCCCTGTGTTCCCCAGCTGGGGTTGGCTTGCTGGCCTGTTGTTTTTGGCTTTGCGCGCCGCTCAATCTAGACCAATGATGCCGCCGCGCAACCCGGCTCGCCGCGCAGCCGCTGTGCATGAATGGATCAACGGAGCATTGCGTGCCGACATATTTCGACGAATTGCTCGACCGCTTCCATGCCTATCTCCGGGGCGTGGACAACGCGCTGGTGCGGGACGCCGTGACCCGGATCGGCTGGAATATGACGGCGCGCGTGCTCGAAGTGCATCCGCTGCCTTGCCTTGGTCTGCTCGACCGCATTGTCGAACTGGCGCCGCCGGACCCGCAGCCTCTGGTGCAACTGCTGGCGGAGCGTCGTGACGATCTGTGCTGGGGGCAGACCTACAACGCGAGCGATTTTGGTGAAGCGTTCTTGCAGAACTACGGCTGGCTGGAGGTGTTTGGCACGCGCGGCCATTTCGCCAATGAAGAGGTCGCGGCCGGATTGCTGATCCTGGGACCCGGCATCACCTATCCCGACCATCATCACATTGCCGAGGAGATCTACATTCCGCTGACCGGCGGCACCGAATGGCGCATGGGCGAGGGCGGCTTTCACATCCGCCAGGCGGGCGAAATTATCCATCACGCCTCCAATGTCAGCCATGCCATGCGCACCGGCAGCGAACCGTTGCTGGCGCTCTACATCTGGCGCGGCGGGCCGCTGTCGCAGAAGTCGACCGTTTCCGGCGCGCAGGGCAGGGGCTGAGCATGGCCAAGGCGATCATGCTGCAAGGCACGGGTTCGGATGTCGGCAAGACGGTGCTGGTGGCGGGGCTCTGCCGCGCGGCCAGGAATCGCGGGCTGAAAGTCAGGCCGTTCAAGCCGCAGAACATGTCGAACAATGCCGCCGTCGCCGACATTCCGGGCGACAACCGCCCCGGCGGCGGCGAGATTGGCCGTGGGCAATGGCTGCAAGCGCTGGCGTGTGGTGTTCAGCCGACCGTGCATATGAATCCGGTGCTGCTCAAACCCCAGAGCGATATCGGTTCGCAGGTGATCGTGCAGGGCAAGGTGTTCGGCGAGGCGCGAGCGCGCGACTACCAGACAATGAAAGCGGGGCTGATGGACGCCGTGCTGGAGTCCTGGACGAAGGTCGGTGAGGGCGCCGATCTGGTCGTCGTCGAGGGCGCCGGATCGCCGGCCGAAATCAACCTGCGCAGCCGCGACATCGCCAATATGGGCTTTGCCACGCGCGCCGACGTGCCGGTCATCCTGGTCGGCGACATCGACCGCGGTGGCGTCATCGCTTCGGTCGCCGGCACGCATCTGATCCTGCCGGAGGAAGACAGGCGCATGATCGTCGGCTACCTCATCAATAAGTTCCGCGGCGATGTCTCGCTGTTCGACGACGGCATCCGGTCGATCGAAAGCTTCACCGGCTGGCGCTGCTTTGGCGTCGTGCCGTGGCTGAAGGCGGCGGCGCGATTGCCTTCGGAGGATTCGGTCGTGCTCGAACGCCTGGCATCGGGCGAGAAGCGGGCGTTGAAGGTCGCCGTGCCGATGCTTGGCCGCATCGCCAATTTCGACGACCTCGACCCGCTCAAGGCCGAGCCGCAGGTCGAAGTGGTGTTCGTGCCGCCAGGGCAGCGCTTGCCGGAGGAAGCCGGCCTGGTGGTCATTCCCGGTTCCAAATCGACGATCGGGGATCTCATGAAATTCCGCGAGAATGGCTGGGATCGCGATCTCCTCGCGCACCGCAAACGCGGCGGCCATATCGTCGGCATTTGCGGCGGTTTCCAGATGCTCGGCCGCCTGGTGCGCGATCCCGATGGCATCGAGGGCAGCGTCACCGAGGCGGAAGGTCTTGGTCTGCTCGACATCGAGACGGTGATGGAACCGGAAAAGACGGTGCGCAATGTCAGCGCGCGCTCGGTGCCGTTCGGCTTGGCGCTCGAGGGCTACGAAATCCATCTCGGCCGCACCACCGGGCCGGACATGGCGCGGCCGTCGGCTGTGATCAACGGCATCGACGACGGTGCCATTTCCGCCGATGGCAAGGTTTTTGGCAGCTATCTGCACGGCCTGTTTTCCGCCGACGCTTTCCGGGCGAGATTCCTGGAAAGCCTCGGCGTGAAAGGCGGCGGCGTCGACTATCGGGCGGACGTGGAAAACGCTCTGGACGAGATCGCAGCCGAACTGGAGCGCCATCTCGATTGCAATGCGATTTTTGGGTTAGCGAGGTAGGGCCGCCCATCGTTTCGTCATCCTCGGGTCTGCGCGTCCGCTTTGCTTCATGGTCATCCTTCCGCGCGGAAGAGCCTAACAGACCATGCATCCAAAGCAAAAGCGCCCGGCTTTGACCGGGCGCTTCGAATGCAGAAGTCGCGGGTGCCTAGGCGCCGCGCATCAGGCAGGCGGCGGCAAGCACGATGTATGCGATGAGGACAATCCACACCGCAGCCAGAGGAATGAACGCAAGAACGCCAAGCGCGGCGAGCACGCCGATGATGGCGATAACTAGGGATATGATGAAAACAAGCTGAGTGGGTGCACTAAGATTCATGTGTGGTCCCTCCAACATGATTCGTACAACGGCACTCTATCAGGCGTGAGGCTTATACACCAATCAGCTGGCGCAATGGGTTCGCCGGGTCGGCCAGCAGCTTCACCGCCAGCGACAGGCAGATGATCACCAGCAGCGGCTTGATCAGCCGGGCGCCGATGCGGATGGCAAGGCTGGCGCCGAGCCGGGCGCCGAGGAACTGGGCGACGCCCATCATCAGCCCGATCTTCCAGTAGACGACGCCGGCGACGGCAAAGACGATGAAGCCGCCAATGTTGGAGGCGAAATTGAGCAGCTTGGTGTGTGCCGTCGCCTTGAGCACGCCGAAGCCGGCAAGGCTGACGAAGGCCAGCATATAGAAGGAGCCGGCTCCCGGCCCGAACAGCCCGTCATAGAAGCCGACCAAAGGGGCGATGACCAGCCCGAACAGGAAGTGCGACAGGCGCTCGGCGCGGTCGACATCGTTCATGTTGGGTTTCACGGCGAAGTAGATCGCGATGGCGATCAAAAGCAGCGGCAGCAGCGCTCGCAGGAGATCACCCGGCACGAATGCCGCCAGCAAGGCGCCGACGGCACTGCCGGCAAGGGCCAGAAGCGCCGATGGCAGCTGTCGGCGCAGATCGACATGGCCCTTCATGGCGTAGTGGATGGTCGCCGAAGCGGTGCCGAAAATGCCCTGCAGCTTGTTGGTTCCAAGTGCTGCGACCGGCGGGAAGCCGGCAAGCAGCAGGGCCGGGATGGTGATCAGCCCGCCGCCGCCGGCTATCGAATCGACAAAGCCGGCTGCAAAAGCGGCCAAGGCAAGCATGATGACGGTCTGGGTGGCGAGGTCGAGCATCGGGATTTTCTGAACATTCCGGCGGGAAAGGTGGTGCCGCGCCTTCTCATGGCCATCCGGTTTGCGCAAGGCCGATTCCGCGCTACGTCCATCCAAGCGCGTTGCGCTTGGATTTCCTGTGGTGCATGTCATTATCCCAATACCGCTGGGCAGTTTTGGGTTTGCACTGGGCGGGCTCGGAAAAAAGGGACACTGTTGGCGATGGCATTGCTCGACCAGATACGCTCGATCTTCGATGGTGACCCCGGCGTGCGCAAGGTTGCCGACGACCCCGTGCTGTCGGCGGAACTCTTGATGCTGTTTCGCATGATCCTGGCCGACGGCTCGGTTTCGGAGAGCGAAATGGTCGCCTTCCGGCGTATCTGCAAGGACGCCTTCGGCATCCCGGAAACCAGCATCGACGCGGTCATCGAATATCTCAATGATTTCGGCTACGAGACCAACGGTTCGCAAGCCATTGCGCTGTTCCGCGATCTCGATGTCGAACGGCGCAAGTTGCTGGCGCTCCACATGGCGGAAATCGCCAAAGCCGATTCCAAGCTGGCCGAGAGCGAAGTGCGGCTGCTGCGCCGCACGCTCGATTTGCTCGACATCAGCCCGGTCGATGTGGTGAAGCCGGAGGAGTGAGGCAGACCAGGGGCAACGGCCGCCCAGCCGGGTCCCCGCTGCTTCGCAGCGTCCCAGCGTTCGTGACCTTTCATCGTGCCACTGGCACGATAAATTCGCTCCGCGAACCGGTCACTCAGCCCTGTTCCTGCATACGGCGAGCGATCGCCCGATGCAGATCGGGCGCAGCCGCGACCAGCGCCCTGGCCGCCTCCGACTGCGGATGATCGAGCACGTCGCCGGTCTTGCCGCGCTCGACGATCCTGCCGTCATGCATGACCAGCACCTCATCGGTGATGGCGCGGGCGACGGTCAAATCGTGAGTGATGAAGAGATAGCCGATGCCGAGCTTCTGGTTGAGCTCTGCGAACAGATCGAGGATCTGGGCGCGGATCGACACGTCGAGCGCCGAGACCGGCTCGTCGGCGACGACCAGCTTCGGCCTTGTGATGATGGCGCGGGCGATCGACAGGCGCTGGCGCTGGCCGCCGGAAAACTCATGCGGATATTTGTCCATGTCGCTGACGCCGAGGCCGACCTCGTGCAGCGCATGCGCCACCATCTCGCGCCGCTCGGCCGGTGTCGGCTTCGTCTCCAGTACATGCAGCGGCTCGGCGACCAGTTTCTCGACCTTCTGGCGCGGGTCGAAAGAGCCGTAGGGATCCTGGAACACCACCTGCATGTCGCGCCGCGCGGCTTTGAGCTCCGCCTCGCTTTTGCCGGTGATGGTCTCGCCGCGAAAGCGGATCGTTCCCGATGTCGATTTGTCGAGCGCCAGGATCATGCGGGCAAGCGTTGACTTGCCGCAGCCGGAGCGGCCGACCAGCGCCACCGATTGGCCCGGCGCCAGCGACAAGGACACGTCGTCGACGGCGCGGATTGGAGCCGCTGACTTGAACAGGGAGGTGCGCCGGCCCGGATAGTCCCGTGTCACGCCTTCGACCTCAAGCAGCGGTTTGCCCTGGCCGGTGGCGTGAACCTTGGCGCGCGCGGGCACGTGCATGGAGGCCAGCGCCAGCTGGCGCGTGTAGGGATGCAGCTGTTCCGATAGCGTGCGTGCGGTGTCGCCGGCTTCCATCACCTCGCCATGACGCAGGATGGTGATGCGGTCGGCCATTTCGGTGACGACGGCGAGATCGTGCGAGATCAGAAGCAGGCCCATGCGGTTTTCGCTGACAAAGCCGCGCAAGAGGTCGAGGATCTGCGCCTGCAGCACCACGTCGAGCGCCGTGGTCGGCTCGTCGGCGATGAGCAGCTTGGGTTTCAATGCGCAGGCAATGGCGATGACGACGCGCTGGCGCTGGCCGCCCGACAGTTCGTGCGGATAGCGCGACAGCGGGAATTTGGCCTCCGGCAGGCCAACGCGGTCGAGCATTTTGCGCGCGCGGTCTTCGGCGTCGGCACGGCTTGCCCTGGTGTGCCAGCGTATGCCTTCGGCGACCTGCTCGCCGATGGTCTTGACGGGGTTGAGCGCCGTCATCGGCTCCTGGAACACCATGCCGATGTCGTCCCCACGCAGCGCGCACATCTGGTCCTCGGTTGCGGCCAGAATATCGATGCCGTCGAAGGTCACGCGGCCGGTGGCGCGCGCCGCATGCGGCAGAAGCTGCGTGATGGTCAGCGCCGTCATCGATTTGCCGGAACCGGATTCACCGACCAGGCCCATCACCTCGCCGGGCGCGACGGAGAGCTCGACCCCTTTCAGGATCGGCGTGTCGCCGACGGCCAGCGACAGGTTCTCGATCTGCAGCAGGCTCATCGCTGCCGCCGCGATTTCGGGTCGAGTATGTCGGCGATGCCGTCACCGAGCAGATTGAGCCCAAGCACGGTGATGACGATGGCCATGCCGGGGAAGATCGCCATCCAAGGCGCCACCACCATGCGCGTCTGCGCGTCGAACAGCATGCGGCCCCAGCTCGGCATTGGCGGCTGGGCGCCGAGGCCGACATAGGAGAGACCGGCTTCGGCCAAAATGCCGAGCGCGAACTGGATGGTGCCTTGCACCAGAAGCAGCGTGGCGATGTTGGGCAGCACGTGCTCGATTGTAATCTGCGTCTTGCTCTTGCCGGCGGCGCGCGCGGCGAGAATGAACTCGCGTGGCCAGATCGCCAGCGCGCCGGCGCGGGCGACGCGCGCAAACACCGGGATGTTGAAGATGCCGATGGCGATGATGGCGTTGATGGCGCCCGGTCCGAAGATGGCGGTGATCATGATCGCCGACAAAAGCGCCGGGAAGGCGAAGACAAGGTCGTTCAGCCGCATCAGCGCCTCGTCGACAAACCCGCCGCGCGCCGCGGCGAAGGCGCCGAGCGGCACGCCGACGCCCATGCCGATGCCGACCGCGACCAGCGCCACGGCAATCGAGTTGCGGGCGCCGACCATGATCATCGACAGGATGTCGCGGCCGAAATGATCGGTGCCGAACCAGTGCGCCGCAGAGGGCGCCAGCGTCTTGTCCGAGATCACCAGCTTGGTCACGTCGTAGGGCGTCCAGACGTAGGAGATGACCGCTATTGCAGCCACCAGCACCGTGATGGCGAAGCCGATGAGGAAGGAGCGGTTGCGGAAGGCCTTGGCCAGAATGCTGCCCAACGTCTCCTGCGGGATGTCGATGTGCAGCGTCATTGCCGGCCTCGAAGGCGCGGATCGACGATGGCGTAGGAGACGTCGACGACGAGGTTAACGGCAATGACGGCGACGACCAGCAGCATGACGATGCTTTCCACCACGATCAGGTCGCGCTGAGTGATCGCCTGGAACACCAGCCGTCCGAGGCCGGGGAGATAAAAGACGTTCTCGATGATGATGGTGCCGGCGAGCAGGAAGGCGAATTGCAGCCCCAGAATGGTCAGAACCGGGATCATCGCGTTGCGCAGCGCGTGCCGCCATAGTACGGCACGATAGGGCAGGCCCTTGGCGCGGGCGGTGCGGATATAATCCTCGTTCAGCACCTCGAGCAGCGCGGAGCGGGCAACGCGCGCCAGGATCGCGGCCTGCGGCAGCGCAAGTGCTACGGCCGGCAGCAGCAGCGATTTCAGGGCCGGCCACGCGCCGGCGCTCCAGCCGGGAAAGCCGCCGGCCGGCACCAGCCGCAGCCACACGGCAAATAGGTAGATCAGCATCAGCGCGAACCAGAAGTTCGGGATGGCGACGCCGAGTTGGGCGGCGCCCATGGCGATCGTGTCACCGGCCCGGCCGCGCCGGCTGGCGGAATAGAGCCCGACCGGGATGGCAATGATGGTGGACAGCGCCAGCGCGATCAGCGCCAGCGGCAGGGAAACCGCCATGCGCTCGCGGACAAGGTCGATGACCGGCACCGAATAAGTGTAGGAGCGGCCGAAATCGAGGCTGAGCAGACCGCCGACCCAGTGGAGGTAGCGCAGGAGAAGCGGCGCGTTGAGGCCCATCTGGTTGCGCAGGAGTTCGACCTGCTCGGCGCTGGCGTTGAGGCCAAGCATCAGCCGCGCCGGATCGCCGGGCAGGATTTCGAGCATGGCGAAGACGACCATCGAGGCCAGGATCAAGGTTGCGATGGCGATGGCGAGGCGTTTGAGGAGGTAGGCGGTCATGGTGGCGGGAATGGTGCGTTGCCAAGTGCGATGACTGAGCAAAGGCAGCGTTCTGTCACACCCCCCTCTGTCCTGCCGGACCCGGCCCTTCGCTGTCGCTTCGGGCGTTCGTTGTTCGGAAAGCCAAGCAGTTGGCTTTCCGTCCGCTGCGCGGACCACTCCTCACCCCCCGCAAGGGGGGAGATCAGCAGTTTCAGCGCCGGGCTTTCCTTTGCGGCGCTGGCAATTGGCGAAAGCGGAGACGAGAGCCCAATCTCCCCCCTTGCGGGGGAGATGCCCGGCAGGGCAGAGGGGGGTGTGACGGAGCGCAAACGCCGCCCTTTGGCCCGCCGCCTCAATCCGCCCACTTCACCTTGGTCAGGTCATTCGCCTGGATCGGCGCGTTTTCCCACAGGCCCTGCAGCTTGGCGTCCCAGACGCCGACCTTCGGCAGTTCATAGAGGAAGCCGACCACGGCGTCGTCGGCCAGGATCTTCTGTGCTTCGCCGAGCAGCGTGTTGCGCTTGGCGTCGTCGGAGGTGAGGTTCAGCTCGGCGATGATCTTGTCGAAGGCGGGGTTGTCGTAGTTGAAGTAGTAGTCCTTGCGCGAGTAGATATCGATGTCGTTGGGCTCGGTGTGGGAGACGATGGTCAGGTCGTAATCCTTCTTGGTGAACACCTGATCCAGCCACTGCGCCCATTCGACCGGAATGATTTCCAGGTCGATGCCGACATCGCGCAGCTGCGAGGCGATGATCTCGCCGCCAAGCCGTGCATAGGAAGGCGGCGGCAGTTTCAGCGTCGCCTTGATGCCGTTTTCGAAGCCGGCTTGCTTCAGCAGCTCCTTGGCCTTGTCGACATTGTGCGGGTAGAGGCCGGTGAGGTCGACATAGGCCTTGCTGGCGGGCGACATGTGCGAGCCGATCGGCACGCCGAGGCCGGCCGAGGCGCCGTCGATGATCGCCTTGCGGTCGAGCGCGAAGGCAATCGCCTGCCGCACCTCGAGCTTGTCGAAAGGCGGCTTCTTGTTGTTGATCGCCAGAATGGTCTCACCCTCGGTCGAGCCGATCACCACCTTGAAGCGCGGATCGTCCTTGACCTGCGCGACGCTGTCGGGATCGAAGAAAGGGAAAGCCTGGATGTCGCCCGAGAGCAGCGCCGGCACGGCGGCGGCGGCGTCGGGAACGATGCGGAACTCGGCTTTGTCGAGGGATACCGGAGCGCCCCAGTAGTTGTCGGATTTGACCAGCGTGATCGACGAGCCCTTGGCCCAGCTCTGGAATTTGAACGGGCCGGTGCCGATGGGCTTTTCCTTGTTGGTGTCGGCGCTCTCCGGCGCCACGATCACCGCGTCGCCCCAGCCCAGATTGTAGAGGAACGACCCCTGCGGGTTCTTCAGCGTCACCTTGACCGTTGTCGGATCGACGACTTCGACCGTATCGATGGCGGCGAACAGGGCCTTTTGCGCGTTTACGGAATTGTCGGCACGGGCGCGGTCGAGCGAGAACTTCACGTCGCCGGCATCGAAATCGCTGCCGTCATGGAATTTGACGCCGGTGCGCAGCTTGAAGGTGTAGACCTTGCCGTCGTCGGAAATGGCCCAGCTCTCGGCGAGGTCGGGCAGCACTTCGCCATTCGGGCCGATGCGGGTCAGGCCCTCGAAGACGTTGGCGTAGAGCACTTCGTCGATCGCCGCGGCAGCACCGGCGGTCGGATCGAGATGTGGCGGCTCGAGCGGAATGCCGATCACCAGGTCGGTGCGTGCGGCAAATGCCTGACTGCCGGCCAGTGCCAGCACCGCGGCGGCAAGAATGGTTTTCCACAATTTCATCGTGCAACTCCCAAATGCTCGAACCCTTGTGCGATAGAAGCGTGATTTCGAGGTGGAGTAAATTGCGTTTCGTGCTCTGCAGCGGCGCGGGGAGGAATGTTTTTTCAGCGAAGTCGATGGTTCAGCCCGCGGCCGTGCCCCTGAGCAGCACATTGAGCCCGATCGCCATCACCTTGGCCGACTCCACCATATCAGAGATACCGACCCATTCGTCGGGCCGGTGGGCGAGGTCCAAAATGCCCGGGCCATAGGCGATGCAATCATAGATGTGGCCGATGCGGGCGATGTGCTTCTGGTCGTAAGTGCCTGGTGAAATGACATAATCCGGCTCGCGGGCGAAGATCGCCATGATGCCTTGCGCCACCGCCTTGACCACCGGCGCATCGCGCTCGGTCATCAGCGGCAGCACCTCCATCAGGTCGCGAATCTCGTAGTCGAACTTTTTGCGCTCGCGCTTCAGCCGGTCGAGGATATCGGTCACCTCGCTCTTGACCGTGGCAAGGTCCTCCTCGAGCAGGAAGCGGCGATCGATGGTCAGCCGGCAGGCGTCGGGCACGTTGGGTGAGGGCAGGCCGGGGCGGAAATCCTCAGTCTGGCCGCCATGGATCGAGTTGATGTTCATGGTCGAGCGCTTTGCGCCTTCGGGCACGACAGGCATGCGCGTCACCTTGCGATCGAGCGCCGGAAACAGTTCATCCTCGAAGGCCTGCAGCACGGCGCCCATGTGGCGCACGGCATTGTCGCCGAGGAACGGCATCGAGCCATGCGCGATCTCGCCCTTGGTCTCGATCTCCGCCCACCAGACGCCGCGATGGCCAAGACAGATGCGGTCCTTGTTCAGCGGCTCGGGGATGATGACGTGGTCGACCTTGGGTTTCGAGAAATAGCCAAGCTTCGCCAGATGGGCGACGCCGCCGAAGCCGCCGGACTCTTCATCGACGGTGCCGGAGATTTCGATGGCGCCAGGAAAGTCGGGGAATACCTCCATGAAGGCTTCCGCCGCGATGATCGAGGCGGCCATGCCCCCTTTCATGTCGCAGGCGCCGCGCCCGTAGACCTTGCCGTCCTTCACCACGCCGGCAAAGGGATCGACGCTCCAGCCCTCGCCGGCTTCGACCACATCGATGTGCGAGTTGAAATGGACGCAGGCCCCAGGCGAGCGGCCGTCGAAGCGGGCGACGACATTGACGCGGGGATAGCGGTCGGTATCGCCGGGCGTGCCTTCGGCGCGGATGAATTCGGTTTCGAAGCCAAGCCTGCCTAGGCGCACACCTATATATTCGACGCAGGGGCGATAGGCTTCGCCAGGCGGGTTGATGGTCGGGAAGCGGATCAGGTCGGCGGTCAGTGCGACCAAGTCATCAACACGGGCGTCTATCGCTTTGAAGAGTCGTTCGTTCATTCCCGGATTTGAGCAGGCAAGGGGGTGGTTTTGCAAGCATCGCGCCACTGGCGCCGAAACTTCGTGTCGCAGCGGCAACTATGGCGGGAAAATCGTTCAAATTCGCTGCTTTAGATTGGCGAATTTATCAAGGAGTGTGTGTTAGATCACTCACCTGTCGTTAAAAAGATGAAAAACCGCGTGATGACAGGGCAGGCAAGGGGCATCAAAGGGGTTTGATCTCATGACTAAAATCGTTCTCATGGCAGCTGCTTTTGCGGCGATGCTGTTCGGCACGTCCATCGAAAGCAGGGCTGCCTCGCTGGTGGCCAGCATCGACGTCTCGTCGCAGACCATGACCGTCAGCCAATACGGCCAGGTGCTTTATCGCTGGAGCGTGTCGACCGCCCGCAGTGGCTATTTCACGCCGCGCGGCACCTATCGGCCGCAACGCACGGCGCGGATGTGGTATTCGAAGAAATACCACATGTCGCCAATGCCTTACTCGGTGTTCTTCCATGGCGGCTACGCCATCCACGGCACCGGCGCGGTCAGGCAGCTAGGGCGTCCGGCATCGCATGGCTGCGTTCGGCTGCACACCGCCAATGCCGCGATGTTCTATGCGATGGTGCGCGAAGTCGGCTTCGGCAATACGCGGATCGTTGTGACGAACTGAGGCTTTCGACGACTTAAGATTGACGCTGCCCCTGGCCGGTGGCGTTGGCCTGTCCGCGCCGGCGGCGACGCCGGCCTGAGATTTCCCACCTTTTGTGGAACCACATCCACTGTCCCGGATCCTCGCGCACCCAGCGCTCGACCACGTTGGCGAGCAGTTGGGTGGTGGCCGCGACATCGACGCTGCCGCTTTCATTGCGCGGCAAGGTCAGCTTGTCCTCGATCTCGAGGCGGAAGCGGTTGCCAGGCAGCCGCACACATCGCGCCGGATAGACGTCGCAATCATAGTGACGGGCGAGCATGCCCAGAACCGGATTGCTCTGGCATGGGCGGTTAAAGAAGATTGTCTCCAGTCCGCTAGAGAATTTCTGGTCGACCAGCACGCCGATATTGCCGCCTTTCTCCAGAATCGACGCCAGCGCGAAGGAGGCGCCGGTCGAAGACGGCAGCAAGGCGCCCATGCTCGAACGCCGCGTCGAATGGATATAATCGGCGAGGTAAGGATTGTTCGGCGGACGAAACAGCGCCGTGATCTTCATGCCGAACGTCGCGGCAGCCACCGGCAGCAGTTCGAAATTGCCGAGATGGCCGGTGAACAGGATATGCGGTTTGTCCTCGCCAGCTATCTGATGGAAATGATCGGCGCCGCCAACTTCGACGCGGCCGGGCGTCGCTGCGTTCGGATCATAGTCGAAGAGCGCGTCGAGAAAGATGTATTCGGCGGCGAGCCGGGCCATGTTGCCCCACATGTCGGAGGCGATGGCCTCGATCTCGGCATCGCTCTTTTCGGGATAGGCAAGGCGCAGATTGTTGACGGCGACGCGGTGGCGCCCGACGCGCGGACCGATGCGGCGTGCCGCCCGGTCGGCAAAATTGAGCGCGCTGTCGGCGGGCAAAAGGCGCAGCAGCGAGATGATCGTCATCGCCACGCGCGCCACCAGCCAGTGCTCCATCTGGCGCAGTCTTCGGCCATAGCGGAACATGAAGTCCCGGCGGGCTTTCTTGAACACCTTGCCGACCATAGTCCTAAGAAACGCGCAGGATGATCTTGCCGAACACGTCGCGGCCTTCCATGCGCTTCAACGCGGCGTCGATGCCGTCGAAGCCGACTTCGGTGTCGATAACAGGTGCGACCTGTCCCGCCGCCATCTTCTGCATGGCGTTGGCCATGTTCTCCATGCGGCAGCCGAAGGACCCAAGCAGCTTCAGCTGCTGCTGGAACAGCTGCATCAGATTGATCTGCGTCGACACGCCGGAGGTCGAGCCGCAGGTGACCAGGCGGCCGCCGCGCTTGAGGCACAGCATCGAGGCGGCAAAGGTGTCGGCGCCGACATGTTCGAAGACGACGTCGACGCCCTTCTTCCTGGTGAGCTTGCGCACGACGCCTTCGAAACGATCGTCGCGGTAGTTGATGACATGGTCGGCGCCGAGCGCCTTGGCCTTGTCGATCTTGTCGTTGGAACCGACCGTGGTGATGATGGTGCAACCCATGCGCTTGGCCAGCTGGATCGCCGCCGAGCCGATGCCGGAGCCGCCGGCATGGATGAGGATGGTTTCGCCGGGCTGCAGCTTGGCATTGTCGAACAGCATGTGCTCGACGGTGCCGAAGGTGACGGGGGCGACAGCCGCGCCGACATCGGTCACGCCGGGAGGAGCAGGGACCAGCAGGCGCGCCGGCAGGTTGATCTTCTCCTGGGCAAAGCCGTCGAGATGGAAGCCGTGGACGCCCGAGACATGTTCGCAGAGATTGTCGCGGCCTTCGCGGCAGGCGCGGCAAAGGCCGCAGGTGCGCGCGCCGTAGATCGACAGCAATTGTCCGGGCAGCAGGCTGGAGACGCCGGGGCCGACAGCTTCGACCTCGCCGGAGGCTTCGGCGCCGACGACCAGCGGCAGCTTACGCTTGGCGAAGGCCATGCCACGCCAGCCCCAGACGTCGATATGGTTCAGCGCCACCGCCTTGATGCGCAGCGTGACTTCGCCCAATGCGGGGGGCGGCGGGGGCGGCAGGTCCACCGTTTCAAGACGGCGGTCCTCGATAAGTTGCAGTGCGCGCATGGGGCCTGTCAGTTCAGTCTGGCTGAAAAAGGTCGCTTAGACCGGTTCCCGCGCCATGACAAGGCAAGTGTTCTGGCCGCCGAAGCCGAACGAGTTCGACAGAACGCTACGAACCTCGGCATTGCGCTTCTTGTTGGGCACCACGTCGAGCACGATTGCCGGGTCGGGATTGTCGTAGTTGATGGTCGGCGGAATGACGCTTTCGCGCATGGTCATCAGCGAAAACGCCGCTTCGACGGCGCCGGCCGCCGACAGCGTGTGGCCGATCATCGACTTGTTGGACGAGACCGGCATCGAGCCGATGCGATCGCCGAACACGGTCGACAGCGACAGATGCTCCATCTTGTCGTTTTCCGGTGTCGAGGTGCCGTGAGCGTTGACGTAGTCGATCTCGTCCTTGCTCAGGCCGGCATCGGCAAGGGCGGCGCGGACTGCTGCGATCGCCGGCGAACCGTCGGGCTTGGAACGGGTGCGATGGAAATCGTCGGCCTTTTCACCGCAGCCGCGCAGGAGGCCGAGAACGCTGGCGCCCCGGGCAAGGGCTGCCTCAAGCGATTCCAGCACCAGCGCGCCGGAGCCTTCGGCCAGCACAAAGCCGTCGCGGTCCTTGGAGAAGGGTTTTGACGCCTTTTCAGGGATGTCATTGTGGGTCGACAGCGCCGAGAGCAACGAAAAGCGGATCAGCGCCTCGGCGGTTGCCGAACCGTCGGCGCCGATCGACAGCGCCCGGTCGCATTCGCCGCGGCGGATCGCTTCGACGCCGAGCTGGATGGCGGTGGCGCCCGAAGCGCAGGCCGTCGACAGCGTGATCGGCAGGCCGCGCGTGCCAAAGCGGTCGGCCAGCCGGTCGGCGATCGCGCCGAACTGCGTGCTTGCGAACGTATCTGTTTCCTTCAGCCCGCGCGCCACCCTGAGCAGCCTTTCGGCGCCGGCGCCTTTGCCGTCGGAATTGTAAAGCGCGAAGCGGTCGTGCCAGTCGAGTTCGACCGGCGGCGAGGCGAGGAAGAGCGGGCCACCGAAATCAGAGGAATCGAGGCCGGATTCGGCCACCGCCTCATTCGCGGCGGTTTCGGCCAGTTCGTAGGTCAGCAGGCTGGCGCCTTTCGAGCTTGAGTCGAGGAAATCGACCATGCCGGAGATGCGAGTGTTGAGGTGGTCGACGGGAAAGCGGGTGATCGGGTGGATGCCCGATTTGCCGGAGGTCAGTGCCGCCCAGTTATCGGCCTTGCCGATGCCGAGCGACGTTACCACGCCAATGCCGGTGACGGCGACGATCGGCCTGCCCATGTGATCTCTGAGATTGGCCATCCGGAACCTCTTAACTTTGCAGCATGATCGCGCAGCGCTGCTTCAAGCAGCGTTGACCAGCGCCATGCCCTCGAATTGGTGATAGCCGATTGCCGTTGCGAGCACGGTTTCGGGAATGCCTTCGAACGGCTTCTCGGCCGCGGCGTCGAAAACGGGGTAGGCGGCCTTGCGGTCGACGGCCAGGGCGGCGAGGGCGACCGCGAATGGAAACTGCGCTTCCTTCATATGCCCGGTCAGCGTCGCGAAGCCGCGCGCCGATATCGCCGGATTGGCATCCAGCGCTGCCTTTTCGGCTGACGTTGCGGTATGCGCCCCGGATGCGCCCGACAGGGCCAGCAACTTGCCGTTCGGGAGAGTTGCCTGTTTGAGCAGTGTCGCGATCTCGGCGTCAAGCTCGCCGCGCGAACGCCGGGCGCGGCCTGAGACGACCGGTCCGAGCTCGGCATAGATTTTGCGGCCGCGGCTTTGCGCGTGTTCGCGCTGCTCCAGCACCAGGAAGGCGCCGCCGGAGCCGGAGACCAGGCCGCCGCCCTCGGCGCCCTGTCTCTGCCAGACCGGCTTCCATGGGCCGCGATGCAGATAGCCGGCCAATTCATAGCCGAGCAGCATGTCGGAATGTTCGGTCTGGAAGGCGCCACCTACCAGTATGTGGGTCGACTGTCCGGAGCGGATGCGCGCCGCGGCGGTCTCGACGGCGGCGACGCCGGCACCTTCCTCGCCCATGAAGGTCCTCGACGATCCCGTCACCTTGTGGACGATGGAGATGTTGCCGGCGAGCAGATTGGAGAGCTGGGCCAGGAAAAGCGTCGGCCGCAATTCGGTGGTCAGCTTCTCGTTGAGCAGCACGTCGCGGTCGTTGCGGCTCTCGGACGCGGCGAGGATGGCGGCATCGACCGCCTCGTCTCGCTCGCCGCCGCCGGCAGCGACAACCATGTCCATGGTCGTGCAGAGCTCGTCATTGCCCTTGATGCCGGCGTCGTCCAGCGCCATGCCGGCCGCATAGGTGCCGAGCCGCTGCCATGTTTCCATCTGCCGCTGGTCGCCTCGCTTGGCGATCTGCAGGTTCCAGTCGATCTCCGGCAGTGGATGCACGGTGTAGGGCGCAAAGCGCGCGGATTCGAGCACCGGCTGCAGGCCGGGCTGCGCCAGCTTCTGCCAGTGGGTATCCGGACCCTCTCCCAGCGAGGAGACAAGGCCGATACCGGTGATGACGACGTCGCGAGGGCTGCTCATGAGCGGCTTTGTGGGTCAGGCGGCGCAGCCCGTCAAGGCCGCGCGCCAGCCGATATCAGGCGGTCTTGGCGGCGACCAGCGCGTCGATCTTGGCGCACAGGTTCTTCATGACGAAGTAATCGTCGGTCGAAGCCTTGCCGTCATTGACTTCCTGGGTCCACTTTTCCAGCGGCACCTTGATGCCGAATTCCTTGTCGATGGCAAAGACGATATCGAGGAAATCGAGACTGTCGATGCCGAGATCGTCGATCGTGTGGCTCTCGGGAGTGATGGTGTCGATATCGATCTCGCTGGTGTCGGCAATGATCTTGGCGACTTTGTCGAACGTGGTGGACAAGGGCTCTTCCTTCGGTTGCGGGCGGAATCTGTCCGCATCTGGTTTGGGCGCTGTCTAATCGGTTTTTCCCGGCAGGAAAAGGCCTGATGCGCGGGGCGCAGATGGGATGGCCCTCCCGTGAAGACAAGAAGGGCCGCCCGACAAGCCGGTGGCCCTTCCAGTTGACGTTACGTCAGCTAAGTTTTCACGGAGCTTGACCACTGGCTCTCTCAGAACGTGACGCGGCCGAGCACGCGCAAGCCATCGCCCTGCGGCTCGACCACCACCGCTTCGCCCTCGCGCGGCGAGACGCCGGTCAGCGCGACGATGTTTTCGAGATGCGTGACCATGACCAGATTGTCGGAACCGGTGTAGGCGCGGATTTCCTTCATCACCGCGTCGAGCTGCGCGGCCTTCTCGGTCGGATCGCTCCTCAGGAGGTCGAGCGGCGCAAAAAGCTCCGGCTCCGCTTCGAAGGCGATGCGGGCAGTGTCGAGGCAGCGGCAATAGCGGCTGGACAGCACCCGCTCGATGGGGGCGGCGCGGGCGCCGAACAGCGCGCCGATCTTGCTCGCCTGCTGCTTGCCGCGCGCCGATAGATTGACCTGGGTGGCACAGTTGTCGATGACGAAATTGGCGGGGTCGGTGGTGCCGGTGACCAGTGCGTGGCGAAGCAGCACGACATGGCCGCCGTCACGCAGCAGCGCCCAGCCGGCGTCGGTCGCGTGGGCGACGGCGGGAACAGCAAGCAGGAACAGCGACAGCACAAATCGAATCATCGAAACCTTTCCGGGAGCCGGATGCCGGCTCCGGTCATTCTGATATAGGGATCGGAAAGCCGGCACAAAGACAAGCGAAAGGCGAACCCTCGGTTCGCTTCACATTTTCGCCATTTGCTTCTTCGCCAGCTCGATCTTCTGATCGGTGAGCGGGATAGGGATCGTGTAGCCGGCTTCGGTGAAGCCCTGCTTGGCGTTCTCGAAGAATTCGATCGCCTTGAGATATTCCGGCTTGCCCGCGCCATAGCTGGCGCGGTTCCAGTGGACGTCGCCGATATTGTTCTGCTCGAAGGCCCACTGCAGCGGCTGACTTTCGCGCGTAAACACCTTCAGCGCCGCCGTGAACGCCGCTTCGGCGTCGTTGAGATATTTGTCGGTCCGCTGGAGATTGCCGAGATTGAGCAGGCTCATACCGATGCCATTTTGAGCGTTGGCCCAGTCGACCGGCGCGGCCTCGATGGTGAGTATTTCGAGCGCTGCCCGCCGCGCCGCAATCGAATCCTGCAGGGTCTTGGCATCGCCATTGCTCATGCTCAACCAGTGCAGCGTCGAGCCCAGGCCGGCCTGGGCCATTGCCCATTGCCGCGGGTTCGTCTCGCGCTTGTACTCGCGCAACGCATTGCCGTAGGCGTCGACCGCCTCGCTGTAATGCTCGGGTTTGTCGGTGACGCCGCCGAGAAGCTGCAGCGTGTTGCCGAGATTGTAGTAGCTCATCGCCCAGTCCTGCGGGAACTTCCGCCTGACATAGACCTGCCGTGCCGCCTGGAAGGCTGCCGCCGACTGTTCCAGCTTGGCCGCATCACGCGTGCGCTGGCCCAGCGTCTGATAGATCGAGCCGAGATTGTTCTGGGCTGACGCCCAGTCCATCGGGAAGCGCTTGCGGGTAAACACCGTCAGAGCGTCGTCATAGGCAGCAGCAGCTTCTTCGAGCGTAGCCGTGCCCATATCGAAGCGGGCGATACCGCTCAGCGCATTGCCCAGGTTGAGGCGGCTGGTCGCCCAGGACACCGGGAAAGTTTCGCGGGTTCGCACTTCCAGCGCGGCGCGAAACGCGTCGGCCGCCTCGTTGATCTTCGCCTTGTCGTTGAGCTGGATGCCAAGCGTTACAAGCGTGTTGCCGAGATTGTTCTCGACCATCGCCCATTCCACGGGTGCTTTCTCGCGTGTGTATTCCTCAAGCGCCAGCCGGTAGGCTGCTTCGGCCTGGGTGAGATGCTCGCCGGCAGGCTCACGCTCGGAGAGTGCATAGAGCGCGAGGCCTAGATTGTTCTGCGAACCGGCCCAGTCCAACGGCAGCTTGTCGCGCGGACGCTTCTCAAGGGTGGCGCGCGTCGCCGCCACCGCTTCATTGAGACGCTTCGGGTCGCTCTCGCGTTCGCCGATCTTCAGAAGCACGTTGGCCAGGTTGTTCTGCGCCGCGGCCCAGTTGCGGTCGTCCTTCTCGCGCTCGAACACCACCAGCGAATCGCGGAAAATCACCGCCGCTTCTTCGAGATGCGCAGTCTCGGTTTCGCGCTCTCCAATGGTCTGCAGCACCACCGCCATGTTGTTGCGGGTGATTGCCCAGTCGCGATTCTGTTCGCCGTTGGGGATGAAGTTCAAGATGGTGCGATAGGCCTCGATGGAGTGCTGCAGCGCATCGAGGTCGCCGGTGGCGTAGCCATGAGCGTTCAACGCCTCGGCCTCCTGGTTCTTGTAGTTCCAGCGCAGCTTTTCGTCCCACTTCTCGACCAGCGAATACGCCTTGGCATAGTCGTTGGCGGCGGATTTGTAGTCGAAGACCAGCGCGGCGGCGTCGGCGCGTTTGGCATAGATGGCGGCGTCGGCGATGCGCTTTTGCCGGAGCAGGTCCTCGGCCTCGTCGACCGCACCGCTGTTTTCCTCGATCCGGCCGACCGCGTCGTCGAGGAATTTGCGCGCCGTCACCATGGCGCCCTGGCCTATGGCCTTGTCGGCGGATGCGACCAGGCGACTGATCTCGGGATCGTCGGTGCGTAATGCGGCGCGCTCGGCCATCATCTTCTTCAGACGCTCGGCCTGGCTGTCCAGCACCTTCTGCAGGTCGTTGGGATCCTCAGGGATCTTTTCCGTGCCGAGCGCCTTGAGCACGCCGTAGAGCGCGTCAAGGGGCACGCCGTCCTGGAGAGAAGCCAACTCCACCTGAGCCCGTTTGGGATCGGGCAGGTCGGAAATGGTCAGCAGCAATTGCCGCCTCTCGCCGGTGATCAGCCCGTCGTCGCCGGTCGGTTCCGGCGGCGCGACGCCGAAATAGAGCAGGCGACGCAGGCTCTCGCTGACCCAGGGGCGCTGCTTTGCCTTGGTGTCGAGATAGACTTCCTCGGTGACCATGCGCATGACCGAGCCGAACTCGGTGCCTTTCATCGCCGTGAGGTGGCGCAGCAGGGCGGCGGCGTAGGGGCTGTTTTCGCCGGCGGCGCCATCGAGCGCCGGTCGGCCCGGCTCGGCGGCGAAGCCGACCACGGTTCCCAGGCTGGCATCATCCACTGAGGCACTGGCAAGCGCCTTGGCGCCGCGCACCGGTTCCAGCCCGCCGGCGCCGACAGGCTCGGCGGAAGCCGTCGGCCCGCGTCGCACGACCGCGTCCGGCGGAAACGGGTTGGTGCGGCAGGCGTCAAGCAGCACGATCGTCACCGGCACGGTCTTTTTCAGCTCGTCCATGACGGCTGAAATCGGCACCAGCGCCTCACCGGCATTTTTCAGCGACGAGACGTCGGCGTCGACCGGCATCAGATAGTTCTCGCCGCCCGACTCGATGCCGTGACCGGAATAATAGATGAAGGCGACGTCGGCGCCGTCGGCATCCTCGACAAACCGATCGAGATCGCGCTTCAGCTTGGCGGCATCGCGATCGGTGACGTTGCGGGCGTCGAAGCCGAGGTCGGTCAGCATCTTGGCCATGTCGCGGGCGTCGTTGGCCGGGTTGGCAAGGGCTGCGATGTGTTCGTATTTCGACTGGCCGATGATCAGCGCCACGCCCTTGAGACTTTTGGTCTCGGCGGCCTGGGCCTCAGATACGCCAAGGCAAAGCAGTATAGCGACGAAACCCGCCAGCCACCCCTGTCTGACCAGCCACACTTGTCTGACCGGCCACCCCTGTCTGAAATGACGCTGTTTCGGCGTCGCAACCATTCGCTGTGTGTCCGCCCTGATGATACCAAGCCTGTATAGCGCTGCCACCCGACCATTATCAAATTCAGGCGCCGGGCGGATCGAGGATCAGTTTCTGAAGATCATGGCGATTGCGCTGGAATCCGGGCTCGCCTATCCCTGAAAAATGTCTCCGCTCACCGAAACCGTTCTTTTCGTCTTCAGCCTCGTCGCGCTCGGCTATGTCACCGGGCTCACCGGCTATCTGAAACCGGCCAGCGGGGACGGCATCTCCGAATTCGCCATCAACGTCGCGATGCCGCTGCTGCTGTTTCGGACGATGGTGAATTCGGATTTCCACGGCGTGGCGCCCTGGTCGCTGTGGGGTGCTTATTTCGCGGCGGTTGCAATGACATGGGCCGCCGGCCATCTGGTGACGACACGGATCTTCGGGCGGGACGCGCGCACCGGCATCGTCGGTGGAGTGTCGTCATCCTTCTCGAATGTGGTGTTGCTGGGCATTCCCTTCGTTCTCGGCGTATTCGGGTCCAGCGGATTCGAAGTGCTGTCGCTGCTCGTTTCCGTGCATCTGCCGACCATGATGATGGCTTCGATCATCATGTTCGAGATATTTGGCCGCGGCGTCAGCGAGCCCGTACACCCGCTGCGCATCATCCAGAGCTTTCTGAGAAGACTGTTCACCAATCCGTTGATCATCGGCATCCTGGCCGGGCTGGCATGGCGCCTCACCGGCGCGCCGCTGCCGAACCTTGCCATGCGATTGGCCGATGCGCTGGCTAACACCGCCGGGCCGGTGGCGCTGTTCGCCATGGGGCTCAGCCTGCGCCGTTTCGGCATTTCCGGTAACATCCGACCGGCGCTGGCGCTGTCGACGCTGAAACTGTTCCTGATGCCGGCGCTGGTGCTCGGCCTGGTCTGGCTGTTTGGCCTGCCGCCCTTGACGGCCAAAGTGGCGGTCGTGGTGGCGGCGCTGCCGTCCGGCATCAATTCCTATCTCATCGCCGTGCAGTTCAACACCGGCCAGGCGTTGGCGTCGAACCAGATGACCATCGCCACGGCAAGCGCGGTTGTTACAACCGCCTTTTGGCTGACGGTGGTGGTGCATGTCTTTGGGTAGGCTTGGTCTTCTGTAAGGCTGGTCTTTGGCAAGGCTGGTCTTTGACAAGGCTGCGGCCCAAACTAATTTACATGTGAATTTTCTCTGGCGTTGGGCTGGCCCAAAGCCTATATGCCATCTTGCAATTGCTTGCCGGGCTTGCCCTAGGTAAAGAGCAGTGGCTTCAGCGTGTCGGCTCCGCCGCCATTGTGCACGCTCGTTCAAGAGATCCAGGAAACCGGCCCGTCAGTGCGCCGAACGGAGGCTAGACCATGCTGCAGAAAACCAGCCATTTCATGCGCCAGGCCAATCTCATCAACGGCGAATGGGTGCAGGCCGACAGCGGCCAGACGGTCGACGTCAACAACCCGGCCACCGGTCTCAAGATCGGCACCGTGCCGAAGTCGGGCAAGGCGGAAACCCGCCGCGCCATCGAAGCCGCAAGCGAAGCCTTCAAGACCTGGCGCAAGACGACCGCGCTTGAGCGCTCGAAGCTGTTGCGCAAGCTGCATGACGCGATGATGGACAATCAGGATGTGCTGGCCGAACTGCTCACCATCGAGCAGGGCAAGTCGCTCGCCGAATCCAAGGGCGAGATCGGTTCGGCTGCCGCCTACATCATGTGGTTTGCCGAGGAAGGCCGCCGCACCTATGGCGATGTCGTGCCATCACCATGGGGCGATCGCCGCATCCTGGTGACCAAGGAGCCGGTCGGCGTCATTGCCGCCATCACGCCGTGGAATTTCCCCTCCTCGATGCTTGCCCGCAAGCTTGGCCCCGCGCTTGCCGCCGGCTGCACCGCCGTGGTCAAGCCGGCCTCGCAGACGCCGTATTCCGGCCTTGCATGGGGCGCGCTCGCCGAGGAGGTCGGCTTCCCAAAGGGCGTCATCAACATCCTGACGGGTGCTGCCGGCGAAATCGGCGACGAGATCTGCGCCAATCCGCTGGTGTCGAAGATCACCTTCACCGGCTCGACCGAGATCGGCAAGCTGCTGATCCAGAAGTCGTCCGTCACCGTCAAGAAGGTCTCGATGGAACTCGGCGGCAATGCGCCGTTCCTGGTCTTCGACGATGCCGACCTCGATCGCGCCGTCGCCGGCGCCATCACCGCCAAATACCGCAATTCCGGCCAGACCTGCGTGTGCACCAACCGCTTCCTGGTGCAGGCCGGCATCTACGACAAGTTTGTCGAGAAGCTGGCTACCGCGAGCAATGCGCTGAAAGTTGGCTCGGGCCTGGAAGAGGGCGTGCAGCAGGGACCGCTTATCGACGCGAAGGCGGTCGAGAAGGTCGAGGAATTCATCGCCGACGCCACGTCGAAGGGTGGCAAGGTCGTTGCCGGCGGCAAGCGCCACGCGCTTGGCGGCTCATTCTTCCAGCCGACCGTCATCGCCGATGCGAAGCCTGACATGCGCTTCATGAAGGAAGAGATTTTTGGCCCGATCGCCCCGGTATTCAAGTTCGAGACCGAAGAGGAAGCCATTGCGCTTGCCAACGACACCGAGTTCGGCCTTGCCGCCTATTTCTACACCGGCGACCTCGGCCGCGCCTTCCGGGTCATGGAAGGCCTGAAATACGGCATGGTCGGCGTCAATGAAGGCCTGATCACCACGCCGGAAGCGCCGTTCGGCGGCGTCAAGGAATCGGGCCTCGGCAAGGAAGGCGGACACCAGGGCATCGAGGATTACCTCGACACCAAATATGTCTGCATCGGGGGTCTCGGCCTCTAAATCATTGACGGGCAGGGCAGGCCCGGGCCGGCCCTTGCCAGACGACATTCAGCCGGACTGGAGCGGTTCAGCGTTTCACGGAAACGCCGAACCGCTCCAGTTCTTTGTTTTTTGCAATTCCGGACGGAAAACCGTTTCACACTTTTCCTGGAATTGCTCTAAGTCGATAGATCGACGAATTAGCATTTGGACATAGCGATGAAGGACGGCGAAGTCTTCGGCACGACGCAGGCAGGCGAATCCGTTCGCCGTTTCACCATCCGGGGCGGCGGCGTCAGCGCCAACATCATCGGGCTCGGCGCAATCATCCAGGATCTGCGGCTCGCCGGCCACGACGCGCCGCTGGTGCTGGGCTACGATCGCTTCGAGCCTTACGAGACCGACCGGGCCTTCTTCGGCGCGGTCGTCGGCCGCTATGCCAACCGCATCCGCGACGGCCGATTCACCATTGCCGGCCAGCGCTACCAGACCGAGCGCAATTTCCTCGGCAAGCACACGCTGCATGGCGGCTCGGAGGGCTTCTTCCATCGGCCGTGGACGGTTTCGCTGCACGGCCGGGATTTTGTCACCCTGACCCTGCACGATCCCGAGGGCACGATGGGCTTTCCCGGCGCGCTCGACGTCACCTGCACCTACCGGCTGAAGATTCCCGGCACGCTCTCGATGGAACTGACCGCCACTTGCGAGGAGCCGACGCTGTGCAATCTGGCGCAGCATTCCTATTTCAATCTCGACGATGGCGGCGCCGGTGACATTCTCGACCACCGGCTGATGCTGAATGCCGGCGCCTATACGCCGGTCGATGGCGAGATGATCCCGACCGGCGTGGTCAAACCGGTCGACGGCACGCCCTTCGACTTCCGCCAGGCGCGGCCGCTGCGCATGGAAACGGAAGGCGAGCAGCTTCCTTACGACGTCAATTTCTGCCTGGCGTCAGCCCGGGGCCCGCTTCACCAGGTGGCGTGGGCGCAAGGCGCCAATTCCGGCGTCGAGATGGAGGTCTGGACCACAGAGCCTGGCCTGCAGCTCTACACCGGCCAGTATGTCGCGCCAACCTCAGGCGGCCTGGACGGACGGCGCTACAAGGCGTTTTCCGGCTTTTGCCTGGAAGCGCAGACATGGCCCGACGCGCCGAACCGGCCCTATTTCCCACAGGCCACGCTGTGGCCGGGCCAGATCTATCATCAGGTGACGGAATATCGTTTCAGGCTTCCCTAAGGTCTTAGCCCTCGAAAGCGGTTCTTAGAACCTCGAACGGCGCCAGCGCGCCTCGCACCTGCACGACAGCGGCGGCGACGCGATGCGCGCGCTGCACGGCATCCGCCGGGGCATGGCCGGCAAGCCGGGCGGCGAGATAGCCGCCATTGAAGGAATCGCCGGCGCCGGTGGTGTCGACCGGGGTGGCGACATGCTGGGCCGGAACCGGCTGCAGGGCTCCGCCAGTGGCGATCAGCGCGGGTTCCTCGCCATTCTTGACGACGACTTCGCCGACCAGTTTTCCGAACCGCTCGGCGGTCGCTTCCGGTGCCGAATCGCCAAACAGCATCTGCTCGTCGGGAAAGGTCGGCAGCGCGATGTCGGCGACGGCAAGCGCGTCGAGGATCGCGGCTTGCGCCTCCTCGCGGCTCTGCCACAGGCGCGGCCGGTAGTTGGGGTCGAAGGCGACGAGCGAACCGGCAGCCCGCGCCTTGGCCACTTCTGCCAGCAACGTCTTGCGCGCGGCGGCATCCAGAATTGCCAAGGTGATTCCGGAAAAATACACAAGAGCCTGGTTTTCAAGGCTTTTTGCCAAGGCGGCCGGTCCGAGGCAAGCCGCCTGGCCGCCGCGTCGCTGCGCCAATAGGTGAAGGCGCGTTCGGCGCCGGTCAAGGTGATGGCGTAGAGGCCGGGCCGCGCGCCTGGGATGACCGGGCTGGCGCCGATGTCGATGCCGTTTTCGGCGAAGAACGAAATCTGGCCCTGCGAGAAGGGATCGTCGCCGAAGGCCGAGACATAGGTCGCCGGCCGCTCGCCGCTCAGCGCATGCAGCGCCCACAACGTGTTGAACGTGTCGCCGGCAAAGCCCATGCGCCAGTTCGGCCCGGCCTGGCCGGACAGCTCGAGCATGCATTCACCGATCGAAGCGACGCCGTCTGCTGCCATGTATCTGTCTCCGGACCAGTTCGCTGCTGTAGCTTTTTGCGGCCGGCAGCGCCATGCTTGGCGGCGGCGGTTTTTTGCGCCAGAAGCGTTTTCCCACAGAAGCGGCGGGACGCGAATTGCTTCCCGAGACGTTATGTCCAGAAGAGGAACCGGTTTGGCATCGATATGGCGTTATCTTCTTGCGGGCGTTGGTCTGGCCGCCTTGCTGGCTGGCATATTGGCGATCGTCTATCTGACCGCGCCGCAGTCGGCGCCGAGCCCCGATGTTTCGCGCTCGAAGAAGACGGCGAACGGCTTGTTTGTCGCCAGCATTCAGCCGGAACGCGGCGTTATCCGGCAAGGCGAACTGCAATCCTGGTTGCTGACCCTGAAGACGGTCAAGGGCGATTCCGTGGAAGGTGCGGCGATCTCGGTGTCCGGCGGCATGCCGCAGCACAATCACGGCTTGCCGACCAGTCCGCAGGCGACCGATTATCTTGGCGAGGGGCGTTACCGCATCGAGGGGCTGAAATTCACCATGAGCGGCGTGTGGCAGTTGCGCTTCGCCATTTCGGCGGCGGCCGGTTCCGACACGGTCGTCTTCAACGTGGTGCTGTGAGCGGATGAACGGCCTGTTGCGCCTTCTGGCATTGGCGGCGGTCGTGCTCGTTGCCGGCTGCGGCAAACCGGATTTTTCCGATGCCGAGAAGAAGACCATCGCTTCGCTGGCGCTGAACACCTTGCCGGCGCTCAAACCCGACACCACCAACCGCTTCGCCGACGTGCCGGCCGCCGCCGCCCTGGGCTCCACTCTGTTCTTCGACCAGGGGATGAGCCGTGACGGGAACGTATCCTGCTCGACCTGCCACAAGATCGACCGGCAGTTCCAGGATGACCTGCCGCAATCCGTCGGCGTCGGCCGAACCAACAGGCGCTCGATGCCGCTGGCCGGCATTGCCCGCAATCCGTGGTTCTTCTGGGATGGGCGGCGCGACAGCCTGTGGGCGCAGGCGCTGACGCCGCTGGAAAATCCGCTCGAGCAGGCGGGAAACCGCGCCGCCTTCGCCCATTACATCCAGAAGCGCTTTGGTGCGCGCTACGAGCGCATCTTCGGGCCACTGCCGGATCTTTCCGCCGTGCCGGCCCACGCCAGCCCGCTTGGCAACGAGGCCGAGCAGGCGGCCTGGAAGGCGATGACCCCAACTCAGGCTGAGGGCGTCAACCGCGTCTTTTCCAATATCGGCAAGGCGATCGCCGCCTTCGAACGGTCGATCGAACCGGCACAGACGCGCTTTGACCGCTTTGCCATCGATCTTGCGTCAGGCGCCAAGCCGAAAGCCGACGATGCCTTTTCGCAGGAGGAGATGCTCGGGCTGAAACTGTTCATCGGCAAGGCCAATTGCGTCACCTGCCATAACGGCCCGCGCTTCACCGACAACGCTTTCCACAACACCGGCGTGCGGCCGGTCAGGGATTTGCCATTGGATCGCGGCCGTTTCGATGCGGTGGCCCAGGTTCAGGCCGACCCATTCAACTGCTTCGGCGCCTTCCGCGATGGCGACGCCGGCGCCTGCGGAGAACTGCGCTTCATCGTCAAGGCAGCACCCGAACTGATGCGTGCCTACAAGACGCCGTCGCTGCGGGGCGCGGCGACACGGCCGCCCTATATGCATGCCGGACAGTTCTCCACGCTGGAGGAGGTGGTGGCGCACTACGCGAAGGCGGAGGCGGCCGTTGAAGGCACCTCCGAAGTGCACCCGTTGCAACTGTCGGACCGCGAACGCGCGGCGCTGGTGGCATTTTTGAAGACGCTGTCGGAGTGAGCTAGCGATCCTTCACCGTCTCCATGGCCACGAAGGTCGAGGTCTGCGCAACATGCGGCAGTGCCGAGATGCGCTCGCCGAGCACGCGGCGATAGGCGGCGATGTCGGTGGTACGGACTTTCAGGAGATAATCGAAGCTCGACGCCATCATGTGGCACTGCTCGATCTCCGGCACGGTCTGCACCGCACGGTTGAAAGCATCGAGCGCGGCCGAGCGCGTGTCCGACAGTTTGACCTGGACGAAGGCGACATGGCCTTCGCCCATGCGCTCGCGATCGATGATCGCCTGATAGCCCCTGATATAGCCGTCCTTCTCCAGGCGCTTCACCCGCGCCTGCACCGGCGTCTTCGACAGGCCGACCTTGCCGGCCAGTTCCGACATGGACAGCCGCCCGTCGCGCGCCAGCGCCGACACGATGTTTCTGTCGATGCGGTCCAATTGGTCTTCTGTCACG
The DNA here is from genome assembly GCF_040324255.1 of Mesorhizobium sp. M0001. Taxonomy (NCBI): domain Bacteria; kingdom Pseudomonadati; phylum Pseudomonadota; class Alphaproteobacteria; order Hyphomicrobiales; family Phyllobacteriaceae; genus Mesorhizobium; species Mesorhizobium sp. M0001. The sequence goes on from NZ_JAMYVS010000001.1 coordinate 686,093, forward strand.
GATATCACAGCCCATCTGATAACAATTGAGCCGCAATGATAGATCATTCGGCCTGCCATGTCGATTTCTTTGGACCGGCCGAAAATGCGGCTCTGTGCTAGCTTGCGCCATTCGGTCCGGCGACCGCCGGCCCGCTCCCAGATGCTTGCTCCGCAGGACCGCCATGCCGCTCGACACCATCCGCCAGCAGATCCGCGCCAACTACCTGCCCGACGAAGACGCGGCTGTGAAGCGCCTGGCTGCCGCGACAGAACTTTCGGCCGATGACCGCAAAGCCGTCTCGGCCCGTGCCGCGGATCTGGTGCGCGCGGTGCGCGGCTCGTCCGACCCGCGGCTGATGGAGGTTTTTCTCTCCGCCTACGGCCTCTCCACCAAGGAAGGCGTGGCGCTCATGTGCCTGGCCGAGGCACTGCTGCGCGTGCCTGACACCGAGACTATGGACGACCTGATCGCCGACAAGATCGCACCGCATGACTGGTCGGCGCATTCGGGCGGTTCGAGCTCGATCTTCGTCAACGCCTCGACCTGGGCGCTGATGCTGACCGGCCGTGTGCTCGACGAAGGCGAGGGCGGCATTGAAGGCACGCTGCGCTCGATGGTTCGCCGGCTGGGCGAACCGGTGATCCGCAAGGCGGTCGCCGCCGCCATGCGCGAAATGGGCGAGCAGTTCGTGCTCGGCCGCACCATTGCGGAAGCCGTCAAGCGCGGCAAGTCGATGATCCAGAAAGGTTATCTCTATTCCTTCGACATGCTGGGCGAGGCGGCCCGCACCGAGGCCGACGCGCTGCGCTACCTCAAGGCCTATGCCGACGCGATCTCCTCGCTCGATTCAGGCTCCAACGGTCCCGATATCCGCCAGAACCACGGCATCTCGGTCAAACTGTCGGCGCTGCATCCGCGCTACGAAGAGGCACAGAAGGAAAAGATGCTGCCGGTGATGGCCGAGCGGCTGCTGTCGCTGGCGCTGGCCGCACGCCATTCGCGCATGGGCCTCAACATCGACGCCGAGGAGGCCGACCGGCTCGACCTGTCGCTCGACATCATCGAGCGTGTGTTGTCCGAGCCGGAGCTTGCCGGCTGGAATGGCTTTGGCGTCGTCGTCCAGGCCTACGGCCCGCGCGCGGCCTTCACCATCGACTGGCTCTATGCGCTGGCGGAAAAGTACGACCGCAACATCATGGTGCGGCTGGTCAAGGGCGCCTATTGGGACACCGAGATCAAGCGGGCACAGACGCTCGGGCTTTCCGGCTACCCCGTCTTCACCCGCAAGGCCAACACCGATGTTTCCTACATGGCCTGCGCCAGGAAGTTGCTGTCGATGACCGACCGCATCTATCCGCAATTCGCCACGCACAATGCCCATACCGTCGCCGCCATCCTGTCGATGGCTGACAACCGAGACGCTTTCGAATTCCAGCGCCTGCACGGCATGGGCGAAGCGCTGCATGAGACGGTGCGCCGGGCCGAAGGCACGCGCTGCCGCATCTATGCGCCGGTCGGCGCGCACTCCGACCTCTTGGCCTATCTGGTTCGCCGCCTGCTGGAGAATGGCGCCAACTCCTCCTTCGTCCATCAGCTCACCGACGAGGACGTCGAGCCGGAGGATATTGCGCGCGATCCGCTCGAGACGGTCGAGAGCCAGGGCCCCGCCGCCAATCCGGCAATCGCTCGTCCTGCGACGATCTTCGGCGCTGGTCGGCGCAACTCGAAGGGGTTCGACATCACCGATCCGGTGACGCTGGCGGCGATCGACAAGGCCAAGGCGGCCTTTGCCGGGCCCGAGCGCTGGCATGCCAAGCCGATGACGCGCGCCGCCGGCTACGGCAAGCAGCGCCCGGTGGTCAATCCGGCAAAGCCTGCCGAGATCGTCGGCACGGTCGCCGAAGCCGCTGCCAAGCAGGTCGCGACCGCGGTGCGCTTTGCAGTGGAAGCGCAGCCGGCCTGGGCAAAACGCCCCGTCGCCGAGCGCGCCGCCATCATCAACCGCGCGGCCGACCTCTATGAGGCCAATGCGGTCGAGTTTTTCGCGCTGGCTACAAGGGAAGCCGGCAAGTCGCTGGCCGACGGCGTGGCTGAACTGCGCGAAGCCGTCGACTTCCTGCGCTACTACGCTGCCGAAGCGGCCAACAACGAAGCGGGCAGCGAGGCGCGCGGCGCGATCGTGTGCATTTCGCCGTGGAATTTCCCGCTCGCCATCTTCACCGGCCAGATCGCGGCAGCGCTCGTCACCGGCAATTCGGTCATCGCCAAGCCAGCCGAACAGACGCCGCTGATCGCCTTCCGCGCCGTCGAGCTGCTGCGCGAGGCCGGCGTTCCGGAAGATGTCATCCAGCTTCTGCCGGGCGACGGTCCGGCGGTCGGCGGACCGCTAACTGCGGATCCGCGCATTGCCGGCGTCTGCTTCACCGGCTCGACCGAGGTTGCAAAGCTGATCGAGAAGCAACTGGCCGAGACGGCCGCGCCGGACGCCATGCTGATCGCCGAGACCGGCGGTCTCAATGCCATGATCGTCGATTCCACAGCACTGCCCGAACAGGCGGTGCGCGACATACTGGCATCGGCTTTCCAGAGTGCAGGCCAGCGCTGTTCGGCGCTTCGCGTGCTCTACGTGCAAAAGGATGTCGAGAAGAAGATGCTGGAGATGCTGAAGGGCGCCATGGAAGCGCTCACCATCGGCGATCCCTGGCAGATTTCGACCGATGTCGGGCCGGTCATCGATGACGAGGCGCAGGAATCGATCCGCGAGTATTGCACCAAGATGGGGCTGCAGGGCCGGTTGATTGCCAAGCTCGAAGCACCGAAGGACGGCCGCTTCGTTGCGCCGCATGTGTTCCGGGTCAAGGGCATCGAGGAGATGGAGCGCGAAGTGTTCGGTCCGGTGCTGCATGTCGCCAGCTTCGACGCCGACGGGATCGACGCCGTCATCGCCGCCATCAACCGCAAGGGCTATGGCCTGACCTTCGGCCTGCACACCCGCATCGAAGGCCGCGTCCAGCATTTCGTCGACGGCATCCATGCCGGCAACATCTATGTCAACCGCAACCAGATCGGCGCCGTCGTCGGCTCGCAGCCCTTTGGCGGCGAGGGGCTTTCGGGCACCGGGCCGAAGGCCGGCGGGCCGCATTATCTCCGGCGGTTCCGCAAAGGGCCGGAGGCGGGCACGGAGATTGCCGAGGGCCACAAGGTGACGGCGACCGAACTGGCCGACAATCTGCCCGATCCGACGCTTGGCGGCTGGTCGACGCGGCCGGACCGCATCGCCATCTTGAGAAAGCATCTGCGCGGCAAGGGCGCTGCAGCGATCGGCGCTGCAGCCGCCATCGATTTCGGCCAGGTCGACCTGCCCGGACCGACCGGCGAGGCCAACACGCTGTCGCTGTCGCCGCGCGGCCGGGTGCTGTGCCTCGGTCCGGACGCCGAAACGCTGCTTGGCCAGACGATCCAGGCGCTGGCCGCCGGCAATGCGGTGCTGGCCGTGGCGCCGGGCGCGCCGGCAGCACTGTCGGCGCTGACCGGCAAGGGGTTGCCGCTGGCGGCCATAGACGGTCGGCCAGACCCAGTCGAAGCGCGTTCGCTGCGCGTCGATGTCGTCGCCTTCTCGGGCAGGCCCGAGGCGGCGCGGATCGTGCGCAAGGTCATTGCCGACCGCAGCGGGCCGATCGTGCCGCTGGTCAGCGAGGTGCTCAACCCGGCGGCCTATGCGCATGAACGCGCTGTCTGCGTCGACACCACGGCTGCCGGCGGCAATGCCAGCCTGCTCGCGGCGGCCTAGGGGGCTTTTCGCGGCTCGCTTGCCTGCGTCGGGTTGCAAGGGTATGCGCAAGGGACAGAGAGCAACTCGAGCGGGGCAGCCGAACAGATGGAAGACACGTCCCGACCGTTTGAGCTGCCGCGCGTGGCGGTGGTCATCACCTGCTTCAACTATCGGCCGTACGTCGAACAGGCGATCCGCTCGGTGCTTGCGCAGACCTACCGGAATTGGGCATGCGTCATCGTCGACGATGCCTCGACGGACGGCTCGGCCGGCTTTGTCCGACAGCTTCTAAGGGATATAGAAGACCCGCGCCTGCGCCTGTTGGCGCGCAAGGAGAATGGCGGGCAGACCGCGGGATTCCGCGACGGCTTTGCCGCAACCGACGCGCCCTTCGTCGCGTTTCTCGACGCCGATGACGTGTGGCTGCCGGATTTTCTCCTCGCGCATCTGTCCGCCCACCTCAACACGACGCATTCGGCCGCACTGTCGAGTTCCGATGTGTTCCTTGTCGATGGCGACGGCACCTTGCTGGGCGGTACCTTCCTTGCCTTGCGCAAACCGCGGTCCGGAGCGGATCGCAGTGGCGTCGCCATCGCGCCCGGTGGCCGGCTTGCCGGCATGGCGCCCGGGATCGCCTACGCATCGGAGCATCCGGTAACCTATTTCGCACCTGCGGTGACGGGCTGGCTGTGGTCGCAATGCTCGGCGATCATGTACCGGCGTGGCGCGCTGGAACCGGTATTGTCCTTCCCGTTCAAGGCCAAGGTCGGGACGGATTATCTGACGGCGACACTCGCGCACCAAGCCGGCGGCAGCCTCATCCTGTCAGAAGGTCTCGGCCTCTATCGCCTGCATGGCTCCAACCTGTCCACCGGAACTGCCTTTGCCGGCGGCAATGTGCGGCAAACGCCTGCATACAGGAGCTACAGGAGCGTGTTGGCGGCGGATGCCGCAGACTATTTGCTGGCGAATTCTGCCTGGCTCAGCGATCTCAACGGGCGCAATTTCATACCTGCATTCCTGACGCAGCATGTGCGCCAGTTCCCGGAGCTGGCCGGTGATCCGCGGTTGGCGCGCTATCTGACACGCGGACAGCCCTGGCGGCGGCTGCGCCTGCACATTGCCCAGCGGCTTCGGCGACTGGGCGGCCGGAATTCAACCGGAACATGAGGGCATCTGCCCGTCGTCAGATCTCGTCGACGGGTGAAATCTCAATCAGGCCCCTTCGACGACCGAAAAGCCTTCGAACTGCGGATGGCCGAGATAATGCACCTTCGAGGTGCCGGTGTTGCGGTGGGCGGCGCGAAAATTCTCGGATTTGGTCCAGGCGACGAAATCCTCATGGCTTGCCCACACCGTGTGCGAGGCAAACAGCGTGTAACCCTCGGCCTCGTTGACCGGGCCGCGCAGCAAGTGGAACTCTCTGAAGCCTTCCATCTTCGAAAGGCTGGAATCGCGGTTCTTCCAGACATCCTCGAAGGCGGTCTCGGAGCCGTTCTGGACCTTGAAGCGGTTCATGGCGATGTACATTGGGCTTCCTCTTGAATTGATGGACGATTTGGCGAAGGTCTACGAGCTGGTTAAAACGGACCGATCCGCGCCCTGAACACCCAACTTGATAATCCGGTCTCGGGTGGAATGGGCGGGAACGGCGCTTGCTGGCGCACCAGTTTCAAAGCGAATTGGTCTAGCTCTGCAGACCCTGAACTTTCGACAAGCTGCAAGTCGCTGACGCTGCCGTCGGCCATGACGACGAAATAGACCCTGGCATTGTTGCGAGCCTTGGCTTGAACCGCCTTCGAAACGTGGCGGTTGGCGCGGACAAGCTTGTTCTGAACTTCAACGCTGTAGCCGGATTCCATCGAATTGCCCGCCGCGCTCTGTTTTCCGCCTTTGCTGGCAACCGCCGTTGCCTCGCGCTCCTCGCCATCTGCCGTGCCGCCAGTCTCTCCCGATATTGGTGCGCCTGATATTGATGTACTTGGCCTCGGGCTTGGGACTGGTCGCCTCGCGGTAGGCAATTCAACGGCAGGCTCATTGGCGGGAGACGCCTCCGAACTCTGCGTTTGAACCGGTGACGGTGCAGGCGTCTCAGCCTCTGGGGCGACACTTTGATCATCCGGGATGGCGGCCGTTGGTGCATCCGGAGCGACGACTGCCTGCTTGGCAGCTTCCGGCGCAGATTTGGGCGCCGCCGGCTCCTCTACGGCTTGAGGCGCCTCGGTTTGCGGCGTGGGTTGGACGGGGTTGGCCGGCTGCGGATCGGTTACCAGGGTAACATCCACCGCGTCGGGTACCGGGTTTTGCAAAGCGGTGCCGAGGACGTCGGCGCCTGATCGATCGGCGCCTTCGGCCTGTATTGCCTTCCCGGTATCGAATGTCCCGGCGGGTGCGACCATGAACGCCGCTGCGGCAGCGGCATGGAGCAGGCAGGACGCGACGATCGCCACAGTCCATTTGCGCGCCGGCCGTACGAGCTCGTCCATCGTAATCGCCGGTTCGTTGCCGGCGTCGGGGAGGGGGGTGATGTCCTGCATGGTTCGCGGCGAGACCTGCCGCGAGCGGGGTGGGATTGTCAAATCAAGATCGGTTGCCGGCCATGACGGAGGGCCGGAGACAGGCCGCGCCGGAATATCTTGCAGGAAGGCCGGATGCAGTCCCACCTCAGACGCCGAATGCGATACCGGTCTTGGTCTGCGTCTTCAGGCCGCGCATGCAGGCGCCCGGTTCGACGCCGGCGCATTCGGTGGCGCTGTTGATCAGCACGCGGCTGAGTTTGGTGCAGTCGGTGCCGGCGAGGTCGAAGCGGGTCACCTTGGTCTTGCCGGCCGGCAGGTCCTTGAAGTCGAGCACGCTCAGGCGGTCGACCACGCCGGCCTCGTTGAACAGCGCGATTTCGAAAGCCGCCTTGGACAGATCGGCGCCGAGCGCATTGTTGACGACGAAGGTCAGCCGGCAACCCTTGTCCGAGGGCTGCACGGCATTGAGCTCGAGGCTGAGTTGCGGAGCCGGCGCGGACTGAGCCCACGCCGGCGCCAAGCCAAGCGACATCGCCAGCGTCGAGGTCAGGAGGCGAAGCGATGTGACCAAGCTTGTCATGGGTGTCAGCCTCCATGGTTGCGGCCAGCTTCAGCGTGATGCCGGGTTCATAGATGACGGCGGTGGTACCGCCGTTCAGCGGGTTGGTGTATTTGACGTCGAACAAATTGTCGGCGCGGAAGTCCACCTTCAGATTGTCGGTGGCCTGGTAACTGGCGAAGGCGTTGACCAGAGTATAATCCTTGGCCACGGGGTTGCCCTTCGGCTTGCCGTTGTACTGCACCTCGCCGCCAACGGTCAGCTTGTCCTGAAGGAAGCGGAAGCCGAGCTGCCCGGTGACCTGCGAGGACGGGATGGTGGCAAGGTCGGCCCGCTCGCCTTCATCGGAGATGGTGTGGCCGTTGATGATCGAGGCTGAGAGGCCAGCATAGCCCCAGCCGGCATCGTAGACGCTTTCCAGTTCGAAGCCGTTTATCTCGGCCTGGGCGAAATTCTGGTACTGGAAGCAGATCGGAATGCCGGGGCCGAACGGGCAGCCGCTGGTCGGGTCGAATGGCGACAACGTGACGCCTTCGATGTAATCGTCGACATTGTTGTGGAAGTAGCCGGCCTTGAGCCGGAACGCGTCGCCGGCTTCGACAAGGTCGTTCAGCTTGTAGTTGACGCCGAATTCGGTGGTCTTGCCGGTTTCGGGCCGCAGGTTCGGATTGGGCAGGAACGGGAAGGTGACGCCTGCCGGATGGTTGCCGCTGATCAGCGTTTCGGTCAGCGACGGCGAGCGGTAGCCTTCCGCATAGGTGCCATAGAACTGCAGGCCCGCCAGGCTGGCGCTTTCGAAGGGCGTGACACCAACGGTGATGCGCGGCGACAGACGATCACCTGACGTTTCGTGGGTGCTGTCTTCGAGGCTGTAATTGTCGTAACGCAGCCCGGCAATGACCTCGAGCCAGTCCCAGGTGAGCTTGTCCTGGATGTAGGCGCCCGAAACACTACGCTTGCCCGATGGGGTGTAGAAGCTGTCGCCGCCGGCGGTGCCGCCGGTCTCGACATCGTCACCCACCCAGTCGCCGCCATAGGTCAATTCGTGCGCAACACCGGCTGTTTCGAAGCGCGACGTGTTCCAGATGTCGACGCCGGCCGTGCCAACGTCGAAGGTCGAGGTCGAACCGACGGGCAGCAGCACGGGAAGGCCGGTCGACGGATCGAAGCGGTTCTGCGGGACCAGCGTGGCGAGGTCGAGATTGGTTTTGTTGTAGGAGGCGTTGATGTGGAGATCGAGCCAGCTCCTGGCGTCGTCAGTGATGTTGTAGCGGGCGGTGAAGGTGTTCGACTTCAGGTCGACGTCGTTGGCCGGCACGCCGCCGCTGGTTTCCGTCCAGCCGTCGCTCGAGCCGACCCAGCCGAGCTTCAATTCGCTGTTCTCGCTCGGGCGGATTGTGGTCTTGAGCAGGCCGCTCAGCACGTCGAAACCGGTACCGGCGACGGTGTCGCCGCTGCCATTCTTGTAGTCGCCGTAGTCGCGGTAGACGATGTTGCCCAGCACATCCAAATCGTCGTTGAATTTGTAGGCGCCGCTGGCGCTGGCGGTCCAGCCCTTGCCGTTGCTTTCATAGCGCCCGGTGACGGAGCCGGCCCAGGTTTCGCCCGGTCTGAGGAAATCCACCGCATCCTTGGTGTCGAAGAAGACGACGCCGCCAATGGCGCCGGAGCCGTAGGTGTTGGCGGTCGGTCCGCGAATGACGTCAACGGATTTGATGAGCTCGGGATCGACATAGAAGGTCGACTGCGTGCCGTGGTCTGAGCGCTGGAAATTCTGCCTGGCACCGTCGACGATGACCGCGACGCGACCGAAATCCTGCAGGCCGCGGATGTTGATGCTGGAGCTGACGCGTCGCGCATCGGCCTGCACGGCGACACCAGGCACACCGAGCAGCATTTCGTTCGGCGTCGTCGCCATGCGGCGGTCGAGCTGTTCCTGGTCAACATGGCTGGCCGAGGCCAGCGATTCGATTGCCGTCTCGCCGGTGCGGCTGATGACGAGGATCTTGTCCAGCAGGGTCGCGCCGGCGGGCGCCGGCTTGGTGTCCTCGGTTTTCCTGGTCTGGTCGGCCTGGTCAGCGGCCGGCTGAGCGGCCTGCTGAGCGCTGACCGGCGATGTCAGCAGCGCGATCGTCGCTGCCCCCGCAAGCAAGGCCACCTTTGCCATACACCGATGCACCGGACCGGTGCTCGCCAGACCCAGTCGTCCAGAATTTCCCAAGCCCATGCCCCAACTCCAAATTCCAGGTTCGACGCTGGCTGGCTTGGCGCTCGCTGGCTTTTTTCATTCCGTCCGGCGTCTTAAATATTGACTCATTTAGTCCGGTATTGCACTGACTAATAAACATGATGATTCAAGTCAAGAAATGAATCGGCATTTGCAACGCCTAGCCAGTTGCCCGGCACAGGAAAGGGATCGAAAGAGATGAACACCCACAATCCCAACGACTTCCGTTACCGCGTCCGCCGTTCCGAGGAGACGCCGACCCGCTTCGACCGGGTGCCGCTGGCGGTGCGGACGCTGTCCTCCAACACGCTGTTCCAGGGCGAGCACGAGATCGGCATCGAGCACCATGGCGCGCTCTATCGGCTGAAGATCACCCGCCAGGGCAAGCTCATCCTCAACAAGTGACGAAACGACCAAACACGGCAGACAGGTAAGCAGGACATGGACCAGCGCGCAAAACCCGCCCCGCATGAAATCCGGCGGGCGCGGGCAGACAATCCGAAAGCGCGCGAGCGCGATCTTGCCGCCGAGCTCGGTATTTCCGAGGCCGAGCTGGTGGCCGCGCATTGCGGCGACGGCGTCGTGCGCGTCGAGCCCAGGGTCAACGATCTTCTGACCGGCCTCGACGCCGTCGGCGAAGTGATGGCGCTGACCCGCAACGAAAGCGCGGTGCACGAGAAGATCGGCGTCTACGACAAGGTTGTCACAGGCACGCACGACGCCATGGTGCTGGGCGAAAACATCGACCTGCGTATCTTTCCAAAGGTCTGGGCGCATGGCTTTGCCGTCGAGAAGCGCGACGGTGGCGACATCCGCCGCAGCCTGCAATTCTTCGACGCGGCCGGCGATGCGGTGCACAAGGTGCATCTGCGGCCGGCGTCTAATCTCTATGTCTACCAGAAGCTCGTGGCCGCACTCGAATCGCCGAACCAGGAGGCGACCGTGTCTATCGCAGGCCTGGCCGACGACGACGCGGAGACGTCGGGCATTGCCGCAGACATCGATGATCTGCGCGACCGCTGGAGCCGGCTGACCGACGTGCATCAGTTCTTTGGCATGTTGAAAACGCTGAAGCTCACCCGCCGCCAGGCCGTGCGCATGGTCGGCCAGGACTATGCCTGGCTGCTCGACAATGATGCCATCGGCGCCATGTTCCACCATGCCGCCGCCGACGGCATGCCGATCATGTGTTTTGTCGGAAACCGAGGCTGCATCCAGATCCATTCCGGTCCCGTCAAGTCGATCAGGCCGATGGGGCCGTGGATCAACGTGATGGACGAGACGTTCCACCTGCATCTGCGCACCGACCACATCCAGGAGGCGTGGGCGGTGCGCAAACCGACCAAGGACGGTCATGTCACCTCGCTCGAAGCCTATGGCGCCGACGGCAAGATGATCATCCAAGTTCTTCGGCGAGCGCCATGAAGGCGAGGGCGAGCGCGACGACTGGCGGTTCCTCGCCGAAAATCTGCCGCGCATTCCAAGCCCGACCGCAGCCTGAGGAAACGACGATGATTTCACTGTTCAGGACGCTTGCCGCGGCCATGGGCCTGTCGCTGTTTATTGCCGCCCCAGTGCCGGCCAGCGAGAACGTGGCCGTGTTTGCCGACACGTCGCGGATCGTGGCGATCGGCGGTTCGATCACCGAGATCGTCTACGCGCTTGGCGAGGAAGGTCATCTCGTCGCCCGCGATTCGACCAGCCGCTACCCCGCCGCCGCGGTCGCGCTGCCCGACGTCGGCTATATGCGCCAGCTGTCGCCGGAAGGCGTGTTGTCGGTCAATCCTTCGGGCATTCTGGCGCTGCATGGCAGTGGGCCGAAGGAAGCGGTCGATGTGCTGAAAAAGTCGAGCGTTCCGTTCATCGACGTGCCCGAGCATTACAGCCATGACGGCATCCTGGAAAAGATCCGCATCGTCGGCAAGGCGCTCGGCGTCGACGCCAAGGCCGAGACGCTGGTGGCTGAGACCGACGCCAAGCTGAAGGCGGCCGAGAAGCAGACGGCGTCGATCAAGCAGCGCAAGCGCATCCTGTTCGTGCTGTCGATCCAGGGCGGCAAGATCCTGGCCGCCGGCACCGACACCGCCGGTGATGGCATCATCAAGCTCGCCGGTGCGGTCAACGCCGTCGAAGGTTTTTCCGGCTACAAGCAGATGTCCGACGAGGCCATCGTAACCGCCAGGCCGGACGTGATCCTGGCCATGAAGAATGCCGGACCGCCGATTGCGGAGGCCGAGCTTTTCGCCATCCCGTCGATCACCTCGACGCCGGCGGGTGAAGGCCGCAAACTGATCCTGATGGATGGCAGCTATCTGCTCGGCTTCGGGCCGCGCACGGCCGATGCCATCCACGATCTCGCAGTCTCGCTCTATGGCAGCCAGGTCACGGACTGAGCCGATGGTGGATCAGTCGATCGCCGGCACGGCGCGCAAGATGGCCGAGGGCGATCGTTCCGGGCGCGCGCGCCTGGTTATTTTGCTCCTGTGCGTGGCCCTTGCCCTTTCGCTGTTCCTGTCTCTGAGGTCGGGCGCTTCCGATGCATCGGCCGTCGGTGTCATTCGTGACTGGCTAACCGGCGCCGTGCCGGCCGACGCCGCGCTTGGCGCCCGCGACCGGCTGATCGTCTACGACATCCGCATGCCGCGCGTGCTGCTCGGCGTGCTCATCGGGGCGGCACTGGCCGTATCGGGTGCGGTCATGCAAGGCCTGTTTCGCAACCCGCTCGCCGATCCCGGCCTGATCGGCGTTTCCGCCGGGTCGAGCCTCGGCGCGGTCGCCGTCATCGTGCTCGGCACGACGTGGCTGGCGCCGCTCACTCTGGCGCTCGGCGGGCTGGCCTTGCCGCTCGCCGCTTTCTGCGGCGGCCTTGCGGTCACGCTGGTGCTCTACCGCGTCGCCACGCGGCAGGGGCGCACATCGGTCGCTACCATGCTGCTTGCCGGCATTGCGCTCGCAGCCATTGCCATGGCGCTGACCGGTATCCTGATTTTCATGGCCGACGACCGGCAGTTGCGCGACCTGACCTTCTGGCAACTGGGCTCGCTGGGCGGCGCGACCTGGCCGAAGATCGCTTCCGTCGGTCCGATCATCATCCTGGCGCTTGCGGCAATGCCGTTCCTGGCCAAAGGCCTCAACGCCCTGGCGCTCGGCGAGGCGACGGCCGGACATCTCGGCATCCCGGTACAGCGGCTGAAATACACCGGGATCGTCGGCGTCTCGGCAGCGGTCGGCGCCTCTGTCGCAGTCAGCGGAGGCATCGGTTTTGTCGGCATCGTCGTGCCGCATCTGCTGCGGCTGCTGATCGGTCCGGACAATCGCTATCTCTTGCCGGCTTCGGCGCTGCTCGGCGCCTCGATGCTGCTGATTGCCGATGCCGTCGCCCGCGTCATCGTGGCGCCGGCCGAACTGCCGATCGGCATCGTCACGGCGATCGCCGGCGCACCGTTCTTCCTCTGGATCCTGCTGCGCAAGCGCGGGGTAATCGACTTGTGAGATTTGAAACCTATGAGGCCGGCATGATCGAAGCACGCGATGTCTCGGTAGCGATCGGCGGCAAGCGCATTGTTGCCAATGTCGATTTCGTCGCGCGGCCGGGCGAAATTGCGGCAATCGTCGGACCCAACGGCTCGGGCAAGACGACGTTTTTGAAGGCGTTGTCGGGCGATCTGGCGTTTACGGGGACAGTGGCCGTCAACGGGCGCGACCTCTCCGAGATGAAGCCGGTGGAGGCCGCGACCGTGCGTGCCGTGCTGCCGCAGACCGCGACGCTGTCCTTTCCCTTCACCGTGCACGAAGTGGTCAGGCTCGGCCTTATCGGCGGCCGTTCCGGCGTTCTGCCGGGCGAAGATGATCGTCTGCCCGAGCGGGCGCTGGTGCGGGTCGACCTCGACGGCTTTGCCGGCCGTTTCTATCAGGAGCTCTCGGGCGGCGAGCAACAGCGCGTGCAACTGGCGCGCGTGCTGTGCCAGGTCTGGGCGCCGGTGCTGGACGGCAAGCCGCGCTATCTCTATCTCGACGAGCCGGTCTCCAGCCTCGATATCAAGCACCAGCTGATCATCATGAACATCGCCCGCGATTTCGCCCGGCGCGGCGGCGGTGTGATCGCCATCCTGCACGACCTCAATCTGACGGCCATGTATGCCGACCGGATTTTCGTGATGCATCGCGGCCGGCTCGCCGCCGACGGTTCACCGCAGGAGGTGCTGAGCGACGATCTGATCGAAAAGGTGTTCGATTGTCGGCTAAGGGTCGGTGTGTTGCCGGCGGCGAACATGCCGTTCGTCTTGCCGCAGTCAGCCGCCTAAAAGCGCGTCGCGTTTGAACGGACTCAGGCGACGCGCTTTAGGTCTTTGTTTTTATGCATGTCGTTGTCTCAAAACCGGGGCCACTTTTGAGCGACATGCACTAGAAAACTCAGGCGGCCGGAGCTCGCTGGACCAGCATGTCGATGCCGAGCAAATGACGCACATTCGGGCGCGCCGCCACCATATCGGCGATAGTGTAGCGGGAGAGTACGGCAAAGAAGGCGTTGAGCGCCTCGCGCAGCGCCGAATTCAGCTGGCAGCTGTCGACCAGCGGGCATTCGGCGGCGTCGTTTTCGAAGCACTCGGCCATGGCGAAGCTCTCTTCGGTCACCCGTACGACGTCGAACAGGCTGATCTGCTCGGCGGGGCGGCCGATTCTCACGCCGCCATTCCTGCCGCGCACCGTCTCGACCAGGCCATGCTCGACCAGCGGCTGCAGGATCTTGAACAGGAAAAGCTCCGACACCGAATAGGCGGCCGCAATCTCGGGGATGCGGCTCAGGCGATCGTTGTTGGCGGCGCAATACATCAGGATGCGCATGGCGTAGTTGGTCTGGCGCGTCAGCCGCATTTCATTCCTCACCCGAGTCCTGGCGCGTTGGAACTGCACCAGATTTTAGATTGTGCTGGTGCGGCTTTCTCACCCGGAGTTTCGGATTCGCCCACACTGGCCTGATCGGAATATGGCCTATACCTTGGAACAATTCCAGACTGGCATTGCATGATAGATGAACATTCTTGTCAACTTTGCGTGCGAAACCGACAATTCCCGGACGAAATCGGCCCATCCGATCATGCTACGGGCCCAAACACCCCCTAAATAGCCCATGCCAGATAGCCAAGAGATCGATGAGGAGCGGCGTATCATGTCCCAATCGGCTTCGTCCCTGGCGCCTGGCGGTTTTGATGCCGAGACGGGCGCCAAGCTTTTCGCGTTGCGGCGGACAAAGTTCCTCGCCACGGCTGCGCTGGTGCTTTGCGTCGTGGTTTTTGCCGTGGCCAAATCGTTCGAGGCCAAGTATCCGTGGCTGGGCTTCGTGGCGGCCTTCGCCGAGGCGGCGACCATTGGCGGCCTGGCCGACTGGTACGCGGTGGTGGCGCTGTTCAAGCGGCCGCTGGGCCTGCCGATCCCGCACACCGCCATCATCCCAGCGAACCAGAACCGCATCGCCGATAATCTGGGCCGCTTCATCGAGGTCAATTTTCTGGCGCCGGAGCCGGTGCGCGAAAAGCTGGCCGAGGTCGATTTTGCAGCACTGGTCGCCGACTGGCTGACTGACGCCGAACGCTCTGCCGGCCTGTCGCGCTTCGTCGTACGGCTGGTCCCGCAGACGCTTGCGGCGATCGAGCAATCCGGCCTGCGCGGCTTCGTCACCAGCCGCATGCTGGAGCAGATCGACAAGGTGCCGCTGGCGCCGCTCGCGGCCGAATTGCTGTCGGCACTGACCGACGACCGCCGCCACCAGAAACTCTTCGACGAATTCACCAGGGTGATCGGCCGGTTCCTGAACGATGAAGAGGCGCTGGCGACCATGCGCGAGAAAATCCGCGAGGAATTGCCGTCGCTGTTCAACCTGTTCAGAGCCGACGCCTATCTGCTGAAGAAGATAGTCGCTTCCGCCGGTTCGCTGCTTGACGAGGTGCGGGCCGACCCCGACCATCCGATGCGCGCCGAATTCGACCGTTTCGCGCACAGCTTCATCGAGCGGCTCAGAACCTCGAAGCAATACGCCAAACGGGCCGAGAAGCTGAAACGCGATTTCCTGGCGCGGCCGGAAGTGAAGTCGCTCGCCGGCGACATGTGGCAGAGCCTCAGCCTGTTCATCGAACAGGACGCCAAGGCGGAGAATTCGATTGTTCGCGCGCATCTCGCCAACATGTTCGTCGAGGTCGGCCGCCATCTCTCAGGCGATCCGCAGATCAGGGCCGACATGAACCAGGGCTTTGTCGTGGCGCTGTCGTCATTCGTCGAGAGCCAGAAGAGCGGTGTGTCGACGTTCATCGCCGATCAGGTCAAGCGCTGGGACCTTGCCCAGCTGACGAGGCTGATCGAGATGAGCATCGGCAGGGACCTGCAATATATCCGCTTCAATGGCATGATTATTGGCGGCCTGGCCGGTCTCGTGCTCTACACGGCGGAGAGGCTGTTTCTCGCTGGCTGATGCTGCATTTGCCGCTGAATTGCTTGGGCGTCCGAATGGACACACGGCGCGCGAGTGCTATTGTCCAGAACAGGGTTCAGCATTTGCGACACTGGGGAGCACGAGCAATGGCCAAACAACCCGACTCCGATTCGTTCCTTGACATGTTCAGCCGGTTCGGCCGTGACCTGAAGGTGCCGAATGTCGAGGCGATCCTCGCGCATCATCGCAAGAACCTCGAGGCCCTGGAAAGATCGGCGCGGGCGGGAGCTGCCGGCGCGACCTCATTGTTGTCCAGACAGCGCGAGATGCTGCAGGACACGCTGCGTGAAGTCAGCGACATGGCGCAGAGCTACAAGGCGCCGGGCAATCCCCAGGAACTGATGACAAAACAGGCGGAGTTCGCCAGGAAATCCTTCGAAGCCGCCCTGAAAAATGCCGGCGAAGTGGCCGAGCTGGTCAAGAAATCCGGCACCGAATCGATCGAAATCCTGCGCAGCCGCATCAAGGAAGCGATGGAGGAAATCCGCTCGGGCTATGACAAGAAGTGACTCTCAACGCAACCATGAGAGGAGCGGGCCGGTTGCGGCGCATGAGCATGGACGAGGGACGCTGTTTGGCGGAAAATGGCGGAACGGAATCGCAACGGGCGAATTGACAGGAGCCGTCCGTTCGTGGTCCGAGGCACTGGGAGCCACCGGGAAAGCAGGAATGACGGAACTACGGCCGAAAACGCCGCCGACCTTCGAGCAGTTAAGGGCGATGGCCGGGCAGGAGCTCGGCGTGTCGGAATGGACGACCGTCGACCAGAACCGCATCAACCAGTTTGCCGAATGCACAGGCGACCATCAGTGGATCCACGTCGATCCGGAGCGGGCGAAGCGGCAGAGCCCATTTCGCACCACGATCGCGCATGGCTATCTGACGCTGTCGATCATCGGCGCGCTGGCGCTGGGCATGGGCATCGTCCCCGAAAACACGCAAGCCGCCTTCAATTACGGCTTCGACAAGGTGCGGTTCCTGGCGCCCGTCAGGGTCGGCGCACGCATCCGGCTGCGCACGACGCTGTTGTCGGTGGAGGACAAGGGGCCGGGCCAGTATCTGATGAAGGCCGCCAATACGGTCGAGATCGAGGGCGAACAGAGGCCGGCGCTGACCGCCGAAACGCTGGTCATGCTTTATGAGCGGCGCAAGCGGGCGGGAGCGTAAGCTCCCTATCTTCGGTCATGATGGCTGTTGCCGCACCGACAGCCTGCCGCCGGCGCGGGTCGAGAGCAGTGCCAGCAACAGCGCAGCCACCGCCAGGACCGTTGCCGTCTGAAAGGTAACCTGCATGCCGTGCGCGGCTGCCGCTGAGGTCAGCATGTCCTGGCTTTGCCGTTCTCCCGTCGAGGCAGCCGCAAAAATGGCGCCCATAAGCGATGCGCCGGTGATCAGGCCGAGATTGCGCGACAGATTGAGCAGGCCGGACACCACGCCGCGCTCGCCGGCAGCGACACCGCTCATGACGGCGGCATTGTTGGATGTCTGGAACAGGGCGTACCCGAAGCAGGTGACGGCGATCGGCACGATATAGCTGGCAATGCCGAGTTTTGTTGCGGCGAGCGACAAAAGCAAGGTGCCGTTGACCAGGCCGAATAGTCCGGCGATCATCATCCTGTTGGTACCGAAGCGATCGGTGAGGCGACCGGCGATAAGTGCCGAGAGCGCGGAGACCAGCGGACCTGTCGACAGGACCACGCCGACCATCGCAGCATTGAGCCCCAGCCCTCGCGACAAATAGAACGGAGCGACCACCAGGGTCGCCATCATCACTGTGGCGACAACGAGGTTCGTGGCGAGGCTGGCGCTGAGCCGGATGTCGTACAACCGGGCAAGCCGGATCAAGGGATTCTTCGCCCTCTTCTGCGCGACGCCGAACAGAACGACGCCGATGCCGGCGGCAACCAGCAGGCCGGTGTTGAGGGCGCCGAAATGGCCGTGGCCGAGCGTCATGGCCAGTGCATAGGCGGCGAGCGTCAGGCCTAGCAAGACCGTCCCGATCGCGTCGAACCCGCCTTGAACGCCCGCAGCCTTGCCGCGGGCAGGCAGGGCCAGCCAGGCGAGGGCAAAGGTCAGGAGGCCGAGCGGCACATTGACGAGGAAGAGCGCCCGCCAGCCAAAGCCGGCGATCAGCAAGCCGCCGAGGGAGGGTCCGAGCGTCGTGCCGATCGCCGACATGGCGCCGAGCAGGCCCATGGCGCTGCCGGTTCTCTCCTTGGTCACGGTCTCCGCGACAAAGGCCAGCGTCAACGCCATCATCAGCGCGGCACCCAGCCCTTGCACGGCGCGCGCCGCAATCAGCAGCCAGAGCGTCGGCGCCAGGCCGCAGAGCACCGAGGCCAGTGTGAACAGCGCGATGCCGCCGAGCAGCAACGGCCGGCGGCCGACCATATCGGCCAGCCGGCCGGCGCTGACGATCAGGGCCGTGATGGCGAGCAGATAGGCGAGAACCACCCATTGCACGGACTGGAACGGCGCACCGAACGCCTGCATGAGGGAAGGCAGTCCGACGCTGGCAATGCTGGTTCCAAGCGACGACAGCAGCGTGGCGAGCGACAGGCTGGCCAATGCCAAGACAGGAGAGTGGGCCAGGCCTGCGGACCGGGTGTTCTGCGGCGCCGTTGCGCACTCGTTCTGCTCGGCAGTTGCCATGGCGATTTCCTCCTTGTCAGTCCCGCAACCGGACCTGTCGGAGATCTAGTCGTCAGGGTGGAATGGCGGAAGGCGCAGCATTTGCATCTTATTCGTGCACCAAACGCCATGGCATGTGCTACAATCCGCCAATGACATCGCCCGACCTCAATCTGCTGTTCGCTCTCGACGTCCTGCTGACCGAAGGTAGCGTGGCTCGCGCGGCAACCCGGCTGCGGCTCAGCCCTTCGGCGATGAGTCGCACCCTGGCGCGACTGCGCGAAGCGACCGGCGACCCGCTGCTGGTTCGGGCCGGTCGAGGCCTTGTGCCGACGCCGCGCGCGGAGGCATTGCGGCAGCAGACCGGCCGTGTCGTCCAGGAAGCAGAAACGTTGCTGCGCCCTGCCAGGCCTCTCGATCTCGCGAAGCTGAACCAGATCTTCACGCTGCGCACCAATGAAGGGTTCGTCGAGGAGTTCGGGCCGCGTCTTGTCGCTCGCATCCAGGCCGAGGCGCCGGGCGTGCGGCTGCGATTTGCGCCGAAAGCCGACAAGGATGTCGCCTCGTTGCGCGACGCAGCGATCGATCTGGAAATCGGCGTTGCCGGCGAGACCGGACCTGAAGTGCTGATACAGGCGCTGTTCCGTGACCGGTTCGTCGGCGCCGTAGGAGCCGGCCATCCCTTGAGCGAAGGCGCGGTGACGCCTGAACGCTACGCGGCCGGCCGCCACATCAGCGTTTCACGGCGGGGTCGGGAAAGAGGGCCGATCGATCAGACTTTGGCGCTGCTCGGCCTGCAGCGAACCGTGGCGTGCATGGTCTCCGGCTTTTCGGCTGCACTCGCCATGGCGCGCGCTTCGGACCTTATTGCCAGCGTGCCCGAACGGCACACGCAAGGCGCACGCGCCGGCATGGTCAGCTTTCTGCTGCCGGTCGCCACGGTGGAGGTCACCATCTCGATGCTCTGGCATCCACGGCTCGATGCCGATCCGGCGCAACGCTGGCTGCGAGATTGCGTTCGGAAGGTCTGCGCGGCCTCCCGCTGAGCGCTCAGCGCGCCATTGCCGCCTTGAGCACCCTGAAAATCCGCTCGTCTTGGCATTGGGCAACGTTGAAGCGCAGGAACCGGCTGGCGGTTCCCGACAGGCTGAATGCATTGCCGGGCGCCAGCACGATGTTGTCGGCCAATGCACGGCGAGCAATTTCAGCCGCATCCACGCCATCCGGCAGGCTGCACCACAGGAACAAGCCGGCCGGTTGGTCGATCCAGGGCGTGATGCCGATCGCCTTCAGGCGCGCGCCCGTCTCACCCATGGCGCGGGAAAGCCGCGCGCGCAGCAATTCCATGTGCTTGCGGTAGCTGCCGTCCCTAAGCAGCGTCAGCACCAGTTCGGCCGCCAGCCGGCCGCCGCCGAAGGTGGTGGCAATCTTGAGGTCGGTGAGTTGCTCGATCCAGTCGCGCGGTGCCGCGATGAAGCCGCAGCGAACCGATGCCGATAGCGTCTTGGAGAAGCTACCGATATGGACGACGCGGTTGAGGCCGTCGAACGCCGCCAGCCGGGGCGCGGGACTGTGCTCGAAATCGGCGAAGATGTCGTCCTCGACGATGGTCAGGTCCGACTGGTCGGCGAGCTTCAGCAGCCGGTGCGCGGTGACCGGCGACAGGATTGCGCCGGTCGGGTTGTGGATGGCGGAATTGGTGATGTAGAGGCGCGGCCTGTGCTCGGCGAGCGCCTGCGCGAACAGCTCGATATCAGGCCCCGATGGCGTGTAGGGCACGCTGACGACCTTGGCGCGGTGGGCGCGCAGCAGCGCGTGAAAATTGAAATAGCAGGGGTCGTCGACCAGCACGGTATCGCCCGGTTCGATCAGGAAGCGGCACAGAAGATCGATGGCCTGCGTGCCCGATTCGGTCAGCATGATCTGTTCGGGCGAGACCTCGATGCCGTGGCCAGCCATGCGCCGCGCGAGCAATTGCCTGAGCGGCGGCAGGCCGAGCGGCGTGCCGTAATCGGCTAGGTCGACATCGTCGGCGCGCGCCACGGTGCGCAGCGCCCGGCGCAAGGCCCCCTGCGGCATCCATGAGGCCGGCATCCAGCCGCAGCCGGGTTTCAGCATCTCGTCGCCGGCTTCCAGTGACTGGCGCGAAACCCAAAGCGGATCGACAGCGCGGTCGAGCCGCGGGCCTATCTCGGCCAGCGACAGTGGCGCCAGCGATCCGGCGGCATAAAAACCCGAACCCGGCCGTGAGCGTATCGCGCCTTCGGCAGCGAGCCGCTCATAGGCTTCGACCACGGTCGACTTGGACACCTGCATGGCCTTGGCAAAGGCGCGGATCGAAGGTAGCCGCGCGCCTGGCGTCAGGCTGCGCGCCGATATCCGCTGGCGGATGGTCGCCATGACAGTTTCCACAAGCGTGGTCGCGACAGGAGGGTGCGCATTGCCGGTTTCCAAAATGAGTTCGGTCATCTGTATTGCTCTGATAGCCATTACAGTTTTGCGGAATTGTACTGCATTGTCTCTGGCTGCACCATAGGCACTTGCCCGATAGAGGGCGAAAGCAATGGAGCCTGGAATGGACAAAACCGCGAGCGGCTGGATGAACGGGTTCATCGGCGTGCTGATCTTCTCAGGCTCGCTGCCGGCAACGCGCGTGGCCGTGGCCGATTTCGATCCGATATTCCTGACCTCGGCCCGCGCCGCGATTGCCGGACTTCTCGGTCTCGCCATGCTGATGCTGTTTCGGCAGAAACGCCCGGAGCGCGGCGATTTTCTGTCGCTGGTGATCGTCGCCCTTGGCGTGGTTGTCGGCTTTCCCTTGCTCACCGCGCTGGCGCTGAAGCACGTCACCTCCGCCCATTCCATCATCTTCGTCGGCCTGCTGCCGCTGGCCACCGCGATCTTCGGCGTGCTGCGCGGTGGCGAGCGTCCGCGCCCGGCCTTCTGGCTGTTTTCCTGCATCGGCAGCGCGCTGGTCGCCGGTTTTGCCCTGATGCAAGGCGTGACGGCCTCACCTGTCGGCGACGGCCTGATGCTGGCCGCCATCATCGTCTGCGGCCTGGGCTATGCCGAGGGGGCGGCATTGTCGCGCAGGCTGGGCGGCTGGCAGGTGATCTGCTGGGCGCTGGCGATCTCGCTGCCGATCATGCTGGTTCTGACCTTTGCGACGCTGCCGTCGTCCTTCGCCGGCATCGGCTCTCACGCCTGGATGGGTCTCGCCTATGTCTCGCTGTTCAGCATGCTGATCGGCTTCGTGTTCTGGTATCGCGGCCTGGCCCAAGGCGGCATCGCTGCCGTCGGGCAGTTGCAGTTGCTGCAGCCCTTTTTCGGCCTGGCGCTGGCAGCGTCGCTGCTGCACGAGCAGGTCAGCCCGCTGATGGTGGTCGTGACGCTCGGCGTGGTGGCTTGCGTGTTCGGGGCGAAGAAATTTGCGCGCTAGGAGTTTGGTGGTGGAGGGCGACTCCGCCCTAGAACTTCGTCACCACCCCAATGCCAATCCCCTCGAACCCGCCCATTGCCACCAGCGCCGCAGGCGCCTCATCAAGGCTGATCTTCTTGCCGACCAGCAGTTCGGGCTTGAGCTTGCCGGTGCGGATCATCTCCATCATGGCGGGGTAGCGGTGGGCCTGCATGCCGTGGCTGCCGAGGATTTCCAGCTCGAAGGCGATCACCTTGTCCATCGGCACTTGCGGGCGGGCGTGTTCGCCCAGCATCAGGCCGACCTGCACATGGCGGCCGCGCCGGCGCAGATTGGCAATCGAGTTGAACGATGTCGTGGGGTGGCCGAGCGCGTCCATCGACATATGCGCGCCGCCATTGGTGATCTGCTTGATCGCCTTGACCACGTTCGGCGTGGTCGAGGCGTTGATGGTCGCCACGGCGCCGATCTTTCTGGCGAAGTCCAGTTTCTCGTCGGTGAGGTCGATGGCGATGACATTGGCGCCCATGGAACTGGCGATCATGATCGCCGACAGGCCGACGCCGCCGCAGCCATGCACCGCCACCCATTCCCCCGGCGTCACCCGGCCCTGGTCGACAATGGCGCGAAACGAGGTGACGAAGCGGCAGCCGAGGCTGGCGGCGGTGGCGAACTCCATCTCCTCGGGCAGGCGTACGAGATTGGTGTCGGCATGCTCGATAGCGACATATTCGGCAAACGATCCCCAGGCGGTGAATCCCGGCTGCGTCTGGTGTTCGCAGACCTGATGATTGCCCGAATTGCATTCGAAGCAGCGGCCGCAGCCGACGCAGAACGGCACGGTGACGCGCTCGCCGGCCTTCCAGCGGGTGACCTGCTTGCCGACGGCGACGACGATGCCGGCCAGTTCATGGCCCGGCACATGCGGCAGTGTGATGCCATCGTCATGGCCCATCCAGCCATGCCAGTCGCTGCGGCAGAGCCCGGTCGCCTCGACCTTGATGACGACGCCGTCGGCGGCCGGTTTAGGATCCGGCACGGTCTGGATTCTCGGCGCTTCGCCGAATTTTTCGAAGACGACGGCTTTCATCGGCAACTCTCCGTGCTCTGCTCCGGCATTGTGAGCCTATTCGGCATCTATCTGATTCTCCGGCGCTGCCTTCTGAAAGGCCGGCAGCGCCATGCAGGCGGCGTGGATGCGCGAGATCTCGGGGTAGGGTGTCAGGTCGACGCCGAAGCGGGCGTTGCTGGCGATCTGGGCGACCAGGCAGATGTCGGCGAGGCCCGGTGCGTCGCCATGGCAAAATGTGCCGGTCTCATCCGATGAAGCCAGAATCTTTTCAAGCGGCTGGAACCCTTCGTTCACCCAGTGGCGAAACCAGTGGATGACATCCTGGTCGCCGGCGCCGAACAAAGTGCGCAGCGAGGTCAGCACGCGCAGATTGTTCACCGGGTGGATGTCGCAGGCGATCATCTGCGCCAGCATTCGCACGCGCGCCCGGCCGAGCGCGTCCTTCGGCAACAGCGGCGGTTCGGGATGGGTCTCGTCGAGATATTCGATGATCGCCAGCGACTGCGTCAAAAGCGTGCCGTCGCCCAGGATCAGCGCCGGCACCAGCCCCTGCGGATTGACCGCTAGGTAAGCCGGCTCCAGATGGTCGCCATGACGCAGATGATGCGGCACGTAATCGTAGGTCAGGCCCTTCATCTCGAGCGCAATGCGTGCGCGATAGGAGGTGGAGGAGCGGTAGTAGTTATGGAGGACCAGATCGCTCATCGGATCACGGCTTGCCCATCGAATCTTGGCCGATGGTGATCTCGATGGTGCCGATGCCGTCGACACCGCCGGTCATCGTCTGACCCGGCGCTACCGCGCCGACGCCGGCCGGCGTGCCGGTGAAGATCAGGTCGCCCGGTTGTAGTGCAACCGCACTGCTGCAGATCGAAACGATATCGGCAATCGGCCAGATCAGTTCGGCGAGGTCCCCATCCTGCTTCACCGCGCCGTCGACGGCGAGCCAGATGCGGCCCTTTTGCAGGTGGCCGGATTTGGCGGCTGATACCAACGGGCCGCAGGGCGCCGAGCGGTCGAAGGCCTTCGACCAGTCCCACGGCCGGGCTGCTTTCTTGGCCTCGTCCTGCAGGTCGCGGCGGGTGAGGTCGATACCGACGCCGTAGCCCCAGACATGGTCGAGCGCCTGCGCGCGAGGAATGCGGAAGCCGGCCTTGCCGATCGCAGCGACCAGCTCGATCTCATGGTGCAGGTTTTTGGTCAAAGGCGGGTAGGGGACCGTGGTGCCGGAATCGACCACCGCATCGGCCGGCTTGGTGAAGAAGAAGGGCGGGTCGCGCTCGTCATTGCCGAGTTCGCGGGCATGCGCGGCGTAGTTGCGGCCGACGCAGAAGATGCGGCGCACCGGAAAACGCTCGGCAGAGCCGGCGACGGCCACCGACGGGGTTGCGGGCAGGGGAAGGACGAAGTCTGTCATGCGCGGGTCTCTGCTTCAACTGAGGGCACATTTGACCGATTTGGACCGCCGGGCAAGGCATCAGCGCTGGCAAAAGCGTCGGCTGCGCTCCGTGGACCAAGATGGCGATAGACTATTTGCCAATAAGCTGGCCATACCAGCGGGAGTATCGTGCCCACGGAGAACTGAAACGAACACCATGACCGCAATCAACGATCGCGCCCGGTTTCTGATCATCGACGACCATCCGCTGTTTCGCGAGGCGCTGCACAGCGCCGTGCAGATGGCCTATCCGGAAGTCGACACCGTGGAGGCGCGCTCGATCGCCGAGGCGCTCGATCTCCTGGGTGGGATAAAACCGTTCGATCTGGCGCTGCTCGATCTCAACATGCCTGATGTCCATGGCTTCGATGGACTGCTGCAACTCAGGACCCGCCATCCGCGGCTGCCGGTGGTCGTCGTCTCGGGCTATGAGGAGCCGAAGATCATCTCCGAGGCGTTGTCCTATGGCGCTGCCGGCTTCATCCCGAAATCGGCGCGCAAGAGCGATCTTGCGGCCGCAATCCGCTCGGTGATGGAGGGCGCGATCTATGTGCCGGAGACCTATGAGGGACAGCCGCCCGACGCCGACAGCGCCGACCGCGCCGATATGGTGCAGCGGCTGGCCAAACTGACGCCGCAGCAGCTGCGCGTGCTGCAGATGCTGCGCCAGGGCCTGCTGAACAAGCAGATCGCCTACGAGCTGCAGGTCGGCGAGACCACGGTCAAGGCGCATGTCTCGGAGATCCTGCGCAAGCTCAACGTCTACAGCCGCACGCAAGCGGTGATTGAGGTGTCGAAGCTGGACAATGCGGAGCTGTTTCGCGATCAGGCCGGGTTTTGATCTTTACCCTCCCCCTTGTGGGGAGGGTCGATCCGCGAAGCGGAGCGGGGTGGGGGAGCTTGGCGCTGCACCCCGCCCCGGCGCTGCGCGCCGACCCTCCCCATCGAGGGGAGGGTATGGGGCTCAAGCCAGCAGATGCGCCAGCAGCGCCCTTAGCTGCGCCGGCTTTAGCGGCTTCCGCATCAGCTCTATGCCTGCGGCGCGGGCTGCCTTGGCGACGGCCTCCGATCCGTCGGCGGTGACGATCAGCGCCGGCACGGCGCGGCCGAGATAATCGCGGACTTCGGCGATGGTGGCGGTGCCGAGGTCGCCGTCGTCGAGATGCTGGTCGGCAATGACGATGTCGGGCACCCAGTCGGTGTCGCCAAGCAGGCTGATCGCAGCCTCGGTCGAAGTCGCGGCGCGCACCAGGCACTGCCAGCGCTCGAGCAGGAAGGTCATCGCCTGCAACACGTCGGCGTCATTTTCGACCAGCAGGACCTTGGTGCCGAACAGGCCGTAGCCGCGCGGCCGCTCCATCTCGGCAAGGCTGGCGATGGCGTCGGCGCTGGCGCCGATGCCGACCGGCACGTCGATGTGGAAGATGGTGCCGCGCCCAACCCTCGAGGAGAACGTCACGGGATGACCGAGCGCGGCGGCCATGCGCCGCACGATGGCAAGGCCCAGGCCCAGCCCGCCGCCGGAGATCCCGGTATCGGCTGGAATGGCGGAGCCGCGATGGAACTCCTCGAAAACCGCCTCGCGCTGATCCTCGGGAATGCCGCAGCCGGTGTCGGCGACATCGATGCGGATGGTGTCGCCGCGATGCCTGGTGCCGACCAGCACGCCGCCGAAGCGGGTGTAGCGCAGAGCGTTGGACAGGATATTCTGCAGGATGCGGCGCAAGAGCGTGCGGTCCGAACGCACCACGGCGCTGACCGGGCGGAACTTCAGCGCCAGCCCCTTCATCTCGGCCACGGGCAGGAAATCCGACCGCAGCGAGGAAAACAGCGTCTCCAGATTGACATCGCCGATGTCGGGCTGGACCACGCCGGCATCGAGCTTGGAAATGTCGAGCAGCGTGCGCAACAGGTCTTCCATGGTCTCCAGCGAGCGCTCGACCTGGCGGACCAGCTTCTTGCCCTCGTCGCTGGTCTGCACTTCGGCCAGCGCCGAGACGGAGAGGTGGGCGGCGTTCAGCGGCTGCAGCACGTCATGGCTGGCGGCGGCCAGGAACCTGGTCTTGGACAGGTTTGCCAGCTCGGCGTTTTCCTTGGCGGCGCTGAGGTCGATGTTCGACTGTTCCAGCCGGCGCAAGGTCGAGTGCAGTTCCTCGGTGCGCATACGCACGCGGTTTTCAAGTGAAATCGCGGTCTGGAACAGCGAGAAGGCATTGCCTTGCTGGTCCATCGAGCGCTCGACGCGGCTGACCAGAGCGGCGTTGATCTTCTTCAGCCTGTCGACGTCGTCGATGTCCCTGAGCGGCATGGGCTATTCCGCCGCCTGGCGTTCGCCGAAGGCGATGCCGGTGAAGGTTTGGTTCAGATGCATCGAGCGGTACTGTTCGCCATAGGTGCCGAAGCCGATGACATTGTTGACCCGGTAGAGCTCCGAAATGTCGCGGAACACCTGGCGGTTGCGCGCATCGAGCCGGCGCAGCACGCAATCGAAGCCGAGGATCATGTCGATGCCGCCGAGCCGTTGCTCGACGTCGCGCAGTGCGGCGCGCGTGGATTCCACCATGTCCTTGGGCTGGGCGATGGACAGCACGACGCCGTCGTCTATGGCGCAGAAGAATGACAGCGAGCCGTCGGGATGCATCTTCTGGATCGAGCGGCAGTAAAATTCGCCACCCACTTTCACCACCACCGGGTGCGAAGCGAAGCTCATCGGCGTCAGGTTCTGCGCAACGATGCCGACGGAGGCTGCATACTCCTCAGCCGCATTGGTGGCGTTGAATTCGCGCACGGTGCGGTGGTCCGGATCGGATGCCGTCACCACCAGCTTCTCGTCGGTGGGGATGAAATTGTCGGTCTTGAAGACATGGAACGGAATCTCGGTGGCGATCAGCACAATGATGGCGCTGTCGGACGCTACCTTGCCGTTCGAAATCAGCCTGGTGGTTTCGAATTTCAAATCGTCGCCCGCCGAACCGCCGATCAGCGGGATGTCGTCCAGCCCCCAATGGATGGCCGAGGTCACCGCTTCCTCTGCAAAGGACAGGCCGTCGATGAAGCAGAGCGCGAAGGTGCTTTTGGCATGGCAACTGCCGGTGCGTCCGCGCAGCAACCGCCGCAAGGCCTCGACTTCATCAGTGATCCTGTCCATGCCCGACGAGGAGAGATTGTCGACCATGGTGCTGACCGCCGAAAACGACGCGGAGGGAAAGAGCATGGCGAGCACATGACCTTCCTCCAGGCCTTGCGGGGTGATCTCGCCGGCGGTCGAGCAGGCGGCGTAGGCCAGCGTCGGCGCTTGGGTCTTCAGCGCTTGCGAAAGGACGCTCGCATCAAGCAGGCTCTGGGAAAAGAACAGCAGGGCAAAGCCGGCATCGATGGCTGCGGCCTCGGCGGCGACCGCTCGGGCGAATGCATCGGCGTCGGGCTCGTCGGTGGTGAGCGCCGACAGACCGGATGCATAGCTCGTCCGTGAACTGGCCAGAGGCTTCCTCCCGATATCCTCCGACGCTTCCTGCGCGCGCCCGTTTTATGTCTCTCGGCGCGCTGGCGTCGAGGGCATTGTTGCCCCCTATTCGCTCTTTGGCAATGGGGCGGACAGGCCCATGATTTTCGTTTTGTCCATGACCGAAAGTACAATGAGCGCCGTGTGTTTTTTGCGCTTTGTGCAGTGTACCAATAGGGCATGGCCGAGCGCCAAAGCCGCATCGGCAGCATGACTACCAAGGTCATACCCAGGGAGGATGCATGTCGGACGTTTCGTTTGTCGTGAACGGAAAACGGATCAGCGGCGCTGCCGAGGACCGAACGCTTCTGGTTCATTTCCTGCGCGAAAATCTTGGTCTCACCGGAACGCATGTCGGTTGTGACACCTCTCAATGCGGCGCCTGCGTCGTGCATGTCGACGGCAGGGCAGTGAAGTCCTGTTCGATGCTGGCTGTGCAGGCCTCCGGGTCGACCGTGGTGACGATCGAAGGGCTTGCCAATGGCGGCGACCTGCATCCGATGCAGGCCGCGTTCAAGGAACATCATGGGCTACAATGCGGCTTCTGCACGCCGGGCATGATCATGACCGCGACCGACATGATCGCGCGCCATCCCGAAGGCCTTGACGAGGCGACGGTGCGCGCCGAGCTCGAAGGCAACATCTGCCGCTGCACCGGCTACCACAATATCGTCAAGGCGATCCTTGCCGCATCGCAAACGATGGCGAAGGCGCCGAAGGGCAGGGTGAAACAAGCGGCGTAGAAAGAAGCGAGTAGTGAATAGTGAATAGCGAGTAGTCGGTTTAGCCGAACCGCTCCGAGCACAATTCCCTACTCACTGTTCACTATTCGCTACTCACTATTCGCTATTCCGGAGGAATTCCTATGGGCATTGAAGGCATCGGCGCTCGGGTCGTGCGCAAGGAAGACAAACGGTTCATCACCGGCGCCGGCCGCTATGTCGACGACATGGTGGTTCCCGGCATGAAGCATGCCGCTTTCGTGCGCAGCCCGCACGCGCATGCTCAGATCAAGAAGATCGACGTCAGACGAGCGCAGGCGATGCCCGGCGTCATCGGCGTCTTGACCGGCAAGGAGCTCAAGGCCGACGGCATCGGCAACCTGATCTGCGGCTGGATGATCCATTCCAAGGACGGCTCGCCGATGAAGATGGGCGCGTGGTCGCCGCTGGCCGTCGACAAGGTGCGCTATGTCGGCGACGCGGTCGTCATCGTGGTGGCGGAAACCAAGGGCCAGGCCCGCGACGCGGCCGAAGCGGTCGAGATCACCTACAAGGAATTGAAGGCGGTGGTCGATGCCACCAAGGCGCTGCAAAAAGGTGCGCCGCAGGTCCATGCCGAAGCCGAGGACAATCTTATCTTCGACTGGGAGATCGGCGATGCCAAGGCGACCGATGCGGCGATCCAGGCGGCGGCCCATGTCACCCGCATGAAGATCGTCAACAACCGGCTGGTTCCCAACGCCATGGAGCCGCGCGCGGCCCTTGGCCATTACGACAAGGCCGAGGACCATTTTACCTGCTGGACGACGTCGCAGAACCCGCATGTCGCGCGGCTGGTGATGAGCGCCTTCTACAATGTCGCACCGGAAAACAAACTGCGCGTCATTGCGCCCGATGTCGGCGGCGGCTTCGGCTCGAAGATCTACATCTATCCCGAAGAGATCGTCTGCCTTTGGGCGTCGAAGAAGACCGGCGTCCCGGTCAAATGGGTCGCCGACCGTACCGAAAGCTTTCTCACCGACGCGCATGGCCGTGACCATGTCTCGACGGTCGAAATGGCGTTCGACAAGAACAACAAGATCACCGGCTTCAAGGTAGACACCATCGCCAATCTCGGCGCCTACATGTCGCTGTTCTCGTCTTGCGTGCCGACCTATCTCTACGCGACGCTGCTGTCGGGCCAGTACAACATCCCGACGATCCACGCCAATGTGCGCACCGTCTACACCAACACGGCACCCGTCGACGCCTATCGCGGGGCAGGGCGGCCGGAAGCCACGTATCTGCTCGAACGGACAATGGAGACGGCCGCGCGTGAACTTGGGGTCTCGCCGGCGGAGTTGCGGCGCGCCAATTTCATCACCGAGTTTCCGCATCAGACGCCGGTCATCATGAACTATGACGCCGGCGACTATGGAGCTTCACTCGATGCGGCGACACAGGCGTCCGACTATGCCGGCTTTGCCAAGCGCAAAGCGGCGGCCGGCAGCCAGGGCAGACTGCGCGGCATCGGCATGAGCTGCTATATCGAGGCCTGCGGCATCGCGCCGTCGGCGGCGGTCGGTTCGCTCGGCGCCGGCGTCGGTCTGTGGGAATCCGCCGAAGTGCGGGTCAATGCCGTCGGCACGATCGAGGTGCTGACCGGCTCGCACAGCCACGGCCAGGGCCATGAGACGACCTTCGCGCAACTCGTCAACCAGCGTTTTGGCGTGCCACTGGACTCGGTCTCGATCGTCCATGGAGATACCGACAAGGTGCAGATGGGTATGGGCACCTACGGCTCGCGCTCGGGCGCGGTCGGGATGTCGGCAATTGCCAAGGCGCTCGACAAGGTCGAGGCCAAGGCCAAGAAAATCGCCGCCCATCTGCTCGAGGCCGACGAGGGCGACATCGTCATCGAGAATGGCGAGGTCAAGGTTGCCGGCACCGACAAGAGCCTGCCCTGGTTCCAGGTGGCGCTTGCCGCCTACACCGCTCACAATCTGCCGGCAGGCATGGAGCCGGGACTGAAGGAAACAGCCTTCTACGATCCGGCGAACTTCACTTTCCCGGCGGGCTGCTACATCTGCGAGGTCGAGATCGATCCGGAAACCGGCACGACCGAGATCGTCCAGTTCGTCGCGGCGGACGATTTCGGCAACATCATCAACCCGATGATCGTCGAGGGTCAGGTGCATGGCGGCATCGCCCAGGGCATCGGCCAGGCGCTGCTGGAAGGCGCGCACTATGACGATAGCGGGCAGCTGCTGACGGCGAGCTACATGGACTACACCATGCCGCGCGCGGACGACCTGCCGTCATTCAAGGTGTCGACCTCGAACACGCCGTGTCCGAGCAATCCGCTCGGCATCAAGGGCTGTGGCGAGGCCGGCGCCATCGGCTCGCCGCCAGCGGTCATCAACGCCATCACCGACGCTTTGGGGATTGTGGACATCGCCATGCCGGCCTCGCCGTCGACGGTGTGGGCGGCGATACGGGCGAAGAAATGAGTGAGTAGGGAGTAGTGAGTAGGGAATGGGCATCGCCGGAGATGACAGCGTCCCTATTCCCTACTCACTACTGCCTAACCACTTCAGGGGAGGATCACATGTACGCAGTCAACTACCACCGCGCCGCCTCGGTCGCCGACGCCGCCAAGCTGGTGAAGAGCGGCGACGCCAGGCTTTTGTCAGGCGGCATGACGCTGATCCCGGCGATGAAGACGCGGCTCGCCGCACCGTCCGACCTGATCGACCTGTCGCGGATCAAGGAGCTGCAAGGCGTCAAGGTGTCGGGCAAGACCGTCACCATCGGCGCCGCCACAACCCATTACGACGTCGCCAATGACGAGAAGCTGCGGAAGGCCTGTCCGGCGCTTGCCCACCTTGCGTCGCTGATTGGCGATCCGGCGGTGCGCCACAAGGGCACGATCGGCGGCTCGGTCGCCAACAACGACCCAGCCGCCGATTATCCGGCGGCGCTCTTGGCGCTGGGCGCCACCATCGTCACCAACAAGCGCGAGATTTCAGCCGCGAAATTCTTCACCGGGCTGTTCGAAACGGCGCTGAAAGAAGGCGAGATCATCACCTCGGTGAGTTTTACCGCGCCGGCCAAGGCTGCTTACGAAAAATTCCGCAACCCGGCCTCGCGCTATGCGATCGTCGGCGTGTTCGTGGCAAAGGGCAAGGACGGGGTCAGCGTTGCCGTTACCGGCGCCGGCGATGACGGTGTGTTCCGCTCGAAGGAGATCGAAGCAGCACTGGCGAAGAATTTTGCCGCATCGGCGCTCGACGGCGTGAAAGTGCCGGCGAAGAATTTGATGACCGACCTCCACGCTTCGGCCGAATACCGCGCCAATTTGATCGCCGTGATGGCCAAGCGCGCGGTGAACGCCGCCAACGCTTGAACAGTGCCAATTCGAGACGGGAAGGGGCCATTGCGGCCCCTTTCTTTTTTGCGATCACAAACGTTGGCGCCAACACGCGCCAATCTCAAAGCTTCGCACTTGCACAAAGTTATCCCGCACTGCAATATAAACTGGGCGGGAATACGAGGCGAATCCGTGGCGCAGCGATGCGCGCTGCATCGGTTCTTGAGTGCGAAGGACGGGGCATGGCCGACATCTCCGCAGCGTCTGTTGCCCTGCCGCGGGCCACAGCCGACAAAGCAGCCAGAGCAAGACTGGCCTATCTCGATGGCTGGCGCGGGCTTTCGATCGCACTGGTGCTGATCGGCCATTTCTTCCCCGTTCCCGGGATCAATCTCGGCGTGCTCGGCGTCGAGTTCTTCTTCGTGCTCTCAGGCCGGCTGATGGGCGAGATACTGTTCATCGAACGCTTTCCGCTGAAAAAATTCTTCAAGCGCCGCTTTTCGCGCATCTATCCCGCGCTGCTGGTGTTCGTGACATCAGCCATGATCGGGCTCTCCGGCACCTTTATCGGCTTCAAATGGAAGGCGGCGCTGACGGCGCTGACATTCACCTACAACTATGCCGGAATTCTCATCACCCGCGCCGGCGCGCTCGACCACATCTGGTCGCTATGCGTGGAAGAGCATGCCTACATCATCCTGGCGCTGATCAGCGTGGTGGTGACCGGGCGGGGTAATGTCGTTCGGCTGCTGGTGACGCTGTCGCTGCTGGCGATGGCCAATGGCGCCATTTCGTACTGGGCACTCGGCATGGATTACGAGCACAGCTATTGGCGCACCGATGTGCATATCGCCTCGATCCTGCTGTCGGCATCGATCTGCCTGCTCAAGCACGATGACCGGCTGCCGGCATTCCTGAAGAGCCCCTATGTCAGCCTCGTGTCGGCGGCGGCGGCTATATTGCTGTTCCTCGATCCGGTGCCGACGCCGATCCATTACCTACTGGCGGTGCCGTTGCTGGCGCTTGCCGTCAATACGCTGGACACCAGCAACTGGCATCTTACCGGCCTGCTTTCATCCAGGCCGATGGTGATGATCGGGCTATGGTCGTACTCGCTCTATCTCTGGCAACAGCCCTTCTACAAATTCGTCGCCGAGCAGGGCAGTGCGCCGATCCCGATGCTGGCGGCTGTCTTCGCCTGTGCATTATGCAGCTACTATCTGGTCGAGAAGCCCGCGCGGGCCTGGCTGAACCGGAATTGGTGAGGGCTACGGACTCCTAATCTTATGCTGCCGTGGCGATCTGCTTGCCGATCATCAGCCAGCGACCCATCAGCCGGCGATCTCCTTGAGGTAGTAGCGCACCGCCTTCTTGCCGCCATGGATCACCGCGTCACCGACCTCGGCAAAGCCAAGCGCCGCATGGAAGGCGTCCGAAGCCGGATTGGGCGGTTCGACATTGACCTCGCAGGTGACGATGCTGTGGCCCGCGCGTGCGACTTCCCCGAACAGATCCTCGTAGAGCCGGCGGGCATGGCCGCGGCCGCGCGCTTGCGCCGCGACGACGACGCGGTCGACATAGACGAAGCGTGGATAGCGCTCGCGGAACCAGAGGAAATTCGGGCTGTCGTAGGCCGCATTCTGGTCGAAGGTCATGATGAAGGCTTCGAGCGTGCCGATGCGCCTGACGTAAAACGCTTCGCCAAGCAGGAAAGACAGCCGTTCGGGGTCGAGCCATGACAGTTCGGCGGCGTGCTCATTGTTGAGTGCGAGGATGGCCGCTTCGTCCTGAGGCGAGACACGGCTGATCGGCGACGGCCCAGTCACGGCTTCGCTCATCATGCTCTGGCCGCCGCAATCGTCGCTGCAACCAGCGCCCCATCGGTGACTGTGGTGCGGTATTCGCGGTCCAGATCGCCGCCGCCCATGCCGACTTGCGGGTTGCGGTAGGCCATGGCGCTCGGTACGTCCTTGAGCGCGGCGAAATGCAGTTCCGTCAGCCCGGTTGATGCCAGCACCCCGGCGATGTTTTCGGGGTCCAGCGCGCCGCAGCCGAGGATGATGATGCGGCCGTCGGCCTGGCGGACGAGATCCGCCAACAGGCCGGCGCCTTCCACCGCGGTGTCCCTCTGGCCGCTGGTCAGCACGCGGCCGACCTTGCAGCGGATCAGCGCTTCCAGCGCCTCGGCCGGGTCGCGCGTCATGTCGAAGGCGCGGTGGCAGGTGACGGCGAGCGGACCGGCGGCATCGACCAGCGCGCCCATGCGGGTTTCATCGATGGTGCCGTCGGCATTGAGGCAACCGACGACGACACCGGCGACGCCGAGGTCACGAAGCGCTGCGACATCGGCGAGCATCGAGCTGTATTCGGCCTCGCTGTAGAGGAAATCGCCGCCGCGCGGCCGCACGATGACATGGAAGGGAATGGTCGCGCTCTCGAGTGCGGCGCGCACCGTGCCGAGGCTGGGCGTGATGCCGCCTTCGACCAGGCTGGCGCAGAGCTCGACCCGGTCGGCGCCGGCGGCCTGCGCGGCCAGCAGTCCATCGATGCCTTCGACGCAGATTTCGATCAGGGGGCGAGCATTTCCTGCCAAGGGGCGATCCTTCATGATTGCATGACGGCCAGCCCTAGCATCGGCTCGGTTGGTGGGGAAGCCGGAACAGCCAGTCGCTGCTTGGGCCAGCCCGGCAACCCTGCCTAGGTCCGTAGCGAGAGATCTATTGTTTCTGCAGCACCGTGTTCTTGGCGCCTTGTTCGACCTGGTCGATGACCAGCAGCTTGACCGGGGCGTCGCCGATGTTGGTGGCCTGGTGCCATTGGCCGATCATCTCGATGATGAAATCGCCCGTCTTGTAGGTGTTGCTGTTGCCGGTCTCGACATTCGTCACTTTGAGTGTCCCGGCCTCGACATAGGCGTAGCGGGCAAACGGGTGCTTGTGCACCGGCAGAGTGGCGCCGACCGCAATGTCATAGGTTGAAACCAGGACCTGGACATTTTTCTGCGGCAGCACGATCGGCTGACCGGACGCCGTCTGGCTGCGATCGGCAAGCGGTGTGACGACAACCGGCGGGATGGTACTGTCCAGCGCCCGAGCGGGGTTTGCAGATAGCGCTGCCGCGAACAGCAGCATCGATGCCAGGATCTTTCGCATGGTTCCTCCAGGTTTTACCGCCACCGCGCGGCGCGACGCCAAAGTTCTAACTCTCGTCAGCTACTGGAGACACAACGTCATCCGCCGGTGCCGTCGTCCATCATCGTATTCGTGAGCGCTTCATAGATGTTGCTGCATACCTGAGACCGCGGACAGTGTTTTACGATGAATGCCGGCACGACAGTCAGTGCGGCGGCGATCAGGATTTGCAGGAAGAGAGGAGCAGGCTCGAAGCGTTTGCCAAGCAAGGCTCGGCAAGCGAAGTAGAGACTTTGAGCCAGGCATGCCCAGACAAGGACATGCAACAGCGTGCTCGTTGCTCGGGCATAGGGCGTTATGTATCCGTCGGGAAAGCCGACCATGCCGAGGTCGACGAGCCACTGCAGAGCCAGAACGCAGGACAGGCATGCCCACAGAAAGAGCGCCACGCGGATGGCCGGGATTTTGCTGCGATCAACGCTCATATGCAATCGAAGCACAACTGCGTGCTGCCTTCCAGAGCGGCTGCTGCGTGGCTTGGAGTATCGTCTATTTCAGAGTGCGCAGCGTGATCGAATAGCGGTGCCCGGCGACCGGCGGAATGCTGTGCTCCCACTCGTGGCGCGCCGGACCGTCCATGAGATAGAGGGACCTCGGTTCGACCTCGATCGTCTCGCGATCCCATTTCGAGCCTTTTTTGCGGCGCAGCCGAAAGCTGCAGGGCGCCAGCAGCGAGACGCCGGCGACGAGATCGAAATGCGGCTTGTCGCGATGCCAACCTATGCCCGCGCCCGGCCGATACTCGTTGATGAGCACTTGCGCGAATTCCGTGGCCTGCCTGCCGGCAAAATCCGCGACCTTGTCGCGAAGCGGCAGCAGGAATTTCGGGATGGGCGGCGCTTCGACGACCTGTCGCCGGTCGTAGTCGTAGCGCCAGCCGAAGCCGGCGACCAGCCGGTTGGCAATATGGCCATGGAAATCGAACGGCTTGAAGGACAGTTCATTGAGGTGACGGACCAGTTCCGCCTCTTCGTCCGTTGTGATCAGGCTAGGCCGGTAAGAAAATCCTTCCGGCAGCGTGTCGGCCGCGCCGAAGAGATCGCCCTGGCTGGCATACGCTGTTGTACTGGATTTCGTCTGTGACATCTGACGGAGAGATAGGAAGCCTCGCGGCCCGGGCAAGATTTTCGGCGTTGTGGTGCGCCTCCCTGACGGAACCTCCGCATCGTTGCGGCATTACGCATGTTCGAAGCAGGATTTGGGGCGAAAGATTTGGGGACGAAGCAGGATTTTCGACATGCCGTCCACTGCCATTCGCAACACCCACTACGACCCGTCGACGAAAATCCTCTCGGTCTGGTTCGTCCCGAGCGGAGCCCGCTACGACTATGAAGAGGTCGAGCCCGAGACCTATGCGGCGTTCCGCGCCGCCTTCTCGAAAGGGCAATTTTTCAACGAGTTCATACGCGATCGCTACCGGTTTCACCTGGTTGAAGAAGGACGCCGGCGCGTGACTGGATCCTGAAGGCGCTACGAGAACTCGCGGCGCAGGGATAGTTTTCGGGCTGGGAAGACCAGGGACCCAGGCAGCTATAGGCCCGCCACGTGCGAGCGGAATGCCAAACAGACGACCGCATGGCCTCATCAAAGCCCTGTTCAACTCCTCAATTCGTGGTAAGGTGATTATACCAGTTAATAACATGACGATCGGCGCGGCCGTCGTTTAATGCGGGAGTAGGGATAGATGACGACGATTGCGCTGTTCGGTGCCGGCGGCAAAATGGGTTACCGCCTGTCGACCAATTTTCGCGGATCGCCCTACACGGTATGCCATGTCGAGGTCAGCGAGGCCGGCCGCGAGCGGCTGAAGACCGGACTGGGCTTCGACGCGGTCAGTGCCGATGCGGCGCTCGACGGGGCGGATATTGTCATCCTGGCCGTTCCCGACACGCATATCGGCAAGGTGGCGGCTGATATCGAGAGCAAACTGGCGCCAGGCACAATGGTGATAGTGCTCGATGCGGCCGCACCCTTCGCCGGCCATCTGCCCAACCGGCCGGACCTGACCTATTTCGTCACCCATCCCTGTCATCCGCCGATCTTCAACGACGAGACCGACATGGCGGCCAAGAAGGACTATTTTGGCGGCGTCAAGGCCAAGCAGCATATGGTCAGCGCGCTGATGCAGGGACCGGAAGCGGATTACGCCAAGGGCGAGGCGGTCGCGAAAATCATCTGGGCGCCGGTCATGCGCTCGCACCGTGTCACTGTCGAACAGATGGCGCTGCTGGAGCCCGGTCTATCGGAGACGGTGTGCGCGTCACTGCTTGTCGTCATGAAGGAAGCCGTCGACGAGGTCGTCGCGCGTGGCGTCGACCAACAGGCGGCGCTCGACTTCCTGCTCGGCCACATCAACGTGCTCGGCGCCGTCATTTTCGGCGAGACCAAGGGTGTGTTTTCCGACGCTTGCAACAAGGCGATCGAGTTCGGCAAGCCGGTGCTGATGCGCGACGACTGGAAGCGGGTGTTCGAGCCGGAAGAGATCGCCGCGAGCATTCGGCGCATTACCTGAGATTGGCCGAGTCGGGCGCTGGCCGGAGTGCCTCGATCGCTCGACACACCCGCTATGACAGCCAGATGTTTTTTGCTCAGCGGCACATGTCACCTCAATTAGTGATTGACTCATCATACCAGTTGGCTTAGCTGTTCTTGACTCGGATCCACAAGGTTTCGCAGGGAGTTCGAGCCTGGACGGGTGGAGGGGCGGGGGAGCAACGACCGTTTGGGAAGCCGGCAACGGCATTCAGCCTGAACCGATCGGCGGCCCGCGTTGCGCGATGAATTCGAATGCAGAGGCCTTGATTTATCAAGGCAATTTTTCAAACGGGAGGACATCATGAAACTCACACGCAGAATGACACTTGCGGCGTTCGCCGGCATGCTGGCGCTTGGCACGGCGGTACCCGCCTATGCGGCCGACCTGATTGCCATCATCACGCCCTCGCACGACAATCCGTTCTTCAAGGCGGAAGCCGTCGGCGCCGAAGCCAAGGCCAAGGAACTCGGCTACGAAGCGCTTGTGCTCGTCCATGACGACGACGCCAACAAGCAATCCGAATTGATCGATACGGCGATCGGTCGCGGCGCCAAGGCGATCATCCTCGACAATGCCGGCGCCGACGCCACTGTCGCTGCCGTGCAGAAGGCCAAGGACGCGGGCGTGCCGTCGTTCCTGATTGATCGCGAGATCAACGCCACCGGCGTCGCCGTGGCTCAGATCGTCTCCAACAACTACCAGGGCGCCCAGCTCGGCGCGCAGGAGTTCGTCAAGCTGATGGGCGAGAAGGGCAATTTCGTCGAGCTGGTCGGCAAGGAATCCGACACAAATGCCGGCATCCGCTCGAAGGGCTATCATGACGTCATCGACGACTATCCGGACCTGAAGATGGTCGCCCAGCAATCGGCCAACTGGAGCCAGACCGAGGCTTACGCCAAGATGGAATCGATCCTGCAGGCCAACCCTGACATCAAGGGCGTCATCTCCGGCAATGACACGATGGCGATGGGCGCCTATGCGGCGCTGGTCGCGGCAAACCGCAAGGACGTCATCGTCGTCGGCTTCGACGGATCGAACGACGTGCGCGACTCCATCACCGCGGGCGGCATCAAGGCAACCGTCCTGCAGCCGGCCTATGCGCAGGCGCAGATGGCGGTCGAGCAGGCCAACGACTTCATCAAGAACAAGAAGTCGCCGGCCAAGGAAAAGCAGCTGATGGACTGCGTTCTGGTCAATGGTGACAATGCTGCCAAGCTGGAAACGTTTGCGCTGACCAACTGAGCCGGCGTGACATGAACAGCGAGGGGCGACCCAAGGGTCGTCCCTCGCCGCCATTTTCCGTGGGTGCCGACCACCATGCTGAACAACAAACCATCATGCTGAACAACAAGCCGAACTGGCCGATCCTTGTCGTTGCAGTCGGCATCAGCCTGACCGCCTGCAAGATCCTCCCGACCCCTTCGGGGGACAGCGGCAATGCCGCCGTCTTCAACCCGGACAAGATGGTCGAGGAGATATGGGCGGCGAAGGTC
Source organism: Mesorhizobium sp. M0001 (assembly GCF_040324255.1). Taxonomy (NCBI): domain Bacteria; kingdom Pseudomonadati; phylum Pseudomonadota; class Alphaproteobacteria; order Hyphomicrobiales; family Phyllobacteriaceae; genus Mesorhizobium; species Mesorhizobium sp. M0001. The sequence goes on from NZ_JAMYVS010000001.1 coordinate 724,991, forward strand.
GTGCCTTACCTCCAGCAGAAAGCCGGGCCGTTTGCCGAAGTCCACGCTCTGGCAAAAACCGATCCTGCTTCCGCCGGCGCCAAATATGGCAATCCGAAGAAGCAGGCGAATTCGCCCTGGACCTTCGCGGTTCGCGTCGAGGGCAAGATCATCGCCGCCAACACGCAGTCGCGGGCAGCGACCATGGATGTCGATGTCGACGGCGACGGCAAGGCCGATGCGCGGGTGCAAATCGGACCGGCGATGCGGGGAACCGCGCTGCGCGACAGCCTCGATTTCATCCAGTTCAACGATTTTACCAATCAGATCGACTTTGCCCAGTTCGGCAAGGCGTTCAACGCCTATGCCGTCAAGGCCCTGTTTGCCAAACTGCCGCGTGACGCGCTGGAAGGCCGGACCGCCAAGGTTCTCGGCGCCTATACGCTCGAGAGCGGCCAGGACCTGCCGCTGGTGACGCCGGCGGAGGCAGAAATCGGGCGGAAGCCATGAGCGCTGCGGTTGCTCACGATGTCGTCTTGAAGCTGGAGGACGTCTCCAAGGTCTATTCCGGCACCGTCGCGGTCAAGCGCGCGAATTTCGAGGTGCGCAAGGGCGCCGTCAATGTGCTGGTCGGCGAAAACGGCGCCGGCAAATCGACGCTGATGAAGATCATCGCCGGCGTCGAACAGCCGACGCTCGGCCGGATCCTCCTGGAAGGGGAGGAGGTCTCCTTCTCGTCATCGGGCGACGCGGTGAACCGCGGCATCGGCATGGTGTTCCAGGAGCTGAACCTGTTTGGCAATATGACCGTCGCCGAGAACATCTTCGCCACGCGCGAGATCACCAACCGGTTCCGCAAGATCGACCGCAAGGAGCAGGAGCGTCGCGCGGCGCAATTTCTCGAACGCCTGCAGGCCGGGATAAGGCCCGACATGCTGGTCGAGGATCTGCGCATCGGCCAGCAGCAGCTGGTCGAGATCGCCAAGGCGGTTTCGCTCGATGCGCGCATCCTGATCATGGACGAGCCGACCTCGGCGCTCAGTGCGGCCGAAGTCGAGATCCTGTTCAAGGTGATCGCCGACCTCAAGGCGCGCGGCGTGGCGATCGTCTACATCTCGCACCGGCTGGAAGAGCTGATCCGCATTGGCGACTACATCACGGTGCTGCGCGATGGACACATCACCGGCCAGGAAGAGATGAAAAACGTCGACACGCGGTGGATCGTGCGGCAGATGATCGGCTCCGACGCCAAGGATTTCGCCAAGGCCGACGGCCATGTTCCCGGCGAAGAAATATTCCGCGCCGAGGACATCTGCCTGCCGCGCGCCACCGGCGGGCTGGCGGTCGATCACGTCTCGCTGTCGCTGCGCGCCGGCGAGATCCTCGGCATATACGGCCTGATGGGCGCCGGGCGGAGCGAGCTGTTCGACTGCATCATGGGCCGCCATGGCCAGGCTACCGGCGCGATCTTCATCGCCGGCAAAAAGGTCAAGGAGCGCGACACGACGCGGCGTATCCGGCGCGGGCTGGCGCTGATCCCCGAAGACCGCCAACGCGAAGGGCTGGTGTCGATCCTCTCCGTCGCCAGCAATCTGACGCTGGCCAGCCTGTCGCGCTTTGTCCGCCTGTTCCACATCCGCGGCGGCCACGAGAAGCAGGCGGTGATGCAGATGGTGCGGGAACTGGCGATCAAGGTCGCCCACCCGGCGCAGGAGGTGTCGTCGCTGTCGGGCGGCAACCAGCAAAAGGTGGTGATCGGCAAGGCGCTGCTCACCGGGCCGAAGGTGCTGCTGATGGATGAGCCCAGCCGCGGCATCGATGTCGGCGCCAAGGCCGACGTCTTCCGCACCATGCGCAAACTGTCGCGCGACGGGTTGGGCATTCTGTTCGCCACCTCGGATCTCGATGAGGTGATGGCGCTGTCCGACCGCATCGCGGTGATGAGCAATGGAAAACTGACGGGCATGTTCGATCGCTCCGAGGCGACGGAGGCAGCCCTTGTCGCCGCCTCGGCACTTGGCCACGGACCGACCCCGCACACGGAGAAAAGCGCCCATGACTGACATCCCGGCCAAGGCGGCTGTCTCCTCCGTCTCGAGCGGCTCGCTGCTGCTGACGCTGATGAAGGCGAGGACGTTCATCGCGCTGATCGCCGTCTTGATCTTCTTTTCGATCGCGGCGCCGAATTTCCTGTCGACCGCCAACCTGATCCTGATGTCGAAACATGTGGCGCTGAACGCCTTCCTCGCCATGGGCATGACCTTCGTCATCATCACCGGCGGCATCGACCTGTCGGTCGGCTCGATCGTCGGCCTGTGTGGCATGGTCGCCGGCTACCTCGTGCTGAACGGCATCGACCTGCAATTCGGCTACACCGTCTATTTCAACGTCGTCGAGATCGCGCTGATCACGCTGGCGGTCGGCATATTGATCGGCGCCGTCAACGGACTGCTGATCACCAGGCTGAACGTCGCGCCGTTCATCGCCACGCTCGGCGTGCTCTATGTCGCGCGCGGCCTGGCGTTGCTGTCGTCGGACGGCCGCACCTTCCCCAACCTGGTCGGCAAGCCGGAGCTCGGCACCACCGGGTTTGGTTTCCTCGGCGCCGGGCGGCTGCTTGGCCTGCCTGTGGCGATCTGGATCCTGATCGTCGTCGCGCTGGCTGCGGCCTATCTCGCCAAATACACGCCGCTCGGCCGCCACATCTTCGCCGTCGGCGGCAATGAGCGGGCGTCGCGAATTTCGGGCGTTCGTGTCAACATGGTGAAAATGTTCGTCTACATGTTCTCCGGCTTCTGCGCGGCGATCGTCGGCCTGATCATCTCGTCGGAACTGATGGCCTCGCACCCGGCAACGGGCGAAAGTTTCGAGCTCAACGCCATCGCGGCGGCAGTGCTCGGCGGCACCTCGATGTCGGGTGGGCGCGGCACGATCGGCGGCACCATTGTCGGCGCCTTCGTCATCGGCATTCTTTCGGACGGGTTGGTGATGATGGGCGTGAGTTCCTTCTGGCAGATGGTGATCAAGGGCCTTGTCATCATCGTCGCCGTCGTCGTCGACCAAGCGCAGCGCCGGCTGCAGAGCCGGGTGACGCTGATGCAGATGGCAAAGGCAGGCTGAGCATGGCGGAGTTGCGGGGAGGGCTCATCGGCTGCGGCTTCTTTGCCATCAACCAGATGCATGCCTGGCGCGACATTGAAGGCGCCGCGATGGTCGCCATTTGCGACCGCGACCCGGAGCGGCTGCGCATCATCGGCGACCAGTTCGGTATTGCGAAGCGCTACACCGACGCGGCAGAGATGTTTGCAAGCGAAAGCCTCGACTTCGTCGATATCGCCACCACCGTTCCCAGCCATCGTCCGCTGGTCGAGATGGCGGCGCTGCACCGTGTGCCGGTGATTTGCCAAAAGCCGTTCGCGCCGACGCTTGCCGACGCCAAGGCGATGGTGAGGGCCTGCGTGGAAGCCGGCGTACCGCTGATGGTGCATGAGAATTTTCGTTGGCAGTCGGCGATCCAGGCGGTGCGTGCCGTGCTCGACAGCGGCGAGATCGGCACGCCGTTCTTCGGGCGCATCTCCTTCCGCTCTGCCTATGACGTGTTTTCCGGCCAGCCCTATCTCGCCGAGGGAAAGCGCTTCATCATCGAGGATCTCGGTATCCACAGTCTCGACATCGCCCGTTTTCTACTGGGCGACGTGTCGACGATCACGACGCGAACCGCGCGCATCAACCCCGGCATCGCGGGCGAAGATGTCGCGACGATGCTGATGGACCACAAGAGCGGGGCGACGTCAGTGGTCGACTGTAGCTACGCGACGAAGCTCGCCACCGAACCGTTTCCCGAAACGCTGATCGAGATCGACGGCAGCGACGGCACGATCCGCTTGGCGCAGGGATATCGGCTCACCGTCACCGGCAGGAGCGGCACGAAGATCACCGACGTTTCGCCGCCCTTACTCGCCTGGGCATCGCGCCCATGGCACAACATCCAGGAGAGCGTCGTCGCCATCCAGCAGCACTGGGTCGACTGCCTGGCAAAGGGAACCGAGCCGGCGACCTCGGGCGCCGACAACCTCAAGACATTCGCGCTGGTCGAGGCGGCCTATCTGGGCGCCGCGAGCCACGAACCTGTCCACCTGGATGGCTTGCTGACATGACAGCCGACGCCTTCCTCCTCTACGGTACGCATGCCGTCGAGGCGGAGCCGGTCAGGCTGAATGCCGGTCTGCTCAGCGCCGACTTTGTCAACGGCAACCTGCGCACCATCCGTTACGGTGGCATCGAAGTGTTGCGCGCCATCGCCTACATCGTGCGCGACCGCGACTGGGGCACCTATGAACCGGCGCTGACGGACCTTGCCGTCGATCAGGACGCCGACAGCTTCTCCGTCAGCTACTCCGCAACTTGCTTAGCACCGGGCGGAAGCCGGCTCGACTTTCGCGCTACGATCAAGGGCTCCGCCAACGGTCACCTAGTGTTCGACGTCAGCGCGGTCCCTGAAAGCGATTTCGAGACCAATCGCTGCGGTTTTTGCGTCCTGCATCCGATCGCCGGCCTCGCCGGCAGCCCGGTCACGGTCGAGCATACCGACGGCAGCGTGGTGGCGACGAAACTGCCGCTGTTGATCGATCCCTGGCAGCCTTTCAAGGATTTGCGCGCGATCACCCACGAGGTCCGGCCGGGCATCACTGCCGAATGCCGGATGGAGGGCGACACTTTCGAGATGGAGGACCAGCGCAACTGGTCGGACGCGTCCTACAAGACCTATGTGCGGCCACTGGCGCTGCCTTGGCCCTATGTGCTGCCGGCCGGCCAAACTGTAAGCCAGACGGTCAGCCTGCGCATCACCGGCGAGGGGGGAATGCCGGCCGCAGCATCTGCCGCCGAACCGGTCAGCGTCGAACTCGGCGAGACCGGGCAGAGGCTGCCGGATCTCGGCGTGATCATCTACCCGGATGAGGTCGAAGCAGCGCTCGCAAATCTTTCGACATTGACCGAGCTCGGCCCGCAGCAACTTGTCTTCCACTACGATCCGACGCGCGGCCACGGTCTCGAAGCATTGCAGTCTTATGCAAGGCTCACCGCCGCCTATCCGGTGCAGACGACGCTGGAATGCGTCGTTGCCTGCGCGGGCGACCTCGATGCCGAGCTGTCAGGCGTTGCCGACATGGTGCGTCAAGCCGGGTTGAAGCTTTCGGCCATTGCCGTCTCGCCTTCGGTTGACCGGCAGTCGACACCGCCGGGCAGCGCGTGGCCGGACTGTCCGCCGCTCGAAGACGTCTATGCCGCGGCCCGTCGCGCCTTTCCCGATATCCGGCTCGGCGGCGGCATGTTCAGCTATTTCACCGAGCTCAACCGCAAGCGCGTGCCGGCGGGCCAACTCGATTTCGTCACCCACTGCACGTGCCCGATCGTGCACGCCGCCGACGATCTCAGCGTCATGCAGTCGCTGGAGGCGCTGCCCTTCATCACCGCGTCGGCGCGGGCGATCTTCGGGGAAAAGCCTTACCGCATCGGTCCATCGACGATCGCCATGCGCCAGAACCCCTATGGCGGCGCGACCAAGGGCAATCCCGGGGGCCAGCGCATCGCCATGGCCGATCGCGACCCTCGCCATGCCGGCCTGTTCGCAGCCGCATGGGCGATCGGCTATGCCGCGCGTGTCGCGCCGGCCGGGCTGGAACTGCTCACGCTGTCCGGCTTCGCCGGGCCTTTCGGCGTGCTCGCAGCATCCGGCGAACCCGTCGCGGAAGGATCGCCTCGGCCGATCTTCGATGCCATCAAGGGGCTTTGCGAACTGGCCGGCCTTACGTATGTGGCGACGAAAACGAGCGACGAGACCAAGGTGCTGGCGCTGGCCGGCCGCTCCGCTTCGGGCAAGACCGTGGCGTGGCTGGCGAACCTGACGGCGGACGACGTGACGGTCGACATCTCAGCGTTTGGCCGAGGCCAACTGGTGATGACCCCTTACGCGATCACGCGGATCGGCTGAAATCAGTTGCCGGAGTTCATCACATAAAGCGCGCGCGAGCGCTCGAGGTGCTTGATCATCGCCTTCTCGGCGCCGTCGGCATCCTTCTTCTCGATGCGGCCGATGATCTCTTCATGCTCGGTCAGCGTGAACTGTTCCTTGCCGGTCCAGATCAGCATTTCGGTGTGATATTCCTTCAGCCAACCGAGCATCGCCTCGCTGACGGCGATATAGATCGGGTTGCCTGAAATGGCCGCGATCTGGGTGTGAAACTTCATGTCGGCTGAAATGAAAGCCTCGGAATCGCCGCGAAAGCCACGCTGTTCGGCAATTGTGGCCCGCAGCTGCTCAACGTCCTCGGCAGTGGCATTTTCGGCGGCTTCCCTGACCATGCCGCGCTCGAAGAAGATGCGCGCCGTTTTCAGGTGCTCCAGCGTGTCCTTCGACGACGACAGGATGATCTTGGCTGCGCCGTCGACCTGCTTGATGATCGACTTGGCGGTCAGCTGCAGCACCTTGGCGCGTTCCCCATGCGAGATCGCGACGAGGCCCATATTGCTCAGCGCCTGCATCGCCTCGCGGATCGCGGGACGGCCGACCTCGAAGCGCTCCATCAACTCGCGCTCCGACGGCATGTCGTCGCCCGGCGTCAATTCTCCGCTGGTGATCAGGCGCTTCAGCCGCAAAAACACTTCGTCGGAAAGTTTGCGCCGGACGATCGGCTCCGAACGGTTCATCGTCGCGAATCACTCCCTTGACCTGTGTCTGTCTAGCACTGCCGCAGCTGTTCCCGGAATGGCTGTCGCCCCGATCGCCCATAGCCGCCAGACAGGATATTGCTTGCAAAGCTTATGTACTCATTATACCAGATTCCGACGATCAAGGAACTCTTTTCGAACCCCCTGCGGCCTCAGACAACGAACCATGATCACGCTCACCTACCGCATCGAGACATCAGGCAGCATCGAGACGCTGGCAGCCAAGATCGCCAGCGACCAGTCGACTGGAACCTTCGTCGCGCTGCCCGGCGAGACCGAGGAACTGAAAGCCCGGGTGGCCGCGCGTGTCCTGGCCATTCGGCACCTGCCGGACGCACTTCGCCCCTCCATTCCCGAGGCCGGTAACGGGCCGTTCAAGCGCGCGGATGTCGACATCGCCTTTCCATTCGATGCCATCGGCCACGACCTGTCGGCTCTGATGACCATTGCCATCGGCGGCGCCTATTCGATCAAGGGCCTAACCGGCATTCGCGTTGTCGACATGAAGCTGCCGGAGCAATTCCGCGGCGCGCATCCAGGTCCGCAATTCGGCGTCGCCGGCAGCCGCAGGCTGACAGGTGTCACGGATCGGCCGATCATCGGCACCATCGTCAAGCCGGCGCTGGGGCTGCGGCCCCCCGAGACCGCCGCGATGGTGGGCGAGCTGATCGCCGCCGGTGTCGATTTCATCAAGGACGATGAGAAGCTGATGAGCCCAGCCTATTCGCCGCTGGCGGAGCGGGTAAAGGCAATCATGCCGCTGATCCTCGACCACGAGCAGAGGACCGGCAAGAAGGTGATGTACGCCTTCGGCATCTCGCATGCCGACCCGGACGAGATGATGCGCAATCACGATCTGGTGGCCAAGGCCGGCGGAAATTGCGCGGTGGTCAACATCAACTCCGTCGGTTTCGGTGGCCTGGCCTTCTTGAGAAAACGCTCCAGCCTGGTGCTTCACGCTCATCGCAACGGCTGGGACATCCTCACCCGCCATCCCGGCCTCGGTATGAACTTCAAGGTCTGGCAACAGTTCTGGCGGCTGCTCGGCGTCGACCAGTTCCAGATCAACGGCATCCAATCGAAATACTGGGAGCCGGACGCGTCTTTCGTCGAGTCCTTCAAGGCGGTGACGACGCCGATTTTTGCCCCTGAGGATTGCGCCTTGCCTGTGGCGGGCTCCGGCCAATGGGGCGGGCAAGCGCCCGAGACCTATGAACGGACCGGCCGGACGGTCGATCTGCTCTATCTGTGCGGCGGCGGCATCGTCAGCCATCCGGATGGACCGGGCGCCGGGGTGCGTGCCGTGCAGCAAGCCTGGCAGGCGGCGGTCGACGGCATTCCGCTGGCGGATTTCGCCTTGAGCCATCCGGAGCTGGCGCGGTCGATCGAAAAATTCGGCGACGGCAAAACGGCCTGAAGCAATGCAAGACCTGCTTCTCAGCTATTATGGCGACGACCTCACCGGCTCGACCGACGTCATGGAAGCGCTCGAACTCGGCGGCGTCCCGACCGTGCTGTTCATGCGCCAGCCGGACGCGGCCATGCTTGCGCAGTTCAGCCACTGCCGCGCCATTGGATTGGCCGGCACCAGCCGCAGCGAGACGCCACAATGGATGGACACGCATCTGAGCGATGCCTTCGCCTGGCTGAAGACGCTGAATGCCGCGATCTGTCACTACAAGGTCTGCTCGACCTTCGATTCCAGCCCGACCATCGGCAGCATCGGTCGCGCCATCGAGATCGGCCGCTCGGTCTTCGTGCAGGACAGCGTGCCGCTGCTGGTCGGGGCGCCGCAGCTCAAGCGTTACACGGCCTTCGGTCATTTGTTCGCGGCCTATCGCGAAAAGTATTTCCGCATCGACCGCCATCCGGTGATGAGCCGCCACCCGACGACGCCGATGGATGAATCCGACCTGCTGATCCATCTGTCGCGGCAGACGGAGCTCACATCGGGGCTGGTCGATCTCGCGACGTTGCAGTCGGTGTCGCGCTCGGAAGCCTTCGACCGCTTGCTCGCTGAGGGCACCGACATCGTACTTGTCGATGTCGACAGCCTCGAGACGCAGGCGCTTGCCGGCAAGGGGATATGGCGCGCCCGCAAGCCGGGCGGTTCGTTCGTCGTCGGCTCGTCCGGGATCGAATATGCGCTGCTGGCCGAATGGGTGTCGAGTGGGACAGTCAGAGCTGAGCCAGGATTTTCGCCGCCAGGTGCCGCCGACCGGATCGCGGTCGTCTCGGGCAGTTGTTCGCCGACGACCGAACGACAGATCCGGCACGCTTTGACCGACGGCTTCGATGGCATCGAGGTCGATCCCGTCGAACTGATCTCCGAAGCTTCCGGAGATGCGATCGCACGCGCGACGGCAGCCGGTCGCGCCAGTCTGGAAGCCGGGCGCAGCGTCGTTCTCTACACGGCCCTTGGACCCGCGGCCGACAGGGGGGGCGAAATCGACCGCCAGGAAGGCGCCCGCCACAAGCTCGGGCGGGGCCTCGGCGAACTGCTTCGCGCGCTGACCATCGAGCAGAAGTTGCAGCGCGTGGTCGTTGCCGGCGGCGATACGTCGAGCCACGCGCTCGGCCAGATGGGTGTCGATGCGCTGACCGTGCGGATGCCGTTGCCGGCGTCGCCGGGCTCGCCGCTTTGCGTCGCTCACTCGCGTATTGAGGCGATCGATGGGCTGGAGGTGGCGCTCAAGGGCGGGCAGGTCGGAACCGACCGCTATTTCAGCGCCATCCGCGACGGCCTTAGCCGCTGACAACGCGTCGCTCCGGCAACCGCGAGATCCATCCGTGGCTCCCTGGCGCCGAAGCCTTTTTGTCGCGTATGTTGACGTTAAATTCACATAAAGATATGAGTTCTTTGTTGCGGCGAGGTGCTTTTGCCGTTTGTCCCCCTTGCTCAATCGGGGTTGTCGCCATGTGTTTCGCCCTTGCATCAGACTGCAGGATCGCCCTGTAGCAATCGCCAATGCTGAAAGAGGCGGTGATCATGCCCAGCCTGCTCGGAATCGATAACGGCCTCACGGTCACCAAGGCGGTCATCTTCGATGCCGACGGCACGCAATTGTCCGTGGCGCGTCGCCGGGTGCCGCAATCGATGCCCCACGCGCGCTGGGTGGAGCGCGACATGTCAGGCCTGTGGCAAGCAACAGCCGACGCCATCAAGGAGGCGATCGCGCTCTCCGGCAGGCCGGCGGAAGACATCAAGGCGGTGGCGGCGACCGCGCATGGCGATGGTCTCTATCTGCTCGATCATGATCGTCAGCCTTTGGGATCAGGCATCCTGTCGCTCGACAGCCGCGCCGGCGACATTGTCGAAAGGTGGTCCGCCGGTACCGTTTTCACCGATGCGCTGGCGACGACGGGCCAGACGCCGCATGTTTCGGCGCCGTCGGCGCTGCTGGCGTGGCTTAAGCAGAACGATCCTGATCGCTATGGCCGCATCGGCCATGTGCTGGCCTGCAAGGACTGGCTGCGCTTTTGCCTGACCGGCACGATCGGGACCGACCGCACGGAGGCCAGCACTTCATTCACGGATTTTCGCACGCAAGCCTATGCGCCTGAAGCGCTGCGCATCTTCGGGTTGGAGGATCTGTTCAACGCGCTGCCGCCGGTGGCGCATTCCGCTGACATCGCCGGTCAAGTCACAGCCGATGCCGCCGAAAGGACCGGCCTTCGCAAGGGAACACCGGTCGCCTGCGGCCTGCACGACGTGGCCGCCTCGGCGCTTGGCATGGGCGGCCATGAAGACGGCGTGCTCGCCATCGTCGCCGGCACCTATTCCATCAATGAAGTCGTCTCTTCGCAACCGCGCGTCGACCGGCGTTGGTTCTGCCGCAACGCCATCGATGCGGGCCGTTGGAACAACATGTCGATCTCGCCGGCCTCGACCGCGAACTACGACTGGTTTCTCGGCACGTTTTGCCGCGCGGAGCAGGACAGGACGGATGGCGGCTCCCTCCACGAATTGCTGGCGGGAGAGATCGACGCGGCGTTGAAGAAGCCTTCGACCATCCTGTTTCATCCCTATCTGTTCGGCTCTCCCTATGGCGATTTGGCCAGCGGCAGCTTTGTCGGCCTGCATGGCTGGCACAATCGCGGCGACATGCTGAAGGCGGTTCTGGAAGGCATCGCCTTCAATCACCGCACCCATGTCGAGGCCTTGCGCGACGGCTTTGCCGTCAGCGAGATCCGCCTGACCGGGGGCGGCTCGCGTAATCCTGCTTTCGTCCAGATGTTTGCCGACGTGCTGAACGCCCCGGTCACCGTCACCTCGACGGATGAGACCGCGGCCCTCGGTGCCGCGCTTTGCGCAGGTGCTGCGGTCGGCTTGTTCAAGACGCCGCAAGAGGGCGCCAGGCAGGTCGGGATGACGGAGCGGACGTATCAACCCGTGCCCGCCTCCAGTGCTGTGTTCAATGAGCGGTTTTCGCTCTACTGCCGCATAGCCGAGCAACTGAAGTCGCATTGGCCTGATATCGAAAGGCTGGCGGGGGTAAACGCATGATCAAGGCCGACGAACGACGAGAAGAGATCGCCGATTATGTGATCAAGCTCGGCCAGGTGCGCATCGATGATCTGGTCGAGCATTTCGGCGTGTCGCGCATGACCATCCACCGGCATATCGACCGGCTGGCGCAGCAGGGCGTGCTGCGCAAGCTGCACGGTGCGGTGACGGTCCAGCCTTCCGGCCTCTACGAGAGCGCTTTCCGCTACCGGGTGACCGTCAATCGAGCCGAGAAGGATGCACTGGCGCGGGCGGCACTGGATTATATCGAGGCCGGCCAGGTGGTGATGCTGGACGATTCATCGACGGCAAACGCGGTCGCGACGCTGCTGCTCGACGTCAAGCCGCTGACCGTCGTTTCCAACAGCGTCTCGACGGCGGGCCAATTGATCAATGTGGACGATATCGATTTCATCTGCCTCGGCGGCCAGTATCATCCCACTTACAATGCCTATATCGGCATTGTCTGCGAGAACGCCGTGGCGCAGTTGCGCGCCAATGTGCTGATCTGTTCGGCTTCGGCCGTCACCGGAACCACTGCTTTCATCCAGGATCCAAATGTCGTGCGGGTCAAGCAGGCGATGATGACCGCCTCCGTGAAGCGCATCCTTTTGGTGGACCACGCAAAATTCGACCGGATCGCGCTGCATGTCTTCGACGATCTGACCAGTTTCGACGCCGTGCTGGTGACCGAGGGCCTCGGCGATGCGCAGGCGCAGAGCCTCGAGCGGGCCGGGGTGAAACTGCGCATCGTCAAGACGAAAGCGCCATGAGCCGAACAGACGGAGCAGGGGCGGACAATCCCGCCGGGCGTCTCGCCGCGATAGCCGGGACCGGCGAGGTCGACGTCGTCATTCTTGGCGCCGGCATCAACGGGGCAGGGCTGTTTCGCGATCTGTGCGCGCAAGGTGTCAGCTGCCTGATCGTCGACAAGGCGGACTTCGGCTCGGGCACCAGTGCCGCGCCGTCGCGGCTCATCCACGGCGGCCTGAAATATCTCGAGACCGGCGAGTTCGGGCTGGTGGCGCAGTCGACGCTCGAACGCAATCTGCTTCTGCAAAACGCGCCGCACTATGTCAGCCCGCTGCCGACCGTCATCCCGATCTTCTCGTGGGGCAAGGGCATGCTGGCGGCGTTGCGAACGCTGTTCGGCTCGACCAGCGCGCCGCGCAGCCGCGGCGCCATACTGATCAAGATCGGGCTGATGATCTACGACTTCTATGGTTCGCGAAACCAGGTCATGCCGCGCCACCGCATGGTCGCGCGGCGGCAGGCGCTTGGCGAGATGCCGGCGCTCAATCCGGCGATCGTCGCCACCGGCACCTACTACGACGCCAAGATAAGTCACCCGGAAAGGCTGGTGCTGGAACTGATCCTCGACGGCTTGCAGGCTCACGCGGCGTCTGCCGGTGCCAACTACACGACACTGGCGGCTTCAGCCAATGGCGTGCTCACCTTCCAGCCGGAAAACGGCGCGGCCTTTTCGGTGCGGCCGAAGCTGGTGGTGAACGCCGGCGGTCCGTGGATCGACGACGTCAATGCGTTGCTTGGTGCTCCATCGAAGATGATCGGCGGCACCAAGGGCTCGCATATCCTGTTGAAGCATGACGAACTGGTCAAAAGCCTGGCCGGGCGCATGCTCTATTTCGAGGCCGATGACGGCCGCATCTGCCTGGTCTACGACTATCTCGGCCTGGCGCTGGTCGGTTCGACCGACATCAAGGCCGACAATCCCGACGCGGTGCGCTGCGAACCCGAAGAAGTCGACTATCTGCTCGACAGCGTGCGAACGCTTTTGCCGGGGATGGCGTTCGAGCACGACCAGATCGTCTACGCCTATAGCGGCATCCGGCCGCTGCCGACGTCTGAAGCAGCGACGCCCGGACTGATCAGCCGCGATCATTCGGCGCCCGTTGCCGAGCCGGACGGCAACAGGCCCTTTGCAGTCATTTCGCTGGTCGGCGGCAAATGGACGACGTTCCGCGGCTTTGCCGAGGAAGTCACTGATACCGTACTCAAGCGCTTGCAGCGCAGCCGCAAGGTGACGACGCGAGCCATGCCGATCGGCGGCGGGAGGGATTTCCCGGCCAACGCCCCGGCCCGCGCGGACTGGCTGGCCGAGGCACAGCAGGCAACAGGCGCCGGGGAAGGGCGCCTTGATCAATTGCTGTCGCGCTACGGGACCAGAGCCGTTGAGATCGCCAGGCATGCGTCGGATGATGAGGGTCGTCTGCCGGACTCGGACGGCTACGGCAAGGCGGAAATCGACTACATCGTGCGCAACGAATTCGTCGAACATCTGGCCGATGTCGTTATGCGCCGCAGCACGTTGGCGATAGGCGGCTCGTTGACGAGCCGCGACCTGACGGAGATTGCCGCGATCGCCGGGCGGGCGTTGGGGTGGAGCACCGAGCGCCTCACGCGGGAGGTCGAAGCCGCTGTTGTCGAGCTCGAGGGCAGGAACCTGATGCGGCTGGACTGATCGCTTGATCGCCGACGCCTAGCTTTTCCTGAGGCAATCCGATCGATTTGCCCTTGTTCCGCCGTGTGCATTAACCTTCCCATTTTGCACCCGGATTGGGATTTGCCGGCGCCTACGGGCTCATGCCGTCACTGGATACGGTAACACAAATTGACGTTAAATTAACAGTACCGTATGGTCATATTATATGCTCACCTTCTAATAGGCTCGCGTTGGCTGCCGAACGTCGGCTGAGGCAACCATCTGCGGAGGGATTGACAGCGGTGCAAAGGTATGAAAATTTTTGCACACAAAGATAATATTATCACCCTGGGGAGGGGATAGCTTGAATTCCGGCGGAAGCGCAAACCGCGACCATGAATCCAGCCTCGCCACGCGCGCGGCCTGGCTGCACTATGCCGGTGGTCTGACCCAGGCCCAGGTGGCCAAGCGGCTTGGCCTGACCAGCCTCAAGGCGCATAGGCTGATCACCAAGGCCAACCAGGAAGGTCTGGTCAGGGTCTTCATCGACGGCGACGTCGCCGAATGCGTCGACCTGGAACAGCGCCTGATCGCCGCCTATGGGCTCCACTATTGCGAGGTGGTTCCCGATCTCGATCAGGACGAACTGCCGCTCAAGGGGCTGGGCATTGCCGGCGCCCAGTTCCTGAAGCGCGAAATCGATCGCGGCGAAGACATGCTGATCGGCGTCGGCCATGGCCGCACGCTTGCCGCCAGCGTCGAATATCTGACGCGCGCAACTGCTGCTCACATCCGTTTCGTCTCGCTGCTTGGCGGCGTGACGCGCAAATTCGCCGCCAACCCGCACGACGTCATGCATCGCCTGGCAGAGCGGACCGGCGCGCAGGCTTTCGTCATGCCGGTGCCTTTTGTCGCCAATACCGCCGAGGACCGTGAAGTGCTGCTTGGCCAACGCGGCATCAGCGATGTGTTCGCTCTCGCCAGCCGGTCCGACCTGATGTTCGTCGGAATAGGCACGGCCGAGCGGGAGGCGTCGCTGGTCGCCACCGGCATGATCGAGCCTTCCGAAATCGATGAGGTCAAGCGGGACGGCGGCGTCGGTGAATTGCTGGCGCATTTCTTCGACGACAAGGGGCGTCCGGTCGAAACGGCGCTGTCGGAAAGAATACTGGCGCTTCCGCGCGATCAGTTGAAGGGCCGCAGGATCGTTGCCGTCGCCGGCGGCAAGGTGAAGGTGCGCGCCATCAAGGCAGTACTCGAAAGCCGTTATCTCAGCGGCCTGATCACCGACGAATGCACGGCCCGCGCGCTGGTCGAGCTCGACGATGCAGCCGGGACCGCGAAGCGCTACGTGAACGGAGGAACTTCGAATGCGTGACAACGGACAATCCGCACCGCTGGTGGTTGCATCATGAGCGCGAAGGCCACCGCCCGGCAAGCTTCGCCCGGCCTGCGCCGGGTGCTTGCCGGCGCTGCGGTTGTGGTTCTGCTCGGCGCCATGGCGCTCGACACCAAGGTGATCAAGATCGGCTCTGCCGGCGATGTTCGCAACGCCGTGTTTTCGGCCGCCGACTACGGCAAGTCTGAATTTCCCAAGGTGCAGGCCGATGTCGAAGCGCGTGCCGCCGACGCCGCGACGGTGGCGGCGGCGATCGCCAAGGACAGGGCGACGGCCGAAAAGGAATATGGCGTGCCGGCGGGAGTCGGACCGGTCATCTCGGTCAAGTTCACCTGCGTCGTCGGCGAGGGAAAATCGGGCATCTACAAGGTCGCCGTCGACGGTTTGCCGGACACGTTGACCGTCCGCGTACAGACTGGGCCGGCGATCAACGGAACCGAGCTTCGCGACGCCACCGGCAAGATCACCTTCGGCCAGTTCACCAACCAGATCGAGTATCAGGACGCCGGCTCGGCGCTGAACAACGAGATGAAGAAGGAGGTGCTGGCGAAAGTCGATACCAGTGCCTTGACCGGCAAGACAATAGCGGTGGTCGGCGTCTTCAAGCTGGTCAATCCGAAGAGCTGGCTGGTCACACCGGTGAGGCTGGACGTCAAATGACAATGGCTGCCGGCACAGAACCCGCGACTGGCGATGCCGTGCTTTCGGCGCGCAATGTCGTCATGTCGTATGGCGGCGTCCACGCGCTCAAGGGCGTCAACTTCGACATCCATCGCGGCAAGGTCACCACCCTGTTCGGAGAGAATGGCGCCGGCAAATCGACGCTGATGAAGATCCTGTCCGGCGTGGTGACGCCGACATCCGGCGACATCGTGCTCGACGGCAATCTCGTCAGCTTTGCCTCGTCTTCGGACGCGCGCGATCGCGGCATTTCGATCATCCACCAGGAGCTCAGCCTGGCGCCGAATCTGAGCGTTCGCGACAACATCTTCATGGGCCGCGAACTGCGCACCAGAACCGGCCTCGACTTCGCCGAGGAGGCGCGCCAGGCGCGGGCGCTGATGGCCGACCTCGAAGAAGACATCGATCCGATGACCCTGGTCGAGGACCTGCGCCTGGGGCAGCAACAGATCGTCGAGATCGCACGCGCGCTGTCGGTCGATTCCCGCATCCTGATCATGGACGAGCCGACCTCCGCACTCAGTGCGACCGAGGTGGAGGTGCTGTTCAAGGTGATCCGCGATCTGACCAGCCGCGGTGTCTCCATCGTCTACATCTCGCATCACCTCGAAGAGGCGCTGCAGATCACCGACTACGCCGTCGTGCTGCGTGACGGGGCGATCACGGCAACGGCCGAGGCCAAGGACATCGACCTCGAATGGATCGTCCGCAACATGGTGGGCGAGAATTTCGATCTCGGCTCGCCGCCGACCGGCCACGAGTTCGGCGCGGTGGCGCTGTCGATCGTGGATGTCAGCGTCACCGACGCTTCGGGTTCAGGCTACGTCGTCGATCATCTGTCGCTGGATGTCAAAGCGGGCGAGATCGTCTGCATCTATGGGCTGATGGGCGCGGGCCGCACGGAATTGCTGGAGGCCGTCGCCGGCCGTGTGCCCATGGCGGGCGGGCGGGCGCTGCTGGAGGGTGAGGACGTTTCGGGACTGACCATTGCCCAGCGCATCGCCCGAGGTCTGGTTCTGGTCCCCGAGGATCGCCAGCGCGATGGCCTGGTTCAGACCATGACCGTCGGCCGCAACCTGTCGCTTGCCAGCATCGAGGCATTCGCCAAGGGGCTCTTCCTCTCCCGGCAGAGGGAGCGCGCACTGATCGACGATTCGATCCGCAAGGTGACCATCAAGACCGCGGGCGGCAACGCCATGATCGGATCGCTGTCGGGCGGCAACCAGCAGAAGGTCGTCATAGGCAAGATGCTGACGACGAATCCCAAGGTCATCCTTCTCGACGAGCCGAGCCGCGGCATCGACGTCGGCGCGAAGGCCGAAGTCTTTCGCTTGCTCAGCGAGCGTGCCGCGCAAGGCCTGGCGGTCGTCTTCTCGACCTCGGAGGTCAATGAGTGCCTCAGCATCGCCCACCGCATCGTCGTCATGCGGCGCGGCAAGATTTCAGCCGAATTCGGCGCCAACGCCACCAAAGAGCAGATCATGGCCGCCTCCGGCGAAGCCGTGGTCGCCTGACCACAGAATTTCCGGAGCCCCGACCCATGAGCGATGTCAGCCAGGCCAGCAAACAGTCCAGCCCCAATGCGGGCGGAGAGGGCTTCGACGTGGCCAAGCTGCTGCTCGAAGGCCGGGCCTTCTTTGCCCTGATCGTCATCATTGTCGTCTTCTCGATCCTGTCGCCCTACTACCTCTCGGTGGCGAATTTCCTGACCATGGCTTCGCATGTCGCCATCTTCGGGATTCTCGCCATCGGCATGCTGCTCGTCATCCTCAATGGCGGCATCGACCTGTCGGTGGGGTCGACGCTCGGGCTTGCCGGCGTCGTCGCCGGTTTTCTGATGCAAGGCGTGACGCTGACCTGGCTCGGCGTCGTTCTCTATCCGCCGGTCTGGGTGGTCGCGGTGCTGGCCTGCATGCTGGGTGCGGCCGTCGGGCTTATCAACGGCGTGCTGATCGCGCGGTTCAAGGTTCCGGCCTTCGTCGCCACGCTCGGCGTCATGTACATGGCGCGCGGCCTGGCACTGCTGATGACCAGCGGCCTGACCTACAACAATCTCGGCGGCAAGCCGGAGTTGGGCAACACCGGTTTCGATGCTCTCGGCTTCAACCGCCTGTTCGGCGTGCCGACCGGCGTGGTGGTGCTGGCGGTCATCGCGCTGATCGGCAGCATCGTCCTGAACCGCACCGCCTTTGGACGCTGGCTCTACGCCTCGGGCGGCAATGAGCGCGCCGCCGAACTCTCCGGCGTTCCGGTCAAGACCGTGCAGATTTCGGTCTATGTGCTGTCGGGCATCTGCGCCGCCATTGCCGGCCTGATCCTGTCCTCGCAGCTGACCTCGGCCGGGCCGACCGCCGGCACCACCTACGAACTGACGGCCATCGCCGCCGTGGTCATCGGCGGCGCCGCACTGACTGGCGGCCGCGGCAATATTCGTGGCACCCTGCTCGGGGCCTTCGTCATCGGCTTCCTGTCCGACGGTCTGGTGATCATCGGCATCTCATCCTACTGGCAGACAGTGTTCACCGGCGCCGTCATCGTGCTCGCCGTGCTCCTCAATGCCGTTCAGTATCGCCGCCGTAGCAAGCTTCCAGCTTCGACGGGCGGCCAACCGACTTCTCAGAAACGGGGGAAGGCCGAACCGGCCAATCCTGCCCAAGGGAAGACTGCCAGCTGACTGGCAGCAACACCGCGTAATCATTGGAGGAATGTACATGAAAATCGTGCTTAGAAGTTTGCTTGCCGCCGCGATGGTGGTCGGGTTTAGCGCAGCCGCATCGGCCGCGGGCCTGATCTCGATCATCGTCAACGATCCGGCCAACCCCTACTGGCTGACCGAAGGCAACGTTGCCAAGGCCGAAGCCGAAAAGCTTGGCTATACAGCCAACGTCGCCGCCCACAAGGGCGACACCAATACCGAAAGCAATCTGATCGACACCGCCATCACCAACAAGTCGGTGGCGATCATCCTCGACCCGGCCAATGCCGATGGTTCGGTCGGCGCGGTGAAGAAGGCGATTGCCGCCAACATCCCGGTTTTCCTCGTCAATGCCGAGATCAACCAGGAAGGTCTTGCCAAGGGACAGCTCGTCTCCAACAACGCCCAGGGTGCGGCTCTCGGTGCCCAGCAGTGGGTGCAGGCGGTCGGTGAAAAGGGCAAGTATGTCGAACTGCTCGGCGCCCCGTCGGACAACAACGCCGCCACGCGCTCGAACGGCTACGCGACTGTGCTCAGCCAGTATCCGGATCTCGAAAAGGCCGCTTCGCAGGTCGCCAACTGGGATCGTACCCAGGGCCATGACAAGATGCAGAGCATGCTGCAGGCCAATCCCGACATCATCGCGGTGATCAGCGGCAACGATGAAATGGCGCTTGGCGCGGTTGCGGCGCTGAAGGAAGCTGGCAAGCTCGCCGGCATCAAGGTCGGCGGCTTTGACGGTTCCCCGGATGCGGTTGCGGCCATCAAGTCCGGCGAACTGCAGTACACCGTGCTTCAGCCGGTGGCCATCTTCTCGGCCAAGGCTGTGCAGCAGGCCGACTCGTTCATCAAGTCGGGCGCTACCGGCGCCACCAGCGAGAAGCAGCTGTTCGATTGCCTGCTCATCACCAAGGACAATGTGGACAAGTACACCGCACCCTTCGTGCTGTCGGAATAAAACGTGCTCAGGGGGTGTCCTTTGCGGACACTCCCTGGCTCTTCCACGGCTCCAGACAATAAAGACTGCTCCTTGTGAATTGCCTTCATAACCATCCGGAACGTGCGGCATGAAAGACCTGCTGATCGGGATCGACGCGGGAACGTCCGTGATCAAATCGGTCGCTTTCGATCTGTCGGGGCGGCAGCTTGCCATGGCGTCGGTGACCAACAGCTTCGTCACGCTGGAAGGCGGCGGCGCCGAGCAGGACCTTAATCAGACCTGGCGCGACATGGTGCTGACCGTCCTCGATCTGGCGACGAAAATTCCAGACCTCGCGCGGCGAACCGCGGCCGTCGCGGTCACCGGGCAGGGCGACGGCACCTGGCTGATCGATGGCGACGGCATGCCGGTCGGGCGCGCCTGGCTCTGGCTCGATGCGCGCGCCGGACATCTGGTGGACGAGATGCGCGGCGATCCCCGGGATCGCACGCGGTTCGCGATCACCGGCACCGGGCTCAACGCCTGCCAGCAGGGCGCTCAGCTCAGCTGGCTGAAGAAAAACAGCCCGGAAATCCTGGAGCGCGCCGCCAATGCCTTTCACTGCAAGGATTGGCTCTATTTCAAGATGACCGGCAAGCGCGCCACCGATCCTTCGGAGGGAACATTCACCTTCGGCGATTTCCGCTCGCGCAGCTATTCCGACGAGGTGCTCGACATTCTCGATCTGACGTCGCACCGCCGCCTGCTGCCCCCCATGCTCGAAGGCACGACCGACCATCATCCGCTTTCTGCGTCGGCAGCAGGCGAGACCGGCCTGCTTGCGGGCACGCCGGTGGTGCTGGGCTACGTCGACATGGTCAGCACCGCGCTCGGCGCCGGCCTCTATGATCCAAGCGGCAATGTTGGCTGCACGGTCATCGGCTCGACCGGCATCCACACGCGCCTGGCGCGCACAGCCGACGATGTCATCCTCAACGACAACGCGTCCGGCTACACGATCGCCATGCCGGTTCCCGGCGCCTATGCGCAACTGCAATCCAATATGGCGGCGACGCTCAACATCGACTGGCTGCTCGGCCTGGCGCGCGACTTGCTGACCGCCAGCGGCGCAAAACCTTCGGGCGACGAATTGCTGAAAGCGCTCGATGTCTGGGTCGAAGGATCGGAACCGGGGTCGCTGGTCTATCAGCCTTATATCTCGCTTGCCGGCGAACGCGGCCCGTTCGTCGATCCAGACGCGCGCGCCGGCTTCATCGGGCTTTCCGTCAAGCACGGTTTTGGCGATCTGGCACGCGCGGTTCTTGAAGGATTGGCCTTCGCGGCCCGCGATTGCTACCAGGCAATGGGCAGCGTGCCCGGCGAAATCCGCCTGTCTGGCGGCGCCGCGCGCAGCCCGTCGCTGCGCGGTATCATCGCTGCGGCGACCCGCGCGCAAGTCAGGACCAGCAGCCGCCAGGAAGCCGGCGCCGCGGGTGCGGCGATGATGGCCGCAGTCGGGCTTGGCGTCTATCGCTCGATGGATGATTGCTGCGCCGAGTGGGTGACGCCGCTGCTGGGCGAATGCGACGCCTATGACGAGGCGCTTTCGCAAACCTACGATGCGCTGTTTCCGTCTTTTGTCGCGGCGCGTCAGGCGCTGCATCCGGTGTGGAAATCGATGGCGCACCGCACAGGAGCTAAGTCTTGAGCGATACAACGGATATTGTCGATCTCTTCGTGATCGGCGGCGGCGTCAACGGCGCCGGTATAGCGCGCGATGCCGCCGGCCGTGGGCTGTCGGTCATCCTGTGCGAGAAGGACGATCTGGCGCAAGGCACCAGCTCGCGTTCCGGCAAGCTGGTGCATGGCGGTCTGCGCTACCTCGAATATTACGAGTTCCGGCTGGTGCGCGAAGCGCTGATCGAACGCGAGGTGCTGCTTGAGGCGGCGCCGCACATCATCTGGCCGATGCGCTTCGTGCTGCCGCACAGCCCCGAGGACAGGCCGGCATGGCTGGTCCGGCTCGGGCTGTTTCTCTACGACCATCTTGGCGGCCGCGAGCGGCTGCCGGGAACGAGGACGCTGAACTTGAGAACAGCGCCGGAAGGGGCGCCGATCAAGGACGAATTCAAGCGCGGCTTCGAATATTCCGACTGCTGGGTCGATGACGCCAGGCTGGTGTTGCTCAATGCGCTCGATGCCAGTCAGCGCGGCGCAAAAGTCTTCACCCGCACCGCCTGTATTGCTGCCCGGCGCGAAGGCGGCATGTGGTCGATCCACATGCAGGATGGCCGCACCGGTGCGGTGACGAAGGTCCGCGCATGCGGGCTGGTCAATGCGGCTGGGCCGTGGGTGAATGACATCGTCAGCCGCGTCGCCGGGCAGAATTCCACCCGCAACGTTCGCCTGGTGAAGGGCAGCCATATCGTCGTGCCGAAATTCTGGGAGGGGCGGCAGGCCTATCTTATCCAGAACAACGACAAGCGGGTGATCTTCGTCAACCCGTATGAGAACGATCTGGCGCTGATCGGCACGACGGACATTCCCTACGAGGGCCGGCCCGAAGAAGTGGCGGCCGAGGCCAGCGAAATCGATTATCTGATCAAGGTGGTCAATCGCTACTTCAAGCGACAGCTCACCGCGCAAGACGTGGTCTACAGCTTCTCGGGCGTGCGTCCGCTCTATGACGACAATGCCGACAATCCAAGCGCGGTGACGCGCGACTACATCTTCGAACTCGACGCCCCGAACGGTGGCGCGCCGCTGCTTTCTGTGTTCGGCGGCAAGATCACCACCTTCCGCAAACTGTCCGAACATGCGCTGGAAAAGATCCAGCCCTTCTTTCCGACCATGAAGAAGGCCTGGACGGCCAAAATTCCCCTGCCGGGAGGCGACCTGCCCAACGCGGATTTCGAGCAGTTCCTGGGCGATCTGCATGCCGAGTTCTCGTGGCTTAGCCCGTCGCTGGTGAAGCACTATGCTCGAAGCTACGGCACGCGCACGCGCGCTCTGCTGAAAGGGGTAAAAGGCGAAGCCGATCTCGGCCGGCGTTTCGGCCCGGATTTCTATGAGCGGGAAGTTGTCTTCCTGTTCGAGACCGAATGGGCGATGACCGCCGCCGACGTTCTCGAACGCCGGACCAAACACGGGCTGCATATCAATGCGGCCGAGCGGAAGACATTCGAAGACTGGTGCACAAAGACCATGGCGGCGGTGAACTGATGGCCTTCACGCTTTCGCTGAACACCAACCCGCTGGTCAATCGCTTCGCCGATCCCGACGATCTGATCGACGCCATTGCCTATGGCATCGGCATCCGCGACGTGCAGCTGACGCATGAATTCGTCAATCCGGGTTGGCCGGCGGCAACGATCGTCAAGTTCGTTCGCCTGTTCAACAGCGCGCTGGCGCGGACTGGCGTGCGGATCACCTCCGGCATGACCGGTCCCTATGGCCGGCTCAACCATTTCGGCCATCCGGACGCGGATGTGCGCCGCTATTATGTCGACTGGTTCAAGACCTTTGCCGACATTTCCGCCGAGCTTGGCGCGTCGGGCATGGGCACGCAGTTCGCCATATTCACCTACAAGGATTTTGACGATCCGCAGCGGCGCGCGGCGCTTCTCGACATCGCGCTCGAATGCTGGCGCGAAGTGGCCGAGCACGCCAAGGCGGCGGGCCTGACCTATTTGTTCTGGGAACCGATGTCGGTGGGGCGGGAGTTCGGCCACACGATCGAAAGCTGCGTCGAATTGCAGGGCGCCATCGATACGGCCAAGCTGCCGATCCCGATGCAGATGATGGTCGACATCGACCATGGCGACGTGACCTCGCCCAATCCTGACGACACCGATCCCTATGCCTGGGCGAAAGCGTTCCCGTTGCGATCGCCGATCATCCACATCAAGCAGTCGTCGATGAACAAGGGCGGGCACTGGCCGTTCACGGCCGCATACAACAAGGATGGCCGCATCATCCCGCAGAAGCTGCTCGATGCAGTGCGGGCGGGTGGCGGAACCGACAATGAGATTTGCCTCGAACTTTCCTTCCGGGAGAGGGAGCCGGTCGATCATCAGGTTATTGCAATGATCCGCGAGTCGGTGGATTTCTGGGCGCCTTACATCGACAGCGGCCGCGAAAGTCTCACGCCTCGCGCTTGAGGGAAAGCGTCGGCCCGAAGGCCGGCGCGTAGACCCGGAAACACGCATCATCCGAATTTCGGATCGAAGGAGAGAAGAATGGCCCCGTATTGGGTCGGCACGAGCTGGAAGATGAACAAGACGCTGGCGGAGGCGCTGCAGTTCGCCGAGGCATTGGCGGCGTTCGTGCCGGGCTTCGATCCGGCGATACAGCCTTTCGTCATTCCGCCCTTCACCGCGGTGCGGCAGGTCAAGGCGGCGCTCGCCAACACCCGCGTCAAGGTTGGCGCCCAGAACATGCATTGGGCCGATGCCGGTGCCTGGACGGGCGAGATTTCGCCGGTGATGCTGAGGGATTGCGGGCTCGACCTGATCGAACTCGGCCATAGCGAGCGTCGTGAGCATTTTGGCGAAACGGACAAGACCGTGGGACTGAAAACCGCAGCGGCAGTCAAGCACGGCTTCGTACCCTTGATTTGTGTCGGCGAGACGCTGGCCGAGCGCGAGGGCGGCCGCGCCGACACAATTCTGACCGCGCAGGTCTTGGGCGCGCTGCAGGGTCTCGCAAACAATGAGTTGTCGGCAGAGATACTCTTTGCCTATGAACCGGTGTGGGCGATCGGCGAGAAAGGCATTCCGGCCAGCGCCGACTATGCCGACAAGCAGCAGGCGCTGATCAAGCAGGTCGCAGCAACCCGGTTGCCGACCGCCCCGCTTGTGCTCTACGGCGGCAGCGTCAATCCCGGCAACGCGGCTGAACTGATTGGCCAGCCGCGTATCGATGGGCTGTTCATCGGCCGCTCGGCATGGCAAGCGGAAGGCTATATCGACATTCTCAAAAAGGCGTCGGCCGCCATCGCGCGCTGACCACGAAAACGAAGGAGTTCATTGCCATGAAGATCGCACTCGGAGCCGACAGCGCCGGCAAGCCGCTGCTCGATGTCATCGCCAAGCATCTCGCCACCAAGCCAGAACTGCAGGTCGTCGATCTCAGCCAGGCCGGATTCTACGCCGATATTGCCGCTGCGGTCGGCCACGAAATTGTCGACGGCAATTACGACCGCGCCATCCTGTTTTGCGGCACCGGCATCGGCGTCAGCATCTCGGCCAACAAGGTGCCCGGAATCCGTGCCGCGCTAACCCACGACACCTATTCGGCGGAACGCGCTGCGAAATCCAACAATGCCCAGATCATCACCATGGGTGCGCGCGTCATCGGCCCCGAACTGGCCAAATCGATCGCCGACGCCTGGCTGGCCTCGGAGTTCGATCCGAACGGTCCCTCTGCCGCCAACGTGCAGGCTGTCGACAAGCTCGACGCGAAGCGCTGAGGATCCGCTCCCGACCTAGCCGGTCAAGGCGATCCGCATCGCCTCGATGACGGTTACGGCGGACGCCGCGCCTGGATCCATATGGCCAAGCGAGCGTTCGCCGAGGCGGGAGGCCCGGCCCTTGGTGGCGATCATCGCCTTGGTCGCCTCCGCGCCGGCCTTTGCCGCCTCGGCTGCAGCCGCGAGGCTGCCGGCCAGCCCCTTGCCGGCGGCCAGTGCCTCGCCCGCAGCCGTCGCGGCCGGCGCCCACGCATCGATCATCGTCTTTTCCCCAGGCTCGGCCTTGCCGCGATCCTGAATGCCTCTGGCCATCGCTTGGAACATAGCGACCGCGTCGGCGTCGTCGAGCGTCGCCTTGCCCTTGACGGCGGCCGCGCCGCGCATGAATGCCGTGGCATAGAGCGGGCCCGAGGAGGCGCCGACGGCGTTGAGGAACGACTTCGCCGCCGTGTTCAGCAAGATGGTCGGATCGGTGGTCCCGTCGTCCAATGCGGCCACCGCGTCGCGTGCCGCGGCAAATCCCAACTCCATGGCAATGCCGTGGTCGGCATCGCCGATCACCCCGTCAAGCGCGCACAACCGGTCCCGGTCGGCTGACATGGCGTCGGCGATGGCAACGAACATCGCGGCAAGGCGGGTGGTGTCGATTGTTGTCATCTGTTGTTCCTTGCCGTCCCCAGTTTACCCGGCGCGAAACATGGCGCAGTCGCAAGGGTGGTCGAGCATCGTTTGCAACTCGTCGTCGAGGTGGTGCAGCGTGATCGAAGCGCCGGCCATTTCGAGCGAGGTGCAGTAATTGCCGACCCAGCTTGCGTGAATGGATACACCGATATCGTCAAGCCGCTGCTTCACGCGCCGGTTCATGATGTAGAGTTCCATCAGCGGTGTCGAACCCAGCGAATTGACCAGCACGGCGACCTTCTCGCCGCGTGCCGGCGCCATCTCGGCGAGAATCCTGTCCAACATTTCGTCGGTGATCTCGTCGGCCGTTTTGAGTTTTCCGCGTGCGATGCCGGGTTCGCCATGGATGCCCATGCCGATCTCCATCTCGTCGGGTCCGATTTCGAAATTCGGCCGGCGGGTTTGCGGCAACGAACAGGGCGCCAATGCGACGCCCATGGTAAAGGTGTGGTCGTTGGCTTTCCCGGCAATGCGTTCGCATTCATCGAAAGACAACATGCGGTCGCAGGCGGCGCCTGCCGCCTTGAAGATGAAGAAGTTCCCTGCGACACCGCGCCGCTTGTGCCTGTCACCAACGGGCGCGGAAGCGACGTCGTCGGTGCTCAGCACCGTGCGCACCTCGATGTCGTCCATCGCGGCCATCTCGGCCGCCATGTCGAAATTCATGACGTCGCCGGCATAGTTGCCGTACATGAACAGCACACCGGCGCCGCCGCTCGCCGCCTTGGCGCATTCGAGGATCGGGTCGGGCGGCGGAGAGGCGAAGACATTGCCGATCGCCGCCGCGTCGGCCAGCCCCTTGCCGACGAAGCCGAGAAAACTCGGCTCGTGGCCCGAGCCGCCACCAATGACGAGGCCTACCTTGCCTTGGCGCGGTCCATCGCGGGCGATGATCGAGCGCGGGCTTCCGTCAACGGCTTTGAGATGGCGGGGATGCGCAGCCAGGATGCCTTCCAGCATCTCGTCGACGGCCCGATTGCCGTCATTGATGATCTTCTTGGTTTGCACCAACGTCCTCCCGATTTGGTATTTTCATAGGTGATACCGGGCGTTATCAGGCTGCCTTCGGGCGAGGGCAGGGGCGCGATGCCCACCAAACTGCCTCGATCGGCTTCGTAGCTGTTACCAGCCGTTCTGGCAGAAGCTAAGCGGACCGAAGTGCGCGGACAATGGCGCTGTAGTGTACAAGATCGCACCACGGCTTAGAAAAGGCGGTGGCTCCCCGGGCCGGATTCGAACCAGCGACCAACCGGTTAACAGCCGGTTGCTCTACCACTGAGCTACCGGGGAATAGAGGCTCTCATGTGAGTGGCGCAGCCTATAGCAAACCCTTTTCGGCTTTGCAAAGAAGCATTTCGCATTTTTTAGCGCATTTTCACCCAATGGTTTCTGGCAATCGCCGGATGACACCACATATGAGCCGTCTTGGGCGCCGTCGGACCTTGGTCGGCGGAACCTGAACGGCGATTGCAGCCTTTAGCGCATATGGCTTTATCGAAGGCAACCGGATCGACTTTCGACATGACTGCAGCAGACGAAAACCAGGCACCGGCGCGGAAAATCTCGGTGTTCGGGCGCGAGTTCACCATGCCGCGCTCGCGCGGGCTGAGGATCGCCATCGGTATCGTTCTGGTGTTTTTCGGCCTTCTCGGCTTCCTGCCGATTCTCGGCTTTTGGATGATTCCGCTCGGCCTTTTGGTGCTTTCCTACGAATTTGCCGCGGTGCGCCGCCTGCGGCGCCGGTTCGTCGTCTGGTGGGAACGGCGTCGCCGGCCAAGTTGAAAGCGATGGCGCGCGATCCCGGAGCGGCCGCTTCGCTTTTCCAGCCCGTCGCAGATTTCCCCCTCAAGATCTCCTTGAGAACGGCAACTGCTGATGCCAGCCGCGCGCGATATGCGGTGAAAGCCGGTTTGCACCCGCTGCGTAAAGCTGCGGGTTCGAGTTTCGCCGGTCGCGCAGCCATGCTTGACGAGCGGCCAATATGCCGGTGCGCCAAGCGCTGAAATCGCTCGGGAACCACGTTGCGGCGGCTGATGAGGAAAGCGCGCCGGAATGCCGCGCGGACGCTTGACGACCTTTCGCTGCCACCATATTGAGTTCGCTCGCCGGGAGCGATGAGGCCTCGTGGCGGAGTGGTTACGCAGAGGACTGCAAATCCTTGCACCCCGGTTCGATTCCGGGCGAGGCCTCCAGTCGCTTCAGCTCCCGCATGTCGGGGGCTTGAGTTCCGGGCGAATGCGCCGCAGTGTCGGCGCGACAAGCGCATTTCAGCGCATTGGCTTTTTGACGGATTGGTTGGGACATGAGCGCTGATTTTTCCGAACTTCGCGTCAAGATGGTCGACGGCCAGGTCCGCACCACGGATGTGACCGACGCAGCATTGCTCGATGCCATGCTTGCCGTGCCGCGCGAGGCCTTTGTCGGGGCCGGCCAACAGGCTCTCGCCTATATTGACGAGGATATCCGCATCTCCGACGGCACCAATGGCAGCGGTGCGCGCTACCTCATGGAGCCGTCGCCATTGGCCAAGCTTTTGCAGTTGGCCGAGATCGACGCTGGCGATTCGGTGCTCGATGTCGGCTGCGGCACCGGGTATTCCGCGGCGCTGCTGTCCAGGTTGGCCAAATCCGTCGTGGCGCTGGAAAGCGATACAGCACTGGCGGAAGCAGCCAAAGCGGCGCTTTCGGCGCAGGGCTGCGATAACGTCACGGTGGTCACCGGCCCACTGCCGCAAGGTCATGCCGCCAAGGCGCCCTACAATGTGATTCTCATCGGCGGCAGCGTCGAGAAAGTGCCTGCGGCGCTGCTTGACCAGCTTGCCGAAGGCGGCCGGCTGGTGGCTGTGGAAGGGCAGGGCAATGCGGGCGTAGCCCGGCTCTTTTTCAACGCAGGGGGGGTTGTAACCGGAAGACGGGCATTTAATGCGGCAATTAAGCCACTACCCGGATTTGAACGCATTCATGCCTTCGAGTTCTAAGTGATTTTGCCTTGCAGCAAAGACTCTGTCATGTTGGCTTACGATTGAACAATCGTTGCTGATTGGTTAACCGGGGTTTCGGGAGCTGTCAGCGGGGGAACGATAGATCGACGCGGCGCTGGCCGATCCCTAGGGATGGGCTGGCGTGGCGTGGTTCCCGTGCAAAACGAATGAGGGATATAAAGTGCCGTCCTTAGCCAAGAGTCTGTTTGTTACCGTCCTCATTTCCGCGACAGCGCTTTCGCCGATAGCCGCCTCGGCGGAAACCATTCTCGGCGCGCTTTCCAAGGCCTACCAGAACAATTCCTCGCTGAATTCGGCCCGTGCCGGCGTGCGCGTCACCGATGAGGGCGTGGCGATCGCCAAGTCGGGCTATCGCCCGGTGATCACTGGTTCGGCTGACATCGATTACACCTCCAGGCACCTAAACGGCAGGAACGCGAGCCTGGCATTGACCACCGGCAGCTTCGGCGTTCGGATTGACCAGACGCTGTTCGACGGCTTCCAGACCAAGAACAGGGTCGCGTCGGCCGCTGCACAGGTGAGGGCCTCGGTCGAGGGCCTGCGCAACACCGAAGAGAACACGCTGTTCAACGCGGCGAGCGCCTATATGGACGTGATTCGCGACCGCCAGGTGGCGGTGCTGACCGAACAGAATCTGCAGTTCCTGACCGAGCAGGCGCGCGCGGCACGCTCGCGCTTCGAGGTCGGCGAGGGCACGCGCACCGATGTGGCGCAGGCCGACGCGTCTCGTTCGGCCGCGGTGGCGCAATTGAGTGCTGCCCGTGCGCAGGCTCTGGCCAGTGCGGCAACCTATCATCAGATCGTCGGTGACGAGCCGGGCAAGCTCAAGGCCGCGTCGCCGTTGGCGAAGCTGTTGCCGAGGAGTCTCGAGGCGGCGATCGGCATTGCATCGAACGAGCATCCGGCCATCCTGGCCGCCCTACATTCCGTCGATGCAGCGGGATTTGATGTAAAGACGCAGGAAGGTGCGTTGCTGCCGCAGTTGACTGCCAGTGCCGGCCTTTCCCATGCCTATCAAAATACTGTACCTGGCGCGGGGAATTCGGACGGCGACTCCAATGCCGCCACGGTCGGCGCGACGCTGACCGTTCCGATCTATTCGGGCGGCCGTACCTCCGCACTCGTTCGTCAGTCGAAGGAATCGCTCAGCCAGGCTCGCATCGAGGTGGATGTCAGCCGTGACTCGGTGCGCCAGGCCGTGACCTCGGCATGGACGCAATACATCGCAGCGCGGGAAAGCGTCGACGCTAATCGGCAGGTGATCGCGGCCGCACAGTTGGCGCTCAACGGCGTCATCGAGGAGCGCAATGTCGGACAGCGCACCACGCTCGACGTGTTGAATGCCCAGAACGCCGTCATCTCGGCAAAGATCGACCTCGCCAGCTCCGAGCGCGATGTGGTTGTAGCCAGCTACGCCATCCTGTCGGCCATGGGCCGCCTGTCGGCCGATCGCCTGGCGTTGAATGTGGTGAAGTACAAGCCTGAAGAGCACTACAGAGCCGTCAAGGACAAATGGATCGGGCTGCGTACGCCGGACGGTCGTTGAGCCCACCTGGGCGGCTCAAATCCCGCCAGGGTTGAAGCATTTCACGCCGCGCTTCCCATGGATGCGCGGCGTTTGTCTTTTGTAGCCTAAATTGTTGAAATCCGGCGTCTTCCGAGATTGGGGATTCTCGGATGGCGATCCGTCGGCTACGCTGTCGCCATGATTCGTATCCGGCTTTGCCGGACAGGAATCCAGGAACGGGTCACTACAGCGCCACGCGTCCGATGGATGCGCAAAGGACGCTGTAGAACTTTGATTTGCGCCTGATCCTCTTCGAAAATCGAAAATCGATTTTCGGGATCATGCGCGGGGGCGGCGGATGTGACGATGGCGACGGCAAGCAGCGCACAGCGCGAACCTTCCATGGAAGAAATACTGGCTTCCATCAGGAGGATCATCGAAGACAGCGACACCGGCCGCAAGCTGCCGGGCGACGCCGATGAGTTGCGCCAGGACCTTGTGCCGGCCGCCGGGCCTGTTTCGGATGTCGAGGCATTCCGCAGCGAATTGCACAGCTCGACCGAAAGCAAGAAGCCGGTGACGCTGGCCGAGGTGCAGGCCCAACTGGCCGAGCCGGTGGTTGCGCGGCCGGAGCCGCGCTCCGAGCCGTCGCCAGTGAAGCCTGCCATTGCGGCAAATGCCACGACCGCCGCGCCACCCGCGCATGCTCCGATGACCCTGGCGGAAGTGAGCGCCAGGATAGCCAGCGAGCCTGCTCCCGCCGTCAGGGCAGAAGCTGCAGTGCGGGCAAAGGCGGAAACCACCGACTCGATCGTCACGGATTGGCGCCGCGAAATCGCGGCGGTTGGCAATCAGACAAAACCGGCTGAGACAGTACGGCAGCCGGAGATCAGGCAGCCAGAGACTGAAAATCGGCAGGCAGCAATCGCGGAGGTCGAGGCTTTCGAAGACGATCTCGCTGCCGAGCCGGCTTTCGAGGCTCATCCTTCGCGCAGCGAGCACGCGCGCCCGGCCGATACAACTCCGGTTCGGTCGGCGATCGTTTCGGAACATACGGGACGGCAGGTCGCAGCCGCCTTCGGCGAGCTCTCCGACGCCTTCGCCAGCCGCAGCAAGAAGACCGTCGACGAGATGGCCGAGGAGATGCTGCGGCCGATGTTGCAGGACTGGCTGGACAACAATCTGCCGACGCTGGTCGAGCGCCTGGTACGCGAAGAAATCGAGCGCGTCGCGCGCGGCGCGCAGTAGACATCACCATAGCCCGTTCCGGATTAAGGCGCCGCCTTCGGGCGACGCTTTCGCTGCAGGTCAGCTTCCGGCCGATGTCGCGAACACGATCAGGTTACCGTCGGGATCGCTGACGATGAAGGTGCAGGCATGGCCTTCCCGTTGAAATGACCAGGGCCCCGCCTATTTGCGTTGAAGGACTGAGGCCGCCCTCGCGGTTGACTTGGCCAAAACCTTCCGATTTACACCGGGTCAGCAAAACTCCCGACCGCGCGGACCATTTTCCCATGCTTGAAAAGACCTACGACGCCAAGACCGTCGAGCCCAGGATCGCCAAAATCTGGGAAGAGGCGGACGCATTTCGCGCCGGCGCCGGCGCCGAGGAGGGGGCGGAGGCCTTCACCATCGTCATCCCGCCGCCCAACGTCACCGGCTCGCTGCATATGGGCCATGCACTCAACAACACGCTGCAGGACATACTCGTGCGCTTCGAGCGCATGCGCGGCAAAAACGTGCTGTGGCAGCCCGGCATGGATCATGCCGGCATCGCCACGCAGATGGTGGTCGAACGCCAGCTGATGGAAAAGCAGATACATCGCCGCGATCTCACCCGCGAACAGTTCATCGACAAGGTCTGGGAGTGGAAGGCCGAGTCCGGCGGCGCCATTTTCAACCAGCTGAAGCGGCTCGGCGCCTCGGCGGACTGGTCGCGCGAACGCTTCACCATGGATGAAGGCCTGTCCAAGGCCGTGCTCGAAGTTTTTGTCAGCCTCTACAAGGAAGGGCTGATCTACAAGGACAAGCGCCTTGTGAACTGGGACCCGAAGCTGTTGACGGCGATCTCCGACCTGGAGGTCGAGCCGCAGGAGGTCAATGGCAATCTCTGGCACTTCCGCTATCCGATCGAGGGCGAGATTTTCGATCCGGAAAATCCTGGGACATTCATCACCGTGGCGACGACACGGCCCGAGACGATGCTGGGCGATACGGCAGTCGCCGTGCACCCGGACGACGAGCGCTACCGGCATCTGGTCGGCAAGAATGTCGTGTTGCCGATCGTCGGCCGGAAAATTCCGGTTGTGGCTGACGAGTATTCCGACCCGGAAAAGGGTTCCGGCGCCGTCAAGATCACGCCGGCGCACGACTTCAACGATTTCGAGGTTGGCAAGCGCCACAAGCTGCCGGCGATCAACATCCTGACCATCGAGGCGGCAATAACGCTCAGGGATAACGAGGATTTTCTCGCCGGGCTCGACGTGACGCCGGAGCGCCAGGCCGTCTGGGACGAGCTCGACGGTCTCGACCGTTTCGTCGCGCGCAAGAAAATCGTCGAGCTGATGGAGGCCGGCGGCTTCCTCGACAAGATCGAGCCGCATCGCCACGCCGTGCCGCATGGCGACCGCGGCGGCGTGCCGATCGAGCCGTTTCTGACCGAGCAGTGGTATGCAAACGCCGCCGAGCTGGCCAAGCCGGCGATCGCATCGGTGCGCGAAGGCCGTACCAACTTCGTGCCCAAGAACTGGGAAAAGACCTATTTCGACTGGATGGAGAACATCCAGCCCTGGTGTATTTCACGCCAGCTATGGTGGGGTCACCAGATCCCGGCCTGGTACGGGCCGGACGGCCGGGTCTTCGTCGAGAAGACCGAGGAAGAGGCGCTGGGCGCCGCGATCGAATATTATCTGGCGCTGGAAGGTCCATGGAAGGCCTGGGTCGAGGACAAGCTCGAGACCTTCAAGCCGGGCGAGATCCTGAGCCGCGACGAGGACGTGCTCGACACCTGGTTCTCGTCGGCGCTTTGGCCGTTCTCGACACTGGGCTGGCCGGATCACACGCCGGAGCTGAAAACCTATTACCAGACCGACGTGCTGGTGACCGGTTTCGACATCATCTTCTTCTGGGTCGCCCGGATGATGATGATGGGCCTGCATTTCATGCACGAGGAGCCGTTCCACACCGTCTATGTGCATGCGCTGGTGCGCGACAAGAACGGGCAGAAGATGTCGAAGTCGAAAGGCAACGTCATCGATCCGCTCGACCTCATCGACGAGTTTGGTGCTGACGCACTGCGCTTCACGCTGACGGTGATGGCGGCGCAGGGGCGCGACGTAAAACTCGATCCGGCGCGCATCGCCGGCTACCGCAATTTCGGCACCAAGCTGTGGAACGCGACACGCTTTGCCGAGATGAACGAGGTCGCGCGCAATGACGATTTTTGGCTGAACGACGCCAAGTTGCCGGTCAACCGCTGGATCCTGACCGAATTGACCCGGGCGTCGCACGCGATCACCGAGGGCATCACCTCATACCGCTTCAACGAGGCGGCAGGGGCTGCCTACCGCTTCGTCTGGAACCTGTTTTGCGACTGGTATCTCGAACTGCTCAAGCCGGTGTTCATGGGCACTGACGAGGCGGCCAAAGCCGAAAGCCGCGCCTGCGTCGCCTTCGTGCTCGACGAGATCTACAAGCTGCTTCACCCGATGATGCCGTTCATGACCGAGGAGTTGTGGGCGCAGACGGCGGGCGAGGGCCGGACGCGCGCAACGCTGCTTTGCCACGCCGCCTGGCCGTCGCCGGACTTCGAGGACGCGGACGCGGCCGCCGACATCAACTGGCTGGTCGATCTGGTGTCCGGCATCCGCTCCGTGCGCTCCGAAATGAACGTGCCGCCGGCGGCGATCGCACCGTTGGTGGTGGTTGGCGCCAGCGTCGAGACCCGGCAGAGGCTCGACCGCCATGCGTCCGCCATCAAGCGGCTGGCGCGGGTCGGCGATATCTCGCTGGAGGACGCGGCACCCAAGGGCTCGGCCCAGATCGTGGTCAACGAGGCGACGGTCTGCCTGCCGCTCGGCAGCCTGATCGATCTCTCCGCCGAGGCGGCGCGGCTGCAGAAAGAACTGGCCAAGGTGACCGAGGAAATCGCGCGGTTGCACAAGAAGCTGTCGAATGAACGGTTCGTCGCCAGCGCGCCGGAAGAGATCGTCGCGGCCGAGCGCGAAAAACTCGACGAATACCGCGATCAGCAGGAGAAGCTTTCGGTGGCGTTGACCAGGGTGCGCGACGCTGGTTGAGCGCTGGATTCGCAAGGCGCCGGCAAGTGCTTGGCGGCGGTTCTTTTGCTCGAACAACAGGCATTCCGTAAGGTTAATATTGACGTAAACGGAAAGTTTCAGCCCCATTGTTGCCATAATGTAACAATCGGGCCAAATAGCTCCGAAAGGGCTTGTTTTTGAGGTTTTTGTGACGGGTTTCACAGAATTCTTTCGCTGATCTGCCCCCGGAAAGTCGTTTTTCGGCCTTGCTTCGGAACCAGCCGCTGTGCCGGAAAGGCAGCCGGCTCAGGTGTACATGTACGCTATGTGAATTCATTGTTGCGCCGTTAACCCGAATTGGTTCTAGCTTGACCCACTAGTATTTCGGGGAGGATATCCATGAACAATCTGCGTTTTAAAACACTGCTGGGGGCGGGGTGTTTTTCGCTGGGCTTGATCGGTTCCGTACATGCCGGCGGCATCGAGCGCGGTGGCTACGACATCGACCTTCTGTTCGATCCGGCGCGCTTCGCCACCGAAGCCGAGGCGACCTACGTGATGCCTGAGCGCAAGCTCAAGAATGCCGTCGACGGCAACGCGACGCTCAACTTCAAAAGCACAGCTGATGACAGCGAAGGCTACTGGGTGCCGCGCATAGGCTTCAAGGCCGAGGTGGTTAAAGACGTCGACTGCATGGCTGACTATTCGCAGCCTTGGGGCGCGCATACGAATCCTGGCATCTGGAACGGCTCTTTCTCCAACATCGAAACCGATATCAAGAGCAATAATTACGCAGCCACCTGCTCCTACAAAATGGATGCCGGCAAGGGCCAGCTACGTTTTATCGGCGGTGTCTTTTACCAAGAAGTCTATGGTTTCAAGGAAAGCTTCATCACGCCGCTGGCGCCTGGCGCCGTTGGCCGCGTTGACCTAAAGGGTACCGGCTGGGGCTGGCGCGCCGGCCTTGCTTATGAGATCCCCGAAATCGCGCTGCGTGCCAGCCTCGTTTATAACTCGCAGGTCAAGTTGGACAATCTTGAGGGTACGCTCGACCTATCGCAAGTCGGCCAGGGTAAACCTGACATCTACGGTTCCGCGTCTATGCCGGATTCGGTGGAATTGAAGCTTCAGTCAGGCATCGCGCCTGGCTGGCTCGCTTTCGGCTCGATCAAATGGGTCAACTGGAGTGTGCTGCAGAGCATTCCGATCTGCTCGCAAGCAACCAAGGGCCTTGCACCTTGCACGACGATTTCCCCATTTCCAGTTAGGCTAACCTCGCTCGACCTGATGTACCGCGATGGCTGGACGGTGACCTCCGGCATCGGCCACAAGTTCAATGAGCAGTGGAGTGGTGCCGCCCAGCTATCTTGGGATCGCGGCACGTCGCACGGTGTTGGCTCGCAGACCGATACCTGGACGCTCGGTGGCGGCGTCGCTTACACGCCAACCGCCAACATCGAAGTGCGGTTGGCCGGCGCGGTTGGTGTACTGACCAGTGGTCACTCAGGCACGTTGACTGACGAGAATGGCTATGAGGCCGGTACCGACGTCAGCTACGACTTCGGCAACGATCTGGTCACGGCAATTTCGGGCGGCGTCAAGATCAAGTTCTAAGGCTCTGAAAATTATAACGAAAGGCCGGGTATAGCCCGGCCTTTTTGTTTTGTGGGTGGACCATCGAGCGATGACGGAAAACTTGGTGTTGCAAATCCGTCGCATCACTTTCACCTCTCGCAATTGTGACGTTTTGGCAACAGTTCCCGACCAACCCCCGCGCTACAGCCTCGCCCGAAGAAATTGCCCATTTCCCGCCATAAACCCGGCGCACCTCGAATTCGTCTCGGGACACGCGCCACAAGGCTCGGCGATGAGGCAGGCCGCACCGCCCGCGGCAAGGAAGAGAATGGACGCCAAAGTCATTTCCAAGGCCAAGCTGCCTAGCCGCCATGTGACCGTCGGTCCGGCGCGTGCGCCGCACCGTTCGTATCTCTATGCCATGGGCCTGTCTGCCGCCGAGATCGCGCAGCCGCTGGTCGGCGTTGCCTCCTGCTGGAACGAGGCGGCGCCTTGCAACATCTCGCTGATGCGCCAGGCGCAAGTGGTCAAGAAAGGCGTCGCGGCCGCCAACGGCACGCCGCGCGAATTCTGCACCATCACCGTCACCGACGGCATCGCCATGGGCCACCAGGGCATGAAGTCGTCGCTGGTGTCGCGCGATGTCATCGCCGATTCGGTCGAACTCACCATGCGCGGACATTGCTACGATGCGCTGGTCGGCCTTGCCGGCTGCGACAAGTCGCTGCCCGGCATGATGATGGCCATGGTGCGGCTCAACGTGCCGTCGATCTTCATCTATGGCGGCTCGATCCTGCCGGGCTCCTATCGCGGCCGCCAGATCACCGTGCAGGACGTGTTCGAGGCGGTCGGCCAGCATTCGGTCGGCACGGTCAGCGATGCCGAACTGCTCGAGATCGAGCAGGCGGCGTGTCCGTCCGCCGGCTCCTGCGGGGCCCAGTTCACAGCCAACACTATGGCCACCGTCGCCGAGGCGATCGGCCTGGCGCTGCCGTACTCCTGCGGCGCGCCGGCGCCCTACGAGATGCGCGACCGCTTCAATTTCGCCTCCGGCGAAAAGATCATGGAGCTGATCGCCAAGAACATCCGGCCGCGCGACGTCGTCACGCTGAAGGCGCTGGAGAATGCGGCGACCGTGGTCTCGGCCACCGGCGGCTCGACCAATGCGGCTTTGCACCTGCCGGCGATCGCGCATGAGGCAGGCATCAAGTTCGACCTGTTCGACGTTGCCGCGATTTTCGAGAAGACGCCCTACATCGCCGACCTCAAGCCGGGCGGCAAATATGTCGCCAAGGACATGTTCGAGGCCGGCGGCATTCCGCTGTTGATGAAGACGCTGCTCGACCACGGCTATCTCCATGGCGACTGCATGACCGTGACTGGCCGTACTTTGGCCGAAAACATGGAGCATGTTGCCTGGAATGATAGCCAGGATGTGGTCCGTCCCGCCAACCGACCAATCACCCAAACCGGCGGTGTCGTGGGCTTGAAGGGCAACCTTGCCCCCGAAGGCGCGATCGTGAAGGTCGCGGGCATGACGGAGCTGAAATTCTCAGGTCCGGCACGGTGTTTCGATTCGGAAGAGGAATGTTTCGAGGCGGTCACGCACCGCAACTACCGGGAAGGCGAGGTTCTCGTCATCCGTTACGAAGGTCCGCGCGGCGGCCCGGGCATGCGCGAGATGCTGTCGACGACGGCGGCGCTCTACGGCCAGGGCATGGGCGGCAAGGTCGCTCTCATCACCGACGGTCGTTTCTCGGGCGCGACGCGCGGTTTCTGCATCGGTCATGTCGGGCCCGAAGCTGCCGTTGGCGGCCCGATCGGGCTCTTGAAAGACGGCGATGTGATTTCGATCGATGCAACCAAAGGCACGATCGAGGTCGACCTGTCCGAGGCCGAACTGGCAACGCGGGCGAAGGCCTGGAAGGCGCGCACGACCGACTATCAGTCGGGCGCGATCTGGAAATACGCACAAACGGTAGGGCCTGCCCGCGACGGCGCGGTCACCCATCCGGGCGGTGCCAAAGAAACACATTGCTATGCGGATATCTGAGTTGTTGAGGTCGTCTGTCCTTCCGGCACTGGTCGCTGTTGCGATCTTTGGCGCCGTGGGCCAGGCCATGGCCTTCGACGACAAGGTGTTCGACGACAAGACCGGCGTGAAGCCGCAATCGAGCCCATGGGCCGTGTTCCAGTTCGGCTTCTCCGCTTACAAGAGCGGCCACAAGGAACAGGCGGTCGAGGCCTATAAATACGCCGCCGAGAACGGCCAGATCGGCGCCACCTGGAAGCTCGCGCGCATGTACGCCGAAGGCGACGGCGTGACGCGCGACGACTATGCGGCCTTCAAATTCTTCTCCGAGATCGTCGATCAGGATGTCGAGCCGGGATCGCCGGAGGAAAGCTATGTCTCCGACGCGCTGGTGGCGCTGGGCGACTATCTCCGGACAGGTATCCCCGGCAGCCCGGTCGAGGAAAACGAGGTCGCGGCGCAGGAATATTACATGCGCGCGGCCGCCAACTACCGCAACCCGAACGCCCAGTTCGAGATGGGCCAGATGTTTTTGAAGGGCGAGGGCGGCGTCAAGGCCAGCGTCAAGCAGGCCGGCCGCTGGTTCCAACTCGCCGCCGAAAAAGGCCATGCCGGCGCCCAGGCGACGCTCGGCAATCTTCTGTTCCAGAGCGGCAAGATCGTGCGCGGGCTGGCCATGATGACCGCCGCGCTCGAACGCGCCTCGCCGAGCGACCAGCCGTGGATCCGCGGCATGCAGGAAGAGGCATTTGCCGCCGCCGGCGAAGCCGACCGCCGCACGGCGATTTCGCTTGCCGACGATCTTCTCACCAAGGGTGGTGACGACCAGTGAAATTGCCAATCTCCCCCCTTGAGGGGGGAGATTAGCTCACATCCATCAGTTCTCGGTGAGTTCCGCCGGCACCGCTCTGTGTACCGGCATCGAGATCGGCGTGACGTGCAGATGCGGCTTAATCGTGCTGTCGGGACAGGTATCGCCGATCTTGGTCCATGAGGTGTTGTTGAGCACCAGGTCGCAGCGGGCCATATGGCTCTTGTCTGAAACCGTCAGGCAGGTGACCTGGCCGACTTGGTAGGACTTGCCATTGGCCAGGCACTGCTGGTCGGCAAGTGCCGCTGCAGGGGAGGCCATGGCAAATGCCAGGCCGATTGGACAAAGGAGGAATCGTAGTGCCATGGAACCCCAGCCGCCATGCTGATCTCTGACTGAATGGCGCGATTGTGGCGATATCAGGGTTTCGGCTGATCAAGCCGGCAGCAGCGCCAGATCGATCGCCACCGGCACGTGGTCGGAAGGTTTTTCCCAGGCGCGCACATGCTTTTCGATCGAGGCCGAGGAAAAGCGGTTGGCCGCTTCGGGCGACAGCAGCAGATGGTCGATGCGGATGCCGTTGTTCTTCTGCCAGGCGCCGGCCTGGTAATCCCAGAAGGTATAGACATCGGCCGCATCGGTGACGGCGCGCACCGCCTCGGTAAAGCCGAGATTCTTCAGTCGCCGGAAGGCCTGCCGGGTCTGCGGCTGGAACAGCGCATCGCCAAGCCAGTTCTCGGGGAAGCGCGCATCGACCGGCTCGGGGATGACATTGTAGTCGCCGGCCAGCACCAGCGCCTCCTCCAGAAGCAGCCGCTGCTCGGCCCAGCGATGCAGCCGCTCCATCCAGGCCAGCTTGTAAGGAAATTTCTTCTCGTCATCGATGGGATTGCCGTTGGGCAGATAGAGCGAGGCGACGCGCAGCGCGCCCTGGTCGGTCGAGAACACGCCCTCGATGAAGCGCGCCTGCTCGTCGGCGTCATCACCGGGCAGGCCTCTGATAACCTCGTCGAACGGAAGTTTCGACAGTAGGGCGACGCCGTTAAAGCCCTTCTGGCCATGGGTTTCCACGTTGTAGCCAAGCGCCTCGATCTCGGCGCGCGGGAACTGCTCGTCGACCGACTTGATCTCCTGCAGGCAGACGATGTCGGGCTGGCTTTCGCTCAGCCAGTGGGTGAGGTTGCCTATGCGGGCGCGAATGCCGTTTATGTTCCAGGTAACGATTTTCATGGGCGGCCTCAGGGATGTTCGGGCGAAAGACGTTCGACAAGCCCGATCGTATTGCCTGCCGGGTCCTTTAGAAAGGCCATCCACTCGCTTTCCCCTGCCGTTCCGAACGTGCCTTCGGTGTCGTTGTGGACGAGCGCCGGCGGTGCGGTGAAGGGAACGCCGGACGCTTTCGCCTCGGCGTGGAAGGCTTCGAGCCCGGCTATATCGAGATAGACGGTGCCGGCCGGAACGCCATCGGTGAACAGCAACCTGATATCACCGGCCATGATGAAGGCGATGCCCGGCGGATCGTAGCGGGCATGAACGCTGAGGCCGAGCACATCGTGCCAGAAGGCTAGCGTGACGTCGAGGTCGCGCCCGGCCGACAGTGCGACCTGACGGACCGCGCCGACGCCGGACATCTGCCTAGATGGAGAAACTGGTGCCGCAGCCGCAGGAGGCGACTGCATTGGGGTTGCGGATCTGGAACGACTGGCCCATCAGATCGTCGACGAAGTCGATCACCGAGCCGCCCATATAGACCAGCGACAAATCGTCGATCAGCACGGTGGCGCCGTCCTTTTCGATGGCGACGTCGTCGTCATTGCGCGTATCGACCAGGTCGAACTTGTAGGAAAAGCCGGAGCAGCCGCCGCCCTCTACGGAGACGCGCAGCGCCGTCTTGCCGGCCTCGCCAGAGACGATTTTCGCAATCCGCTTGGCGGCGGCGCCGGTCATCTCGACTTTCATGGCAGTCTTGGCATCAGCGCCCATGGGCGTCACCTTGCTTTCGGTTTCACATGATAGGTATGAAGCGGGAAGGGGCAAGTCAACTGCGGCGGCATCAGCCATGA
The DNA here is from genome assembly GCF_040324255.1 of Mesorhizobium sp. M0001. Classification (NCBI taxonomy): domain Bacteria; kingdom Pseudomonadati; phylum Pseudomonadota; class Alphaproteobacteria; order Hyphomicrobiales; family Phyllobacteriaceae; genus Mesorhizobium; species Mesorhizobium sp. M0001. Next base: position 765,742 of record NZ_JAMYVS010000001.1, read on the forward strand.
CAAATGAGCTTGGCGACATTGGGTTCGGCTATCGGCCGCGCGCGGCCTATGCCAGCGACCCAGCCAGGTCGCGCGGGCGGCTCTATGACGAGGTCGAGAGCCCGACTCGCACGCCATTCCAGCGCGACCGCGACCGTATCATTCATTCGACTGCCTTCCGCCGCCTGAAGCACAAGACGCAGGTGTTCGTCGCCCATGAAGGAGATCACTACCGCACCCGGCTGACGCATTCGATCGAGGTGGCGCAGATTGCGCGGGCTCTGGCGCGAGCGCTGCGCGGCGACGAGGATCTGGCCGAGGCGGTCGCCTTGGTGCACGATTTCGGTCACACGCCGTTCGGCCATACCGGCGAGGACGCGCTGAACGAGCGGATGGCCCAATGGGGCGGCTTCGACCACAATGCGCAGTCGCTGCGCGTGGTGACGCGGCTGGAGCGGCGCTATGCCGAGTTCGACGGGCTAAACCTGACCTGGGAAACGCTGGAAGGGCTGGTCAAGCACAATGGGCCGCTGACAGATGCCAAGGGAAAAGGGCTCAAAGGCCCGGTGCCGCAGGCGATCCGCGACTATTCCGAGCTGCACGACCTCGAACTCGACCATTTCGCCGGCATCGAGGCGCAATGTGCTGCGATCGCCGACGATATCGCCTACAACACCCATGACATCGACGACGGCCTGCGCTCCGGCTTCCTGACCTTGGACATGCTGGAAACGGTGGCGCTGCCGGGATCGATCCTGGCAAGCGTGCGCGCGCGCTATCCGGGCCTGGACGATGTGCGCACCGGCCATGAGCTGATGCGCCGGCAGATCACGATGATGGTCGAGGATGTCATTGTTTCCACCAGCGCCAATCTTGAGCGCATCAAGCCTGACAGCGCCGAAGCGGTGCGGGCGGCGGGCGAAACGATGGTGACCTTTTCCGCTGACGTGGCGGCGACCGAGAAGGAATTGAAGACCTTTCTCTACAAGCATCTCTACCGGCATGACGAGGTGATGCGCGTGCGCACTCAGGCCGAGCAGATCGTGCGCGACCTGTTCGATGTCTACTACGCCGATCCGCGCGCCATGCCGGACGGCTGGCGGGAGGGGCTCGACCGGGCGGAGGACCGCATCAGGGCGCGCAGCGTCGCCGATTTCCTCGCGGGGATGACGGATACCTACGCCTTGAAGGAACACCGCCGTCTGTTTGACCATACGCCCGATTTAAGCTAGGGCGGGCGCGATTTGCCGGCGAATGAGCCGGTTCCCCTGCACAGTCCGCCAGAGCAAGACCCATGAACATCTTCGCCGATTTCAGCGCGCGAATCACAAAAGCCGTCGAAGCGCTTGATTTGAAAGACAGTAATGGCGTTTCGCCCGACCTGTCGCGCATCGCCGTCGAGCCGCCGCGCGACGCCAGCCATGGCGATCTCGCCACCAATGCGGCGATGGTACTGGCCAAGCCGACAGGGCACAACCCGCGGGCGCTGGCCGAGCGGCTGGTGGAAGTGCTGCGCAGCGACGCCGATGTTGCCGAAGCCGACGTCGCCGGTCCCGGCTTCGTCAATCTCCGGCTCAAGGACGCTTTCTGGCAGGCACATCTGACCGCGGTGCTCGGCGAGGGGCAAAACTACGGCCGCTCGACCATTGGTGGCGGCAAGAAGACCAATGTCGAATATGTCTCGGCCAATCCGACCGGGCCGATGCATGTCGGCCATTGCCGGGGCGCGGTTGTCGGCGACACGCTCGCCAATCTGATGGCCTTCGCCGGCTATGACGTCACCAAGGAATACATCATCAACGACGCCGGCGCGCAGATCGACGTGCTCGGGCGTTCGGCCTTCCTGCGCTACCGCGAAGCGCTGGGCGACGACATTGGCGAGATACCGGCCGGCCTCTATCCCGGCGATTACCTTGTGCCGGTCGGTCAGGCGCTGGCTGCCGAATTTGGCCGCAAGCTCTTGCAGATGCCCGACGATGAGTCGCTGGCAATCGTCAAGGACCGCACGATCGACGCCATGATGGTGATGATCCGCGAGGATCTGGCGTTGCTCAATGTGCATCACGACGTTTTCTTCTCCGAGCGCACGCTGCATGCCGACAATGCCAAAAAAATCCGCTCGGCGATCAACGATCTGACGCTGAAAGGCCATATCTACAAGGGCAAGCTACCGCCGCCCAAGGGCGAGAAGCCGGACGACTGGGAAGACCGCGAGCAGACGCTGTTTCGCTCGACGGCGGTCGGCGACGACATGGACCGGGCGCTGGTCAAGTCCGACGGCTCGTTCACCTATTTCGCCGCCGACGTCGCCTATCTCAAGGACAAGGTCGACCGCGGTTTCGTCGGCCTGATCTATGTCCTGGGCGCCGACCATGGCGGCTACGTCAAGCGGCTGGAAGCGCTGGCGCGGGCGATTGCAGGCGATGATCTGAAGCTGCAACTCACGGTGCTGCTGTGCAATCTGGTGAAGCTGTTTCGCGATGGCGAACCGGTTCGGATGTCGAAGCGGTCGGGCGACTTCGTGACCTTGCGCGAAGCGGTGGAGGAGGTGGGCCGCGATGCGATCCGCTTCATGATGCTCTACCGCAAGAGCGACGCGCCGCTCGACTTCGATTTCGCCAAGGTCACCGAACAGTCCAAGGACAATCCCGTGTTCTACGTGCAGTACGCTTCGGCGCGCTGTCATTCGGTGTTCCGGCAGGCGAGCGAGCAACTGGGCGAGGCCAATTTCGACCGCAACAGCCTGGCCGCGGCCTCGGCGTCGCTCACCGATGAGGGCGAGATTGGCCTGATCCGGAAGCTGGCTGAATATCCAAGGCTGATCGAATCCGCGGCCCTTGCGCTGGAGCCGCACCGGCTGGCATTCTACCTCTACGATCTGGCTTCCACCTTCCATGGACACTGGAATCGGGGCACCGAGAATGCCGACTTACGTTTTGTTAAGGTTAACGACCGACAATTGACTCATGCCAGACTAGGGCTGGTGCAGGCTGTTTCGGATGTTTTGACCTCCGGCCTGACGCTGATTGGGGCTGATGCGCCCACTGAGATGCGTTAGGTTTAACTAAAACACCTGTCACCATTTGCCCACATTGCGCTGGTAAGGGCCAACCCTACGCGACGTCCATGGCGTCCGAATGAGTGCGAGTTCGGGAACAATAATGGCAGACAGAACCCAGCTGAGAGTAGCCGACAACAACGACATCGCCGAAGATGATCCGTTCGCTGAACTGACCAGGATCATGGGTTTCGATCCGCGCCAGCCGGTCAAGCCGCAGGCGCCAGCCGTCGAGACGGCTGCGGACGAGGGCGATTTCGACATCGACCTCGAGAAGGAGTTGATGGGCGAATTCGGCGATGAAGTCGGTTCCATGGAGGCCAGCCAGCCAGCTCCCGAGGTTCACCAGCCTGCCGCTGAGCCCTACGAACCTGCTGCCGAGATTCGCGAGCCGGAAACCACCGATGCCGCGATGGACGATGCGCTGGCTGCTTCGCTGGAATATGATTTCGTCTTCGACGATGCCGCCGATCTGGATTTCGGCGCTGCCCCGCAGGCTGCGGCTGCTCCCGTTGAACCCTCGTTTGCCGAACCTTCGTTTGCCGAGCCCGCATTCGACGAAGCTGCATTCGACGATGATTTCGACAATGCCGTCGCCAGCTCGCTGGAAAACGTATCGCCGCTCGAAGACGACCTGCCGATGGATGACGACCTTGCCGCTTCGCTCGAGCAGGGGTTGCTGCTCGATGACGGCGCGACCGTCGCCCATGCCGCAGATGTCGCGCAGGTTGCTGCTGCGCCTGCCGACGATCTCGCGTTCGACGATGATTTCGACAATGCCGTCTCGATGTCGCTGGAAGACGAGCTGACGCTGGACGGTCCTGCGCCGGCGCAGGACCAGTATGCCGCGCCAGTAGCCGAGGCGCCGGTCGTGGGCGCCGCCGACCACGCTGTTGCCGACGAGGATTTTGCGGTTCATTTCGATGACGCGATGGCCGATGTCGACATGGACTTTGCAGCCGAGCATTTCGAGCCTCAGGCTTTCGAGGCTCAGCCTGTTGAGGCCGAGGATCCGGAAGAGCGCGATCTGGATGTCAGCGATCTGCAGGTCAGCGCGCCGGTTGAGATGGATGCGCCGGAAGTGGACGAGACGCCGGCCTGGACCGTGGAGGCCAGCCCCTCTCATGAGACTGCGCACGAAGCATTCGACGATTTCGATCTGAGCATCGATGATGCGCTTGCCGATCACGAGCCGGTGGCCGAGACCGCACCCGCTCCGGTTCAGCCAACTCCGGTCGCACCAGCCTATGTGGCGCCTACCAATATGGCGACCCCGGCCGCTCCGGTCGCTGACGAACGGACGTTGGAAGATGAACTCAACGCGCTGCTTGGCGCCATGACCACACCACGCCCGGCGCCAGTCGCCCCGATTCCGGTGGTCACCGAGCCCACCAGGGCTGCCGCCATCGAGCCCACCAGGACTTATGAGCCGGTTGCCCCGGTGCAGCGGTCCGTCGCGACGCCGGTCGCTCCGGTCGATAATCTCGACTGGGACCTAGACGAACACGCGCCTGCTCCTCAGGAGGCCCAGGCGGACGATGCCGATTTCGACGATCTGCTTGCCGGCGAACTTGAAGGCCATGTGCCCGAGATCGAGTTCGATGATCACGCCTTCGACGCGGCGCTGGCCAAGGGCATCGATCTCGGTCATGACGATACGGCAGCACCGGTCGCTGGCGATTGGCGCTCGACGCCGCCGGAGCCGGCGCGTTCGTGGAGCCGCGTGACTCCCACCCCGGCCCAGCCTTCCTTTGCAGCGCAGCCGCAACCTTCTTTTGCAGCGCAGCCGCAAGCTTCTTTTGCAGAAAAGCCGTCCATGCCGCCGGCGGCAGCGCCAAGCTATCGCGACCAGCCGGTTGCCGCTGCTGCCTATGTGGCGCCGACGCCATCGCGCCAGGCGCCGCCTCAGGCCTATGACGAGATGCCGGATGTCGAGACGGTCGATGTGCCGGAGCGTGTGGTGGCGATTGCCGACGACCTCGACATTCCAGAGCTCAGCTTCGAGCAAGACGAGCCGGCCGCCTATGACGACATCGACGCCGAATTCGCCGGCATGCTCAACGACATGAACGCGGTGGAAGTGGCGCCGCCCACTGCCGCACGCAGTGCCGGCTATGATGACGATTCCTACAGTTCCGGCTTCAGTTCGGGCCACGAGCTCGACCAGCGCGCCTATGCGGCGCGGCCAGCCGAAGTGCTTGCAGCCACGCAAGCTCACCACGCCGATGCCGCCGGCGGCTTTGACATGGACGATCTGCCCGGCAGCCAGCCGGTTTCGCAGGCCGACGATTTCGCGGTCGACGAACTCGACTACGATCCGGATCTGGACGAGGCAATGGCGGTGCCGGGCCTCGCCGAGCAGGAAGCCGCACGGCCGCGCAGGAGCGGCCTGCTGGTCGCGGGGGTCGTTGCTGCGGTTGCGATTGCCGGCGGCCTTGGCGCCTTCGCCTTGTCGTTCGGCGGCAAGGGCGGCAGCGATGCGCCGGTCATTGTCAAGGCCGACAACAGGCCGATCAAGGTCAAGCCCGAAAATCCGGGCGGCGCCGTGGTGCCGAACCAGGACAACAAGGTTTATGATGCGGTCGCCAAGGGCACCAAGCCGGCCGAGCCGGTTCAGGAGAAGCTAGTCACCAACACCGAAGAGCCGGTAGATGTGAAGGCGCAGGAGCCTGAAAGCCGCGTCGTCGATCTGTCGCCCGACGATACCGACGCTGCCCCAGGCCCCGACGCTGCCGGCAACCCCGACGCTGCCGTCAACCCCGACGCGGCTGTCGCGCCGGCGCCAAAATCCGAGGACCGCATCGCGCAGGTGCTGCAGGAAGCCGACAAGAACCCCGATACCGTCGCCGTTGCCCCGCGCAAGGTGCGGACCATGGTGGTCAAGCCCGACGGCTCGTTGGTGGCCCGCGAGGACTCGACGCCGGCCGCGCCACAGGTTGCGGCGACTGAGCCGCTTGACCCGGCGCCGCAGCACGTCGCCCCTTCGGCCGATGCCGAGCAGACCGGCACCGTGGCGCCTGCCGATCAGGCAAATAGCGACCAGGCAAGTGCCGAGACCGCCAAGCCGGTCAAGCCGGTGAAGCCGGCGGCCACGCCGAAGGCTGAGACCCAGTCCGCCAACACGCCGCAGACGGTTGCCGTGGCGCCGCAGCGCCCGTCCGACCAGCCGGTCGACGTGGTCGGCGAGGTCAAGCCCGACCAGGTTGCCTCCATTCCGGCGACGGCTTCGACATCGGGCGGTTCGTGGTCGATGCAGATCGCTTCGCAGCCGACGGTGGAAAGCGCCCAGGCCAACTACGCCGACCTGCAGCGCCGCTATGGAAATGTGCTCGCCGGTCGCACCGCCAACATCGTCAAGGCGGAGATCGCCGGCAAGGGCACCTTCTACCGTGTCCGGGTGCCTGCGCAATCGCGCAACGATGCGATCAATCTGTGCACCAGCTACAAGGCTGCCGGAGGCAACTGCTTCGTGTCGCGGTAAAAAGCTGATCCAATCATCAAGGCCGGCGCGATCCTGGATCGCGCCGGCCTTTTTCATGTGGATGGGCGAAAGGTCCAGGCGCTTGCCGTCCGGGGTGATTCCCTTTGGAGGCGCGAAGCCCTAAACTGGTGGAATGACCGAATCAAAATCCATGATCCTCGGCTGTGCCGGGAAATCGCTGACCCGCGAAGAAATCCGTTTCTATCGCAATGAATGCCCGTGGGGCTTCATCCTGTTTGCGCGCAACATCGGCGAGACCGAGCAGATCCGCGATCTGGTCGCCGAAATGCGCGACTGTATCGGGCGACCCGATGCGCTGGTGTTCATCGACCAGGAAGGCGGAAGGGTGCAGCGGCTGCGGCCGCCGCTGGCGCCGAACTATCCCGCCGGCGGCGCGCTCGGCGAATTGTGGCGCAAGGACCATGATGCCGGCACCAGGGCTGCCTGGCTGATGGCGCGGCTGCACGCCTTCGACCTGTTGCGCTACGGTATCTCTGCCGATTGCCTGCCGGTGCTGGACGTGCCGATCGAGGGCGCCAGCGACGTCATCGGCGCGCGCGCCTATGGCAAGGAGCCGCGCCCGGTCATCGAACTCGGCCGCGCGGCGGCGGAAGGGCTGATGTCGGGCGGCGTGCTGCCGGTCATGAAGCACATTCCGGGCCATGGACGCGCCTTTGCCGACACGCACTTCGAACTGCCTGTGGTCGATGCCTCCCTGAGCGACCTGCAGCGGCATGATTTCGCCCCTTTCCGCGAGCTTAGCCATCTGCCGATGGCGATGACGGCGCATGTCGTCTACAGCGCCATCGATCCGAACAACCCAGCGACCACCTCAGGCAAGGTCATCGACGAGATCATCCGCCGCGAGATCGGCTTCGACGGGCTGTTGATGAGCGATGACACCTCGATGAAGGCACTTTCTGGGGATTTCCCGACAAAGGCGGCCTCGATCCTTGCGGCGGGCTGCGATCTGGTCCTTCACTGCAATGGCGATTTCGAGGAGATGGCGGGCATCGCATCGCGAACCACGGGACTTGAAGGGACGTCGCTGGAGCGCGCCAAGCGGGCGCTGACCTATATAAGGGATCGCGACCGGGCCGACGAAACCGAGATACGCGCCGAGTTTGCCACCTATTTCGATGCGGTGGCCTAGAGACGGATGATTTCAGGTCTGTTCGACCTGAAATCTGAATCCGTCTCTAAATTAGACAGAGAGAGCATGATGTCGTCCGAAAACCGCTTCACACTTTTCGGCATCATGCTCTAACCAGAGGTAAAGGAACAAGTGGCGGAGACATTGGACAGCAAGGCTGCGAAGGCCGCACCGATGGATCGTCTGTGGGCCGAGAACGACGATTCCCGGCTGACCGGCGACCCGTCGCTTGTCGTCGACGTCGCCGGGTTCGAAGGTCCGCTCGACCTCTTGCTGCATCTCGCCCGCAACCAAAAGGTCGATCTGTCGCGGATTTCCATCTTGGCGCTGGTCGAGCAATATCTGACCTTCGTCGAGACGGCGAGGGCGCTGAGGCTTGAGCTTGCCGCCGACTACCTGGTGATGGCGGCGTGGCTGGCCTTCCTGAAGTCGAAGCTCCTCATCCCCAAGCAGCCCGGCGAAGAAGGCGAAAGCGGCGAGGAACTGGCCGCGGTGCTGCAGTTCCGGCTGAAGCGTCTGGAGGCCATGCGCGACGCCTCGGCAAGGCTGGTCAACCGCAACCGGCTCGGCCGCGACGTGTTTGCACGCGGCATGCCTGAAATGGTCATCGTCGAGAAGCGTAACGCCTATTCGGCCTCGCTCTACGATTTGCTCACCGCCTATGCGCAGCAGCGCCAGAAACAGGCGATCACCAATGTGACGATTGCCCGGCGTGGCGTGTGGTCGCTCAAGGATGCGCGCGATATCCTGACCCGGCTCATCGGCTCGCTGCGCGACTGGACGGCGCTGGACAGCTATCTGATCAATTACCTGACCAGCCCGGACGAACGGCGTACCGCGATTGCCAGCTCGTTCGCGGCGTCGCTGGAACTGGTGCGCGAAGGCAGCATCGAGATGCGGCAGGACCAGGTGTTCGCGCCGCTCTATCTGCGCGGCCGCGCGCAGCCAATCAAGGCAGTCGAGGTGGCATCATGAGCGAACGCGCCAACGCTTCGGTCATTCCGTTCAAGGTCGAAGAAGAGACCGAGGAGGGCATTATCGCCCAGGACCCGACTGATACCCTGCTTCTGAATCCTGGCGAACGGCTGCATATGGCCGAAGCCATACGCATGGCCGAGGCGATCGTGTTCGCCAGCGCCGAGCCGGTCAGCGAAAAGCAGCTCGCAGCCAGATTGCCCGATGGCATCAGCATTGCCGCTGCCATGGCTGAGCTGCAGCAGATCTATGCGCGGCGCGGCGTCAATCTGGTTCGGGTCGGCGATGCCTGGGCTTTCCGTACCGCCGGCGATCTCGCCTTCCTGATGAGCCGCGACACGGTGCAGCAGCGCAAGCTGTCGCGCGCCGCGCTCGAAGTGCTGGCGATCATCGCCTACCACCAGCCGGTGACGCGCGCCGAGATCGAGGACATCAGAGGCGTCGAGACCTCGAAGGGCACGCTGGATACGCTGCTCGAAACGGAATGGGTGCGCATGCGCGGCCGCCGCCGCACGCCCGGCCGTCCCGTCACCTACGGCACGACAGACACTTTCCTCGACCATTTCGCACTGGAGGAGATCCGCGATCTTCCCGGGATGGACGAACTGAAGGGGGCAGGGCTGCTCTCCGGCCGCATGCCGTCGAATTTCGCCATCCCGTTGCCGCCGGCCGATCCGGACGCGCTGACCGAGGACGAGGATGCGTTGACCGACATCGATCTCGAGGAACTCGGCCTGCTGACGCCGCGCGTCACGGAAGATTGACCGCAAGCCGCTGTCAAAAAGCTGCATTGCTGCGGTAGATGCGCCGATTGGTAGCGGGCAGCTTTGCCGAAAATGCGTGACATAAGCCGCGCCTTCATAAACTTTGTCGCTGTTGTGTTTGAATCCCAACGCGAAAACGCATAGATCATCGCCAGGGAAAACATTCGAGAGAGAGTTACAATGGGTTCATTTTCGATTTGGCACTGGATGATCGTGCTGGTGATCGTGCTGCTGGTGTTCGGCCGCGGCAAGATACCCGAGCTGATGGGCGACATGGCGAAGGGCATCAAGAGCTTCAAGAAGGGCATGGCCGACGACGATACCGCCGAAGACAAGCGCACCGTCGAGCACCGCCCGGACGAGACCGTTTCGGCAGTGAAGGAAAAGGCCAGCAAGAGCTGAGCCCGAGGTTGTTGCTTTTGAGCAAGTCGTGTCCAAAAGCCGCTTCGCACTCTTGGGCGACAAGCACTAGTCGGAACTGATTGCCATGTTTGAAGTCGGCTGGACCGAAATGCTGGTGATCGCGATCGTCATGATCGTGGTCGTCGGACCCAAGGATTTGCCCAATATGCTGCGCACCTTCGGCCGCACGACGGCGAAGCTGCGTGCCATGGCCTCCGACTTCCAGAAGCAGTTCAACGAGGCGCTGAAGGAAGCCGAGCTCGACGACGTCAAGAAGTCGGTCGATACGCTGCGCGGCCTCAATCCGGCGGCCGAGATCCGCAAGCAGCTCAATCCGTTCGAACAGGCGGCAGCAGAGGTTCGCTCCGGCGTCGATGCGGTGATGAAGCCGAAGCCCGCCGTCGATCCCGCAACGCCCGCGGCAGAAACACCACAGGCGGCCGAGCCGCTCAAGAACGGCGCGACGGTGATGCCGGGTCTCAACGGACCGGAAACAGCGCCGGCGGCGCCGATCCTTCCGGCGATGACCGACGAGGCCGTGGTGACACCGGCTGCAGCAACAGCAGCGCCACGAAACGCGCGCGCCAAGGGGGCTGCGATATCAAAGGCCCCGGCAACCAAAACAACGGCAGCCAAGGCAGCACCGGCAAAGCCGGCGCCTGCGGCGAAGGTTGCGGCCAAGCCGTCAGCGGCGCCCGCCAAGGCTGCACCCGGAAAAGCCGCCACCAAGCCCGCTGCGGCACCGAAGGCAGTCGCAAAGGCTGAGCCGAAGCCTGCGCCGGCCACGAAGCCCGCGTCCAAGAAGACGGCGGGGGCCGCCAAGTGAGCATTACGGACAGCGAAAAGGACGAGATCGAGAAGTCGTCGGCTCCGCTGATGGAGCATCTGATCGAACTGCGCCGGCGGCTGATCTGGTCGATCGGCGGTTTCTTCGTCGCCTTCCTCGTCTGCTTCTTCTTTGCCAAGAAGCTGTTCAATCTTTTGGTCGTTCCGTTCAAGTGGGCCACGCAGTGGGCCGGGCTCGATCCGCACAAGGTCGAGCTGATCTATACGGCGCCGCAGGAATTCTTCTTCACCCAGGTCAAGCTCGCCATGTTCGGCGGCATGGTCATCGCCTTTCCGCTGATCGCCACGCAGATCTACAAATTCATCGCGCCAGGCCTCTACAAGAACGAACGCAACGCGTTCCTGCCGTTCCTTATCGCATCGCCGATCCTGTTCCTGATGGGAGCGTCGCTGGTCTATTTCTTCTTCACGCCGATGGTGATGTGGTTCTTCCTCGCCATGCAGCAGGCCGGCACCGACGACCAGGTGCAGATTTCGCTGCTGCCGAAAGTGTCGGAATATCTCAGCCTGATCATGACGCTGATCTTCTCCTTCGGCCTGGTGTTCCAGCTGCCGGTGGTGACCAGCCTGATGACGCGCGTCGGCATGCTGTCGTCGAAGGCGCTGGCCGAGAAGCGCAAATGGGCGATCGTCATCGCCTTCGTCGTCGCGGCGGTGCTGACGCCGCCTGATCCGATGAGCCAGATCGGTTTGGCCATCCCGACCATCCTGCTCTACGAGGTGTCGATCTGGGCGGCCCGGCTGATCGAGCGCGATCAGGTCAAGCAGAAGCTGGCGCGCGAGAAGCAGGAAGCCGCCGAAGCCGTGGCCGAAAAGGCGGCGGACGCGTCCTCAAAGCAGGCTCGTTCATAGGCTGTCGCGTTCGGGTATCCGCGTTAGCGGAAAAACGCGACAGCCGCTGACCCTCATCTTGCATCGATGAAGGATGCGGTTTACCCCCTCAGCCTTATTCTGAGGACGAACCAACCATGCTTGATATCAAATGGATTCGCGACAACCCGAAGGCCCTTGTCGAGGCGCTGGCCAAGCGCTCGTGGTCGGCTGACGAGGCGCAGTCCACGGTCGATGAGCTGATCAAGAAGGACGAAGCGCGGCGCGAGCACGTCACCGAGCTGCAGACCAAGCAGGAACGCCGCAACGCCGCCTCGAAGGAGATCGGCAACGCCATGCGTTCGGGCGACACGGCACTTGCCGAAAAGCTCAAGGCCGAAGTCGGCGATATCAAGACCTTCATCCAGAATGGCGAGGCGCGCGAGCGCGAGCTCGACAAGGCGCTGAACGATGCGCTGGCGGTGCTGCCGAATGTGCCGCTCGACGACGTGCCGGTCGGCAAGGACGAGCACGACAATGTCGTCAAGCATATCGTCGGCGAGGTGCCGACTCGGCCGAACTGGGTGAAGGAGCATTTCGAGATCGGCGAAGCGCTCGGCATGATGGATTTCGAGCGGGCGGCAAAGCTGTCGGGATCACGCTTCACCGTGCTGAAGAGCGGGCTGGCGCGGATGGAGCGCGCCATCGGCCAGTTCATGCTCGATCTGCACACGACCGAGCATGGCTATGAAGAAGTCATCCCGCCACTGATGGTGCGCGACGAAGTGCTTTTCGGGACCAACCAGCTGCCGAAATTCGAGGACGACCTGTTCTTCGTGCAGCATGGCGATGGCCGGCTCGGGTTGATTCCAACCGCCGAGGTCCCGCTCACCAACCTGGTGCGCGAAGAAATCACGGCCCATGAAAAGCTGCCGCTGCGCTATACGGCGCTGACGCCGTGCTTCCGCTCGGAAGCGGGCTCCGCCGGCCGCGACACGCGCGGTATGTTGCGCCAGCACCAGTTCTACAAGGTCGAGCTGGTCTCGGTCACCGACCAGGAGTCTTCGCTCGCCGAGCACGAGCGGATGACGCAGTGCGCCGAAGAGGTGCTGAAGCGACTGGAATTGCCGTTCCGCACCATGGTCCTGTGCACGGGCGACATGGGATTTGGCGCGCGCAAGACCTACGACATCGAGGTCTGGCTGCCGGGACAGAACGCCTATCGCGAGATCTCGTCCTGTTCAGTGTGCGGCGACTTCCAGGCCAGGCGCATGGATGCCCGCTACAAGGACAGGGACGGCAAGGGCAACCGCTTTGTGCACACGCTGAACGGTTCGGGCACCGCTGTCGGCCGTGCGCTGATTGCCGTCATCGAAAACTACCAGAATGAGGATGGCAGCGTAACCATTCCTGAAGTGCTGCGGCCTTATATGGGCGGTCTGGCGAAGATCGAATCGAAATAATGCGCATTCTTCTGACCAATGATGACGGCATCCATGCGGAGGGCCTCGCGTCGCTCGAACGCATCGCCCGCACGCTGTCGGACGATGTCTGGGTGGTGGCGCCGGAGCAGGACCAGTCCGGCTACGCGCATTCGCTGTCGATCTCGGAGCCGCTCCGGTTGCGCAAGATCGGCGAGAAACACTACGCCGTGCGCGGCACGCCGACCGACTGCGTCATCATGGGCGTCAAGAAGATCCTGCCAGGCGCGCCGGACCTGATCCTGTCGGGCGTCAATTCCGGCGCCAACATCGCCGACGACGTGACCTATTCCGGTACCGTCGCCGGCGCCATGGAAGGCGCGCTGCTCGGCATCCGCTCGATCGCACTCAGCCAGGGTTATTCCTATGTCGGCGAGGACCGCGTCGTTCCCTACGAGACCACCGAAGCGCTGGCGCCGGCGCTGCTGAAAAAGCTCGTCGCCATGCCGCTGCCGGACGGTGTGCTGCTCAACGTCAACTTTCCCAACTGTCTGCCTGACGAGGTCGCCGGCACCGTCGTGACGTCGCAAGGCAAGCTGGTGCACAGCCTGTGGGTCGACGAGCGCCGCGACGGGCGCGGCCTGCCTTATTACTGGCTGCGCTTCGGCCGCGAGCCGGTCGAGGGCAAGCAGGGCACCGATCTCCATGCTCTGCGCAACCGGCTCGTGTCTGTGACGCCGCTGCAGCTTGACCTCACCGCGCATGAAATCCGTGACCAACTGACCAAGGCGCTGTCTGAATAAGGTGTTCGCATGAAGAAGGTTCTGGCATGAACTTGCCGCTCGACGATCGCGAGGGTTTTGCCGCTTTCCTGCTGCGCCTGCGCGGCCAAGGCGCGGTGCCGAAGGCGCTGATCGCAGCCTTCGAGGCGACGCCGCGGCGCGGCTTCCTCAACGGCCAGTTCCATTCCATCGCCTGGTCGGACGGCATGCTGCCGATCGAATGCGGCGAGGCGATCGAGGGCGCCGATCTGCAGGCGGCGGTGATTGCGGCCCTGGCAATAGAGCCCGGCAACCGGGTGCTCGAGATCGGCACCGGCTCGGGCTACACGGCAGCGGTGATGTCGCGGCTCGCGGCTCGGATCGTCAGCGTCGACCGCTACAAGACGCTGGCCGAGCAGGCCAGGCAACGCTTCGAGGCGCTCGGCATCGGCAATGTCATCGTGCGCCAGGCCGATGGTTCCACCGGCCTTGCCAACGAAGCGCCGTTCGACCGCATCGTAGCCTGGGCGGCTTTCGACAGCCTGCCGCGCTTCCTGCTCGACCAATTGTCGAGCGGCGGCATCGTCATTGCCCCGATCGGGCCGGAGGAGGGCGAGCAGGTGCTGGCCAAGCTGACCAAGGTCGGCAGCCGCTTCGAGCGCGAGGATATCGGCACCGTGCGCCTGCAGCCGATCCTGCGCAGCGTTGCGGCGGTTATCTGAATTCTGCCTGTCACGCGCTTCGAAGGTAAGCCGAAGCCGATCGTTTCGTCATCCACGGGCGAAGCAAGGAGCGTAGCGACGCAGCGCAGACCCGAGGATCCATGCCGCGCCATCAAGGCGTAGCTACGGCGCAGAATTCTGCTCTGCTGCATTCTTCGGCCAATGTCACGGAATGGATCCCAGGGTCTCCGCGACGGCGCTTCGCGCCTGCTTCGCCCAGGGATGACGACGTTGGTGAAGGCGCCTTACAAAATGTTTTAAGAAAATTCGCGTCTGATTCTATGGGGTTAACCCGCCAGTAACATTAACGCGCTTTAATCATGACCAGTGTGTACCGGGTCTGCGGGTTAGTGCGATGCAATTCAGTGTTATGAAGGCAAACGGGCGTACTCTGTCGCGGGGCTGCGCTGTCCTCATGCTAGCCGGAATGGCAGCGGGGTGTAGCTCCCAGGTCTCGCGGTTCAACGGTGTCGACGACGTCTTCACCTCCTCGACCAACAATCAGCGCGCCATCATCGACAAGCAGAGCACCGCGCAGCCCTATCCGGGCGATGTGGCGCCCGAGCCGATCGCTGCAGCACCTGTCAATGGCAGCCATAACCAGTCGGTCAGCCGCTCCAGCCTGGAGCCGGTCACCGTCCAGCAGCTGCCGCCGCCAAGCGCGCCCAAAGCCGCTCCGATGCGCACCGCTTCCGCGCCTGCACTTGCGCCGGCACCGCATGTCGACAGGACGACCACCGGCACCGTGCAGCCGGCAAGGCCGTTCAAGAATGCCGGTGACTCCGATCCGAAACCAGTTGCCGCCGGCACGCCGCACGCCACGGAGATCGTCGTCAGGGACGGCGAGACCATTTCCGGCATCGCCCATCGCTATCACGTGCCGGCCGACGTCATCATGAAGGTCAACGGCTTGAGCGCCACCAAGGGGCTGAAGACCGGCCAGAAGCTGGTCATCCCGGCCTATGCCTATTCGAGCAAGGGGACCGAGCCGAAAGTTGCCGACGGCAAGCCGGCAAACAGCCCCAAGGCGCCGGCGCCGGAGAAGATCGCCGTACTGCCGCAGCAGCCGAAACTCAAGGACGGCAAGTCCGCCGCGCAGGTTGACGCTTCGGCAGCGAACAAGCCGAAGACCGACAAGCCGGCGCAGACTGCCTCGGCCGCGCCAAAAGCCGGCGCGGGCACCTACACGGTCCAGTCGGGCGATAGCCTGTCCTCCATCGCCAGGAAGACCGGCGTTGGCATCGTGGCGCTGAAGCAGGCCAACGGCATGCAGGACGGTCTGCTCAAGATCGGCCAGACGCTGAAGGTTCCCGCCGGTGGCACCGCAACGGTTGCAAGCGCCAAGCCGGCCAAAGTTGATCCGGTGACGACGGCCGCAACCCAGCCTGCGGCAAAGCCGACGGAGACGCTCGCCACCTACACGCCGCCGAAGAAGGATGCCAAGGTCATCCAGCAGGCCGAGGACGACGATGCTGTCGCGCCTGATGCCACCGGCATCGGCAAGATGCGTTGGCCGGTGCGTGGCCGCGTCATCTCCAATTTTGGTGGCGGCAAGGACGGTGTCGACATCGCCGTGCCTGAGGGAACGCCGGTCAAGGCGGCCGAGAATGGCGTGGTCATCTATGCCGGCGACGGCCTCAAGGAATTCGGCAACACGGTGCTGGTGCGCCACGAAAACGGGCTGGTCACCGTCTATGGCCACGCCAGTTCTATCGAGGTGCAGCGCGGCCAGAAGGTCAAGCGCGGCCAGGAAATCGCGTTGTCGGGCATGAGCGGCACCACCGACTCGCCGAAACTGCACTTCGAAGTGCGCAAGAACTCGGCCCCGGTCGACCCCTCTGGCTATCTCGAATAGAACAATAAACGTTTTGCAGGCCGTCTGACCTCCAGTCCGGCCCGCCGGCTCAGCCCGCTCCGCAAGGGGCGGGCTTTTTCAGTGACCTGACGCAAATCAATCAGTCGTTCAGCGGCTTGCCGAGCCGGCCGGCCAGATCCTGGGTGAACTGCCAGGCGACGCGGCCCGAGCGGCTGCCGCGCGTCGTTGCCCATTCCAGCGCCTCGGCGCGCAGCTGCTCCGGGTCGATAGTGAGCCCGTGATGGCTGGCATAGCTGTTGACCATGTCGAGATATTCGTCCTGCGAACATTTGTGGAAGCCGAGCCACAGGCCGAAACGGTCGGACAGCGAAACCTTTTCCTCGACCGCCTCGGACGGGTTGATGGCGGTCGAGCGCTCATTGTCGATCATGTCGCGCGGCAACAGGTGCCGGCGGTTCGACGTGGCGTAGAAGATGACATTGGCCGGGCGGCCCTCGACGCCGCCTTCAAGGGCTGCCTTCAGCGACTTGTAGGAGGTGTCGTCATGGTCGAAGGAGAGGTCGTCGCAAAACAGGATGAAGCGAAACGGCGCCGCCTTCAGCAGGCCCATCAGCCTGGGCAGCGTGTCGATATCCTCGCGATGGATCTCGATCAGCTTGAGCGGCAGGTCGGATTTGGCCTGGGCGTTGATCTGCGCATGCACGGCCTTGACCAGCGAGGATTTGCCCATGCCGCGCGCACCCCACAACAACACATTGTTGGCGGCATGGCCGGCGGCGAAGCGTTCCGTGTTTTCGACCAGAATGTCGCGCACGCGGTCGACGCCGCGGATCAGGCCGATGTCGACGCGGTTGACCTTGCGCACCGGCTCGAGATAGCCGGGGTCGGCCTGCCAGACGAAGCAATCGGCAACCGCAAGATCGGTTTGCGGCACCGGCGGCGGGGCGAGGCGGGTGACCGCCTCGATCAGGCGGTCGAGCTTTTGGTTCAGGGCCTCGATGGTGCTGTCGGTCATGTCTCGTCTTTTATGTTTCCGCACGAACGTGCGTAGGGGCCGAAATCGTCTTGATCCGGGCGAGATAGAAACTGGTTCCAAGCTTTTGTTTGGGCATGATCTTTTGCGAAAACCACGCCCGTATTCCGGGAGCATGCTCTAACACGGGTCAACCGGCCGGAAAAGCAGCTGAAAGCCCGGCCGCGCAGTTGCATTGGTAACTTTACCCACTATATTCCGGCCAAATTTGGCGAGGCCGCCCTACGGCCTTCTTCGTAACCAGGAGTTCTTGATGTTCGTCACACCGGCATACGCCCAAGCTACCGGAACTCCGCTTGGTCCGTTCGGGGATATCGGCATGATACTCCCGTTCGTTCTGATCTTCGTGATCATGTATTTCCTCATCATCCGGCCGCAGCGCGCCCAGTTGAAGAAGCGCCAGGAGATGATCTCGGCCGTGCGCCGTGGCGACACGGTCATCACCGGCGGCGGCTTCGTCGGCAAGGTGACCAAGGTGATCGACGACAATGAGCTTGAGATCGACCTTGGCGGCGGCACCAAGGTGACGGCGCTGCGCTCGACGATCGCCGATGTTCGGGTCAAGGGCGAGCCGGTGGCCAACCAGAACGCCAAGAAGTAAGCCAGTTTCCCAAGCGGAGCGATCCGCGGGCAGAGCTCTGACAAAAGACGGCGTATGGTCCATTTTTCGCGCCTGAAAATGATCCTGATCTGGCTTGCTATGGCCACAATGCTCGTCGACGCGCCCAGTCTTCACGCTGCCGGCGCGGACGTGCTGCTTCGATTGGACGCGACCGATGTGATCGATCGCCGGTTGGAGGCGACGCGTGACGAAATCAGGACGCTGCTGCGCGATGCAAGGATCGGCTATACTGGTCTTGCTAAGTCGGGTCGGGCCGTTCAGGTGCATATCACCGACGCCGCTCAGGTCGGCGCGGCCAAGATGGCATTGGAGGCGGTGACTGATCCTGTCCTTGGCAGCGCTGGTCCGGTCCAGGAAGTGATCCTGGATGATACCGGAGCAGCGTTGCTCAAGTTCACGGTAACAGACACAGGTATCAAGTATCGGATGTCGATCGCGCTTGCGCAGTCGATCGTGGTCATTAAGAATCGCCTGCGTGATCTTGGTGTAGCCGACCCAGTAGTGCGGCCAGAGGGCGAAGACGGTATGCTGGTCCGGACCTCGGGCGTTGCGGATTTGCAAAGGCTGAGGAGAATTCTCACCCGAACCGGAATGCTGACTTTTCAGTGGGTTGATGAGTCGATGCCGGTCGCTGATGCGATCAATGGCCGGACGCCCGCTGGCTCGGTGGTGGTTTATTCGAAGGACGATCCACCGGTTCCCTATCTGGTTGAGAGCCGAACGATCGTTTCCAGTGACGACATTGTCAATGCTCAGGCGACTCCCAACTCCGTCACAAATGAGCCGGCGGTTTCGTTCACCTTCGATTCCAGGGCAACGGCACGCGTTGCGCAGGCGACCTCGCAGAATGTCGGCAAGCTATTTGCGATGATCCTCGACAACCAAGTGCTTTCGGTGCCAGTCGTCCGCGAGCCAATTCTTAACGGCCGCGGCCAGATATCGGGCAACCTTACAAAGGAGAACGCCGATGATCTGGCCTTGCTTTTGCGTTCCGGACCGATGCCTGCACAATTGAAAATAGTCGAGTAGCGCACGATAGCGCCCGGCGGTGATCAGAATTAGAATGGAACCGACAGAGGCGATTGACGCCGAAACCGCTGCCGGCGGCAGCGCCAAATTGACCTCAGCGCGCTCGACAATCGGCGAAGTGCGGGTTAAGGGCGAGCCGGTGGCAAATAAGAACGCCAAGAAATAACCGAATTGTCGGCGGAACGATCCGCCAGTACGCCCTGACGGACAACGCCATATGCTGTATTTTTCGCGCCTGAAGATGATCCTGATCTGGATCGCCGTGGCCGTCACATTCATCCTTGCCGCGCCAAATCTCTTCCCGGCCAGCACATTGGCGCAATTGCCCAACTGGGTGCCGAAGCGGCAGATGACGCTTGGTCTCGATCTGCAGGGCGGTTCGCACATCCTCTTGCAGATGGACCAGAACGACCTGGTCAAGGCGCAGCTGGAAACGACGCGCGACGAGATCCGCACGCTGCTGCGCGATGCCAAGGTGGGCTATACCGGCCTTGGCGGCACCGGCAGGACCGTACAAGTGCGCATCACCGATCCAACCCAGATCGATGCCGCCAAGGCGGCGCTTAAGCCGCTGACCGATCCGGTCGCCGCCGGCCTGTTCACCGGTGGCTCCATCCAGGAGATGTCCCTGGATGATTCCGAAGCCGGGCTGCTCAAATTCACCGTCACCGACGCCGGCATCAAATACCGCACCTCGGCCGCATTGGCGCAGTCGATCGAAGTCGTCGAGCGTCGCGTCAACGAACTCGGCACCACCGAGCCGATCGTGCAGCGGCAGGGCGACGACCGTGTACTCGTCCAGGTGCCGGGCCTGCAGGATCCGCAAAGGCTGAAGGAGATCATCGGCCAGACCGCCAAGATGACCTTCCAGATGGTCGATACCTCGATGTCGGTGCAGGATGCGCTGAACGGCCGCCCGCCGGCAGGCTCCTCGGTGCTTTATTCGCAGGACGATCCGCCGGTTCCGTATCTGGTGGAAAATCGCGTCATCGTGTCCGGTGAAGATCTTGCCAAGGCGACGGCAACCTATGATTCCCGAAACAACGAGCCGGTGGTTTCGTTCGTCTTCAACTCGCGCGGTGCGACACGATTCGGCCAGGCGACGCAGCAGAATGTCGGCAAGCCGTTCGCCATCATCCTCGACAATCAGGTGATTTCGGCGCCGGTGATCCGCGAACCGATCCTCGGCGGCAGCGGCCAGATCTCAGGCAATTTCACCGCCGAAAGCGCCAACGACCTCGCCGTGCTGCTGCGCGCCGGCGCGCTGCCGGCAAAGCTGACCGTGATCGAAGAACGCACCGTCGGCCCGGGCCTCGGCCAGGATTCGATCCATGCCGGCAAGGTCGCCGGCATCATCGGCTCCATTCTCGTCGTCGCCTTCATGTTCGTCGCCTACGGACTTCTCGGCTTCCTCGCCAACATTGCGCTCGCCGTGCACGTGGCGATGATCGTCGGGGTCTTGTCGCTGCTTGGCGCGACACTGACCTTGCCCGGCATTGCCGGTATCGTGCTGACCATCGGCATGGCGGTCGATTCCAACGTGCTGATCTATGAGCGTATCCGAGAGGAGCGACGGGCCGGCCGTTCGGTCATCCAGTCGATCGACACAGGCTTCACCAAGGCGTTGGCGACCATCGTGGATTCCAACGTGACGTCGCTGATTGCCACGGTCGTGCTGTTCTATCTCGGCACCGGACCGGTCAAGGGCTTCGCCATCACCTATGCCATCGGCATTTTGACCACGGTGTTCACCGCCTTCACCTTCACCCGTCTGCTGGTGTCGATCTGGCTGCGCCGTGCGCGTCCGAAGGAATTGCCGCGTGCGCCGGTGACCTTCGTTCCGGCCGGCACGAAAATCCCGTTCATGGGCATCCGCCGCTGGACGTTCGCACTGTCCAGCCTGCTGTCGATCGCGTCGGTTATCGGATTCCTGACCATCGACATCAACTACGGCATCGACTTCAAGGGCGGCTCGATCATCGAGGTGCAGTCCAAGCAAGGCGACGCCGATATTGGCGATATCAGAAGCCGGCTGTCGGAGCTCAATATCGGTGAAGTGCAGGTCCAGCAATTCGGCGCGCCGAATGACGTGCTGATCCGCGTTGGCACCCAGGATGGCGGTGAGAACGCCGAGCAGACCGTCATCGACAAGGTGCGCGGCGAGCTGCAGGACAATTACGATTTCCGCCGCGTCGAGGTGGTGGGTCCCACCGTTTCGGGCGAACTGGCCAAGCAAGGCACGATTGCGATGATCATCGCGCTGATCGGCATCCTGGTCTATGTCTGGTTCCGCTTCGAATGGCAGTTCGCGGTCGGCGCAATCGTGGCGACGGTGCACGATGTGGTGATGACGCTGGGCTTCTTCGTCATCACCGGGCTCGAGTTCAACCAGTCTTCGCTGGCGGCGATCCTGACCATTATCGGCTATTCGCTCAACGACACGATCGTCGTCTATGACCGTGTTCGAGAAGATTTGCGAAAATACAAACGAATGCCGCTCCCGCAATTGTTGAACAACGCCATCAACGAGACGCTGTCGAGAACGACGCTCACTTCGGTGACGACCATCCTGGCGCTGCTGGCGCTGGTGTTGTTCGGCGGCGAGGTGATCCGCTCGTTCACCATGGCGATGCTGTTCGGCGTCGTCTTCGGCACCTATTCGTCGATCTTCATCGCAGCGCCCTTGCTGATCCTGTTCAGGCTCAGGCCGCAGGGAGCGAGCGCCGATGAGGAGAAGCCGGTTGGTGGCGGCAAGGCCATGGCGACCTGACGGCTGCGCTGGTGGCAAAAGGCATCGTCATCCGCGAGGCGCATTTCCCCGGACGGGCGCCGATCGAAGCCTACGGCAACGGCGGCTTCCGCTTCGCCGACATGTCGCATCGCGGCTCGCTTCTGTGCCTGCCCTCCGGCATCCATGGCTGGGAGCCGGCCGATCCGCTGGCCCTGACGGCGGCGGATTTCGACCTGCTGCTGGCCGAAGCCGACAAGGTCGAGATCCTGCTGGTCGGCACAGGCAAGGATTTGCGGCCCTTGCCGGCAGCACTTCGGGCGGCGCTGAAGGCGGCTGGCATTGGCTCCGACCCGATGTCGACGGGGGCAGCGGTGCGGACCTACAATGTGCTGCTTGCCGAAGACCGCGCCGTGGCCGCGGCGCTCATCGCCGTCGACTGACGTGACCGATACAGCTGACATCGTCATGGAGGCGGTGCGCGCCGGCGACCATGACCGCTATGTCAGCGCACTCTATGCACCGGCCGACAAGCGCGCGGCGCTGTTTTCGCTTTACGCCTTCAATGCCGAGATCGCGTCTGTCCGAGACCGCATCCACGAGGCATTGCCGGGCGAAGTGAGGCTGCAATGGTGGCGCGATGTCATCGCTGCTGAAGCCGCAGCCACAGGCAACCCGCTCGCCGATGCGCTGAAGGCGACGATTTCTGCCCATGGCCTGCCCAAAACTGCCTTCGACAACATGCTCGAGGCCCGCATCTTCGACCTCTATGACGATCCGATGCCGTCGCGCACCGATCTCGAGGGCTATTGCGGCGAGACGGCGGCCGCGCTGATCCAGCTGGCGGCGATGGTGCTCGATCCCAATCAGGCGCCGCGCTTTGCCGAACTGGCGGGCAGGGCCGGCTGCGCCCAGGCGATGACCGGCCTGTTGCTGCTGTTGCCGCTGCATCGCCGACGCGGGCAATGCTTCGTGCCGGCGGATATCCTTGCAGCGGCCGGCTCGTCGCCGGAGGAGTTCGTAAGCGGCGACGGCGGCCCCGGCGCTCAGCGCGCGGTGGCTGCGATGATTGCATTGGCGCAGGAGCATCTCCGCGCTTTCGAGCAAGGGGCGTCCGCACTTCCGGAAACGCTGCGTCCGGCGTTCCTGCCGCTGGCGCTGACCAGCGCCTATCTCGGCAAGATGGCGAGTGGTCGTCGCTCGCCGCTTGGCGGCGCAGCCCGGCTTTCGGCTCTGCGCCGGCATTGGCTGTTGCTCAGGCGCGCAACGCGGGGATGGCCAGCGAGTTGACGTAAACGTCAATCGCGTTAGGGCCCTGAGACTTGGCTATTCAGCAGCTTCCGCTGTTTGCGCCGGCAGCCCTAGCCACTCCCGACAATCTGCCCGCGCGCGTGAGGTGATCGCGTGGCGCTTGGCCACCGTCTTGTCCTTGCCGCGCAGGCGTTTGCCTTCGGTCTTCGGTGCTTCCACCGGCGGGAAAAGGCCGAAATTGACGTTCATCGGCTGGAACGAGCGTTTGCCCGGCTCGTCGTCGGAGACGATGTGGCCGCCGGTGATGTGGTTGAGCAGCGCGCCGAAGGCGGTGGTGAGCGGTGGCAGCGATGGCGCGTGGCCGAGCCGCTCGGCGGCGGCGAAGCGGCCGGCGAGCAGGCCGATCGCCGCGCTCTCGACATAGCCCTCGCAGCCGGTGATCTGCCCGGCAAAGCGCAGGCCCGGCCGCGACTGCAGCTGCAGCGAGGCGTCGAGCAAGGTCGGCGAGTTGATGTAGGTGTTGCGGTGCAGGCCGCCGAGACGGGCGAACTCGGCGTTTTCCAGACCCGGAATGGTGCGGAACACGCGCACCTGCTCGGCATGCTTCAGCTTCGTCTGGAAACCGACCATGTTGTAGAGCGTGCCCAGCGCATTGTCCTGGCGCAGCTGCACCACGGCATAGGCTTTTACCGTCGGATTGTGGGCATTGGTCAGCCCCATCGGCTTCATCGGCCCGTAGCGCAGCGTCTCGAAGCCGCGCTCGGCCATGATCTCGATCGGCAGGCAACCGTCGAAATAGGGCGTGCCTTCCCACTGCTTGAATTCGGTCTTCTGGCCGTCGACCAGCGCCTGTACGAAGGCGAGATACTGGTCCTTGTCCATCGGGCAATTGATGTAGTCCTTGCCGGTGCCGCCGGGCCCAACCTTGTCATAGCGCGACTGGAACCAGCAGGTGTCCATGTCGATCGTGTCGAAATGGATGATCGGGGCAATCGCGTCGAAGAAGGCCAGCGCATCGGCGCCGGTTGCCTCGGCAATCGACAGGGCGAGCGACGGCGCGGTCAGCGGTCCCGTGGCGATGATCGCCTGGTCCCACTCCGCCGGCGGCAGGCCCGGCACTTCCTCGCGCTCGATGGTGATCAGCGGGTGCGCTTCGAGCCTTTTCGTCACCGCGTCGGAGAAGCCGTCGCGATCGACGGCCAGCGCGCCGCCGGCCGGCACCTGGTTGGCGTCGCCGGCGCTCATGATCAGCGAGCCGGCCAGCCGCATTTCGGCATGCAGCAGGCCGACCGCGTTGTTCTCGGCATCGTCGGAGCGGAAGGAATTGGAACAAACGAGTTCAGCCAGCCCATCGGTCTTGTGCGCATCGGTGCAGCGAACCGGGCGCATCTCATGCAAAATGACGGGAACACCGGCTTGTGCTGCCTGCCAGGCGGCTTCGGAGCCGGCAAGGCCGCCGCCGACGATGTGGATTGGATTTTTGCTCATGAGCGCCGGAATAATCGCTTGGCGCGCTGTTTGCAATTGGCCGGCTGCACGCGTGGGTCATTGTCGTGCAACGACGGAGCTCGACTTTCTTATGTCCGCGGCGACGCTCTGATGGCGGCGTAAAGCGCCTCGATCGACTGCATGCGCATTGAAAAGCCTGCCCAAAAACAACAACACCCGCCGCGGGAGGAGGTGCGGCGGGTGTCGTTTTTGGGGCCGATCCTCGGGAGGAGGTGGGGATCGGCCGTATTCGTCATCGCCGGGGAGGAGGTCGGCTTTGACGAAATTCTTTTCGCCGGATCGAGGGAGGCGAAATCCCTGGAAGACGAACTGCGTTCACTTTGGAGACGAACTGCGTTCGCTTTGGAAACAGCGCCCGCCGCGGGAGGAGGTGCGGCGGGCGCCGTTTTGGTGGTCAACCCTCGGGAGGAGGTGAAGGCTGACCGTATCCGTCAGGGTCGGGGAGGAGGTCGACCCTGGCGAAATTCTGGTTAGATCGTCGCCCTGCGGGCGATGATCTTGATCTCGTCGCGGACGATGCCGAGATCATGGAGCTGACGGTTCGAAAGGCGACCCAGCTCGGTAACGGTGTCGCGGTAAACGCGCCAGTTACGATAGTTGCGGATCAGGTTCATTGTCGTTCTCTTTTTCAAAACTGGTTCGGATCATTTGCGATCCGAAGAGGATTAGACCGCCTTGCGGGCGACGTAGTGGATGTCGCTGCGGCTGATGCCGAGGTCGGTCAGTTCACGGTTCGACAGGCGGCTCAGCTCGGAGACGGTGTCCCGGTAGCGGCGCCAGTTGCGGTAGTTGCGGATCAGGTTCATGGTAGTGCTCGTTTCGTCTTTCTTCGGATCATTCCGTTTGTGTACGAACAGTAAATAGGCTGGGTAATATCGATTTAAAAGTGCTGTTGGCGCATGGCAGCAATGCAAATTGTGCAATGCAACATTAACGCGCGTTCACGGCTTCGTCATGAAGAAACCCGAATCGGAAAATGACGTTGCGTCAACGATTTGGGCGGATCGGCTGTCAGAAAGACCAAGCTGGGGGAGAAGCGGCATGGCGAGTTATTCGTCACGGGCGAGGGCCGATATCGGGCGGTGGCTGCAGGCCGGCCTGATCGACGCCAAGACGGCCGATGCGCTTAAGTGCGACATCGACGCAAACGAGCGCAAGTCGCTGAGCTTCGGCACTATATTGGCCATGATGGCAGCGCTGCTGTTCGGCGCCGCGATCCTGCTCTTCGTCGCCGCCAACTGGGACGCGATCCCGCGGCTGGTGCGGGTCGCGGCGCTGTTTGCCGTCATTCTCGCCGGCTATGTCGGCGGCGCGGTGTTGAAGATGCGCGACCATGCGGCGATCGGCGAGGCGCTGTGGATCGTGGCCGCCGCGGCCTTCGGCGGATCGATCGCGCTGATCGGCCAGATGTACCATCTCACGGGTGACGAAGCCTCGGCCATCGTCACTTGGGGCATCGGCACGGCATTAGCCGCGGTGGCGTTGCGCTCGAACCCGCTGACGGTCGCTGCCGTCGGCATATCCGTTGCCTGGCTGTTCGTGCGCGCGTTCGACTTTTATGACCGCCCCGTATTTCCGGATTTCTTCGTTATCATGGCGCCGGTGCTTTTTGTCGTCTCGTTGTGGACGCGCAGCCAGCCGGCACGCCACCTGATCATTTTCTCGGTCATTTTCTATATCGCGGTGCGCGGCCTGGACCAGAACACGCTCGCCCTGGCTATTCCTCTCGTCGTGGTGTCGGCGCTGCTGTTTGCGGTTTCGATCTTCGCCGCTGGGCCGGCCGACCGGATCTTGCAGCTCGGCGGGCGGTTGCCTTTGCACGCCTTGATCGGCTTTCTCACCGGGCTGGCGATGATGCAGATCGAACTGGGCGATGACAACGCCTTCAGCAACGGCTTTGCCATTGCGTCGGTCATCGCACTGGCCGGCATTGCCGCGGCGATCATGCTGGGCGGGCGCGAGAGCAGGGGGCTGCGCTGGGTTGCCTATGCCGGCTTTGCCTTCGAGCTCGCCATTATCTATGTCGTGACCTTGCAGACGATGCTCGGCACGGCCGGCTTCTTCCTGGCTGCCGCAGTGCTGTTCGGCATCCTGGCTCTCGTCATCATCCGTGTGGAAAAACGCATGAAGGCCCCGGAAGGAGCGGCAGCATGATGTCGGGAAAGAAACTTGTCATCTCGGCGCTGGTCCTGGCGCTCGTCCAGATCGGCTTCCTGAGCTGGATCATCGCCGGCCGCGCGGCGATCCTGCGCAACGGCAAGGAGGTCTTGCTGAAAGTCGAGCCGGTCGATCCGCGCGATCTGCTGCGCGGCGACTATATTATCCTCGGCTATGAAATATCGCGCTTGCCGGTGAAGCTGATCGCCAACATCCCGGCCGGCCAGCTTGCGAGCGAGAACACGCCGATCGTGGTCCGGCTGAAGCCGGGCGCCGACGGCTATTGGCATGCGACCACGGCCTGGTTCGGCAGGGCTCCGACGCCGGCGACCGCCGACGAAGCCGATATTGTCGGCCAGGTCGCGCCGGGCTGGACGCTTGATCCTGAATCCACGATCGCACCGCAATACGGCATCGACCGCTTCTACCTACCTGAGGGCCAGGGCATGGCGATCCAGAACGACATGCGGGTGCGGCCATTCGGCGTGCGCGTCGCGCTCGCCGCCAGTGGCCAGGCACAGATCAAGGCGCTGATGGACGGCGACAAGACATTGTTTGAGGAACCGCTCTACTAGAAGACATCACCCAGGGCATGGATTTCGGCAACGATCGATCGCTTCGCCCTCATGCAAACCAGACGGGCGAAGACAATGCCGATTACGGTGACGACGCGCGAAGATATCAATCTCGATGCCGTTTTGCGCGTCGCCTGGAGAAACGACACGGTCGAAATCGGCGACAAGGCCTTGCAACGCATTGCCGAATGCCGCGCCTCGTTCCTGAAACTCATTGAGTCCGATCCGCCGCCGGTCATCTACGGCGTCACCACCGCGATGGGCGAGCTGGCAAGCCGCAAGCTCGAACTTGACGAGCGCGACCGCCATGCGCGCATCAAAGCGTATGCCGCCGCCACATCCTTCGGGGAGCCGTTGCCCGAGCGCGTGGTCAGGGCGATCGTGCTGGCACGGCTGACCAATTTCATCGAAGGCAATGCCGCCACCACGCCGCGCATCGCGCTAGCCGTTGCGGCGATGCTCGACGGCGGCCCGATGCCGGTGGTGTCGTCGCAGGGGCAGGGCGGCGCCGGCGAGATCCTGGCGCTCTACCCGCTGTTTGCCGCGCTTACCCAGCGTTTCGAGCTAGAGGTGAAGGAGCGCGGTTCGCTGATCAATGGTTCACCTTGCGCGGCGGCGCTCGTGGCCGACGCAGCACTTGCCGCGCGCCGACGCGTCGCCATGGCGCACAAGGTGTTTGCGCTGTCGATCGAAGCCTTTCGTGCGCCGCTCGAGCATTATGATGCGGCCCTCGACGGGCTCTGGGGTGACGCGCACGAAGCGGCCGCCTTGCAAGGGTTGCGGCAATATCTGGTTGGCGCCGGCGACGGCCGGCGCAACTATCAGGCGCCGGTCAGCTACCGCATTGTGCCGCGCGTGCTCGGCCATGCGCATCGGGCGCTGGCGGGCGCCGAGCAGGCGGCCACCGTCTCGCTTGCCTCGATCTCGGACAATCCAGTCTATATCCCGCCCGACGCGGCGCACCCGCTGGGGCGCTGCATCTCGACCGGCGGCTATCACAATGCCATGGCGACGCCGGCGCTCGACGATCTGGCGGCGATCTGGGCCGATCTCTGCCTGCTCTGCGACCGCCACGCCTCAAAGCTGCTGAACGGCAAGGTGTCGCTGCTGCCCGACCTGTTGATGACCGGGCGGCATTGGGCCGACAGCGACGGGCACGGCAATGTCGGCTATGTGCCGATGGCGATCACCGGCTATCTCGAACAGGCCAAACTCGCGGCGCAGCGCACCTTCATTCCGGGCACCGAATCGGCCGGCGCCGGCCAGGACGACGTCGCCACCACCGCATTCTTCGCCTGGACCAAGGAAGCGACGGCCGGCCGCTGCCTCGATGCGGCAATGGCGATGCTGGCGATGATCGCCTCGCAGGCCCTGTACGTGACTGAACGCGCCGCGCCGCCGGCATTGCAGGATTTTGTCGCGGATATCAGGAAGATCGTGCCGCCGGTCGACGCCGACCGGGTGCTGGGGCCGGAGCTGGCGAAATTGGCGGAGTGGTTTACCGGTCAAGTGTTTGAAGTGTAGGCCGTCGCCGCCAGTCCTCCTACGCCACGGCTTCGGAGGACACCCTTCGCTTTATCAAGCTCCTGGGTGGCCTGCCACCCGAAGCTCGATAGAGCGAAGGGTGGTGCGGATGAAGGGACTCGAACCCCCACGCCTTTCGGCACTGGAACCTAAATCCAGGGCGTCTACCAGTTCCGCCACATCCGCATTTGTCGGCAATCCCATGTAGCCATCATTCTGTCAATGTCGGGGCGAAAATGTCTGCCGTTGGGGCGGTCATTCGCTGCAACGCGAAGATGGTTGAAAATTGGCCTCGCCTGTGACAAAAGGCGTGTCAAATGTGACGGGACGCGCCGATCCGCTTCTGCAGAATGTGATAAGAAGTAGGAAAAACAAGAACTTATTCACATCTTGGAACGCAGTTTGGAAGAATTTGAGCCGTAATTTCGGTCAAATCGCCAGGTTCCGTACCAAAAGCCATTCCCGGCAAGATTGTACCGGCAGGCTGTGAACGGCAAGACGCCGTGGCAGCCTCTTTGGTGAAGATAAAGGTTTTACGATGCAGGTCACCGAAACGCTCAACTCCGGTCTCAAGCGCGAGATCAAGATCACCGTGCCGGCCGGTGATATGGAAGCCAAGCTGATGGCGCGGCTGTCCGACGCCAGGAACAAGGTCCGCATCAACGGCTTCCGTCCCGGCAAGGTGCCTGTGCAGCATTTGCGCAAGGTCTACGGCAAGTCGTTCATGGCCGAAGTGGTCAATGAGATCCTCAACGATTCGACCCGTTCGATCATCACGGGGCGCGGCGAAAAGGCCGCCATGCAACCTGAAGTGATCATGACGGAAGATGAGAAAGAGGCCGAGAAGATCCTGGCCGGCGGCGCCGACTTCGAATTCCGCCTCAACTACGAGGTCATCCCGGCGATCGAGATCAAGGATTTCTCCGACATCAAGGTGACGCGCCAGGTATTCGAAGTGCCGGACAGCGAGATCGACGAGCAGGTCCAGCGCGTTGCCGAATCGGCGCGCAGCTTCGAGCCGAAGACCGGCAAGGCCGCCGAAGGCGACCGCGTTTTGATCGACTATCTCGGCAAGATCGACGGCGAGGCCTTTTCCGGCGGCGCCGGCACCGACCAGCCGCTGGTTCTGGGTTCCAAGGAATTCATCCCGGGCTTCGAGGACCAGCTGATCGGCGCCAAGGCCGGCGACGAGAAGCAGGTCACGGTCACTTTCCCGGAAAACTACCAGGCAGCGCATCTGGCCGGCAAGGAAGCCACCTTCGACGTCACCGTCAAGGAAGTGTCCAAGCCCGGCGCGCTGGAAATCAACGACGAGATGGCCAAGAACCTCGGCCTGGAATCGCTGGAGCGCCTGCGCGACGTGGTGCGCGGCCAGATCGAGAACCAGTTCGGTTCGATGACCCGCCAGAAGGTCAAGCGCCAGCTGCTCGACCAGCTTGACGCGGCCTATTCGTTCGAGGCGCCGTCGAAGCTCGTCGATGCCGAGTTCAACAACATCTGGACCCAGGTCAACCGCGATCTCGAAGCCGCCGGCCGTACCTTCGCCGACGAGGAGACGACGGAAGAAGAGGCACGCGCCGAATATCTGCGGCTTGCCGAGCGCCGCGTGCGTCTCGGCCTGGTTTTGGCCGAGATCGGCGAGAAGGCCGGCGTCACCGTTTCCGACGAGGAACTGCAGCGCGGCCTGTTCGAGCAGGTGCGCCGCTACCCGGCCAACCAGCAGCAGGAAGCCTTCGAGTTCTATCGCAGCAATCCGGAAGCCCTGAACACGCTGCGCGCGCCGATGTTCGAGGAGAAGGTCGTCGACCATCTGCTCAGCCAGATCTCGGTCACCGACGTCAAGGTCAGCAAGGAAGAGCTGATGGCTGACGACGAAGAGGGCGATACCGCCAAGGCCAAGCCGGCGAAGAAGGCCGCTGCCAAGAAGGCCGACAAGGCTGAAAAGGCCGACGACGCGGAAGAGCCGAAGAAGAAGGCAGCCCCGAAGAAGAAGGCCGCCAAGGACGCCGAATAAGCGTCTGACGACAAGATCAGAAAAGGCCGCCCTCGAGGCGGCCTTTTTCGTTGTGGCGGATGTGCCTTGAGCCACCGCAGCCCACCTGAACCTTTGTACGGTCGACCTGTTCTACCTACCGGCCAGATTCTGTGGTACACAGGTGGCGCAATTCCATCTGGGGAGGAGCGGAGAATCTATTCTGCCGTGCAGGGCGCATGCTGGTGCTACCGGCATGTGCAGACCGTCTGAGGAAAATTTGACGATCAGGGAGGAATGCCATGCGCTTGGTTGCGTTTTTCGCCGTCGTTTCCGTTGCAACTTTCATCGCCAATCCATCGCGGGCACAGGACGCCGCGGCGGGCGAGAAGGTCTTCACCAAATGCAAGGTCTGCCACGTCGCAGACCAAGACACCAACAAGATAGGCCCTTCGTTGCATGGCGTTATCGGCCGGACGGCCGGCACGCATCCGGATTTTAAATATTCCGAAGCCATGATCGCGGCCGGCACATCCGGCGTCAAATGGGATGAGCCGACACTGACGACGTATCTTCACGACCCCAAGGCAATGGTCAAAGGGACGAAGATGGCGTTTCCCGGCCTCAAGAAGGACGAGGACGTCGCCAACGTCATCGCCTATCTGAAGCAATTTTCCCCGTAACCTGGCTCTTCGGCCGGCCAGAGCGTTTCACCGTTTCACGGAAACGGCGATCCGCTCGATCTCTTTGTTCTTACGCAATTCCGGGCGGAACCCCATACACTTTCCTGGAATTGCTCTAGGCTGCCCGGTTTCCATCGATGGTCGTCTCAAATGTCGGTCAAGGAAAGCCTCAAGGATACCGGCGTCCGCCTCTCGGAAGCGACGGCCAGTGATTTCTTTGCGCTCTTGAAGCCTCGGGTCATGGCCCTTGCCGTGTTTACCGCCTTCGTCGGTCTGATGGTGGCGCCCGGCGCGATGAACCCGGTCATCGCCGTGATCGCCATAGGTGCGATTGCGGTTGGAGCGGGAGCGGCCGGCGCGCTCAACATGTGGTACGACGCCGACATCGACGCGCTGATGTCGCGCACGTCAAAGCGGCCGGTTCCGTCGGGCCGCGTCACGGCGGGCGAAGCCCTCGGCTTCGGCCTGGTGCTTTCCGCACTTTCGGTCATGACGCTCGGCGTGCTGGTGGGCTGGCTTGCCGCGTCACTGCTGGCCTTCACCATCTTTTTCTACGTCGTCATCTATACGATGTGGCTGAAGCGCTCGACGCC
Organism: Mesorhizobium sp. M0001; assembly: GCF_040324255.1. Classification (NCBI taxonomy): domain Bacteria; kingdom Pseudomonadati; phylum Pseudomonadota; class Alphaproteobacteria; order Hyphomicrobiales; family Phyllobacteriaceae; genus Mesorhizobium; species Mesorhizobium sp. M0001. The sequence continues at coordinate 797,606 of NZ_JAMYVS010000001.1, forward strand.
GCAGAACATCGTCATCGGCGGCGCAGCGGGTGCCCTTCCTCCGATTGTCGGCTGGGCGGCGGCCACCGGCGCCATCGGCATTGAAAGCCTGATCCTGTTCCTGATCATTTTCCTGTGGACGCCGCCGCATTTCTGGGCGCTCGCACTGTTCAAGGCCGGCGACTATGCCGCTGCCGGCATCCCGATGATGCCGAACGTGGCCGGCCAGGCCTCGACCAGAAGGCAGATCTTCGCCTATTCACTGCTTCTGGCACCGATCGGAGTGCTGCCCTGGGCGTTCGGATTTACGAGCGGGGTCTATGGGATTGTTTCGGCTGCGTTGGGCGCGGGTTTCATCTGGCATGCCTGGAACGCCCTGGTCATCCTCGACAAGGAGATGAAGCCGGCCAAGGCGCTGTTTGCCTATTCGATCTTCTATCTTTTCGCGATCTTTGCCGTGCTGCTTGCCGATACCATGGCGATGCGCGCGTTCATGTCAGCCGGAGGGTGACGGCATGACGCTGTGTTCGAAAACTTCGCCTTCCGGGAGCCTTTTGTAAGAACGGGCGACAAGCTCCAGTCAATGGAGTATATTGATTGCGGTGCAGGTCGCGGTTCGCGTGGCCAGTCATGCAGAACGGCAGCACCGTGATACCGCGACCTTGCCGGACCTGGTCTGGAGGAACGGGCATGACAAGTTTTCACGTGATTGCAGGCGCCAGCGAAACGCTGGAACACACCAAAATCCGAAAAATCAGTGTTTCCGATCTTTTCGATGCGCTCAAGCGCGGTGTTGACGATTTTATGGTCAAACCGTCGCACATCGTCTTTCTCTGCCTGATCTATCCGCTTGTCGGCGTGGTGCTCGCTGCCTGGACTTCGGGTGCCAATGCGTTGCCGATGTTGTTTCCGCTGGTGTCCGGCTTTGCGCTTATCGGTCCATTCGCGGCGATCGGCCTTTACGAGATCAGCCGCAGACGAGAAGCCGGGCTCGACACCTCCTGGACGCACGCGTTCGAGGTCAGGAATTCTCCGGCCCTGCCAGCCATCGCCGCAGTCGGGATCATGCTGGTTGCAATCTTCATCGCCTGGCTTTTGGCGGCGCAGGTGTTCTACGAATATCTCTTCGGCCCGGCTCCGCCTGCATCGATTTCGGGCTTCATCAATGAAATATTTGCCACCGGACGCGGCTGGTCTCTGATTGTCCTGGGGCACGCCATCGGCTTCGTCTTCGCCGCGGTGGTGTTGTGCACGACGGTTGTCGCCTTCCCATTGCTGCTCGACCGCGACGTCGGCGCCTACGAAGCCATCCACACGTCGGTGCGAGCGGTGCTGGCGAACCCGATCCCCATGGCTGTCTGGGGACTGATTGTCGCCGTCGCCCTGATCATAGGCTCGCTGCCGGTGTTTGCCGGGCTGGCGGTCGTGCTGCCGATCCTGGGTCACGCCACCTGGCATGTCTACCGCAAGGTTGTGGAGCCGCCATCGTCCCCGACGCGGGTCGGCCTCTGACCCCGCAGATCAGCTGATGGGAAGCTTCATCTCCGGTCTTTGACCGGAGATGAAGACTGTGCGTCAGGGCCCCGGTCCGAAGAAGGACAACCGGGTGAGAAGCGTGTAGTCCGCTTCGAAGAGCATCATCGCCACGAACACCAATATCAGAAGCGGCGGCAGGATGATCGCATAGGTCAGCGCCAGCCGCTCCCAGGCCATGTGCATGAACACGGCGACGATCAGCCCGGCCTTGAGGATCATGAAGATCAGGATCAGAGACCATCTGAGATAGCCGTGGATGCCGAGATAATCGACCATGTAGGAGCAGGCGCTGAGGATGAACAGCCATGCCCAGACCACCAGATAGAGCTTGATCGGATGTTCCTGATGAACCTCCGCGACGCCGGTCGGTGGCCCTTCATGCGCATGATCAGAGTGCAGCGCGTGTTGCCCGAGGCCGTTTGCGGTTGCTTCAGCCATGTCAGCCTCTCACCAAAGATAGAAGAATGCGAAAATGAACACCCAGACCAGGTCGACGAAATGCCAGTAGAGCCCCATGATTTCGACGTTCTCGTAGCGACCCCTGCGGCTGGTGAAGAAGCCGGGACGACCGACGTCGTAGTCTCCACGCCAGACCTTTCGCGCCACGATGATGAGGAAGATCACCCCGATCGTCACATGCGTGCCGTGGAAGCCGGTGATCATGAAGAAAGTCGAGCCGAATTGTGCCGCGCCCCAGGGATTGCCCCACGGCCGTACCCCTTCGGTGATCAACTTGGTCCATTCGAAGGCTTGCATGCCGACGAAGGTGGCTCCTAGCGCTGCCGTCAGAAGCATGAGGATTGCGGTTTTGCGGCGGTCGCGGCGATAGCCGAAATTGACCGCCATGGCCATCGTTCCGCTGCTCGATATCAGCACGAAGGTCATGATGGCAATCAGGATCAGTGGAATGTCCGAACCGCCGATGCGAAGCGCAAAGACCTCGCTCGGATTGGGCCACGGCACACGTGTGGAGACGCGCGCGGTCATGTAGGAGAGCAGGAAGCAGCCGAAGATGAAGGTGTCGCTGAGCAGGAAGATCCACATCATGGCCTTGCCCCAGGACACGTTCTTGAACGCGCGCTGATCCGAGGACCAGTCGGCGGCAATGCCTTGCCAGCCTGCGGGCCGCGTCTCCGTTTGGCCGGTATGCGTCAGTGTCGTTTCTGCCATGCTCCTCGACCTCCTAGGTCAGCAACTGCCGGCAAATATCGATGAACGTCGCGGCCCAGCCGGCTAAAAGAGCGAAGATGGCGAGCCAGACGAAAAGCAGGAAATGCCAGTACATGGCGCATAATTCGACGCTGAGGCGAAGCCGTTCCGGCCGTGCCCCGTTCCAGGCGCCGGCGGTTGTCCTGCCCAGGCCCACCAGCCCTCCCACTATATGCAGGCCGTGCATCCCGGTTATCAGGTAGAAAAAACTGTTGGCCGGATTGGAGGCCAGAAAATAGCCATCGGCGGTCAGGTCCCGCCATGCCATGAGCTGCCCGATGAGGAAGGCGATCGCGGTGAGCCCAGCCGCGGCAAGGCCGAGCCTGACCGTGTCCATCTGGCGCTTGCGCGCCGCGATCGAGGCGCATTGCAGGGCAACGCTGCTCAGCACCAGCATGCCGGTGTTGAGCCAGAGCAGGCGTGGGATGGGCAGCGGCTGCCAGTCCGACAGCGCCATACGCATGAAGTAGGCGCTGGTGAACAGCGCAAACAGGCAGCCGACCACGGCGAGGAAGACACCGAGGCCGATCTTGGCGGTCGGCAGGCTCGATCGGTCGAAGGCGACAAAATCTCCTGCCACACCTTGCTCGAGCCATGGTTTCGCCATCAGCCGCTGATGCGAGAGCCACCAGCCGGCAAAGCCGGCGATCACGAGAAGGAAGACCAGGATGACGCTCATGCCGGCTCCCTGGAGGGGCCGAACGTGCCCGGCATGTTTTGCGGAATGAAGTCCTCCTTGGCGCCCGGCACGCTGTAGTCATAGGCCCAGCGATAGACGATCGGCAGATCCTTGCCGAAATTGCCATGCGCCGGTGGCGTCTGCGGCGTTTGCCATTCGAGTGTCGTGGCTCGCCATGGATTGCCACCGGCCTCGCGCCCATGGCGGATGCTCCAGATAAGATTGAACAGGAAGACGATCTGGGCGAAGCCGACGATAAACGCCATGATGCTGATGAACGAGTTCAGGTGATGCGCCGACTCCGTCATGACCGTCACGTCGGTCAGTTCGGCATAGCGCCGCGGCACGCCCATCAGGCCGATGTAATGCATGGGAAAGAAGATCAGGTAGGCGCCGAGAAATGTGACCCAGAAATGGAACCGGCCGAGCGTCTCGTTCAGCATCCGGCCGGTGACCTTCGGGTACCAGTGGTAGATCGCGCCGAAGATGACGACGATCGGAGCAACACCCATGACCATATGGAAGTGAGCGACGACGAACATCGTGTCCGACAGCGGGACGTCGACGACGACGTTGCCGAGAAACAGCCCGGTCAACCCGCCATTGACGAAGGTGACGATGAAAGCCATGGCAAACAGCATCGGTATGGTGAGATGGATGTCGCCCCGCCACAGCGTCAGCACCCAATTGTAGACCTTGATCGCCGTCGGGATGGCGATGATCAGTGTCGTGGTGGCGAAGAAGAAGCCGAAATAGGGGTGCATGCCGCTGACATACATGTGGTGCGCCCAGACCACGAAGCTCAGCGCGCCGATGCCAACGATGGCCCAGACCATCATCCGGTAGCCAAAAATGTTCTTGCGCGCATGCGTGCTGATCAGATCGGAGACGATGCCGAAGGCCGGCAGCGCCACGATGTAGACTTCCGGGTGGCCGAAGAACCAGAACAGATGCTGGAACAGGATCGGGCTGCCGCCATTGTGCTGTAGCTGTTCCCCCATCTCGACGACCGCGGGCATGAAAAAGGAGGTTCCAAGCGCGCGGTCAAGCAGCATCATCACGCAGGCGACGAACAGCGCCGGAAAGGCGAGCAGCGCCATGACGGTGGCGGTGAAGATGCCCCAGACGGTCAGCGGCAGGCGCATCATCGTCATGCCGCGCGTGCGGGCCTGCAGCACCGTCACGACATAGTTCAGACCGCCCATGGTGAAGCCGATGATGAACAGGATCAGCGAGACGAGCATCAGGATGATGCCCCATTCCTGGCCGCCAGGTGTGCCGGTCATGATGGCTTGCGGCGGATAGAGCGTCCAGCCGGCGCCGGTCGGTCCGCCGGGCGCAAAGAAGCTCGACACCAGCACCAGCACGGCAAGGAGGTAGATCCAGTAGCTCAACATGTTGACATAGGGAAAGACCATGTCGCGGGCTCCGACCATCAGCGGGATCAGGTAGTTGCCGAAGCCGCCGAGGAAGAGTGCCGTGAGCAGGTAGATCACCATGATCATGCCGTGCATGGTGATGAACTGGTAGTAGGCCTCGGGGGTGATGAAATCGAACGTGCCGGGGAAGCCGAGCTGCAGCCGCATCAGCCAGGACAGCACCAGCGCGACCAGGCCGATGGCCGTTGCGGTCGCCGAATACTGGATGGCGATGACCTTGGCGTCCTGCGAGAACACATACTTCGTCCACCAGCTGTGCGGATGGTAAAGCTCCATTTCCGCGACTTCGGCGGGCGGGACGGCATCTGCAGGCGTGATATCGACCATAGGCGGAGCACCTCCGTGCCCTTCAGCGGGACCCGACAGTTTCGAGTTTTGCCGCAACTTCTAGAGCTGACGCCGTCGCGTTGCCCGGCGCCTGTTCCACCGAGCCCGTCTGCTGCGGCGCCGACAACTGCGCGAACGTCTGCTGCTGGTCGAGCCAGGCCACATAGTCCTGCTCGGTATCGACCATGACGATGCCATGCATCATCGGATGCCCCTGGCCGCACAGTTCGGCGCACAGAACCTGGAAGGTCCCGGTCTTGGTGGGGGTGAACCAGAAATAGGTGACCGAGCCCGGTATCATGTCCATCTTGGCGCGGAATTCCGGAACGTAGAAATCGTGCAACACATCGATCGAGCGCAGCAGCATCTTGACCGGCTTGCCGACCGGCAGATGCAGGTCGGCCGCTTCGACCACGACGTCGTCCTGGCCGCTGGGATCCTTGGCGATCACGCCCAGCGGATTTTCAGCGGTGACGTCGCGGGTGTCGGATGTGCCGAGTTTGCCGTCCTTGCCGGGCAAGCGGAAACTCCACTGCCATTGCTGGCCGACGACTTCGACCACGGTTGCGTCGCTTGGAACATTGACGAACCGGCTCCAGACAAACAGGCCGGGAACCAGCATGGCGGTAACACCCACTCCGGTGACGATCGTCAGCCACCATTCGAGCCGCTTGTTCTCCGGTTCGTAGGCCGCCTGGTTGCCTTCGCGGTGACGGAAGCGGAAGACGCAATAGGCCATGAATAGGACGACCGCGGCGAAGACGACGCCGGTGATCCAAAAGGTGATGATGATGGTGTTGTCGATATAGTCCCAATTCGAGGCAATCGGAGTCCACCACCATGGGCTCAGGAAGTGGAACAACACCGAGCCCACGACGATCAAAACGAGTACAACCACTATGGGCATGTCCCGTTCCTCCCGGTATTTCAGGGGGCGCGAAGCCGTCCCGGGAAAATACCAAGTGCATCATGCGTGATTTGCGATCGAAATTCTAGAGCCGGTTGTGGAAGGAGCGAAAAATTGCTTCTGCGGCGCCGGACCTTGCTTCGTTGGTGACGCCGGAGCGACACCCGACCCCCCAAATCAGGGAGGGCAGGGGCTGGTTGATTCGGCTTGCCTTGTTCCAGCGGGATCAAAGCGCCTTGATGATGATGCAGCCGGCCAAAAGCAGCACGACGCCGGCGAGCCGCATGCCGGAGACAAGCCGCTGCGGCAGGCGGAACCAGCCGAAGGTGTCGACTAAGATGCCGGCGACCTGCTGGCCGGCCACCGTCAGGCTGACGGCAGCTGCCGCTCCGATGACGGGGATGGCAGTGAACACGGTCGTGACATAGGTGGCGCCGGCAAAACCTCCGAGCCAGCCCCACCAGGGCATCGACGACAGGCCGGCGAGGCGAGGGCGGGGCGTCTTCGTCAGGGCAAGCGCGATCAGAAGCACCGCGGCCATGGCCAGCATCGCCACCAGGAACGAGATGGTGCCGACCGCAAATGGCGCGCCGCCAAGGTCGTGCCGAAGCAAGGCGTTTACAGCGCCTTGCACCGGAAGCACGGCGCCTGCCAGCAGCGCCAGTCCGATCCAGCCGAGTTTCGAGGGCGCCAGATTGTCCGCCGCGCCCTTCTGTCCCAGAACGATGAGGGCAGCACCGGCAAGCACGACCAGCATGCCAAAGGCAGGCCCGGCTCGCAGTCCTGCTTCGGGGATCCCGAGCCAGCCGAACGTGTCGAGGGCGAAGGATGCAAGCATCTGCCCGGCGATGAAGAGCCCGACGGACACGACGGCGCCAAGGCGAGGGAACACAAGAATGGTCGAAACGACGTAGAAGGCCGACGCCATGCCGCCGATCGCATGCCACCATTCGGCTTGCCGAACGGCAAGCAGAGCCGGTGTCGTTCCGGTGAGGGCCGTGATCGACAACAGCACGATGGCGCCGACCGCGAGCTGAAGCGTGGTCGCGGCAAAGGGTGAGCCGACCGCCTTTGAAAGTTGGGCATTGGCGCCGGCTTGCACCGCAAGCAGGCCACCGGCGACAAGCGCCAGAGGGATGAAGAGGATTTCCACGATCGTATTCCTTGAATGCGAGGTGCGGCGGCTAGGGCATGATCCCAAAAAGTGGGTGCCGGTTTTTGGAAAAGATCATGCTACAACAAAGGGTTAGGTCATGATGAGATTTCAACCAAATCTCATCATGATCTAAGCGGCAGCCGATGCTTCGGGCAGGGCGGGAACGGCAATGCCTCTGACAACTGCGGAGCGTCGGCCTATGGCGGCATACCAACGCGCCAGGTCTGGCGCGTCATCGAGGCTGAGGCCGAGCCTGGTGACGGCCGCGTTGATCCATGGCCATGTCATCACATCGGCGATGCCGTAGCTTTTGCCGACGATGTGCTCATAGTTCTTGAGCCGGCTATCGAGAACGCGGAAGACGCGTCCGGTTTCGCGCTCAAAACGCTCGATCACATAAGGGATTTTTTCCGGCGCGAAGATTTTGTAATTCCACAATTGGCCAAGCGTCGGGCCGACATGGGCCGCCTGGAACAAGGTCCAGGTCAGCGTATCGTCCGCCTCCTGCGCGCCCACCGGCTGAAGCTTGCCCGACCGTCGCGCCAGGTAGTGTAGGATGGCGCCGGATTCGAAGACCGTGCGGCCGGCGTCCCGGTCGACGATCACCGGGATCTTGTTGTTGGGATTGAGCGCCAGGAAATCAGGCTTGGTCTGGTCGCCCCTTTCGATGTCGACCAAGCGGACCGAGTAGGGCAGGCCGACCTCTTCCAGCATGATCGAGGCCTTGTGCCCGTTGGGTGTCTGGCAGGTGTAGAGTTCTATCGGCGTCATGGCTCTTCTCCGCGACTGTTTCTTTTGTCGTCGGACTCCATATGGCGTGCGTGCATGCGCAGATCGACATGCCGATTCGCCCGCTTGCTCTGCGTTTTTGCACAGCGAAGCGTCATTTTGACTCGCAGAGCGCAGCGCTTTCTTTTATCTTTCTGCAAGAATGCACAGCTCACGCGATATCGACTGGGAAGATCTGCGCATGGTGCTGGCCGTCGCCGATGGCGCTTCGCTGGCGGCGGCGGCTCGGATCCTAGGCGTGAACCACACGACTGTGCTGCGGCGCGTCAACGCCTTCGAGGCGCGGCTGGGTATCCGCCTTTTCGATCGGCTGCCGACTGGCTATGCCCTCACCGCGGGCGGCGAGGAACTGCTGGGCGCGGCACGCACCATGGCCGAGACGGTCAATGAACTGGCGCGCAAACTGTCGGGGCAGGATCTCAGGTTCGAAGGCAGGTTGCGGGTCACCACCACCGATACGCTGATGGCGTCGGTGCTGCCGCCGATCCTGGCGGCGTTTCATAAGCTCCATCCCGGCATACGGGTCGAGGCGATGACGCAGAATTCCATCGCCAACCTGACGCAAAGGGATGCAGACGTGGCGATCAGGCCGGTGTCGCAACCGCAGGAAATCCTGGTCGGCCGGCGCATTTCGGGCGTCGCCTTCGCCGCCTACGCGACACGTTCCTATGCCGAAACGCTACCCCCGGAGCCGAGATTGGGTGCGCTGCGCTGGATCGCGCCCGACGACAGCCTGGCCAACACCGGCGTCGCCCGCTGGATGCGGTCGTCGCTGCCCGATGTCGAGATCGCCATGCGCGCCGATTCCCTGGTGACGATGTCGTATGCGGCGGGCGCCGGAATCGGGGTTGCGGCGCTGCCCTGTTATCTCGGCGACAGCCTGCCCGGGCTTGTAAGGGTCGGAGGGCTGATCGAGGAGATCGGCTCGGCGCTGTGGGTGCTGGTGCACGACGATTTGCGCCGCACGGCGCGCGTCCACGCCTTCACCAAATTCGTCTCCGGCGAATTGCAGCAGCGGCGCGACCTTCTTGAGGGCAGGCTCGGCGCCGGAGCTTGAGACGCACGCCAGCTGACGCTGGGGTTCAACTCCGCAACAGGTTCCCAAGCTCGGCAACCGTCATCACGCGCCCGAACACCTTGCCTATGATGTCGAGGGTTGCATTGTGCGATGCCTCGTCCAGTCCGCCATTGGCGTCGCTGATGAAAGCCACCTTGTAGTCGCGCATGAAGGCGCTCCGCGCGGTGGATTCGCAGCAGATGCTGGTCACGGTGCCGATGATGATCACCGTGTCGACCCGGCCTGCGCCACGGATGTTGCGCAACACGGTCTCGAGCTGCGTGTTGTGGAAGGCATCGTAGCGGTGCTTCTTGATGACGACATCCCCAGGCAAGGGCGCAAGCGCGGCGACGATTTCGGCGCCGGCGCTGCCTTCACGCATGCCTTTGGTTTTCAGCTTCGGCTGATAGCTGGTTTCCAGCGGCGAGACATCGAAATGGTCGCTGAGCACATGCTGGGTGTAGATCACCGGGACGCCTTGCGCGCGGCAAAGCTCGACCACCTGCCGCATCGCCGGAATGCGATGGCGGGCCATGGCCACTTCCATGACGGCGCCCTCATCGACGAAGTCGCTTTGCATGTCGATGACCAGGAGGGCTGCGCGTTGCTTGTCGAACGGCCATGGTTCGTCGCCGGGCTGGGGCATTGCGTGTTTCCTGTTTCCGACGTTGATCAGGTGAGCAGCAGGCTCTTCATCGAGACATCGCAATTCCTGCCGATGACGATGTGATCGTGGATGGATGGAGAGATCAAGGTCGTGGCAATCTCGCAGCGAGTTCCGGGATTTGTTTGGGCGACTTGACGCGTCCTCGCTTGGCCTACGGGTCGATGACCGCGATCGCATCGATCTCTATCAGGTAGCCGGGAGACATCACCGCTATCCCGACCACTACGTTTGCCGGCTTGTGATCGCCGAACAGCTCGATCTGGGCCGCTTCGATGATCGGCACGTGTTCGTCGCGTTTGTAATCGACGATGTAGATCGTCATCTTGCAGACTTGCTCGGGCCGAGCGCCGGCGGCAGCAAGCGCTCGGCCGAGATTCCCGAACGCCAGGCGCGCCTGGACTGCGAAATCACCATGGCCAACGAGCTTGCCGTGTATGTCTTCTGGCTGCTGGCCCGAGACGAACACCAGCTTGCTTCCTGTCGCAACGACGACCTGGGAGTACATTTCCGGAATCGGCAGATCATTTGGATTTATGCATTCGAGCGTCATTGAATAGATCTCCTGCAATGGTTGACGGGAACTGGCTGCTTCGTATTCGCGAGTCTACGACATTGTCGCCGAAGCGGGCGCTTCCGTCGCAATATCACTTCTACACCGCAAGCGTGGGCGTTTGAGCCAAGCCGGAATGTTGCTGATTGGCTCGCGAGCGGTGGCGTTTGGGATGACGGCACCGGCGCCCATCAGGCTCAGATCAGCAGCAGGCCCTTCATCGAGGCGTTGCCTTTCTTGCCGATGATGATGTGGTCGTGGACGGCGATGCCGAGCGGCTTGGCGCTGTCGATGATCTGCTTGGTCATTTCGATGTCCGCACGCGATGGTGTCGGATCACCTGAAGGGTGGTTATGCACCAGGATGACGGCGCTGGCCGACAGTTCGAGCGCGCGCTTGATCACTTCGCGCGGATAGACCGGCGTGTGGTCCACGGTGCCGACCTGCTGTACCTCGTCGGCGATCAGCACGTTCTTCTTGTCGAGGAACAGGATGCGGAAATGTTCGCGGTTCTCGAACGCCATCGCCGAGCGGCAGTACGCAAGAAGCTGCGTCCAGTTGGACAGCACCTCGCGGTCGCGAACCTCGGTCCACGCCATGCGCTGCGCGGCAGCGGCAATCACCTTCAGGTCGACCGCCACGGCGGGGCCGATGCCCTTCACCTCCTGCAGCAGCGCCACCGGTGCGCCAAGCACTTCGCCAAAAGTGCCGAAGCGCGCCAAAAGCGCCTTGGCGATCGGCTTGGTGTCGACGCGCGGGATCAGGCGAAACAGCAGCAGTTCGAGAAGCTCGTAGTCGGGCAGGGCGTCTGCGCCGCCGGCAACGAAGCGCTCGCGCAAACGGTCGCGATGGCCGTGATAGTGTGGCGTCTCGGTCAGTTTGTCCTTGGGCGCCTTGTCCTTCGCCGGCGGTTCAAGCCACCGCTCGGAGAAGAACCCCCGTTCGTCGTCCCCACTCTTCCCCATCGACCCCCCACACTCCCCGAAGGCTTCGACGGCAGATTAGAGCGGTAAGCAGCGCGCGGTCGAGTTTTTTCGGCGACGGCGCCTCAAAGCCGCGGCTTGAGGCGATCTTGTTTTCAGCTGACCGCCGGCAGGCCGGGGCGGTCGAGCTTGTTTGGCGACAGGGTGAAAATCTCGCAGCCGGTTTCGGTGACGCCGATCGTGTGTTCGTACTGCGCCGACAGCGAGCGGTCGCGCGTCACCGCCGTCCAGCCGTCCGACAGCACTTTCACATGCGGCCGGCCAAGATTGATCATGGGCTCGATGGTGAAGATCATGCCCGGCCGCATCTCGACGCCTTCCGAGGCGGTGCCATAGTGCAGGATGTTGGGTGCGTCGTGGAACAGCTGGCCAACGCCGTGGCCGCAGAAATCGCGCACCACCGAGCAGCGCTCTGCCTCGGCATAGGTCTGGATGGCGGCGCCGATGGCGCCGGTGCGGGCGCCGGGCCGGACCGCCGCGATGCCGCGCATCAGGCACTCGTGGGTGACTTCGAGCAGGCGTTCGGCGGCGCGCTTGATGGTGCCGACGGGATACATGCGCGAGGAATCGCCGTGCCAGCCGTCGAGGATGTAGGTGACGTCGATGTTGACGATGTCGCCATCCTTCAACGGCTTGTTGTCTGGAATGCCGTGGCAGACGACGTGGTTGATCGAGGTGCAGGACGATTTGGTGTAGCCGCGGTAGTTGAGCGTCGCCGGTAACGCGCCTTGGTCCATGCCGAATTCGAAGACGAAACGGTCGATGGTCTCGGTGGTGACACCCGGCTGGACCATCGGCACCAGTTCATCAAGGCAGCGCGCGGTGAGATCGCAGGCCTTGCGCATGCCGGCAAATCCTTCTTCGCCGTAGAGGCGGATCTGGCCGGTGTTCCTGAGGGGTGCCGTGGCGGCGTCGAGATAGGTGACCATAGTGTCCGTTTGCCTGTAAGCGGGCGGCGCATACCAGCCCGTTAGAAAATTTCCCCAGATTTGGCACTGCAAGCCGCAAGGTTCAAGGAAGAACTGCCGGCAATGGACTGATACTGGCGATATTCCTGGCTTGCGCGGCCGCTCAGATGACATCCAGGTGCGCGATCTCCTCCGAATGCCGAGATCGCACTGACGACACATTTTCGCGCAAAAGCAGCCAAAGCAACTTTTGACGACGAACGGCGTTGCTGTGGTCGACGCCAGTTCGGGAGATATAGAATGGACAGATTGCAATTCGAGGTGCCGGTCCGCATCGCGCCCGCGCCCGGGCTGCCGGTAGAGGAAATATACAGCGTCGAACAGGCGCTGGATATCCTGCATGACTGGCCAAAGAAGCGACAGGGCAAGGTCTATGAAGCGGCGTTCAATGCCTGCTTCGGGGCCACGGTGGATGTGGTCAAGACTGAGGACGCCTGGCGCGCCTTCATGGCGTTTTGCCGGGTCAGTGGGCTGCTGGCCAGGGATATGATGGTTACGGCCAAGCGCGCCGGCGAGGCGAGGGGCCTGAGGGTCTAGAGTTCTGCTTGGCCTGGAGGCCGGCCAACCGACTCGTTCCAATCGGCGCGGACTCCGCGGCGTTAAGGTTCCGTTTCCGACTTCACAGCTAGGCATGAGCCATAGAGCAGCGTCTGATTCGTTGCGTCGGTTTCATGGTGCAGAACATGTCTTCAGCCAATGTGCGTACCTTCCCGCTAGATCGGCAGACCGTGCTGGTGCGCGAGGTCGCCGCAAGGCTGGGCAGACTGCACGGCGACACGGCCACGTCGTTCTGGAAGGCCACGGCGCGCGAACTCCTCGACAAGGCGGTCGCGGCCGGCTGCGATGCGGCTTCGGCGGCCAACGATGTCCGCCGGTTTTTCGCCGCGGTCCAGGACGAGATGCATTTCAAGGCGGACGATGCCGCACCAGGGCAGCGCCGGACGCGCACCCGCCCTTAGCCTCAAAACACACGCGCTCATCATTGTGTGGCCAACCGTGGACCGGTCTTGGCGTCGACGGATCTCGGGTCTTACGCTGTCGATTGTGCCGTCCCAGCCACGGCGAGCGCCTTGTTGAACGCGAGACAGGCGATGAAATACTGGTCGCGCTCGGCCCTGGCGACGTCGGTCATCGCCAAGGAAATCGTCGAGCGCTATGGCGGGACTATCATGCCGGAGACCTGCCTGACGGCCGCCTTGCAAACAGTGGGTCTCAAGGCGGCTTAGCGCAAGGCGTCGGCCTCTCGGCGATCCCTGTGCCGACCCGATCCGAATCGGCTATGCCTGCGCGATGCAGGAAACGTCTCTCTACATCCCGGTGAAGCGGTTTCTCGAGAGCCTGGAATTCACGGTCAAGGGCGAAGTCGGGCACTGCGATATCGTGGCGGTGCGCGACGGCGAGCCGCCTGTGCTGGTCATCTGCGAACTGAAATTGCAGTTCAACCTCGAACTGGTGCTGCAAGGTGTCGATCGCGCCGCGGCATGCGACGAAGTGTGGCTGGCCGCGCGCATGTCGGCGCGTGGCAAAGGCCGCGAGCACGACCGCCGTTTTCGCGCGCTGTGCCGGCGGCTCGGCTTCGGGCTTCTGGCTGTCAGCGGCAAGGGGGAGGTCGAATTGCTGCTCAGCCCGGCCGCTCTGCCGCCGCGTCGCGATCCAAAGCGGCGCTCGCGGCTGATGGAGGAACACCGGCGCCGGCGCGGCGACCCGGTGGTGGGCGGCGGTTCGCGCGCGCCGATCATGACCGCCTACCGGCAGGATGCGCTGGCCTGCGCCGCAGCCATGACCGACGGGCCGAAACGCCCGCGCGATCTGAAAGCGATTTCGCCGCGCGCCCCCAGCATCCTATTGGACAATGTCTATGGCTGGTTCGCCAGGGCCGAGCGCGGCGTCTACGCGCTGACCGAAGGCGGCCATGCGGCGTTGCAGCGCTGGCCACAGGTGGCGCACGACCAGGGATGAGTGGCCGGAGATTGCCGCGAGCAGGCGCCGAGGGAAACAGCCGCTGTTCGCCGTTTCAACCGATTCGCCGCGCCACCGTTCCAGCCGCTGCTAGTTCGGCGGCTGCCGCGAGGCTTCTTGTTTTCCTGAAAGATCTGGTACGCCCAAGGGGAATCGAACCCCTGTTACCGCCGTGAAAGAGCTTCTAATCCGTCCAACGCCGTCCAGCCATATTTACTGAACCCCTTGAAGGCCATGGTCTCGTGCCCAGTTGCGTTTGTGCTTGTCCAATGGCGTCTACGCCGGTATATTGGACAAAGTGTTGGACACGGCAGGGCAGGGGCATGGCAAAGAGAGTTCGTGACGCGACGCTCGACAGCAAGGAAGCTCGGGCGAAACTGAAGGCGCGCGGCAAGCCGTATTACAAGAGCATCGGCCCTGGGCTCCATGTCGGATACCGGAAGGGCAAGGAAGCTGGCCGGTGGGTCGTCCGCATGTATGTCGGCGATCAGGACTACCGTGTCGAGACGATCGCTAGTGCTGACGACAGAGCGGACGCAGACGGCAAGGCCGTGCTTTCGTTCTGGCAGGCTCAGGACAAGGCCAGGGAGCTTCACAAGCGCCTGTCTGGGGACAGCGGCGGGGTGGCCGGCGCATTCACCGTCAATGAGGCCATGGCTGATTACCTGCTATGGATGGAAGGCAACCGGAAATCTTCCAAGGATGCCCGCTACCGCGCCGAGGCGTTGATCCTGCCGGAGCTCGGCACCGTTGACGTTTCCAAGCTGACAGCCACCCAGATTCGGAAATGGCATAGCAAAGTTGCCGCCACGGCGCCGCGTCTCCGTAGCAAGAAGGATGCGGAGCAGAAATTTCAGGAACTCGGAACCGATGCCGAATCGATCCGGCAGCGCCGCGCCACCGCAAACCGCGTCCTGACGATCCTAAAGGCGGCGCTAAATTACGCATGGCGGGAGGGCAAGGCGGCTTCGGATAAGGAATGGCGCCGGGTCGAGCCGTTCGAAGATGTCGAGAGTGCCCGCGTCCGCTATCTGACGATCACCGAAGCGCAACGACTGGTGAACGCCTCCAGCGGCAGCTTCCGGGATCTTGTCCAGGCAGCCTTGCAGACAGGCGCCCGGTACAGCGAACTAGCACGGGTTCGCGTCGAGGACTTCAACACCGATGTCGGCACACTGACAATTCGGGAGAGCAAATCCGGCAAGGCCCGTCACGTCGTGCTGACCGACGAGGGCAGCGAACTATTCGGCCAACTGGCAGCCGGGAAGCGCGGCGATCAGTTGCTGCTGACAGCGCCAGCCGGCGGGACTTGGGAGAAGTCTCACCAATTCCGGCCGATGAACGAGGCGTGCAAGAACGCGAAGATCATCCCAGCGATCGGCTTCCATGGCCTTCGCCACACGTGGGCCAGCCTGTCCGTAATGAACGGTATGCCGCTGATGGTCGTTGCGAGAAACCTTGGCCACACCGACACGAGGATGGTCGAGAAACACTATGGCCATCTTTCGCCGTCCTACGTCGCCGACGCCGTCAGGGCAGGGGCGCCACGGTTCGGAACGGTCACGAAGAGCAACGTCGTTTCGATGCAGGGGGAGGCATAAAAATGGCTTCCTTCTGGAAATCACCGAGCGAGATATTTCTGGCAATCCTTGAGGAGGCGGAAAAAATTATCGGCGGCGAATCTGTTGTCGATCTGATTGCCCGCTGCAAAGAAATGCTGAAGTTAGAGGATCTCGCCTGGAGCACTTCAGACCAATCCCCCGAAGATAGGCCGGTTTATGAGGCACGGTTGGCCGCGTGGCGGTCTAAAATTGATGAAGCCCAAGTTGGGGTTCACCGGCTTATGATGGCCCAAGCCGTTGGGGGCAACTGGTTTGCCGTTGGATACCGGAGCATCGAAGCGGGTGAGGAAGTCATTCCTCGTCGCTATTGGCCATTCCTAACCCTTGATCTGGAACACGCGACCGCAAAAGGCGAGGCGGGCGAATTTCGAGCTGTCCGGTGTGCGTTCCAGAAAGATGTGCCTGCCGACCATCCAATTCGCGCCAGAGTTCGCGTCGCCAATTCGGTGTCGACTGCCGCCGGCCAGCCGCCAAAGCTACAGGCTTCTCGAAAGCGAGGACCCGAACCCAAACAGCTAATGCGCGTCAAGACCGAGATGCTGCGTCTTGACCGAAGCGTTCTCAACGGGATGAAGGAGGAGCAGATGGTGGCGGAGTTCAACGCATCGCGCGACACTTGCCGGCGCGCCCGGAAAGAATTGTCGGAGTTACACTAAAACTAACTCCAACCATCGACAATTAGCGACACCGAAAAGCCGCGTCCATCTTGGGCCTGTAGCAACACAGGAGAACCCAAATGGACTACACGTTCGAAGCCTACAGCATTCCTGAATTTTGTGCAGCGCACAGGATCAGCCGCGCGACTTTCTACAACCTCATCCATGACGGTCACGCACCGCGCACTATGAAGGTGGGCGGGCGCGTCCTGATTTCGAAGGATGCCGCGTCTGACTGGCGCAAGGCCTGCGAAGCCGGTTCCGCAAAGTCGGAGGCGGCGTAATGGAGAGCGTCGTCTATTTCGCGAAGTCCGGCCCGACAATCAAGATTGGCTATAGCGCCAACCTACCGGGGCGGCTGAACCAGTTGAAATACATCCGGCCGGCTCCTGGTGGTCGTCGCCCAATCGAGTTGCTGGGCACCATCCCCGGCGACATCGAGGTCGAGGCCTGCATTCATGCGCGCTTCAGGCTCTACAAGACTTCACGTCATCCTAGCTGCGAGTGGTTCCTCGATACCCCTGAACTTCGCCGCTTCATAGCGATCAACTGCAATCCTGAAGTCAGGGAGGCTGCATAATGGGTCGCTCTTTCCCAACAACCGACCATGTTGATGCTGGCTATCTCGAAGAGGCAGTGGCCTGGTTCGCTGAGCATCAAACGACATGTGAGCGACCGTTCGTCCCGGCGATCCGCCGCCGGTTCGGCCTCAGTGCGCTCGACGCAGTAAGCGTGATGCGCCTCGCCAACTTGCGTTTGGATTGGCCGAATACCTCCGACGAGGAGGCCGCCTATGTTGCTTCCTGATACGGCAAAGCCGACCTCGGCAAAGGTCGGCTCGCTGGAAATGTCGAAAAGCCTGGCAGCAATCGATATCGGCGAGAATACCGAAAGTCTCACCCACCTGCAAGCGGCTCGCCTCCTTCGCCGCTTTCCCATGTCCGTCCCGGTAGCGCTGGTCACTGCCCGGCTTATGTACGGGAGGGCCGCATGAGCCGCGACTTCGCGCCCGTCGCACCCGCAGTCTGGGGATCCCGGTCGTTCCTGTCGCTCGACAGCGATGGCCGGCAACTGATGCTGTTTTTCATCTGCGGACCTCATCAGAACAGCGCCGGCTGCTGCCGGATTCGTGAGGGCTATGTTCTGGCCGATCTGATTTGGGAGCCCGCGCAATACCGGCGAGCTCTCGCCAATGTCGTGGCGGCCGATCTGGTCGCGCATGATCCGGCGACGGAAGAAACCTATGTGAAAAAATGGTTCCAGCACAAAGGCAACATCCCGACGAACAAGGATCACGCCAAAGGGACCATGAAGATCATCGAGCATATCGACAGCGATGAAATCAGAGAGATCGTCGAGGCCGATTTCATGGCGACCGAATGGGCGAAGCGGACCTTCGATCCCGACCAGCCCGACCAACCTACGAACGTGATCGGCGGCGATAGGCTGGCCAATACCCGCTTAATGCGGGGTGGAGGGGGTAGGCTATGACAGCCCTGTCTACAGCCCTGTGCACAGCCTCTCGACACACAGAGACAGAGACCGAACGGATACAGAGACCAGAACATAGACCTGACACCGAACTGAAAAAGAACAAAAAACAGAATTTAAACCCGTCCGCTTTGGAAGGAAGGAAGGTTCAGAAGAAAGCTTCAGGCCAAGAACTTTCCATAGAAAGCGGCTTACATGCCCAACGTTTGAGTGCTTCCTACGGGTCGAGCCGCCTCAGCGAACAACTCGGCCGCTGCCTGGACCTTGTCGGCGGCCTCTTCGACCCTATCGAAGCGCATCAGCACGCGACACTGGAGCATCGACAACCGCGCAGCATGGTAAAGTTGGCTGCGCTTGCGACCGTCCGAATCCAAAGGTTGGAACAGCATCGTCATGCCAACAAACGGCGGCCGGCGACGTTTGTTCCCACCGTCCCCAGCCTCGCAAGCTTCGTGGAGACGGCATGAGCGACCTCGCCAGCATCATTGTTCGGCTCACGGCGATCGCCCAGGACGTTGATCGCACCTTGGCGGATGTCCGAGGCCTGCAAGGAGAGGATGTTCTTTTGCCGGCGCCTCCTCAACCCGCCGCTCGGATCATCGTCGAACCAGAGAGGCGGGTCGACTTGATAGGCATCGAGTGGGTCGACATCGGAGTGGCCGCAACCCGTTTTCAACGGTCCAAAGATTCGATTTGGCGCTGGTGTGATCGCGATCGCACTTTCGGCTGGAAGTACGGTGGTCGCTGGCTCGTCTCAATCACGAAAGTGCGGGCAAGGCTCAACATTTGGTAGGATGTCGGCTTTGGCGGTTTTGTCGGTTTTCAATGGCTTCGTCTGTCGGTTTTGGTTTGCGATCTTCCCTGCATCAGTCAGCCATGAAGGTTCGAACCAATGAACATGCAGACCATCATCAAGCAGCTTCGCGGTCAGCCAAATTCTGTCGACCAGCTTCGACAAGCGCTTGACGGCATCGACATAGAAAGTCTCGAAAAGACCGCTGAACAGTTAGAAGCTGACCGACGGCGCGTCCTGCTCGACGGAACCGACAAGGATGTCGAGGCGATAGAGGCCAAGATCGCCTCAGCGAACCGCGACGTCGAGCGCGCCTATGCTGCGAAGGTCGAACTGACCAAACGCCTGGAAGACGCCGCTGCGACCGCGACCGAGACGGAACGTGCAGACGCTTACAGGATCGCCAAGGCCAAGGCCGACGCCGCAGCCAAGATGCTGAGGAAGGAATACCCCGAACTCGGGCGCCGCTTTGCCGATCTCCTTCGCCTTGTCGCTGAAGCTGACATGGCGGTCCACGCCGCGAATGAACACCTGCCGGCCGACGCCGCTCCACTCACTCCTCCAGAGCCTATGGCGCGCTGCCTGCCTGAGCTTCCGGAGCAGATCCTTGAGGAGAACGAGGTAGAGCTCTGGTGCCATGCCAACGGTAGCGGCAGCAACTCAATCCTAAGCGATGACGTGCAGCAAAAGCTCGCAGGCTACCGCGCAGACGACAACGGCATCGTCCAAGTCCCGATGCATGGCTATGCCGCCGTGAAGCGCCGGTTCATCCGTAGAACCACTCTGCCTCGCGTCAACGCCTCAAGGCCGCAGCCCCTCTCTGAGATTGCATTGCCTGGGCTGATGGACGGAGATCCCCCGTTCTGGTCCCCCAAGGGATACGCGATGGAGTCACGTTTCATCCTCTCTCGCTTGGCCGAGATCGCCAGCATGAAGCCAGGCAACCCGCAACAGCGGGAGCCCAAGACCGAATACCTCCCCTTGTGAATTTGTGAGCATGGACACGACCCTTCACCTTGACGACAAAGAGACCGGACGGCTTCGGCTGCCCGGCCTCAACCTATTGCCTGCCCCTTCCTGTCAGTCTGGGTATGGCAAAGAGCCGGGCAGTTTCACAGCGGTTACTGTCCGGCTCGGCAGTTCAACGAAAGGCGCGGCCATGTCCTCGGAGAGCATGGTCTTGCGTCGCGGGTCGGGCGGTATGCCGACTGCTCGGCCCGCACCGATGCCCAGCAAGTCAACGGGTCCCAGTGGGCGGCTGACGTATGAGGGGAATGCGACAGCGTGGAACGCCTCCAGCCATAGCTTCGAAAGTTTCATTTCCGTTTCCGGTTCGAGGGCAAGCCCTTGGATTTCTTGACCTCGACAGTCACTGCTGCGGAACTCGGGGATGTTTTAAACCTCACCGATCGGCGCATCCGGCAGCTTGCCGAGGAAGGCGTCTTCGAACGCGCTGGCCGTGGCCGCTACCCGCTTGCCGGTTCCGTGCAAGCCTACATTGCAGCACAGGAAACCGACGAGTCCGACGAACTCCGCAGGGAGAAGATCGCGCTCATGCGTGCACAACGGCGCCGCATCGAACTCGACAATCTGGTCCGCGAAGGCACCGAGGCCGATCTTGATTTTCAGGACATTTTTATCGGCACCATCTCGACTTGGTGGTTCCTGCACATTCGACCGATTGCCACATGGCTGTTTGAAGACCTTCGCCGCCGGGGAGTGAAAGACGACCATCTCATCGCGGGCGAGGTTCAAGCATGGCTCATCTCGCTGCGCCATGAAGGCGACGTGATGATGCTTGGCGCCGCCTCCAAGGCACGGAGGCAAGGCATCGTCATTGATGGCTACGACACGCTCGTCAGACTGATCGGCGCTGAATCCAAAACCGACAACGAAAGCGCGGACGAGGGCGAACCGCCCACCCGGCGCCAGACCAAAAAGGCGAAGGCATGAAACACCTGAAGCAAATGCTCAATGGGCCCGATCTTCCTTCGGTCCTGGCGGCGCCGTTGCAAGACGCGATTTCCCACGTCTGGCCGTCAATCCGGAAAGCACAGCGCTCGGGCGATTTCGAGCTCGCCGAGATGTTGATTCGCCATGCGCTCGAAGGCGCGATGCCAACCACAATTGCAATTTTCGAAGCCCGCGCGGCTTCCGCCATAGGAGAACTACATTGACCATTCCAAGCCACTTTCCCGACCACTGGAAAAGCGCGCTCGCCACGGGTGCCGCCACGGGCTTCCGCACCGCCGGCGACATGGTGAGCTTTTTCTACAAGGCGCGCTTCGTCACCGCCCTCTTTTCCCAGGAAGAGAAGCACTATCTCGACCTGGCAGACCGTCATCCAGAGCAATACGCCGCTGCCCTGGCTCAGGCTCGGGCCGAAGATCGGGCCAAGTTCGAAACGTCCGAAGCCATGAAGCGGGCGCCCTTCGATGCTGCCGAACCGGGCAAACCAGTCACGACCATTTCGAAGGCGTGGGACAAGGCCATCGCAAAAACGAACGAGGGCTTCAACGACCTGGCTGCCGGCATCTACGCCCGCCGAA
This sequence comes from Mesorhizobium sp. M0001, assembly GCF_040324255.1. Taxonomy (NCBI): domain Bacteria; kingdom Pseudomonadati; phylum Pseudomonadota; class Alphaproteobacteria; order Hyphomicrobiales; family Phyllobacteriaceae; genus Mesorhizobium; species Mesorhizobium sp. M0001. The sequence goes on from NZ_JAMYVS010000001.1 coordinate 818,922, forward strand.
ACAAATAGCTCACATCAATTCGGCCCCTCGTGACGACGCGCCTGTCCCTAGAAGGAAGCCAGCATGGCCGGCAAAACAATCCGACAAAGAATAGCACTCGACGGCGGCAAGGACCTAGAGAAGCAGCTGAAAGATCTCGGCGCTGAAGGCGAGAAGGCATTCGCCAAGATCCGCGCCGCCGCAATCAAGGCTGACCTCGCCAAATTCGGCGCCAGTGTGAAGACCTTCGGCTCTGACCTCGCCGCAGTCGGCCAACGCTTCGCACTGTTCGGTGCTGGCATTGCGGCTGCTGCTGCCGGTGCCGGCGCTGCCGTTCTAGGTCTGGCCAAATCCGGCGCGGACGCTGCGGACGCGGCCGGCAAGGCAGCGCAGAAGACCGGACTTCAGATCGATGAATACGGGCGACTGGAGTTCGCGGCCAAGATGGCGAACGTTTCCCAAGAGGAATTCGTCGCCGGCATGTCCAAGTTGAACAAGGCGATCGGCGAGGCGGCACAGGGCACCGAAGCGGCTGGCAAGGCGTTCGAAGATACCGGCGTGCACGTCACGCGCTTCGGCCAGAAGACCAAGGACGCTGCCAAGCCGGTCAAGGCCGCTGGCGACATCTTCACCAAACTCGGCGTCAAGATCAAAGACGCAAATGGCAAACTGCGCTCGAACGAGGCGATCGTCCAAGACATAGCCGAAGCCTTCGCCCGAATGCCGGACGGCGCCATAAAGTCGGCGCTGGCAATTGAGGCGTTCGGCAAGGCAGGCGCCAACCTTCTGCCGTTCCTCGACCAGGGCAAACAAGGTCTGCGCGAACTCGGCGACGAGGCCGCGAAGCTCGGAATCCTGTTCACTCCAGAGCAGTTCAAGCTCGGCGACGCGCTGGGCGATTCGCTTGATTCTGTGTCAACCGCCATCAAGGCCATCAAGGTTCAACTCGGGCTGCTGTTCGCGCCGATCGTGCTGGCCGGCGCGCAGGCGCTCACAGACATCATCGTCCAGAACAAGGACGCAATCCTGCAACTCGGTGCTGCCGCCGCGAGGATAACGGCAAGCGTTCTCGGCGATCTGCTGCACCTGTTGAGCGGCAACACCGCAGCCATAAAAAATCCTTGGATTTTGCAGTGGTCGATCGCGATCAAGCAATTCGGCAACGATGTCGCGGGCGTCTTCAACGGGCTGGTGCTGCCGGCCTTCAATGCGCTGCGGGAAGGCGCGAAATTCGTTGCCGACCAGATCAACCGGGTTTTCGGAACCGACATCACCGCGGGGGAATTGGCCCTCGGCGCTGCCATCCTTTCTGCCGCGGGGGCGTTCACTCTGCTCGGATCAGCCGTTGGCGTCGTTGTGGCCGGTATAGGCCTCCTGGCCACGCTGGTCGGCGGAATCCCATTGGCCATTGCGGCGGCGGCAGTTACGGCCGGCGTCCTGATCGGCGTGTTCTGGACCGATATCCAAGCGGGTGCCGCTGCCGCATGGCAGTTCATTGAGGATGGTGCTGCGGTGGCCTGGGGCGCCATCGTACAGGGCGCAACTGACTTGTGGGGGCAGATCGTCGGCGCCTTCCAGGAAGGCCAGCAAGCCGCTCTGGACGCCTTCAATGCAGTGGTCGATGCCGTGGTGCAGACATGGGACGCATTGCGCGACCGCCTGGGGCAGATTTCCGATGCTATCGTGAACCGAATTTTCGGTTCCTTCTCTGGCCTGAAGGAACGCATTGCCGGAATCTGGAACTCAATCGCCGAAACCGCGAGAGCAGCCTTCGGGCGCATCGGCAGTTTTATCGACGGGATGATTTCCAGGATCTCGGCCGCTATTGCCCGGCTCAAGGAACTCGTCGGGCTCGGCAACAGCGCGGGATCGTCTGGCGGTGGTGGCGGCGGCCAAGGCTTCGCACGCGGAGGCTATCTCGCCAACGGACCAGGCACGTCGACATCCGATTCGATCATGGCTCGGCTTTCAGTCGGCGAATTCGTTCTGCAGGCGAAGGCGGTGCGGCGCCTGGGCGTGAATTTCCTTCACGCGTTGAACCAGGGTGCTGACCCGCTCCGGGCAATGCGCGGCTTCAGCATCGGCGGCGCGGTCGACAACTTCAACAGACCATGTCGGTCCCGCGCTTTGCCGGCGGCGGCTCGGTAGGTATTGCTGCCGCATCAAAAGGCAGCGCGTCCGGCATGACAAATGTCCGGCTCGACTTCGGTCTCGGCGCACAAGACGTGTTCGATCTGATCGGCGAAAGCCACGTGGTCAACAAGCTGCATCGGTTTGCGGTCAAGAGCGCACTCCAAACCACCGGAAGAAAGCCGGGGCGTGGCAAATGACCGACAAGCTCGCATGGTGGCGACCGCCGCCGGAACATGAAGGCCGGGCCGAACAGAACCGGCTCAAGTTCAAGGCGCAGTTCGGCAGCTTCGAAGCGGTCGAATTCGATTCGTACTGGCTCGGCACGTCGATGGACGGGAAGCACCTCGCTTTCCAACTCCAGCGGCCGGACGGCTCAACGCACAAGTTCGCGCTGTCCGATCAGATGGTGGAGCAGTTCTTTGCCGAGCTTGCCGGCTGCATTGAAGAGATGGGGCAGCGTCAGCTTGCAGCTAAGGAACTGGACGGCAACGCATGACCGCCGATCACCTCGCCTTCACCGCCGCAAGCACCGCCATCCTCGTGTTGGCCTGGTGGCCTTTTTAGGAGAACCCGATGTTTGTTCACATGATCAGTGGCGGCGTTCCACGCGGTCGCGCCATTGTCATCGGCGGCGGCGCCGGGGATGGAGACGGCGGCTTTGTCGATCCGCCGGTCGTCACCACCACATCGACCGGCGACACCACGATCAAGGGCCAGGTCAAGCCGGGATCATTCGGCAAGTTCGTGTTCCCGCTGGCGACGATCCAGGCTGGGCGGCAATACACCTTCCGCTACACGCCGGACTTCTCCCGGCTGTCCCAGCAGGGCAAGCTGGCGATGGTCGGCTTCGGGCTGAAGAATTCCAACGATTTCCACATCGTCGGCCTGCGTGGAGACGGCACCACTGGCCTGCACAAATACAAGGTCTATGGCACGCCGCCCAATGGCTGGAACAAGGATAGCGGCCACACGACATCAGACGGTGGTGCGGCGGCCGCCGGAACGCAGGCAGGGCCGAACTACATCCGCCTGACGACATCGGTTGATGGCACGACCTATCTTTTCGAAACCAGCAGCAACGGGGCGGCCTGGAACGTCGAATATTCCGGCTCGACGCCGGACCCCTTCACCAACGTTTCCGGCGTGACCACATTCGGCATCGCGCTCTGGTTCAACAACGCCGATGCGGGGCCGTTCTCGATCGTCATCGACCAGTTCGTCGATGCGCTGCCCGTGCAATATCTGTCGACGCAAACCGACAACACCAACACCAACATCTACACATTTTCCAACCTCGATGTCGGCACGGCAGATGCCAATCGCAAGGTCTTTGCCTGCGTCGGCGTCAACAACACCGGCATCACGGTGTCGTCGGTCACCATCGGTGGGGTCGCAGCTGTCAAGATCATCGAGGCCAACACTAGCAATCGTTCTGGCGCGATATTCGTTGCTGATGTACCGACCGGTGCGACGGCGACGGTTGTGGTAACGGCGAGCGGCACATCAAACGAATGCCTGCTGTCGCTCTACAGGACGACGATCGCCAGCTTGGGGCTCCTGGACACCGCTTCCAACGTTGTCGGGACGGGCTCCGTCAACACTCTCACGCTGGCGGATTTGGCGGTCAGGCCCGGCGGTGTGGCCTTGGTGTTCGCAGGAACTACCGGGACTGCTGGAACGACTGAGGCTTATAATGGAGCCGACCCGCTGGTTGTCGACGACGAGAGAAACAGCGAGGGCAACCGCTATTCCTCGTGCTCGGTTCGGACCACGGAAAACGTCGATACCAACGATTTTACTTTCACAACGGCGCTGAATCAGGCGTTCTGGCTGAGTGGCGTTTCGTATTTCCCGCTTACCGGCTCGGCCTACGCGCCCAATCTCGCTTCGACATTTTCCGATGGCACCGACGGCTCGATCTATACGTTCAATGCGCAAGGCATTGGTGTGGCCAATGTCAATCGGCAAATCCTGATCTGCTTCGGTTGGGCGTCAGGATCAGGGCGCACGGTCACGAGCGTCACCGTCGACGGCAATGCCGCAACAGCGGTTGCCTTCTCCGGCAGCGGCACCGGCGGCTGCGCGATCTATCGCTATGCCGTGGCGGCCGGCACGACGGGTAATATCGTCATCAACATGAGCGGCACTTGTGTGCGCCTCGGTGGAGGCGTCTACGACACGCGGCCTCGCGGCACGCTGACGGCAGTCGATACCGGAACCGACAATACCACCACGACCTCGATCACCGGCGCCGATGTCGAAGTCCGCAATGGCGGCTTCCTGATCGTCGTTGGCGTCCAGCCGGCGACTGAAACAATGAGCGCGGTCTACAACGGCGCTGACACGCTGGTGAAGGATTCTCAGCTTTCGCTGGAGGCCACAACTGGCGTTGGTCTGTTCTCCTGCCTGACGACCGAATACGTCAAGACCAACGATGCTGGCTTCTCTGCTGCCACCAGCAATGTGAAGCGGGTGTGCGCGGCAAGCTGGCTCTAAGAAAAAAGATTGCGCCGCCAAACGCCATATCAACAGCACTCCGATAATTGAGACGTAGCCATCCAGCGCATAATGCCAGCCAAAATAGACTGAGCCAAACAGGATCAACGCAGCGTACAACCATCCGACAATAGCCAGCCGGAGATTGAGTTCGGACAGAAACAGGGCGTTAAGAAACGCCATCGCGACATGGATGCTCGGCATTGCCGAAATCCCAACGCCGAAGACTGCCGTGTCATCAATGTAGGAGGCATAGAGGTAGTTTGAGGCGCCAAGCGCTGCTGATCCTGACGATGTCGACGCAAGCGCCGCCGAAAGATCGGCAAACCGATCTCCGCCGAACATCCGGTCGTAAAAGATCGGACCAGCCGACGCACCCACGGCGCGCAGGATGGTGCCGAGCACAAGCAACGTTGCGGCAAACGACAGCAGGTAACGGATTCTCAGTCTGTCATTGCGCAGAAAGGCTGCAAAAAGGACGAAGCCGAACCACTGCGCGAACCAGACAGGGCCATAGCAAACCCCGAGAGCTGGAGCCATCCAATCGGGAGAGACGGCATGAAGATGCCGCCAGGGCTGGCCGAAGTGCAGGATATCATCCAGATCGGCCAACGGCTTGTCGGCGAAGAACGGTATCCATGCCGGGATCTGATATTTGAACGTTGAGAACGCTGCGATCGCAAAACAGAACACGCCGATCACCAACGCTGCACCGATGCCTCTATTTCGAATAATGTCCCGCAGATAGGACAATGGTGCTGACGGACGCGATATGACTGCCGCTGCGCCAAGTCCACTGAGCAGCATCGGCGGCAAGGCTGCAAACTGTGTGATGGCGTATTTTTCCAATAGCGATGTGAACGCCTGCCAGGAAAACACAGCCGCAACGGCTGCATAGGCCAATCCAGCAAGCGCCACTTTGCCTTCGACGCCGATACGAGGACGGCTGGCTACGGCCGCTGCGTCTGACATCTTGAAACCCCACAACACCCTGCGTCATCCAAACATCTTCCGATCTCTTCAGCAAGGCGTTGGTTGACAAACGGTTAACGTCACAACTTCCGCGATCACGGAAAGGCAACACCCTATGGCGAAAAAGCCCGTATCTCGCGCTGTCGCGTCTCTCAACGTTCTGCTGGCTCAGGTCAACAAGCTGGCGCCCAACCGGTCGAAGGCTGCCGACGGCTGGATTGGCGACGCCAAGCACATGGCCCGTCATTCCGACCACAACCCGGAACCGGATGGCACGGTCGATGCGAGGGACATCACCAACGATCCCAGCGGCGGCTGCGACATGCGCAGGGTCTGCGACGCGATCGCCGCATCCAAGGACAAGCGCATCAGCTACATGATCTGCAACGGCCAGATCATGTCCGGCCGCACCGGCCCGAAGCCGTGGGTCTGGCGCAAGTATACCGGCGCAAACGGCCATTATCACCACGGCCACATATCGGTTCTGGACGAGGGGCAGGACGGTCATAGACGCCCCCACCTAACCTGAGGCTTGCGGCGGGCACCACGGCCGATATCGTCATCACGATGAGCACCACTTGCCGGCTTTCTGGTCGCGGTCGGCATCGAACTGAGCACAGAGACCATGACGGCCAGCTACAACGGGGTGGATACCCTGGTTAAGGATGCTCAAGTCTCGCTGGAATCGACGACAGACCTTGCCTTGTTTAGCTGCCTTACGACCGAATACGCGAAGACAAATGACCCTGGTTTTTCCGCTACCAGCAGCAACGGAAAGCGGATTTGCGCGGCAAGCTGGCTCTAAGAAAAAGGGCCGGCGCGACGAACGCCGACCCTTCTCCATCGCCTATGCAAAATTGATCGGGGAAGCTCAACCCAAGCAAGTCCGCGCAGGCAACGCGCCGTTCGGGTTCAATCGACGGCGGCGCGTTTGTTCTTTACGGCGAGCAACCGCCAGTGCCGGTGCCGGCAGCGTCAACGCCTTTGCCGTCAAGATTGGCGCAAAGACCGGTGAACTGATCGCCGACCCACCCGCCGATGGCGAGGATCGCGAGCAGCGATGCCGCTGCAATGATGCCGACCAGGATTGAATATTCGACCATCGCTGCGCCCGACTCCTCGTCGCGGAATGCCTTGGCCATGCTGATAAGTTTCGTCATTGTTTGAACCCCTGTTTACTATTTACCCGGACAAAGGTGCCCCTGTAGGTGCTCATCCCCCGGTCCCGATGCTGATCCTCTTCCTCAAAACCGGGAGGAGTCAACTATCGTTTAACGAACCGTTAACCCTTGGATGCTTTGGCCTTGGTTGTCTTTACAGCTAAGTCTCTGCGAAGCATGAGCAATTTGCGGCTTAACCATGTCGCGCAGTCGTGCTGCGGCCAACGACCAAGCTCTAACCCTAGATATATCCCGTTATTTAGCGGGTGCTAATGCCATAGTTCACCGGACGCGATCTAACCCGCGATCGCCATTCCAAGGCAAACACCTAGGCCGATTGCGAGGCCTAGTAACAGCTTGCCGGCAAAATCGAGGGCGAAGGCGCGGACAGGGCGCCACACGTCCTGGCGGGGCTCTCTGAGGGCGCTGGCGATATCATCGAAGATCGTTTCCATCGGTCGAGTCTAGATCGAAGCGCCGAATCTGTGAATCCCCTGTTTGTTCCGCCAAAGTCTAACGATCAGGGAAGCGCAATGGAAAGCACGTGCAGTAACGGTTGATTCAACCATTGCTGGTAAATTGTGGAATGTGGGTGGCGGCTCCGACAGTTCGGGGTGGAACTCGATGCCAGAGCCGCCTGCGCAGCCGAGGTTGGGGTTTGACCGCGCCGTCCTATTCTGGGACAGCGCGGTCAACGATTCGTTAAAACGCGCCGGAACTAATTAAGCACGCGCTAATTGACTCGCGGTCTCGGGAGTCAGTGCATGCGTGAAGTTCATTCCCCCGATGAAGCCGATTTTGGCGGGACAAGCCTCCCGAGCGTCACGTACCGGCCGCCGTCTTCGTCTTCCGTCTTCCTAGAGATCGGCCATTCGTTGGGCGAGTGGGTTGTTCGCATCATAGGCAGAAACGGTGAAACGTATTCCCGAGCATTCGAAAATGAGGCAGATGCTGTCGCTTTCGCTGGCGATCAGTCTTCACGTCTAGGATTGGAAGCTCCCCCGAAGCGAGCAACTTGACCGCCCTTCTCTGAAGATCCGAAAGCGCGGATCTGTGAATCCCCTTGGAACATCGTCGGCCTCGAAACACTTCGGGCGGTCGCACTGTTCCCATATCAGTGTCTCCCAAAACTGCCCACTACCTCAACGGTTGGTGGGCTTTTTTGTACATTAGCGGAACCTGAAATTTGGGGGCTTGTTGATAGAACGGCAGCGAGTGGGTGATCGCTGCTGGTCGAGGTCCCGCAAGACTCGGCCGGGCTCGCATCACCTGCCCCGGTCGGTGCGAGCCCACCGTCGAGCGACCAACAAGCGAACTTCCCTGTGTCGGTCTCTATTTGATACTAGGAGACGGTGGTTTCACCATCACGCGCAATGGCATCTGGTCGATTGTTGCGACGATGGCAGCAGCCAGCGCTTCCGCCTCATCCATGAGCCCCGGCCCATAGAGACCGTTCACAGCTTCCTCGCTGGGCAGCACGCCGGGCGGGCAGTGGTCCTCGATTGTGCGCCGGATGAGCGTCAACGCTGCCCGGCATTCAGCGGCTTCGATCTTCATAACCATTGAAACATTCACTTTAGCTAAAATGTTCCGGAACCGATTTCAGGTTGGCGGCTTGAGACTGTGAGGGAAGAACACTAGTCATGCCCATCAGACGAAAAGCCGTGGATGCCGGGATTTTTAAGCCTGCCGAATTGGCCTTGCTAGGGCGCGTTTTCGAGCAGCTTAAACTGGTCGACGACCAATCACCTGATGGGCAGGGCCGGTTGGCTTCTCGGATCATTGCCAACTACATGGCCGGGATAAAAGATGAGGCCGAACTTCTCTCGCTTTCGAAGCAGCCGTTAGGGCGGTAAGGTCGGGAAAGCTAGACCTTTACCAGCCGCACAACATCAGGCGCGACCGTCACCACCGGGCCACCCAGGCTGACCGTTACGGCGTCCTTCTCGACCCGTGTGACGGCTTTCTAGTCTCTACTCAGGAGCCGAGTGCTGGTATCGCGACGCAGTTCGGAATCGGCGCGATCGACGCCTTCAACCGTGATCGCGATTGTCCCGTTCTCAATTCTTGCAATCCACCCCTTTGCCTTCATGTACCAGAGATGAAACTCCAGATGCTCTGGTGGACAGCCTAACAACCGTTCGATTTCGACGTCGCCAATGCCCGGATTGCCGACATCCTGGCGGCGCTTCACATAGAGCAGCGAAAGCAGTTTGGCCTGGACCAAAGCGTCCTTCTCGACCCCTTTGGGGTCGCTTGCCTCCTCGACCAATTTAAGCCGCTCACCGGCATGCTCTCGATAGGAGATATCGTACTGGGCGCGCTTAACGGGATCCCTCAAGACGTTGTGTGCTTCTACTATTTCGCTGAAGCGGGCTTCGTTTCCAGTTTGCTGATTGTCGGGATGATAGCGCATCGCAAAGTAGCGGAATATTCGCTCAAGTGTCTCCGAGTTGGCGTTTGGGCTGATCTCCAAGAGTTCGTAGTAATCAACGAACAATGCGCTGCTCCCTCAAACATCGCTCGACAGCTGCGGGGGCCGACCGCCTACATGGCGTGCAGTGCCCTCACTCGTCGAGTTCATATACGGACAATACATTGCGCCCGGGGTCAAGATGAGCGGGAGCTATAGGAGGGCAGACGGCGCCCTTCGATTTCACCGCAGCGTTCCAGCAGGAAAAGGTCGGCCGCATCATGAAGACGATGCACGGCCCAGCCGTAGGCACTTGGTTCTGGACCTGCCATGACGGCGGCGCGGGCGGAACAGTCGAAACGAAGCATGAGGCTGTTGCTGGAGTCGAGCGGGCATTCACGCGGCGCATCGCCGGGGCAGATTGGCGCTAGGTTCAAAGCCTTTGGCGGTACGGAACTTCCAAAGCAACAGCAGCCTACCATGGCACAGTGCGCCGAAGAGGCATTAGCCTCTCACTCCGCAAATACTGATTTGAAGGGCATTTTAATAAAATGCCATTCAGCTGGCACGCTAGGCTTTCCTCTGCACTGCAATTAACTTTGACCAAACGAAGTAGTGGTGTCGCGCCGGTCATTACTTGCGTGATTGCTAAAATAATGAAACGCTCCCACCCATTGGGGATGGGTCGATGGAAGAAAGCCCAGATAGATTTAGTTGCATTCTCGATCCGGCCGGCGCTTGGATGGTATGGGATGACGTTGCCGACGAGCCCGCAACCTTGGGCGGAAGAATACTTATGGGCTGCACGCGAGAACGCGCCGAGACTGCTCGCGACGTACTCTTGCGCATTTACCAAAATAGGTTGGACGCTCGATCAGCTGGCCGCTCCCCCGCTTAAGACATGCGCTCTGCCGGTCACACAGCGCTGGTGCGTTCACCCCTCTCCGGCTGGGTAGGGTCCGGTTCTTGGTGCCGCTCTCGTTGTTTTTTCGAGGAACAGCTTGGCGAGTTCGCCCCACTCAGGATGATCCCTGGTTTTATGCTCTTCTATGAATTCAAGGAAAGCCTTGCGCAAAGCGTCAAGGTCGAAAACCTCAAGATGCTCGCCCATACCGTCGGCCATACCCGCAACTCCCAGACGGTTATTAGCTTGTCCTCACGTTTGAGCCTTCAAGGGGGCCTTGCCTGAGTTTCGACCGGGCAGCGCCACATGGTTAATTGCGTGATTGCTAATATGCTCGTATCTTAGGCAATGTGGGGGCTCTATCTCCCCGCATGAAGGCACCACACCTTTATGAAGTAGGCAAAGGTGGAGCATGGTCGACGAGTCGGTGACAACCTACCTTGTGAGCGTGTTTGAAGCGCCGAACTGGCGAACGGTGCTTACGACCAACGACAAGGCCAAAGCCTTGGCCTGGGCGAGAGAAATCGGCGAAAACGTGCAGGTCGAGGAGATCACGCCGGAGCCAAAGGGTGCTAGCGCTGAGTAAAACGGCTGGTTGCTGCGGGGACACAAAAAAGCCCCTGCGTCAGGGGCTTCTCGTCTCCAGCAAACCTAGCGAAAACTCAACGAGCGAATGACTGATCGCCGTGAGTCTCCTCGCCGGTATATTCACGAGCAAGTTTCTTCTGCTCGTCGGTTAGGGTTGCAAGGAACCCGGTCATTGGACGCGGCTTTCCACAAAACGCCTCAGGCTCTGGCAATGGCTTTGCCGAAAACCAGCCGGAGAGCGACATTGTCGAAACCGCTGCTTTCAAAGCGCGCATGTCAAACTCCTTTCCTGTAATATGGCTCTTCATGGCGAGGCGATTCAAGCACGAAGCCGTAAACGTTAGTATAATGATTAACGAGCTTTTCGTTGATCGGTTGCAAACGGATTTCCCGTTTACCTCGTGCTTGAGCATAATTTGTAGCGGCTTCAAGCGCAATCAAAATCCGCTTTCCCTTCAATGGACACGCCTCACGGGGGTCGCCTTCCATAAAACGAAGCATCAAACTTTGGCCGGTTGTGAGGCCCAACGCCAACCCACTCAAACGACCTTGACCGCTCCAAATGGCCATATCAAGGCGATCCGGTTCACGATGCACCCTAAAGATTTTCTGCCAATCAAAATACGACTGGCCCCATTCTCCATAATGTTTAAGCGCGCGCCCTGACCATTCGGTTATTTGCACCGGTTTCTGTAGAAATTCGCTCATCGTTGCCGCTGCCGATTTATAGGCGTCGTATCGATTTTGCGCGTATCGGGCTTTTGCTGCTGATGCGAGAGACAAGGCAAACCACTTGAAATGGACTCAATCGAACGCGTTTACTTCTTCTCGCTATCAGAGTCACCGCACTACAGCGATAAGTGGTATAGATCCTGCTCCATGCAGTGAAATTGATTTCACAGCGACTCGCAGGTTGAAACTGGTCTTTCAGCCATTTTGTTTCCGCAGCCTCACCCCGGCGCCGCCTTCGACCATTTCGCCATCGCCGACAAAGACAACGCCCATCGCCTCCAAAGCACTGCGGATCGCTCCGACATTGTTGGCGATTGGCGTTCTTCGGCCTTTCTCGAAGTCTCTGACTGTCGAGAGGCTGACAGACGCGGCGGCAGCAAGCTCGCCTTGCGACCACGAGAGAAGGCCACGAGCGGCGCGGGATTGGGCGGGATCAAGCATGCGTCACCTTATCAATGAATTGTGACAATATCAACGATATCCGTTGACATCAGGTTAATGTCAACGCACGTTGCCCTTTGCGGCAATCATGTCGCGAGCCCAAGGGGGGCAATCTCAAATGTTGAAGAAAATCGCCGCTTCGGCGGATGGCGAAGCTTTGCCTACAAACGTGGTCTCAATGCCGTGGCCTTGGGCAGCAGTTTTGCCTCGCAGTGCCGCCAGCAAGTGGGCCTACAACGTGTTTGCGGTGACAGACACCTACCCGGAGCTTCGGGCTGAAAGCCTGATCATTGATCCAGACGCGGAACTGGAAGACGGGTGCATTGTGGTCGCTATGTTTGGAGGCGGTCATCCGCAAACCATGAGCTGGCGCAACAATCACGGCCGAGGCTATGGGGGCCGCTTTGCCGCCAAGGGAAGTCTGGAGGAGACGTTCCTTCTCGACTCCATGGTGTGCGGCCGTGGGCCATCTTCTTGCATTCGCATCCTCGGCCGGGTGTTCGGCGATCGGCGACGCTTCCCGCGCTACAGAACGTGGAACGATCCGGCGGTCTGATTCTTCCGGTTCTAGAATAATTGGCCCGCTGCCTCACGGTGGCGGGCTTTACGTTGTGATCCAGCCGGCGGCGCGTCCAACTTCAATAAGGGCCAAGACGACGGTGGCAATCGTTACCGCCAGCGCCATTCCCCGTTCGAAGTTCGCGAGCCGCTTCACCGTCGCCAGTTCCTGGCCATCCCAATACAGTTGATTCGTGACCGGGTGCATCCCCAAGAGGGTTAGGCCTTCAAGGCTGGTCACCTTGATACCGGAGGGCCATTCAGGAGGTGGCGCCGCCGAAGCGTACCGATTTGCTCTGATTTCCGCCCAGTCGACTTCCATTGCTGCCTCCTTCCAAGCCTGATTCGAGTGTGACAGGAGTCGCGATGCTCGACAAACGCGGGACGGATATTGGCCAAAAATTGGACAGGGGAGGGGAGATTTCCGCTAAGTGCTTGAAAAATCTGGTACGCCCAAGGGGAATCGAACCCCTGTTACCGCCGTGAAAGGGCGGTGTCCTAACCGCTAGACGATGGGCGCGCTCAGACGAAGCGGCTTATAATTGCGTTGTTGCCAACCGGCAACCCATCAGCCGCCAGATGCGGAAACTTTTTTCAAGAGGGGCGAAAAGGGCCAGTTTGGTGAGCCAGCCCAGGTTTTCTGCCCTCGCGTCATTGCACATCTTTCGAGATTAGCCTGAACGCCCCGCGCAGTCGTCATCCTATGGTCTGCGCTGCGTCGCTGCGCGCCTTGCTTCGCCATAGGATGACGAAGTCGCGGGTGCCTCGGCTAATCTCGAACGTCGCTGATAGCTAATCGGGAAAAACGGCAGGCTGCTAACGGCCCCTCGGCCCGTTTGCCGAATGGGGATGCTAACCCCGCCGGCGGCAGCGCCAGTTCCAGTCGCGCTCGGGGCCGACGTCGACGTGAACGGATTCGGTATGGCAGTAGGTGCCGACGCCGCCGCGGCCGGGCATGGTTCGGATGTAGCTCGCCAGTTCCCATTTCGAGACGCCGGGAACCTGGATGTCGGCGGCGGCGCAATACATGTGCAGCGAATTCTTGGCGCCGTTGGCGCGGCGGTTGCGGGCCGGGTCGCGGTAGCCTGATGTGACCATCATCTTGCGGCCGTAATGGCCTTCGATGGTCTTCAGCACACGCACCAGCGACGGCTTCAGGCAGGCGACGTCGACGCTCTCGTTTTGCTTCAACAGGCCATTGGGCGCCAGCCGGGCGAGGCCGGCGGCGGAGGCCACCTGATAGGCGCCGCCCGAACCCTCGTCCTCGTTCAGGTCGACGTCGCTTTCGTCGTCGAGGCCGGATTTGCGCTTGATCTCGAACAGCGCCGTCTGGCGCACGCCGGGCAAGGCATCGCTGCCGGTGATGTGGTTGCTCTCGTTGCCAAGCGAGGCAAGCTGCAAGGGCTTGTCGGCGGAATTGGCTGACGCTAGCGTGATGATCGGCTTTGCCGGGGCGGCCTTCTGGGAAGCAACCGCAGGCTGTTCGCCCGAGCGCGAGTTGACCAGCGGAGCAGGTGCCGCCGAGGTTGGCGTGGTGCTGAACAGTGAGGCCAGGAAGCCCTTCTTCGGCGTGTCGATCTGCTGGGGCGCGGCGGTCACGTAGACCTCGTTGGTCGCGGGCGCCGCTGCCGTCGCTTTCGGTGCGGTCACGCCGGCATCGGCGGCGGCGATCTTCTGCGCCACGGCGTCCGTTGCGGCCGCGGTCTGTGCTGACTGCTGCAGCGACTGCGGCGTCTGGCCGACAATGGTTTCGGAGCCGGCGGGAACATTGACCGGGAAGCCGGTGCCGGGCTTGGCCACCGGCACATAGGCGACCTGCTCGGGCAGTGTCGCATCGCCCGCTGCCGTCATCATCATCTGCGGCCCGGTGGATGTGACCTGCACGGTCGAATCGCCCGGCGCCGCAGGGCTGGCGCCGGAAGCCGCGGCGATGTCAGAAGCGGTCGCGTTGTAGCCAGGCATGCCGGCGGACATTGTGGGGTCGCCAGCGGAGGTGCAGGACGCCAGAAGCACGGAGAAAAGCGCTGCCGCTATAGTGCGACCTTCTCTCCCCGCGAGACGCGATCCTACTGATTTCAAAACTAGATTCCCCCTCGGTGTCCGGTCGGCCTGCTATTGGTGCGGCGTCGAAACGTTCACATCCAATAACCTTGTGTTCCCAAACCGGAAACGAGACTTGTGTCAATTCTGCAAGCCTCTGAATTATTTGCTCGTTGGAGGCCAATTGAGGCTTCTTGAAGGTTGACGACACCATTTCGCCCCGTTTTGCCGGCCCGTCAACTCACCAGACATTACATTCCGTTACACACAGGCACCTGCAAAAGGTGCCGGCGTTACACGCGGACCTTCACATAGGTGCCGGGGGCATCACCCAGGGTTTTCATATTCTTGCCCGGTTTGCGGGCCGGAACGAGGGTGTCGTCCTGGGTTTCGATCCAGTGCTGCCAGTGCGTCCACCAGGAGCCGGGATGCTCCACCGCCGAGGCGAGCCACTGGCCAAAATCGCCCGTCGGTTTGCCGCCGGTCCAGTACTGGTATTTCTTGGCTGCCGGCGGGTTGACGACACCGGCAATGTGGCCGGAACCAGCCATCACAAACTCGACGTCGCCGCCGAAATATTGCGAGCCGAGAAACACCGAAAGGGCCGGCGCGATGTGATCTTCCTTCGACGCCAGGTTGTAGACCGGGATGGTGACGTCGGCCAGCGACACAGTGCGGCCGGCGAGTTCCATCACGCCACGAGTCAGATTGTTCTCGAGATAACAGTTGCGCAGGTAGAAGGAGTGGTTGGCGGCCGCCATGCGGGTGGAATCGGCGTTCCAGTAGAGCAGGTCGAAGGGAAGGGGATCCTTGCCGCGCATGTAATTGTTGATGACATAAGGCCAGATCAGGTCGCCCGAGCGCAGCATGTTGAAGGCGGTCGCCATCTTGGTGCCGTCGAGGTAGCCCTTTTCGTTCATCGATTTCTCGACCGCTGCCACCTGGTCCTCGTCGACGAAGACTTTCAGGTCGCCGGCATGGGTGAAGTCGACCTGCGTGGTGAAGAAGGTCGCCGATTTGATGCGGTTGTCGCCTTCCTGTGCCAGCAGTGCGAGTGCGGCCGCCAGCAGCGTGCCGCCGACGCAATAGCCGATGGCGTTGACCTCTTTCTCGCCGGTCGCCTTCTCGATCGTGTCGAGGCCGTATTGCAGGCCTTCCCGTATGTAAGCTTCCCAGCCCTTGGCGCCGTGCCGCTCGTCGGGATTGATCCAGGAGATGACGAACACGGTATGGCCTTGCTCGATCGCCCAGCGGATGAAGGACTTTTGCGGGTTGAGATCGAGGATGTAGAACTTGTTGATCCAGGGCGGGCAGATCAGCAGCGGGCGCTTGAGCACCGTCTCCGTCGTCGGATCGTACTGGATGATTTCGGCGACATCGCTGCGCCCGACCACCTTGCCGGGAGATGTCGCGACGTTCTTGCCGATCTCGAAGGGCGAATAGTCAGCTTGTCTCAGCTTCAGGTCGCCCTTGCCGGCGGCGATGTCTTCGGCCAGCATCTTCATGCCGCGCACCAGGTTTTCGCCATTCGAGGCAACGGTTTCTCGAAACAGCTCCGGATTGGTCAGGATGAAGTTCGACGGCGAGATGGCATTGGACACCTGCTTGACGTAGAAGCTGGCCTTATGGCGGGTGTGATCGTCGAGGCCTTCGGCGTGCTCGACCAGGTCGGCCGCCCAGCGCGAGGTGACGAGATAGGCCTGTTTGAGGAAATCGAAGAAAGCGTTGCGACCCCATTCGGGGTCTTGAAAACGCTTGTCGCCGCGCTCGGGCTTGACCGCATCTTCGGGCGCCTCGGCATTCGGGCTAACCTTCTGGATGGCGTTGCCCCAGACCGTCATGTAGCCGGCGAACAGTCGCGTCTGCGCTTCCAGCGCGCGTTGCGGGTCGGCCAGCCAATATTCGCTGAGCTTGGAAAAGGTTTTTACCATGTCGACCACGGGTTCGGCGACATGATCGCGCACCTCGCCCTTTTCGCGCGGCTCGGCCCAGGCGGAGGCGGCTTTGCCGGCCTGCTCGACCATGCGCGCCATGTTCAACGCGAAGCGTTCCGGGTCTTTCACCAGATATTGCTCGACGGTCGAAGATTGATCATCTTCCGCTTTGCTCGAATCAGGTGTTTTGGACATGGCTCGCGGGGTTCCTCCCGAGGCGTTTTCTTGACATATTATCATGGGACATCTGACCGGGTCCAATGCGCTGTACCCCGGCTGCCAGGAAAACAATATGACGATTAACACCGGCGAGACCATTTTTTCGGGGGCAGGCCGCTTTTGCCGCATCGCGGTTGCAATCGCCTGTCTGGCGCCAGGGCTGCTGGCGGCAAGTGGCTGCACGAGCGCCAACACCGGCAACGGGATGAATGTCGGCCTGACCCAGGGCGCGCAGGACACCGGCTCTTATCCCAATCTCAACATCCCACCGCAGGTGGCGGCAAAGCAACTCACCCCTGAGGAGACGCAGGCCAAGCTTGCCCAGTTGAAGGGCGAACAGCAGGGGCAAGTGGCCAAGGGCGGCGGCGGTGCCCCGTCCACCAGCCCGGCGGCGCTGAATTCGCTGGCGAAGAACCATGGCAAGGACACGCTGAAGCAGATCGAAGCCAAATGCGATCCCGCCCTCGACCCTACCTGCAAATAAGGCTATATCGCGCGCCGAAAGCGGTCTTTGCCAAGGGCGCCTAGCCAAACCAACTGTGCTGAAGCCAATCTTAAATCGTCTGGAACTGACATGGAAGAATTTCACAAGGTCCGCCGGCTTCCGCCCTACGTGTTCGAGCAGGTCAACCGGCTGAAGGCCAGCGCCCGTTCGCGCGGCGCCGACATTATCGACCTTGGCATGGGCAATCCCGACCTGCCGACTCCGAAGGCGATCGTCGACAAATTGTGCGAAGTGGTGCGCGATCCGCGCACGCATCGCTATTCCTCCTCGCGCGGCATCCCAGGTCTGCGCCGCGCCCAGGCCGCCTATTATCAGCGCCGTTTCGGCGTGAAGCTCAATCCCGACACGCAGGTGGTGGCGACGCTCGGTTCGAAGGAAGGCTTCGCCAATATGGCGCAGGCGATCACCGCGCCGGGCGACGTGATCCTGTGCCCCAACCCGACCTATCCGATCCATGCTTTCGGCTTCATCATGTCGGGCGGCGTCATCCGTTCGCTGCAGGTCGAGCCGGATGACGGCTTCATCCCGGCGCTCGAGCGCGGTGTCCGTCATTCGATCCCGAAGCCACTGGCATTGATCCTCAACTATCCGTCTAACCCGACGGCGCTGGTCGCCTCGCTCGATTTCTACAAGGACGTGGTCGCCTTCGCCAAGAAGAACGACATCATCATCCTGTCGGACCTTGCCTATTCGGAGATCTATTTCGACGGCAATCCGCCGCCTTCGGTGCTGCAAGTGCCGGGCGCCATCGATGTCTGCGTCGAGTTCACCTCGATGTCGAAGACCTTCTCCATGCCCGGCTGGCGCATGGGCTTTGCCGTCGGCAACGAGCGGCTGATCTCGGCGTTGACGCGGGTGAAGTCCTATCTCGATTACGGCGCCTTCACGCCGATCCAGGTGGCGGCGGCGCATGCGCTGAATGGCGACGGCGCCGACATCGCCGAAGTGCGCGAGGTCTATTTGAAGCGCCGCGACGTCATGGTCGATGCCTTCAGCCGCGCCGGCTGGACCATTCCGGCACCGGCTGCCTCGATGTTCGCCTGGGCGCCGATCCCGGAGCCGTTCAAGCATCTCGGCTCGCTTGAGTTTTCCAAGCTCCTGATCGAGCACGCCGACGTGGCGGTGGCGCCGGGCATCGGCTTTGGCGAGCATGGCGACGATCACGTCCGCATCGCGCTGGTCGAGAACGAGCACCGGATCCGGCAGGCGGCGCGCAACATCAAGCGCTTCCTGGCGTCCAGCGCCAAGCAGCCGAACAATGTGGTGCCGCTCGCCGCGCATCGCTAAAGTCGCCGCACATCTTATTCGAGCAGATTTTTTGAGGGGCGTCGCCGGGCATGGCTGAAGCGTTGCGTGTTGGAATTGCGGGTCTGGGTACGGTCGGCGCCTCGGTGGCGCGCGTGCTGCGCGACAAGGCAGCGGAGCTGACGCGCCAGTGCGGACGCGATGTCATCGTCACGACCGTTTCCGCGCGCGATCCCAAGCGCGACCGTGGCGTCGACCTCAGCGCCGCCAAATGGTTCGACGATCCGATCAAGATGGCGCAGGCCGCCGATATCGACGTCTTCGTCGAACTGATCGGCGGCGACGAAGGGGCAGCGCGCGCGTCGGTCAAGGCAGCACTTGAAGCCGGACGTCATGTCGTCACCGCCAACAAGGCGCTGTTGGCCAAGCACGGCGTGGCGCTTGCCGAAATCGCCGAGAAGAGGGGCGTGCTGCTCAACTACGAGGCGGCAGTTGCCGGCGGCATCCCGGTCATCAAGACGATGCGCGAGGCGATGGCCGGCAATTCGGTCACCCGCGTTTTCGGCATCCTCAACGGCACCTGCAACTACATCCTGACCCGCATGGAGGCCGAGGGCATCTCCTTCGACGAGTGCCTGAAGGACGCGCAACGGCTGGGCTACGCCGAAGCCGATCCGACTTTCGATATCGAGGGCCATGACACGGCGCATAAATTGTCGATCCTGACCAGCCTGGCCTTCGGCACCAGGATCGCCGCCAACGACATCTACATGGAAGGCATTTCCAATATCAGCCAGGCCGATATCCGCGCCGCGGGCGACCTTGGCTACCGGATAAAATTGCTCGGCGTCGCGCAGCGCACCGACAGCGGCATCGAGCAGCGTGTGCACCCGACCATGGTGCCGACCGCGTCGGTGATCGCACAGGTGCATGGCGTTACCAATGCGGTGGCCATCGAAACCGACATTCTGGGCGAACTGCTGCTCTCCGGCCCGGGCGCCGGCGGCAACGCCACCGCGTCCGCCGTGGTCGGCGATATCGCCGACATCGCAAAGAGCCGGCCGGGCTTCCAGCACGGTCCGGTGTTCGGCCTGCCGGCCAAGGAACTGCGCCCCTACAAGAAGGCGCAGATGCGCAGCCATGCCGGCGGCTATTTCATCCGGCTGACCGTGCACGACCGCATCGGCGTCTTCGCCGCGATCGCCAAGCGCATGGCGGACAACGACATTTCGCTGGAATCGATCGTCCAGCATGCCGTCAGCGGCGAGACGGACGCGCAAAAGACGGTGATCCTGGTCACCCACGAGACGACGGAAGCAGCGGTGCGCAAGGCTGTCGACGGCATCACCAAGGACGGCCACCTCACAGACAAGCCGCAGGTTATCCGCATCGAGCGTGCGGGCTAGGCCAAGTCATTTTTCTCCTTTAACCGATTGATGCTGCTGCTGAAAATGGTTTCGGACGCCATAATGCTCTCTCTCTTTGATTTGGAGCCGGATTGAGATTTCAGGTCGAACCCACCAGTCATCATCGGGTTCTGGCGGAGGCGTGAGCCGCGAGATCAAGGCGCGTCACCAGGAGGTGGAAAAGTTGAGACTTTCCTGTTTAGCCGTCGCATATTGCCGGAAATGACAATCTGTAGACTACGCCTCCTATGACGGGCGACAAACGCTTCTTCCTCGACGTCAGGCAGTCGGCGACCGGTGTTTCCTGGGAACACCGGTTGAGCGAGCGGCAGGACATGACTGCGCTGGCCATAGCGCAGGGCCACGGCGTGCCCGACATTGTGGCTCGCGTGCTCGCCGGGCGCGGCGTCACCGCGGACCAGGCCGAGCGCTTCCTCGATCCGACGATCCGCAATCTGTTGCCGGATCCGGCTTCGCTGACCGACATGGGCAAGGCTGCGACCCGCATCGCCGAAGCGGTCATGGCCAAGGAGAAGGTGGCAATCTTCGGCGACTACGATGTCGACGGCGCCGCCTCTTCGGCGTTGCTCAAGCGCTTCCTGACGCATTTCTCGGTGCCTTCGGAGATCTACATTCCCGACCGCATCTTCGAGGGCTACGGCCCCAATCCGGAGGCTATGCGCGAACTGGTCTCGCGCGGCGCGACGCTGATCGTCACCGTCGATTGCGGCACCAACAGCGCTGTCTCCATCGATGCCGTCAAGGCCGCAGGCGCCGATGTGGTGGTGCTCGACCACCATCAGGTCGGCGGCCCGCTGCCGGAGGCGACCGCGGTCGTCAATCCCAATCGCGAGGACGACCTTTCCGGGCAAGGCCATCTGTGCGCCGCCGGTGTCGTCTTCCTCACTCTGGTGCAGACGGCGAGGGTCCTGCGCAGCCGATTGCCCGACGCAGCGCCACCGGACCTGTTGTCGTTGCTCGACTTGGCGGCGCTGGCCACGGTTTGCGATGTGGTGCCGCTCATCGGCGTGAACCGCGCTTTCGTCGTCAAGGGACTGCAGATGGCGCGGCAGCAGAAGAATGAGGGGCTCGCCGCACTGGCGCGGGTGTCCCGCATCGGTGAGCCGATAAGCACCTTTCATCTCGCCTATCTGATTGGGCCGCGCATCAATGCCGGCGGCCGCATCGGCGATGCAGCACTTGGCAGCCGGCTGCTCGCCACCGACGATCCGGTTGAGGCCGGGACCATTGCCGAGACACTCGACCGGCTCAACCAGGAACGCCAGCAGATGGAGCTGGAGATGCTGGCAGCGGCGCGCGCCGAGGCTGACGCCGAACTTGCCGGCGGCAACGGGCCGGCCATCATCGTCACCGCCAGCACCAATTGGCATCCCGGCATTGTCGGCTTGATCGCCTCGCGGCTGAAGGACCATGCGCGGCGGCCGGCCTTCGCCATCGCCTTCAACGCCAATGGCATCGGCACCGGCTCTGGCCGTTCGGTGTCGGGCTTCGATCTCGGACGGCTGGTGCGCGCAGCCGCCGATGCCGGGCTGATCGTCAAGGGCGGCGGCCACGGCATGGCCGCCGGCATCACGGTGGAACGCGCCAAGCTCGGCGAACTCCGTGCTTTCTTCGAGGAGCGCGCGGCGGCCGAAGTGTTCCGGCTGCAGGACGAAGAAAGTCTGGCCGTCGACGGCGCGCTCGCCGCCGAGGGCGCGACGATTGCTTTGCTCGATGCATTGGAAAAGGCCGGGCCTTTCGGCGCCGGCCATGTCGCGCCGGTGTTCGCGCTGCCGCGCCATCGGCTGGCCGACGCGCGGGCTGTCGGCACCAACCACATCCGGGCTGATCTGCAGTCGGAAAGCGGCGGCCGCATCCAGGGCATCGCCTTTCGATCCGTCGATACCGCGCTGGGCGAATTCCTGTTCAAGAACAGGGGCAACACGATCCATGTAGCCGGCTCGCTGTCGGGGAATTATTGGAACGGCAACCGCACGGTGCAGTTCCGCATCACCGATGCGGCCAAAGCCTGACATTGCCGAACTGGTTTAAGCGAGAACCGTCTGCAGCCGCTTCAACTCGCTGATCTGCGCCATCGTCGCCTGGTAACCGACGCTGATCGCCTCATCCGCGCGGTGGAATTCGGTCAAGCCGATATGGCTGAGTTTCGGTTGCAGCGACATGTCGGGCGGATCGCCCGCCAGCCTTGCGCGTGAAATCCGGTCCTGGATGATGTTAAAGGCTTCGACCATGACGCCGGTGATGCCGAGACGGCTCTGGTGCGGCTGGTGGTCGGGGCTGGCCTGGCCTGGCCGGGGCGCGTCCTTCTCGATGAGCAGTTCGCCGGCGCTGTGCTTGATGACGGCGGCGCGGCCGAACAGATCGTAGTGAAGGTTGACCGCGACGACCAGCGGCTGCTCGTAGGCGCGGCAGACCGAAACCGGAACCGGGTTGACCAGCGCGCCGTCGACCAGAATGCGGCCGTTGCAATTCACCGGTTCGAACACGCCGGGCAGCGCATAGGAAGCCCGCATCGCGGTGATCAGCGAACCGCTGGACAGCCAGATCTCATGGCCGGTGCGAATTTCGGCGCCAACGGCGACGAAGGGTTTCGTGAGATCCTCGAAGCGGATGCCTGCCATGTGCTCGCGCAGCCTGACGTCCAGTTTCATGCCGCCGAACAGGCCGCTGCCGCGCAGATTGAGATCGAGCAGGCCGAAGATGCGCCGCTTGGTCAGGCTGCGGGCGAACTCCTCGAGTTCGTCCAGCTTGCCGGCGAGATAGCAGCCGCCAACCAGCGCGCCGATCGAGGTGCCGGCGATCATCGAGACTTCGATGCCGGCTTCGTCGAGCGCGCGCAGCACGCCAATGTGCGCCCAGCCGCGTGCGCAGCCGCCGCCCAGCGCGAGCGAAATGCCTGTCTTGCCCGCGGGTTGCGGGTCAGGCACCCCGCCGGACGATGAGGGGCCATTGGCCTCCCGCACGTCCGGTCTGCTACGCAATGACGCCCACTCGAGCATCATGATCTCCCTTGTCCCGCGTCCGTTCTACAGGAAGGACGTTTGAGAATAGTGAATATGAGTGGTTTGCGACTGTTGAATGGTTCACGCGGGCTTCCGATAGGTTTTTTCCGCATCGAACAGCGGCGTGCTGCCATCGTCGGCAAGCGTTGCCTTGCCGCCGATTAGCCCCACCGTCCGATAAAAACATGAACGCCGGCCGGTGTGACAAGTTGCGTCGTGGCCCAACACTTTGACGCGCAACCATATGGCGTCCTGGTCACAATCCGTGAGCATCTCGACGACGGTCTGAAAATTGCCTGATGTTTCGCCCTTCTTCCACAGCGTGCTGCGCGAGCGCGACCAGTAGTGCGCGATGCCGGTTTCGAGCGTCAGCGCCAGCGCCTCGGCATTCATATGCGCGACCATCAGCAGCATACCGTCAGCGGCGTCGGTGACGACGACGGTGACCAGCCCGGCAGCATCGAAGCGCGGGGAAAACACCGCGCCTTCTTCGAGAGCCTTCTTGTCTGATGGAGCCTTGGGAAATGTTAGTGCCGACATCGCCGGTCCTTGATCTAGCGATGCCGGCGAGAGGCTTACGCCCCGAGGCCGCGCACCATGGTGACGAAACGGACCTGTTCCTCGGGCGTGTCCTTGAACACGCCGGTGAAGGTCGAGGTCAGCGTGGTGGAGCCCTGCTTGCGGATGCCGCGCATGGCCATGCACATATGCTCGGCCTCGATCATGACGGCGACACCGCGCGGATTGAGCACGTCCTGGATGACGCCGGCGATCTGTGCGGTCATGGCCTCCTGAGTCTGCAGGCGATGGGCGAAGATATCGACCACACGGGCGATCTTGGACAGGCCGACGACCTTGCCATCCGGGAGGTAGCCGACATGCGCCTTGCCGATGATCGGCACCATGTGGTGCTCGCAATGCGAGTGGAACTGGATGTCCCTGACGATGACGAGATCGTCATAGCCGGCGACTTCCTCGAAAGTGCGGCCGAGCTCTTCGGCCGGGCACATGTCATAGCCGTTGAACATTTCGAGAAAGGCCTTGGTGACGCGCTTGGGCGTGTCGATCAGGCCCTCGCGGTCCGGATTGTCGCCGGTCCAGCGCAACAGCGTGCGCACGGCGGCCTCGACCTCGGCTTCGCTCGGCCTGTCGGTGACCGGCTTGTCCAGATAGTCGGAAGGGGGCATTATTTTCTTGATGACGGCATCCATAAAGGCGTCTCCCGTAGTTCCTCTCTCAGGAGGAACGAGTTGAACGGACCACGACCTTTCGGGTGCTGAAAACTCGCCCGGTTTCCAGCCCGCAAGCGGCGTGAACGAAATGGGCAAGGACGATGGCTTTGCGTTGCCTTGTCGATACCCGACTGCCACCATTATATATGCTCGTACGCAGCGAATGAAAGACGGTACAACGGCAATCGCTGTTCGCTTGGCGGCGACGGATTGGAAAAATATGATTGACGACGTCTACAATGCGAAAATTCTGGGATTTGCCGGAAACATCGCCCGCGTCGGCCGGCTCGATCATCCGGATGCGACGGCCAAGGCCCATTCCAAATTGTGCGGCTCGACGGTGACCATCGACCTCAAGATGGACAATGGCGTCGTCACCGATTTCGCGCATGACGTGAAGGCCTGCGCGCTCGGCCAGGCCTCGTCCTCGATCATGGCTCAACATGTCATCGGCGCCAGCGCCGACGAATTGCGGGCGGTGCGCGACACCATGCTGAAGATGCTCAAGGAAAACGGCGCGCCGCCGCAAGGCCGCTTTGCCGATCTGAGATATCTGGAGCCGGTGCGCGACTACAAGGCGCGCCATGCCTCGACCATGCTGACCTTCGATGCGGTCGTCGATGCCATCGGTCAAATCGAGAAGAAACGCGCAGAAGAAGCAGCGTGACATAGCGCGGGCTTCGCGCAGGACATGACGGAGGAAGTGTTTGCATTGGTTGATGGTGGCTTCGGGCCTTGTGGTTTCGCTGGTCACGAGTGGCTATGCTGCCGGCGCAGAAAACGCCTCGCAGCAGAAGGCTGCCGCCTACCTCGCTGACAAGCTGGCTGGCTGCTGGATTATCCCCGTCGGCGACGAACTTGTGGCCACACGCGTCAAAATCAGCTTTAACCGGGATGGTTCGCTGGCGGCGCCGCCGAAGGTACTCAATCTTGCAACAGAACCACAGGGCAAGAAGTTCGATGACAGCGCAGTTCGGGCGATTACCCGTTGTGCGCCCTTCATTGGCCTTGCGATTTATGCCGATAGCTACCAGGCTTGGCGCGAGACGACGGTCAATTTCGACGGCCGAGTGATGTCATCCGGCGCGCAGCAGAAATAGAACCGAGGGCTTAAGAAGCACGACGGCTTAGGTCTGCTGTTCCTGCGCCCGTCTGCTTTCGGCAAATTCGCTTCTCACCCAGTCGGCAAAGGCCTTAGCCGGCTCCGGCAGGTCCTTCAAACTCCTGGCCACCAGCCAGTAGGCGCCGGATGCGACGTCGATGTCGAACGGCTTGATCAGCGCGCCGGACGCAATCTCCTCGCCGATCTGCAAGAGGTCGCCCAGCGCCACGCCGTGGCCGAGCAGGGCGGCCTGCTTCGACAGCGACACATCCGCCAGCATAGGGCCGCGCGCCGGAATGGCGTCGGCGGCGACGCCAGCCGCTTCGAACCAGCGCGCCCAGCCCTGACGATTTTCCTCGTGCAACAGCGTGTAGCGGGCAAGGTCGAGCGGCTTTTCGAGGGCAGGGCCCGATCCCAGCAAGGCCGGCGACAGGACCGGTGAATCGACGGTCGAGGCTAGCCATTCGGCCTCGCTGCGCGGCCATGAGGTGGCGCGCGCGCTGAAGCGCAAGGCGAGTTCGGGCTGATCGCTGCGGAACTCGATCGGCCTTGGGTCAACTTCGAGGGAAACGTCGATATCGGGCCGCAACTGGCTGAAGCGGTTGAGCCGCGGCAACAGCCATACCGAGGCCAGCGACGGCTCGACACTGACGCGGACCACCGACTGCGCCGGAACAGCCACCAGGTCCGAAAGCAGCCTGTCGATGTCATCGAAACTCCTGACCAGCTGATCGAGCAGGCGCTGGCCGGCCTCGGTCAACTCGACGCGGCGGTGATGACGGTGGAACAAGGGCTGGTGCAGGAACTGCTCGAGTTCGCGGATCTGCCGACTGATGGCGGCCTGCGAGACGAACAGCTCCTCGGCGGCCCGGCTAAAGCTCAATTGCCGGCCGGCTGCCTCGAAACTTCGCAACGCCGTCAGGGGCAACCGTCCGCGCTTCATTTCGCATAACCCGAAGTTATCCGAACCGGAAATTATACTCGTTTGAAGGCGAAGGCCAGCGGGCGTCTAATCCGCTCTTAGAGGAGACACGGACATGATCCAGTTTCTGGAAATCTTTGGCGATGTGATGCGGATCGCGACGTTTCAATGGCGTGGCGACAGGCAGCATCATGTGCAGCGCACCGAGCAAAGGCCGGCCACCCGCTGGGCGGCTCCAGCGGAGCGGCATCCCTTTCGCCGCTCGCGACCCTGAAGCCGACAAAGTGGCGAGTGAGTGAAGAGGATTGCGTTTGCCGGCCGAAGCTCACATCTATCGGTTTGGAAACGCAAGCTGACCCGGAAGCCGGTTTCGGGTCGCGTTCGGAAAGAGACTGCGGTGGGCGACCAGCATCGGCATGTGCATGCCGCCGGACGGACCCGGCGCGGGCGCAACTGGCCCGGTCCCTGGCGCAAAACACCCGGCCGCATTTTCGGCACGTCGCTGGTGCGCCTCTATCAACTGACGCTGTCCGGATTTGTCGGCAATTCCTGCCGGCATCTGCCGACCTGTTCCGAATACGCGCATGAGGCGATCGCCCGCCATGGTCTGTGGGCCGGCGGCTTCATGGGGCTGTTCCGCGTGCTGCGCTGCGGCCCTTTCGGTTCGCATGGCATCGATCGCGTGCCGGAGGTACTCGATCAGCGCTATGTCTGGTTCATGCCATGGCGTTATTGGCAGATCGGCAGGAAGCGCGGCGAGGCCTGACGGCGGGCGCGCTGGTCCCTGATCCAGATCGCCAGCGCGGCATTTCTTTACAATCCGGTAAGGTTAACAACGGGCTGCACAAAGACTGCGCATTTGAGTCAAAATCGAGCCAAGACACTTCGCTAAGCGCCTCCTGTCATTCCCAGGAGAGCCCACATGCGTCGGATCGAAACCCATCCCTTCATCATTGCCGCGGTCCTCTTCCTGCTGGCCTGGTTTCTGGGATTTCCGATGCGGGCGCAATCGGCGCCGCTTGGCGATTTCGCCTGCACGCTTATCCAGGACGCGGCGAGCGGCGAGACGCTCTATCAAAGCGGCGTCTGCGACCAACGCGTCAGCCCGGCGTCGACCTTCAAGGTGCCGCTGGCGCTGATCGGCTACGACAGCGGTGTCCTCAGCGACGCGCATACACCGAGCTGGGATTACAAGCCTGAGTTCAACGCCGTGAAGCGCGACCACAAGGCCGTCGACCCGACGATCTGGGAGCGCGACTCGATCGTATGGTATTCGCGCGAGATCGCGCGCCGGCTCGGCGCAAAAAGCTTTGCCCTCTACGTCTCGAAATTCGGCTACGGCAACATGGATGTCTCGGGCGATGCCGACAAGGACAACGGGCTCACGCAATCCTGGATAAATTCCTCGCTTGAGATATCGCCGGTCGAACAGACAGCCTTCCTGCGCCAGCTGCTCGCCGGCAAGATGCCGGTTTCTGCCAAGGCGCATGAGATGACCCGAGCCATCCTGCCGACTTTCCAGGCCGGCGGCTGGACGGTGCGGGGCAAAACCGGCAGCACCAGGCTGGGAAACAGCAAGGACAAGCGCGCGCTGGGCTGGTTCGTCGGCTGGGCCGAAAAGGGCGGCCGCCGGATCGTCTTCGCCCGGCTGGTCGTCGACACCAAGCCGATCGACATGCCGAAAGGCCCGGCGACACGCGCGGCGTTACTGAGGGAGTTGCCGCAACTGGTGAAGTGAACTTGCTTTAGCTTCAAGTGCTCCGGCGGGCACGAAGGATGTGGCCGCCGGAATTCCTTGTCTCCGCCTTTGGCGTCCTGGAGAAGCGGGCGGCGATGTCGCTGCTTTCCAGATCTTCGATCTCATCGAAGCCGAGCTCGCGCAGCGATTGCGCCAGTGCCGCGGGCACGAAGAAGCTGATCCAGGGCTCTCCGGCAGCGGCGACGCGCGCCGCATGGAAAGAGAGGGCAGCCTGTCCAGCCGCATCGCGGTTCTCGGCCGGCTCGCTGTAGTCGAAGACGACCTCCGAACCGGGCATGCCGGCAATCCAGGACAGGGTGCTGAAGATTGCGTCCTGGCTCAGATACGGAACGACACCCAGCCAGATGAAGAAACTGGGCTCGGTCTGCCGCAAACCGGCCGATGCCAGGCCATCCGCGGGGCGCTGGCGCTCGAAGTTGACCGGCACGAACATGGTGGCCCGCGGTTCGGCAAGACCAGCATCGGCGATGCATTTCCGTTTCCAGGCCTGTGTCGCCGGGTGATCGACTTCGAACACCGCGACATCAGGGTACGGATTGCGCAGCGAGAAAGTGTCGAGGCCGGCGCCGAGCACCACCACTTGCTGGACGCCCCGGCGCACCGCCGCAGCCAGCCAGTCCTCGGCGAGGCGGGCGCGCGCTGCCACGAACAGGCGCATGCGCCGGCTGCGCTCACCTTCCTGCTCGAGCTCCTGCACCGTCGGTGCGGCATCGCCCAGTATCGCACTCGCATATGGGTCGCGAAACAGCGCCGCCTGCTGCGAGAACTGGTGGAGGGCCCGCATGCGCGCGACGCCCAAGGCGGTTCGGCTGGATTTTGCGTCTTCCATGCCGGGGATTCCAACCTCGTGTCGGGGAAATTCGCAAGCCTGTGCGACTGGCCTGCGACATCTGTCGCGCCATTTCCTGACAGCTGCGCCAACGACGGCTCTTTACCTGATGCCGCGTGGCCTCTAAAACCCGCCCGCTGCCGGATGCCTCCGGCTTCACACCACGACCACCCGCGCTCGTTTGCGGGACTGGATAGGAGATACCCGATGCTGAATTCCGTTTCCCTGACATTTCCCGATGGCTCCGTCCGCGACTATGACGCGGCGATGACCGGTGCGGGCCTCGCCGAATCGATCTCGAAGTCGCTGGCCAAGAAGGCTGTCGCCTATGCCATCGACGGCACCGTTCGCGATCTTTCCGACCCGCTTGGCAAGTCCGGCAAGGTCGAGATCATCACCCGCAGCGATCCGCGCGCGCTGGAACTCATCCGTCATGATGCAGCACACGTGCTGGCGGAGGCCGTGCAGGAACTGTGGCCGGGAACGCAAGTGACCATCGGGCCGGTGATCGAGAACGGATTCTATTACGACTTCGCCCGCAACGAGCCGTTCACGCCTGACGATTTCCCGGTGATCGAAAAGAAGATGCGCGAGATCATTGCGCGTAACAAGCCGTTCACCAAGGAAGTCTGGTCGCGCGACAAGGCGAAAAAGGTCTTTGCCGAGAAGGGCGAGCGCTACAAGCTCGAGCTGATCGACGCCATTCCCGAAGACCAGGATCTCAAGATCTATTCCCAGGGTGACTGGTTCGACCTCTGCCGCGGCCCACACATGGCCTCCACCGGGCAGATCGGCAACGCCTTCAAGCTGATGAAGGTGGCCGGCGCCTATTGGCGTGGCGATTCGAACAACCCCATGCTGACCCGCATCTACGGCACGGCCTGGGCCGAGCAAGCTGAACTCGATGCCTACCAGACG
Source organism: Mesorhizobium sp. M0001 (assembly GCF_040324255.1). NCBI lineage: Bacteria > Pseudomonadati > Pseudomonadota > Alphaproteobacteria > Hyphomicrobiales > Phyllobacteriaceae > Mesorhizobium > Mesorhizobium sp. M0001. Next base: position 848,432 of record NZ_JAMYVS010000001.1, read on the forward strand.
ATGCTGGAAGAGGCAGAGAAGCGCGACCACCGCAAACTCGGCCGCGAGATGGACCTGTTCCATTTCCAGGAAGAGGGGCCGGGCGTCGTCTTCTGGCACGCCAAGGGCTGGAAGATGTTCCAGAATCTGGTCAACTACATGCGCCGCCGCCTCGACGAGCAGGGCTACCAGGAGGTCAACGCACCGCAGGTTCTCGACAAGAGCCTGTGGGAGACGTCTGGCCACTGGGGCTGGTATCGCGATGCCATGTTCAAGGTGACGGTGGCCGGCGACGACACCGACGACGACCGCGTGTTCGCGCTGAAGCCGATGAATTGTCCGGGCCACGTGCAGATATTCAAGCATGGGTTGAAATCCTATCGCGATCTGCCCGTAAAGCTTGCGGAATTCGGCAATGTGCATCGTTACGAACCGTCCGGCGCCTTGCACGGGCTGATGCGCGTGCGCGGCTTCACGCAGGACGATGCGCACATCTTCTGCACCGAGGAGCAGCTGGCCGCGGAGTGCCTGCGCATCAACGATCTGATCCTGTCGACCTACGCCGATTTCGGCTTCGACGATGTCAGCGTGAAGCTGTCGACGCGGCCGGATAAGCGCGTCGGCACCGACGAGGCCTGGGATCATGCCGAGGCGATCATGGGCAACGTGCTGGATACAATCAGGACGCGCTCGGGAAACCGCATCAAGACCTCGATCAATCCGGGCGAGGGCGCTTTCTATGGGCCGAAATTCGAATATGTGCTGAAGGACGCCATCGGCCGCGAATGGCAGTGCGGCACCACGCAGGTCGACTTCAATCTGCCGGAACGCTTTGGCGCCTTCTACATAGGTTCGGATTCGGAAAAGAAGCAGCCGGTGATGGTGCATCGCGCCATCTGCGGTTCGATGGAACGCTTTCTCGGCATCCTGATCGAGCATTATTCCGGTCATTTCCCGCTGTGGTTCGCGCCGCTGCAGGTGGTTGTGGCGACGATCACCTCGGATGCTGACGACTATGCGCGAAAGGTCGTCGCACAGTTGAAGGCGGCAGGACTTTTGGCCGAACCGGATCTGCGCAACGAGAAGATCAACTACAAGGTGCGTGAGCATTCGCTGGCCAAGGTTCCTGTGATCCTCGTATGCGGCAAGCGCGAGGCGGAAGAGGAGACGGTCAACATCCGCCGGCTCGGCTCGCGCGATCAGGAATCGCTCAAGCTGGCCGACGCGCTGAAGCTGCTTTCCGACGAGGCTGTTTCGCCCGACCGAAGGCGCAGCGCGGCCTGAGCAATCAATATTTCGGAGAAATGGCGGTGGAGCGATCCACCGCCATTTTCACATGCCTGTCACGCCAACCTTGTAACGAGCCCCCATGCTCAAGCTGAAGATACGGGAAAGGCCGTTTCCCGAACTCTCCTACGCCAATGCGAGCCAGCCGGCGCTGACGCGCTGGTTCATCCATTCCATTGAAGGTCTGTCGGGGCGCGACCGGTATGCCGCGCTCTATGATTTCTGGCGCCGCCAGGTGGCGCCGACCGGCGAGCGCGTGTTCAGCCGCATGCTGGAGCTGATCGACGTCGAGGTGCGCAGCACCGATCGGTGGCCGCCGGCGGGGCTGCCGGACACGCCGCTGGTGATCGTAGCCAACCACCCGTTCGGCATTGGCGACGGCATTGCCGTGCTGTCGCTCGTCGAGCAGCTCGGGCGTCCGTTCCGCGTCATGATCCACAAGGATCTGCTGAAGATCCGCGAGATGGAACCGTACTCGCTGCCGATCGACTTTTCCGAGACCAAGGACGCGGTGAAGAACAACATGGCGGTGCGCCACGAGGCAGTGCGGCTGTTGAAAGAGGGCGTCACCATCGTCGTATTTCCGGCCGGCGGCGTCGCCACGGCGCCGAAAGGCTTTGGCCGGGCGCGCGACCTGCCGTGGAAGATGTTTCCGGCGCGCCTCGTGCAGGACGCCAAGGCGTCGGTGGTGCCGATGCATTTTTCAGGTCAGAACGGCCGGCTGTTCCATCTGGTCAGCGGTCCGATGAACATGGCCGAGCGCGAAGGAAGGCTGGCGAAATTCGTCGGCAAGGCGTCGCTGACGTTGCGCCTTTCAATGCTCATCCGCGAATTTGCGCGGCTGTCCGGCAAGGCGATCGACGTGCGCGTCGGCGATGTGCTGAGCTGGGATGAGTTGGAGCCATTGCGCGACCGCAAGACGCTGCTCGACCGTCTTCATCGCGGTGTCTTCGACCTAGCGCCCGACGCGCCGCGCGGCCGGGTCCACTTCCTGCAGCGCCGCCTGTGCAAGGCCGCCTGACGTAGCCCTGAACTACCACTTCAACTGAGCAGCCAAACCGATGCCAATGGGCGCGCCGGTCAGTCGGCGCCTTCCTCCGGATCGATCGCAGAGGCATCAGTGGCCAGCACCTCGATCTCCTGGTTCTGCCCAGCGACCACGGTGAAATCCTTCTGGTAGATGCGGTCGCGGTTCTTGGCGATGATGGTGTATTGGCCTTCGGCCAGCACCATCGAGGCGAAGGCGCCGACGGCCTCCTTGATCGGATCGCCGGATTCGTTGAGCAGCGACCAGGATGTATCGGCGATGGCCTCGCCGCCGGTCTCGCGCACCAGCTTCATGGTCTCCTCCGCCGCGCGATGCTCGACGGTGGCTTCGGTCAGCTTGCCGGCTTCGACACGGATGTCAGAACGAATAACGGCATTGACCGCGCCATAGGTGGAGACGACATGATAAACGCCGGCGTTGAGCCGCACGACGCTGTTCGGCTCGACATCGGGAATGATCAAAGCGCGGTCGCCATTGGCCTCGGCGGTGCCCTCATAAATGGAGAAGCGCAGTTTTTTCGGCGGAATACGCGCGCCGCCCGACAGCACCGCGTCGAGCTTGAGGCCGCCGGCATCGAGCACCAGGCTTTCGCGCCTGGCGTCCTTGCCGACGGTGATGCGCTTGGTGGCGCCGGCGCGTCCGTATGAGGCGTGGACCAGATAGCTGCCGGGTTCGAGCTGGAACACGGCGCTGCCGCCATGCGCGGAAGCCACCATCGGCAGCTTGCCGTCGCCGGCGGCCTCGGGCTTGAAGACGCGCCAGACGATGCCGCGCGTGATGTCGGCGCCCTTGTCGGTCAACTGCGCCGACAGCGTTATGGCACCGCCGCCACCGAGTGCCAGCGGCGTCTCGCCCTTGGGCGGTGCATAGCTCGAAATATCGGGGAGTTTCAGATTGCCGATGCCGTCGGCATTCTGCGCCATGGCCATCGAGGCCGGCGCAAACAGCGCTACGGCGAGCCAAATCAGGAAAAGGCGCGATCTCCCCTCAAACATGCCTTGCGTTGAAGCCCAAGGCGGTGGCAATTTCAAGGCTTAAGAGTCCGACCGCCTTGGCAACAGGTTCTTTCGTCCGGCGCGCCCGCGCCAATGCCCGAGCCGCCCCGATCCGCAATGGCGCGCTTCAGCTCAAAATCGAGTGCTTTAGGAGACCTGGCCCCCATGGCGTCGCCGATCATCGACTTCCTGCTGACCCGAAACTCCGCACCGATTCCTGAATTGAAGGAACCGGCGCCCAGCGATGGCGATATCGCGACCATGATCGCGGCTGCAAGCCGTGTGCCCGATCACGGCCGACTGGAGCCGTGGCGCTTCATCCTTTATCGCGGCGAGGCGCGATTCGAGATCGGCAGGAAGCTGGCGGCGCTCGCCGAACAGCGCGAAGGGCCGCTGCCGGAAAACCGCCGCAACCAGGAGCTTGCGCGGTTTTCCCGCGCGCCGCTGGTGATCGGCGTGGTGTCGGTTCCGAAGGACAATCCAAAAATCCCGCAATGGGAAATGTTCCTGTCCGGCGGCATGGCGGCGCTGAACCTGATGATTGCAGCCAATGCGCTGGGCTATGGCACCAACATGATCAGCAACTGGTATTCCGATGTGGCCGAGGGCAGGGCGATCCTGGGGTTGGCGCCGCAGGAGCGCGTCGTCGGCTTTATCCATATCGGCTCCTACCAGGGCCCGGCGCCGGAACGGCCGCGACCCGATCCGGCAAAGCTCTATGCCGATTATGAGGGGCCGTGGAACGGCTGACACCCGAAAGCGATTCCCCTTTATTTAAACACAGGCTAAGACAGCGGCTTCGGCGAGCGTTGGGGTTGGCGCATCGACCATAGGGATATTGGGGGACGCCGGCGACATGAAGAAACGAGACTCGCTGGGAACCCGGCTGCGCTACGGGTTTGACAAGAGCATGGCCGCCGGCCCTATCGCGCTGATCGGCTGGCTCGCCGTCGCTTCCCTGCTGATCATCATCGCCGCCGCGGCTTTCCTTGCGGTGACCCGCATCGCGCCGGAGGGCGGCGAACCACTGAACTTCTTCGAAGCATTCTGGGAATCGCTGATGCGCACGCTCGATTCCGGCACGATGGGCGGCGACACCGGCTGGGCCTTTCGTCTCGTCATGCTCTTTGTCACGCTCGCCGGCATCTTCGTCGTGTCGGCCCTCATCGGCGTGCTCAGCGCCGGCGTCGACAGCAAGCTCGATGAATTGCGCAAGGGCCGTTCGCGGGTGCTGGAGAGCGACCACACCATCATCCTCAACTGGTCGCCGTCGATCTTCGACGTCATCTCCGAACTCGTCATTGCCAATGCCAGCCGCCGCCATCCGCGCATTGTCGTCATGGCCAATATGGACAAGGTGGCGATGGAGGACGAGATCGCCGCCAAAGTCGGCAGACTGGGCAATACACGCATCATCTGCCGCAGCGGCGACCCGACCGACCTCTACGATCTGGCCATCGTCAACCCGCAGACCTCGCGCTCGATCATCGTGCTGTCGCCGGACGGCGACGACCCGGATTCGCAGGTGATCAAGACGGTGCTGGCGCTGGCCAACGACCCGAACCGGCGCACGGCGCCCTATAACATCGCCGCCGAGATCCGCGACGGAAAGAACGCCGAGGTCGCCCGCGTCGTCGGCGGGGCCGAGGTACAGCTTGTCCTGGCCGACCAGCTGATCTCGCGCATCGTCGTGCATTCGAGCCGGCAGTCGGGTCTCAGCGGCGTCTATTCGGAGCTGCTCGATTTCGACGGCTGCGAAATCTACACGACCGAGCAGCCTGATCTCACCGGCAAGACCTTCGGCGAGGCAGTGATGGCGTATGAGCATTGCACGCTGATCGGGCTCTGCGACCAGCAGGGGCGCGTCAATCTCAACCCGCCGTCGGAGCTGGTAATCGGCAAGGACATGCGCGCCATCATCATTGCCGAGGACGATGCCGCCATCAAGCTGGGAAGCGCCGGAGCCAAGATCGATGCCGCGGCGATTCTTCGCCATCAGCCCATCGAGGCGAAGCCGGAGCGCACGCTGATCCTTGGCTGGAACCGGCGCGGTCCGATCATAACCTATGAACTGTCGCGCTATGTCGCGCCTGGTTCGATCCTGACCATCGCCGCCGATACGCCAGGCCTCGAACAGGAAGTTGCCGGGCTGCCGGTCGTCGGCGACAATCTGTCGGTTTCCTGCCGGATCACCGACACGTCGAGCAGCACAGCACTGGCAAGCCTGGACGTGCCTTCCTACGACCACGTGCTCGTCCTCGGCTACAGCGAGACCATGGCAGCGCAGCCCGCCGATACGCGCACGCTGGTGACGCTGCTGCATTTGCGCAAAATCGCAGACGATGCCGGCACGCATATCTCGATTGTCAGCGAAATGATCGACGTGCGCAACCGCGAGTTGGCGGCGGTGACCAAGGCCGATGACTTCGTCGTCAGCAACCGGCTGGTCAGCCTGATGCTGGCGCAGGCATCGGAGAACCAGCATCTCGCAGCGATCTTCGATGACCTGCTCGACGAGGAGGGCTCCGAAATCTACATGCGTCCGGTCGGCCACTATGTCGCCATCGATCAGCCGGTGACGTTCTGGACGATCGCGGAATCGGCGCGGCTGCGCGGCGAGATCGCCATCGGACATAGGCGCGTTCGCGCTGCGCAGAGTGATGAGCGGGCTCTGGGCGGCGTCACCGTCAACCCGTTGAAGTCGCAAGCGCTGGCCTACCTGCCTGAGGACCGGGTCATCGTGCTGGCGCGGGACTAAACCCCGACTGCCTTGGCGCGAGCCAGAAGCCGTTCGGCGAGCCTGAGATGCGGCCGGTCATACATCTTGCCGTCAATGCCGACCACGCCGGGATTTCCGGCCGCCTCGAAGGCCGCGACGATGGCCTGCGAGCGTTGCACTGCCTCCGCCGATGGCGTGAAGGCGGCGTTGATGACCGGCACTTGCGCCGGATGGATCGCCATCTTGCCGGCAAAGCCGTCACGCTCGGCCTCCGTGCATTCGGCTTCGAAGGCGGCCATGTCGCGAAAGGCAGGGAAAACCGTGTCGATCGCCGCGACTTCAGCTGCGCCGGCGGCAAGGATGGTCATGGTGCGGGCAAGGCGGAAGACATCGGTGTAGCGGCCGTTGTCGTCGCGCGCAGCCTGCGCGCCGATCGCCGCCGACAGATCTTCGGCACCCCAGGTGAGGCCGGCAAGCCTGGCGCTTGCCCCGGCATAGGTCGCGGCGGCCAGCAACCCAGCAGCGGTCTCGGTAATGATCGGCAGGATCTTGATCGCGCCATCCGGCAATCCGTTTTCGGCCTCATGTACGCGGAGCTTTACGGATAGCTGCTGGACATCCTGGCCGCTGTTCGACTTCGGCAGCATGATGCCGTCGGGTTTGACCGGAACCAGGGCGGCCAGATCATCGTCGGTCAACCCGGTCGATAGGTCGTTGACTCTGATATAGATGGCGGAGCTTGTCTGCTGCCTGTTGCCGGCAATAAAGCGTGCTGCGATGTCGCGTGCCGACGGCTTGTTTTGTGGCGCCACGGAATCCTCAAGGTCGACGATGACCACGTCGGCGCCGGCGCCAAAACCCTTCTCCAGTTTCTTTTTGGAATCCCCGGGCACAAACAGCAGCGAGCGCATCAGGCCGCCTTTTTCATCATCATCGCCTGGCGCGTGCATTTGGCAACGAGCACATCGTTCTGATTGTAGGCGTGATGCTCGAACTCGACGATGCCGCGGTCCGGCTTCGATTTCGAGTCCCTGACTGAGAGCACCGTCGTTTCGACACGGATGGTGTCGCCGTGGAAGACCGGGTGCGGAAACACCGTCTCCTTCATGCCGAGATTGGCAATTGTGGTGCCGACGGTGATGTCATTGACGGAAATGCCGATCATCAGGCCGAGCGTGAACAGCGAATTGACCAGCGGTCTGCCCCATTCGCTCTTGGCGGCGAAGTCGAAGTCGATGTGCAGCGGCTGTGGGTTCAGCGTCATCACCGAGAACAGCATGTTATCGCTTTCGGTGACGGTCTTGCGCAGCGTGTGCCGAAAGACATGTCCGACGACGAACTCTTCGAGATAAAGCCCGGGCATCGTTTTTCTCCTCCGCTGCCTGACGGTTGATAGGCGCTGCCCATGCCACCCGCAAGCCAGTTAATAAACATGGTGAACCGTTCGTAAACCATTTCTGCCTAGGGTCATTCCTGGGGCCGGAAGCTTTCCGGCAAGGGGCGTAGCAGGCAGTATGGTTGTCTCGCATTTTCTCAAATGGATCTACACCGCGAGAGTTTCGGAGCGCGCCGCGGCGGCGAGCGCGCTGGCCCGCGCCTACGTCAATTCCGACCTGCCTTTCGAAGACCGTTGCGCGGCCGAAGCGGCGCTGACGCTGCTGCTCGACGACGCCTCGTCGAAGGTGCGGCTGGCTATGGCCGAAGCGCTGTCGATGAGCCATCACGCGCCGCTGCAGATCATCAGCGCGCTTGCCTCCGATCAGCCGGAAGTGGCAGCCCTGGTGCTGGCGCGCTCCCCGCTGCTGACGGACGCCGACCTGATCGACCGCGTCGCGGCCGGGCACAAGGCGACGCAAAAACTGATCGCCGACCGGCCGGTCGTTTCGATGGCGGTTGCCGCGGCGATCGCCGAGATCGGCGAACCGGAAGCGTGTGCGGCGCTGCTCGCCAATGACGGCGCCGACATAGCCTCGCTCTCCTTCCGCCGCATCGCCGAGCGGCATGGCCATATCGCTCATTTGCGCGAGGCAATGGTCACGGATGTGCGGCTGCCGGCCGACTGCCGGCACATGCTACTGGTCAAGCTCGGCGAAACGCTGAAGGCTTCGCCGCTGGTGATGGCGCTGATGGGGGCGGCCAGAGCCGAGCGCGTCACGCGCGATGCTTGCGTCAAGGCTTCGGTGCGGCTGGTCGAAGGCACGCGCGCGGAGGAACATGCGGCACTTATCGAACATCTGCGCCTGCGCGGCGACCTGACCGCAAGTTTCATCATCCGTGCCATTGCCCACGGCAAGGTCGACTTTTTCGGCTCGGCCCTGGTTGCGCTCAGCCAGCAGTCGGAGCAGCGGGTGCGGGCCTTGCTCGCAGGCGGCCAGGACGTTGCGTTGCAGGCGCTGTTCCGCGGCGCCGGCCTTGCCGCTTCCACCCATGGCATCATCCTGCGCGCGCTCAAAATCTGGCGCGAAGTCGCCAACGGCAAGCGCCTCGCTGGCGTGCAGGAGGTCAGCTGGCTGATGCTGAAGGAGCTCGGCGGTCCGGCCACCGAGGGCGATCTCGCCGGCCTGGTCAAGTCGATCCACCTCGACGCGCTGCGGGAAAACGCGCGCGGGCATGCGCTGGCGATAGCCGCGGCCTGACGCCCTAAACTCGGTCCTTGGCGAAGAAATCCGGGAAATCCTCGATCGCGGCGGCGATGATGCGCAGCGAGGCTGCGATCTGCAGCATATCCGCACCGCCGCTGCGCTCTGAAAGGCTGGCTGCATATTGCCGGGCCACAGTGACAGTTGCTGTCTGTGGATCGCCGGTTGCGCGAAAGAGCAGTTCACGCGCGAGGCCGCGCAGGAAATTGGCGATCGAGAGCGCGGTGTCGGTAGGAGTGGACGGCCTCTGCTGCGCGGCGCGCAGGCGCAGGATTTCGAGGCCGACGGTAACGGCGGCGACCCCGCCGCCCAGGATCGCATCGCCTTTCCTGCCGGCATTTTGCAAGAGCGGCATCAGCTGGTTGATGCGGTCATAGGCCAGACTCTCGAAGGCCGAACGCCGCGGCACCCGCTCATGCAGGCACAGCCGCGCCAGATCCTCGCGCATGGCGCGCACGATGCGGTTGGCCGCGCGCCATGGATCCACCGGCAGCACCACGATGAAGACGCAGATAGCCAGCAGGATGCCGACCAGCACCGACGCCGAGCCGGCGAAGAACGGGCCTGGTGCATAGGCCATCGCCTGATGCGGGCTGAGGAAGGCGAGGAAATTGATTGCAAAGGCCGTCGCCACGCCGACGGTGCGCGGATTGGCCATGCCCAGCGCCGTCGGTACCAGGATCGGCACGACAAACAGCGTGAACCAGCCGAAGCCGGGCAAAGCAGGCAGCGCGACCTGGCCAACAAGGAAGGCAAAGGGCAAAGCCAGCAGCGTACCCTTGAAGAAGCCCCAGGACACCCGCACCGGGTCAGGCCGCGCGGCGAAAAGACTGGAGACGACCGCAACGAGGATAACGGTGCCGGCCGCGTCGGACCATTTCGTCGTCAGCCAGAAGGCGGCGACCGCCAGCGTGGCAAGGGCGGCGCGTATGGCATTGCGCGAAGCCCCGGGATAATCGCGATGCACCACCAGCGCAGGCAGCTGCCTGTTGCTCCGGCTCGGGCGCGTCACCGGTGCGCGCAGGGCGTCGAGGCCGCGCAGCACCTGCTTGAAGGCTTCGGCGAAATCGGCGGCGATGGTGAGGCGCGTGATGGTGCCGACCCTGTCGTCCTGATCGGTCGAGGCATCGGGCATTTGCCGGGCCTTGCCGGCAATCGCGTCGAGCCGCGTCACCCAGGGCGACGTGTCCTCCAGCGCCTCGGGCGTGGCTGCCAGTTCGCTGACCAGCGACTGCAGTTCCGAGCGCACCGGAATGAGCGCTGCGTTTTTCGGCGCGGCGTGAGAATGCAGCGCGCGTGCCGCCGACAGCGCCGACAGAAGCTGACCGATGGTGAGGCGGACCGGATGGGCGCGGGTGGCGAAGCTCGGGGCTTCGAGCCGGGCATAGGTGCGCATCTCGGCCAGCATCTGGGCGTCCGTGATCAGCTTGCCGTGCAGGCCGGCCAGTCTCGCCGGGTCGCCGCCGGAAAAAGCGCCGCCCGCATAGGTTGCAAGGTCGAGGATGCTGCGCTTCAGCCTGGAGATGATGGCGTCAGCGGCCAGCTTGGGCAGGATCAGCCGGCTGGTCAGGCCGGCGCAGACGATGCCGAGCACGATCTCGGCGCAGCGCGCGACAGCGAGATCGACGATCACATGCGGCTGGCCGAAAGCCGGCAGCCCAATGATCATCGCGGTATAGCCGGCAAGTGCGGCGCCATAGGCTTCCGGATTGCGCAGCAGCGACGAAACCAGCGTGCACAGCCCAATCCAGACGGACAGCGCCGTGACCAGCAGCCAGGGATTGGTGCCGAAAACCGAGGTGATGCCGATCGCCGCAAGTCCACCGGCCAGCGTGCCGAGCAGCCGGTAAAAACCTTTCGCCAGCACCATGCCGGCGACCGGCTGGGCGACGATGAAGACCGTCATCATCGCCCATTGCGGGTGGTCGAGTTTTAGCGCGTAAGCAGCGAGAAGCGCGATCAGACCGGCCGAAACCGTGCGCAGGGCGAAAATCCAATCCGAGCGCGTCGGCTGCGTCAGGCCCGCCAAACTGGTTTCGAAGTAGCTCTTCAGCCGCGCCCAGATCATAAGCTGGTCTCCGTATCGGAAGCGCAGGCTAGAGCAGTTCCAGGAAAAGTGTGAAACGGTTTTCCGCCCGGAACTGCGTCAAAACGAAGAGTTGGCCAGCGCTCAGATATCCAGCACTTCCGTCGCGGCGAATTCGGCGCGTTCCTGGATGAAGCGGAAGCGGGCTTCCGGCTTGGTGCCCATCAGCGCGTCGACAGCATCCTTGGTCGCGGCCACGGCGTCGATGACATCGACCCTGAGCAGCGTGCGCTTCCTCGGGTCCATGGTGGTTTCCTTGAGCTGCGCGGCCATCATCTCGCCCAGGCCCTTGAAGCGGCCGATCTCGACCTTGGCGCGGCCGGTGAATTCGGTGCGCAACAGCTCGTCCTTGTGCGCATCGTCCCTGGCATAGGCAACCTTGCCGCCTTGCCGGATCGAATAGAGCGGCGGCACCGCCAGATAGAGATGGCCGCCATTCACCAGATTCGGCATTTCCTGGTAGAAGAAGGTGATCAGCAGCGAGGCTATGTGAGCGCCGTCGACGTCGGCGTCGGTCATGATGATCACGCGGTCGTAGCGCAAATCCTCGTCGCGGTATTTCGAGCGCGTGCCGCAGCCGAGCGCCTGAATCAGGTCCGAAATCTGCTGGTTGGCGGCTAGCTTGTCGTTGCCGGCGCTGGCGACGTTGAGGATTTTTCCGCGCAGCGGCAGCACCGCCTGGCTGGCGCGGTCGCGCGCCTGCTTGGCCGAGCCGCCGGCCGAGTCGCCTTCGACGATGAACAGTTCGGCGCCCGCGGCGGCATTCTGCGTGCAGTCGGCGAGCTTGCCGGGAAGGCGCAGCTTGCGCACCGCGCTCTTGCGCGACACTTCCTTTTCCTGGCGCCGGCGCACCCGCTCGTCGGCGCGCGCAATCACCCATTCCAGCAGCTTGGAGGCTTCCTGCGGATTGTCGGCCAGCCAGTGGTCGAAGGGATCGCGGATGGCGGTCTCGACAATGCGAATGGCTTCGATCGTTGCCAGCCTGTCCTTGGTCTGGCCGACGAATTCCGGCTCGCGAATAAACACCGACAGCATGCCTGCCGCCGAGATCATCACGTCTTCGGAGGTGACGATCGAGGCGCGCTTGTTGCCGACCAGGTCGGCATAGGCCCGAAGCCCGCGCGTCAGCACATTGCGAAAGCCGGCCTCATGCGTGCCGCCTTCGCCGGTCGGGATGGTGTTGCAGTAGGAGTTGACGAAGCCGTCACCGCCGAACCAGGTCACCGCCCATTCCAGCGAACCGTGGCCGCCCTGCTTCTCGCTCTTGCCGGCGAAGATTTCGCGGGTCACCTGGAAATCATCGCCGAGCGATGCCTTGAGATAGTCCTTCAAGCCGCCGGGGAAATGGAACTCCGCCTTGGCCGGCGTCTGGTCCTTTTCCTTGATCAGCGATGGGTCGCAGCTCCAGCGGATCTCGACGCCGCCGAACAGATAGGCTTTCGAGCGGGTCATGCGATAGAGCCGCGCCGGCTCGAAGGCGGCGCCCTTGCCGAAAATCTGCTCGTCGGGATGGAAGCGGATTTTGGTGCCGCGCCGGTTGTGCACTTCGCCGAGCTGCTCCAGCCCGCTCACCGGAACGCCGCGCGAGAACCTTTGGCGGTAAAGCTGGCGACCGCGCGCGACCTCGACTTCGAGATGGTCCGACAGCGCATTGACGACCGAGACGCCGACACCGTGCAGACCGCCGGAGGTCTCATAGACCTTGCTATCGAACTTGCCGCCCGAATGCAGCGTCGTCATGATGACTTCGAGCGCCGGTTTCTTGAATTTCGGATGCGGATCGACCGGAATGCCGCGGCCATTGTCGGTGACGGTCAGAAATCCGTCGGCCGACAGCTCGACATCGATGAAGGTGGCATGGCCGGCGACCGCCTCGTCCATCGAATTATCGATGACCTCGGCAAACAGATGGTGCATCGCCTTGTCGTCGGTGCCGCCAATATACATGCCGGGACGGCGCCGCACCGGCTCCAGCCCCTCCAGCACCTCGATGTCGGCGGCGCTATAGCCCTCGCTGCCGTCCTTGGTCGCGGCAGGACGCTTCGTGGCCTGCACCAGCGGGTCGGCCGGGCGCGAAGGTGTCCGAGCCGGTTGGGGCTGCTTTTCCAGATTGCCGAAAAGATCGTTGTTGTCGTCCATGCCTGCCATAGAATCCGGTGCCGCGAATCACCCGTCGATACTGCCACGCTTTTCGGCGCCAAGCGACGGAAGTTCCTGTTACGTTCGGGGATTAAACCCTTCTTATCCTAAAACCTTTCGATAACCAAGCCGGCGGAAATAGGTCCGTGCGGAGCGGGCGCGATTCCTGAATCTTTAACAAAGCGGCCTAGCGTCGCCTCAACAAAACAAAAGACCACGAATGTCAGGGGTTGGTTGTGAGGGGCAAGGCCATAACGATGATTGGCATCGCTGCCGTCTTCGGCGCGATTTCAATCTTTGCCGCGGATTTCTGGGTGAAAAGCCAGGCCAAGGCCGATGCCGAAGAGAAAACGGCGTCGATCCCGGCGCCCGCCGTCCCCAAGGTCGTCTTCAAGACCATCGTGGTGGCCAACGCGCCGCTGCGTTACGGCATGGAGCTTGACCGGGCGCAGCTCAGCGAAATCCCATGGTCCGAGGATTCGGTGCCGCAGGGCGCATTCACCACAGTCAATGCATTGCTCGCCGAAGGCAGCCGCGTGGTATTGTCGCCGATCGAGATCAACGAGCCGGTGCTGATCAGCAAATTGTCGGGGCCGAACGGCCGCGCGACGCTATCCAACATGATGACGCCCGGCATGCGGGCGGTGACAATCCGCACCGACGAGATCGCCGGTGTCGGCGGCTTCGTCATGCCGGGCGACCGGGTCGACGTGGTGCTGACACGCGATGCGGGCGAAATCCAGGAAGTGGCCAAGAACGCGCAGGGCGCTGCCGGATCGACCGTTACCTCCGAGATCGTCGTCTCCGACGCCAAGGTGCTGACCGTGGGGCAGGGCGCCGACGAGCGCCAGACCGCACCGCAGATCGCCAATTCCGTCACCATCGAGGTGACGACCGAAGGCGCGCAGAAAGTGGCGCTTGCCCGCACCGTCGGCACCTTGTCGCTGTCGCTCCGCTCGGCCGCAGACGGAGGGGCCGCCAAGGACGGCGTCACCACCATCTCGTCCTTCGGCGGATCGGTCGCCTCCGGCGTCCAGGCCGCTGCCGGCGCGCTGTTCACTGCCGCGACCAAGGAGCCTGAGAAGCCGAAATTCAAGACGATCATCGTGACGCGCGGCACGCAGGTCGAAGAATACCAGGTTCCTGCGCGGGACCAGCAATAACTGCCGGTGGGGACCGGGCGAGGGACGGGACAGATGTCGGGACTTCATGCATTTCAGACGACGAAAGGACTGCGCCCAATGCGGGCGCTCGCGATAGCGGCTTGCCTCGCCGCGGCCGCAATGCTCGGCCTCAGCGCGCCAGCCAAGGCCGACAACGATATCGTCCATGTCTCGTCGACAACGAATGCGTCGATCAAGGTGGCCAAGGGCAAGCCGAAGACGGTCATGACCAATGCCGCCTTCTATCAGATCGTCATCGGCGATCCGGAGATCGCCAACGTCAATCCGCTGACCGACAAATCCTTCTATGTGCTGGGCAACAATCTCGGCACCACCGGCATCGCGCTGTTCGACGAGAACAAGCAGTTGGTCGGCACCGTCGACATCGAGGTGACGCTGGACACCGACCAGCTGGCCAGCACCATTCGCGCCAGCGTGCCGGACGCCAAGATCAAGGTCGGCTCGGCCAATGGCCGCGTCGTGCTGTCGGGCGAGGCCGATGACGCGGTCGCCGCCGAGAAGGCAAGCAAGATCGCCAGCCGCTTCTCCGGCAATGAAGAAGTGATCAATTCGGTCAACATCTCGTCCTCGCAGCAGGTTCAGCTCAACGTCCGCTTCGTCGAGATCAATCGCCAGGCCGGACAGGATCTCGGCGCCAAATACAGCGCCAATTTCGCTTACGGCATTGGCGGGCGCGACGTCACCCTCGATCCTGGCACGGTGCCGGGAGCCGGCAATGGCGAGATCATCGGCCGGCTGCTGTCCAACGGCCTGTCGATCGACGTCGCCATCAAGGCGCTGGAGGAACGTGGTCTCGCCAGGCGGCTGGCCGAGCCGAACCTGATCGCCCGCTCGGGCCAGACGGCAAGCTTCCTCGCCGGCGGCGAGTTCCCGATCCCGGTCTCCGAGGACAATGGCAAGATTTCCGTCAGCTACAAGAAATACGGCGTCAGCCTCGACTTCACGCCGACGGTTCTCAAGGACGGGCTGGTGAGCCTCGACATCGCGCCGGAAGTGTCCTCGATCGACGCTTCGGCCTCCTACAATATCGGCAATATCTCGGTCCCGGGCTTTATCGTGCGCCGCGCCAAAACATCCGTCGACCTGAAGAATGGCCAGAGCTTCATGATCGCCGGCCTGCTGCAGTCACAGAACGACATTACCACATCGCGTCTACCCGGCCTCGGCAAGCTGCCGGTGCTCGGCTCGCTGTTCTCCTCCAAATCCTATCAGCGGCGCGAGACCGATCTGGTGATCATCGTCACCCCCTATCTGGTCAAGCCGGTCGATCCGTCGAAGAAGCTGCTCGAGCCGACCGACGGCACGCAGCCGGCCAGCAATGTCGACTATTTCCTCAACAACACCGAGGAAGTGAAATCGTCCGAAGCCAATCGTGCAGTGGCAATGGCCAGCGGCAGTACGCCACAGCCGGCCGCGGTCACCACCGTCGGGCATTTCCTCGACCTGCCGAAGGATTGAAGCCATGCGCGTGGAATCATGCATCGCCCTGCTGATCGCCGGCCTCGCCGGCGGCTGCACCAGCGACGACTATGTCCGCTCCGAGGGACCGACGATTGCCGCCGGCAACGCACAGGCCGCCAATACGGCCATGCAGATGGTCGATCCCTGGAAATACGGCGTCCAGAACACCAGGCTGCTGGTGCCGGCGCAGCGCAGTGAGGCGGCAGTCAACGCCGCCGACCAGGCTGCTGCTGCCAAGGCCGTGCAACCGACAGCGACAACCGATTGATTTGCCCCGGTGATTTGACCGGGAATGACCTGACAGGCTGACAAAATGGCAAGCGGCATCAAGACCAAGAAGATCCTGCTGGTGTCCAGCGACCGGACCTTTGCGCAGGATACGCGCACCGCGTTCGCGGCCTCGGAGGTGATCCAGCTTTCGACCGTCGAGAAGAACATTACCGAACTGCGCGGCGAGGTCCAGGAAGCCGATTTCGGCGCGCTCATCGTCGACATGGATGCGGCAAAGCTGGAAGAGATCGAGTCGCTGCAGCGCATCATGCGCCGGCTTGAAGGCCGCGTTCCGGTGGTCGTCGTCACCCAGGAATTCAACGCAGCCGCAGTGCGTATCCTGGTGCAGCTCCAGGTCGCCGATTTCCTGGTCAAGCCGATCACCACCGCCGATCTGGTGCGGTCGGTCGTGCGCGCGCTGCAAGGGCCGGGGCGCGAGGAAAACACCGAGTCGCAGATCTATACCTTCATGCCGGCCGCCGGCGGCGTCGGCACCACGACGCTGGCGCTGCAGACCGCCTTCCAGCTGCATCATTCGGTGACGCGCGGCGCGTCGACCTGCGTGGTCGACCTCAATTTCCAGCAAGGCGCCTGCGCCGAATATCTCGACCTCGAGCCGCGCTTCGACATCACCGAAATCGAGAACCAGCCCGAGCGCCTCGACCGTCAGCTGCTGGATGTGATGCTGTCCAAGCATGCGAGCGGGCTCTGCGTGCTGGCGGCGCCAACGCATCCGTCGGAAATGCGCTCGTTCAAGACCGATGTCGTGGTGCGCATGCTCGATCTCGTCTCGGCCTATTTCGATAACGTCGTCATCGACATGCCGCGCACCTGGTTTCCGTGGACGGAGACGGTGCTGCTCGGCTCCAACAAGCTCTACATCGTCGCCGAAATGACGGTGCCATGCCTGCGCCACACGCAGCGGCTGATCCAGGCGGTCTACGAGACGGCCGGCAAGGAAGTGAAGCCGAACGTCATCGTCAATCGTTTCGAGCAGAAGATGTTCGACAACGGCATCAAGCAGGCGGATGTCCAGGAAATCCTGGGCGAGCATTTCGTCGGCGGCATCTCCAACAATTACCGGCTTGTGCGTGAAGCGGTCGACCGCGGCGTGCCGCTGCATGAGATCGACCCGAACGCCAATGTCGTCAACGATCTGAAGAGGATCATCCTGCCGGAAGAAGCCGTGGTGACGCCGGAGAAATCGCGCTCGCTGTTCGGCATCGGCAGGGGCCTCCTGAAGAGGAAAGCCGGATGACCAGCCGCTTCTCGACCCTGCAGAACCGTGACGTCCGCGCTCTGAAGCCGGCCGAGGCGGCGCCGGTCGCGCATCACGCCGTGGTCATCCCGACGAACCGCAAGGCCTTGCCGCCGAAGCCGGAGACAACACCGGGAAAAAGCGCCAACAAGGTGCTCGATGCCCGCGTGCGCATCCACCGGCTGCTGCTCGAGGAAATCAACCTGGTCGCGCTGGAGCGCCTGCCCAAGGATGAGATGCGCCGGCAGGTGCAGGAGTTCGTGTCGGAAAAGACCCGCCAGGAGCGTATGGCGATCAACACCGTCGAACTTGAAGCGCTGGTCGATGACATCGTCGATGAGATGGTCGGCCTCGGCCCGCTGGAACCGCTGCTCAAGGACCCCGACATCAACGACATCCTGATCAACGGCCACCAGAACTGCTTCGTCGAAAAACGGGGCAAGCTGCAGCAGGTCCATATCCCGTTCAAGGACGAGGCGCACCTGTTGCGCATCGTCAACAAGATCGTCGCCGCCGTCGGCCGCCGGGTCGACGAATCGCAGCCGATGGTCGATGCCCGCATGCTCGACGGCTCGCGCTTCAACGCCGCCATTCGCCCGGTCGCCGTCGACGGGCCGCTGGTGTCGATCCGCAAGTTTTCAAAGAACAAGCTCGGCCTGCACAAGCTGGTCGAGTTCGGCGCCATCACCCAGAACATGGCCGAGGTGCTGGCGGCTGCAGTCCACGCCCGCAAAACGACCATCATCTCGGGCGGTACCGGCACCGGCAAGACGACAATGCTCAACGCATTGTCAGCCTTTATTCCGGAAGACGAACGGTTGATCACCATCGAGGACGCGGCCGAACTGCAGCTGCAGCAGCCGCATGTCGCGCGCATGGAAACGCGCCCCGCCAACATCGAAGGTCATGGCGAGCTGAAGCAGCGCGACCTGGTCAAGAACGCGCTGCGCATGCGCCCTGACCGCGTCATCCTCGGCGAGTGCCGCGGCGAGGAGGCCTTCGACATGCTGCAGGCGATGAACACCGGCCATGAAGGCTCGATGGCGACCATCCACGCCAACACGCCGCGCGACGCCATTTCGCGCCTCGAGCAGATGCTGGGCATGACCGGCATGCCGATGACGGTGCAGTCGATCCGCAGCCAGATCGCCAGCGCGCTCGACCTTATCGTCCAGCTGACGCGACTGTCGGACGGCAAGCGCAAGGTGACCAGCGTCGCCGAGGTGACCGGCATGGAAGGCGACGTCATCCAGATGCAGGAGATATTCCGCTTCGTGCGCACCGGCATGGAAGCCGACGGCAAGATCCTCGGTCACTACGAGGCGACCGGCATTCGCCCGCGTTTCCTCGAGGACCTGCGCAATATGGGCATTGAATTCCCCGGCAAATATTTCGAACCCGGCCGGCCGCAGGAGTAGCCGGGTGTTCGAGAATTTCAGCCCGATCTATGTCGTCTATGCCGCGGCAGCGCTGACCGGCATCATGATCGCCGAAGGCTGCTATCTGCTCTATGCCGGCCGCAGCGACAAGCGCCTGGCTATCAACCGGCGCATGAAGCTGCAGGAAAACAAGATCAGCCAGGAACAGGTGCTGATCCAGCTGCGCAAGGAACGCGGCCTCGATTCCGGCACGTCATTCTTCTCGCCCGACCGTTTTCGCGCGCTGCGCACGCAGTCTGGCATGGTGATGCCCTTGCCGAAATTCCTGACGATGACGACGGGCGTGGCGCTGGCGATGATGCTCGTCGCGCTCTGGTACGGCCTGCCGCTGTTGCTCGCCATTTTGCTGTTTGTGGTGCTGACAGCGCTGCTGCCGGTAATTGTGCTGCGTTCCAAGCGTGCCCGGCGGGTGAAGCGTTTCGGCGTGCAGTTGCCGGAGGCGCTGGAATTGATCACGCGCGGCTTGAAGGCCGGGCATCCGGTTCCGGTGGCGATCTCCATGGTGTCGCGCGAGATGCCCGATCCGATCGGCACCGAATTCGGCGTTATCTCCGACGAGG
This sequence comes from Mesorhizobium sp. M0001, assembly GCF_040324255.1. Taxonomy (NCBI): domain Bacteria; kingdom Pseudomonadati; phylum Pseudomonadota; class Alphaproteobacteria; order Hyphomicrobiales; family Phyllobacteriaceae; genus Mesorhizobium; species Mesorhizobium sp. M0001. Next base: position 867,496 of record NZ_JAMYVS010000001.1, read on the forward strand.
TGACTTATGGTTCCGACCTGGTTTCGGCGTTGAATTCACTGTTTGATCGCGTCGGCCAGGAGGATCTGCCGCTGTTCGTCACCGCGGTTTCCATCCAGACGAGTTCGGGCGGCAATCTGCGCGAGATCCTCGACGGGCTGTCGACGACGATCCGCGAACGCGGCAAGCTGCGCCGCAAGGTGCGCGCCATTTCGACCGAGGGTCGTATGTCGGCCTATATCCTGACGGCGGTGCCGGCACTGCTGTTCGCCACCATCATGGTGATGATGCCGCAATTCTATCAGAGCGTCTGGGATGTACCGAAGACGTGGTATCTGCTGGGCGGTTCCGTGACATGGCTGATGCTGGGCAACATCATCATGTTCAAGATGTCGAACTTCCGGTTCTGAGATGGAGCAGATGATCCAGTTTCTTGCATCGCTGGCGCCGACGTCGCTGATGCCGGTAGCCGCGCTGCTGCTGGTGTTGGGTGGCAGCGCGGTGGCATGGCCGCTCGTGGTAGCCAAAGGCGACCGCAACGATCTCAAGCGCCGGCTCAAGATCGACGACAGCAAGACTCCCCAACAGGCCGAGGCGGCGCCGAAGAAGAACCAGAGCGTCGTGCGCGAGAAGGCGGTGAAGCGGGCGCAGGAATTCTACGCCAAGAGCGATCCGGAAAATGTCGCCCGGTTGCGTATGAAGCTGATCCAGGCGGGCTATATGGAGCCGCGCGCGATCGGCACATTCTTCCTGATCCGCTTCGCCTGCCTGGTGGGCGCAACGATCGGCGCGTTCCTGGTCAACCATTGGATGGGCAGCGCCGATTCCACCGCGACCAGCCGCTGGACCTTCATCATCCTGTCGGGAGCCGCCGGCTATTTCGTGCCCGGCCTGGTGCTCAGCCAGAAGGTGCGGGAAAAGATGCGCGAATACCGCAACGGCTTTCCCGACTTCATGGATTTGATGATCGTCTGCTCCGATGCCGGCATGAGCATGGAGGCAGGCATCGAGCGGGTCTCGAAGGAACTGGCCAAGACCTATCCGTCGCTGAGCCAAAACCTGCAGCTGGTGTCGCTGGAACTCAGGGCCGGCCGCAGCCTCGACGATGCCTTGAAGGCGCTCGCCGACCGCCTCAGCTTGGACGAGGTGCGCTCCTTCGCCACGCTTTTGCAGCAGTCGAAGGAACTCGGCACCAGCCTTGCCGGGGCGCTGCGCGTGTTCTCCGACGAAATGCGCCACAAGCGCATGTCGCTGGCCGAGGAGAAGGCACATGCCTTGCCGGCCAAGATGTCGGTGCCGGTGGTGGTGTGCATCCTGCCGGTGGTGCTGATGATCGCCGTCATCCCGATCATCGTCAAAATGACGGCGGTTCAGTAGATACCTAGGGGATTGCCCGGCGGCTTCTTGCGGTTACTCACTCCAACTACGCTTCATCTGGATGTCGAAACCCGGCCGGTTCGGTCGCTCTCCTTCGGCAAAATCCGCAAAGCAAAATGAGTGAGCCGTCCATGCGAATAGTCTTGTGCACCGCTTTCCTCGGCCTGGCCGCCACCAGTCTGTCGCCGGCCTCGGCCGCGGCCGACGATTGCGGCGATGCTGCCGCCCTGGTGCAACAGGCCTATCCCAGGGCCCAAAAGAGCGCAGACGGCGCCTCGTTCACGCTCGAACCCCATACCAGCATCGCCGTGACGCTCCCGGATACGCCGTTTGGCCTCGTCTGCAAGATATGGCCTGCCCATGACGATCTGTTGCTGGTCGCGGTGCCGCTCATCGACAGCAGCCAATCCAGCGACGACGGGCATGTCGGCGATGTCGACCTTCTGGTCGTCGACAGGAAGACCCGGCAGGTGCGCCAGCGCCTGCTCCAGCCCGGGCTGATGACCGATGATGCCATCGCCATCAACAAGGTCGAATTCGATACCGGCCGCTATGGCCTGGCGCCCGGTGTCACCGGCTTTGGCCTGCGCATCCAAATGGCGAGCCATTCGCGGCCCAATCCCTTCAGCGAAACCGACCTGCGACTCTATGCCCTTGACGGCGGTGATCTGCGCCTGGTGCTCGACGGCATCATCGTGGCCGGCTTTGGCGGCGAAGGCGACACCAATTGCTCAGGATCCTTTCAATCCAGCCGGGTCAGCCTGGCGATGAGCCCGGCGAGACATCACGGCTATCACGACATCACAGTGTTCGAGCGGTTGGACACCGACAATCCGTCTGTCGACAAGAATGGCGAGTGCCAGTCCCATCCCGGAAGGTCCATGAAACGAACCTACCGGCTGCGCTATGACGGCAGCCGCTATCAGTTTCCGGCGGGGCTCAAGTCGATGGAGCCGGACCCTCGGCTGGTTAATGGCTGGTGTGCCCGAAACCAAATTTTAGGGGCGTTTCAGCACTGAAGTTTAATTGCCCTGTTGTAGTCTGCCTCCTGAAGAACGACCCGGTAAATCGGGCGATTGGGGCCAGGGGCATGCGTCACAGAAGTTTCACGGCAATGGCCGCGCTAGCGGCCGTCTTGATGGTCGGCGGCTGCACGACCGACAACGTCGACAAAACCAAGACCACATCGATCCAACCGGTGGCAAAAGACGTCAGCACCTCCGACCTTGCGCAAGGCAAGGCGCAGTTCCGCGAGGCCAATTACGGCCTTGCCGAACAGCATTTTCGCAAGGCCGTGGAACTGAAGGCCGACAGTGCCGAGGGATGGATGGGGCTTGCCGCCTCCTATGACGAACTCGGCCGGTTCGACTTCGCCGACCGCGCCTACGACCAGCTTTTGAAGGTTGCCGGGCGCAAGCCGCAGATTGTCAACAATATGGGCTATTCGCAGCTGCTGCGCGGCAACAAGAAGAAGGCGAGAGCGCTGCTCATGGAAGCAAGGGCCGGCATGGCCGACCCGAGCGTGATCAACGCCAATCTGGCGCTGCTCAACAAGGGCTGAGACTAGGGACACTCGCGTGCCGAGCTTCGCGGGACGGCAGTCGACGCTTTGTAAACCCTGTCGGCAGGTTGCTTTGAAAACCGGCCGAAAACGGTATCTCCGGCCGGTTGCATGCCTATGATGCGCCACAAATCGAAGATCCCAAAGGTTGCCGCTCATCCATGCTGGATTTCAGTTCGCTATTGCTGGCGGCTGCGCTGTCGGGCACATGCCTGAGCGTCACCATGTTTGTGATCTGGTTCACGGCGCCGCGTGCACGCTTCGTGCTGACGGTTGCGTGCGGCATTCTCGTCCTTGTCGCCCACGTCATCGTCTTCTGGCGCTACACGAGGGAGCCCAGTCCGTTGCTTTGCCAAGCGGCGCTGGCGCTGCTCAGCCTCGGTTTCCTGGCGCTTTCACTTTCGGCCATGCAATATCTTGGTGTGCGCAATTACAGCCGCGCTGTCCTGCCGGCCCTGCTCGCGATGGCCGTGTGCGCCGGCGTCACCTATCTCGGTTTCGATGGTGTCGCCTTCATCCTCACCTATGCGACGGTAACAGTGCTGCTCGCCTCGATCGGGATGATGTTCTGGATCAAGGGCGGTCATGATCGCGGCATTCTGCTGGTCGTTTCGGCGCTAAGCGGCGTCTGTGGCGTATCCTTCGGGCTCTGCGGCGCCGTGCTTCTGGTCAAGGGCCAGTGGGTGCTCGGCGTCGCACCCGACAATTGGGCCGAGCGGTTGAATTCGGTCGTGGCGGTCGCCTGCATGACGGCTCTCGGCGCGCTGACGCTGTCGCTGCATCATCTGCAGGCACAGATCGAACTGAAGGCCGAGACCTTGACCGACCCGTTGACCGGGCTGATGAACCGGCGGGCTTTGAACTCGCTTTATGGCGAGCACGTCTTCGGCCCGTTCATGTCGGTCGCCATGTTCGACCTCGACGACTTCAAGCGGACCAACGATGTCTATGGCCATCCCGTCGGCGATCGGGTGCTCTGCCGTTTCGCCGCTGTCATCAAGAAGTATGACAGGGTTGGCGTCGACGCCTTCCGGCTGGGCGGCGAGGAGTTCGCGTTGGTCATGTCGCGGATGACTGAGGACAAGGCCTACGATCTCGCCAGCAGGATCGGCGTCGCCTTCGGCACGGAAGTGGTGCCGACGCCGCGCGGGCCGTTGCGCAGTAGCGTCAGCGGTGGCATTGGCTTTGGCAAGGAAGACGGCAGCAGCCTCGAGGACGTCCTGGCCGAGGCAGACAAAGCGCTTTACGCGGCCAAGCACGCGGGGCGGAACCGCGTGCTTGTGCTGAACCGGGTAAGCAAAGCCGACGGACCGGCCCTGCGCTCAGCCTGACAGGCCAGAGTGTTATTCGGCGGCGCCGAGATATTCCGACAGCGGCGGGCAGGAGCAGACGAGGTTGCGGTCGCCGGCGACATTGTCGATGCGCGAGACCGGCGGCCAGTATTTGGCCGCTGTATCGACATCGCCGGCGGGGTAGGCCGCTTCCAGCCGCGAATAGGGGTGGGTCCACTGGCCGGCAAGGGTTTCGGCCGCCGTGTGCGGGGCATTGACCAGCGGGTTGTCCTCGAGCGGCCATTCACCCTTCGCCACTTTCGCTGCCTCGCCGGCAATGGCGATCATCGCCTCGCAGAACCGGTCGAGTTCGCGCTTGGGCTCGGATTCGGTCGGCTCGACCATCAGCGTGCCGGCGACAGGGAACGACATGGTCGGCGCGTGAAAACCGTAATCGATCAGCCGCTTGGCGATATCGTCGACGCTGATGCCAGCGCTCTCCTTGAGCACGCGCGTGTCGACAATGCATTCATGCGCGATGCGATCGTGCCTGCCCTTGTAGAGAAGCGGGAAGTGCGGCGCGAGCCGCGTCGCCACATAATTGGCCGAGATGATCGCCGTCTCCGTCGCCTGCTTCAGGCCGGCGGCGCCCATCATGCGGATGTACATCCAGGTGATCGGCAGGATGGAAGCGCTGCCGAACGGGGCAGCGGACACGGCATGCGCCGAACCTTCGGTGACATGACCCGGCAGATAGGGTTTCAGATGCGCCCTGACGCCGATCGGACCGACGCCCGGACCGCCGCCGCCATGCGGGATGCAGAAGGTCTTGTGCAGGTTCATGTGGCAGACATCGGCGCCGATATCGGCGGGCCGCGCCAGGGCGACCAGCGCGTTAAGGTTGGCGCCGTCCAAATAGACCTGGCCGCCATGTTCGTGGATGAGAGCGCACAGGTGGCGCGCGCCTTCCTCGTAGACGCCGTGCGTCGAGGGATAGGTGAACATCAGAGCTGCGAGATTCTTGGAATGCTCGTTGGCCTTGGCCCGCATATCGTCCATGTCGATATTGCCGTCCTCCAGGCAACGCACGACGACGACGCTCATGCCGGCCATCGCCGCACTCGCGGGATTGGTGCCATGCGCGGACTGGGGGATCAGGCAGATGGTGCGATGGCCTTCGCCACGCGAACGGTGATAGGCGCGGATGGCGAGCAGGCCGGCATATTCGCCTTGGCTGCCGGCATTGGGCTGCAGGCTGACGGCGTCGAAGCCGGTGATCTCCGCCAGCCAGCCTTCCAGCTCGCCGACCATGGCGCGATAGCCGGCCGAATGGCTGGCCGGCGCGAAGGGATGGAGGTTGGCGACAACAGGCCAGCTGACCGGCATCATTTCGGCCGCCGCGTTGAGCTTCATGGTGCAGGAGCCCAGCGGGATCATGGTGCGGTCGAGCGCCAAATCCTTGTCGGCTAGCCTGCGCAGCAGGCGCATCATGTCGGTCTCGGAGTGGTTTTCGCGGAAAACCGGCTGGGTCAGAAACTCCTTGCCGCGCGGCTTGCCGGGCATCGCGCCCGCCTCAGTAGCGCCGGACTTGGCGCCGAACAGGGCGGCGATAGCCTCGAGATCCGCCTCGGTCGAGGTTTCGTCGAAGGCGATGCTGATGCGGTCGGCATCGATGACGCGCAGCAGCCGGCCACCTTTTTCAGCGGCAGCGGCGATCGAAGCTGCCTTGCCCTTCACTTCGGCTGTCACCGTGTCGAAACGGCTTGAGCCGAGCACGGAAACACCAGCGGTTTTCAGGCCTGCTGCGAGGCCGTTGGCGAGCTCATGGATGCGGGCTGCGATCGCCTGCAAACCAGTGGGGCCGTGCCAGATCGCGTAGGCGGTCGCCATGTTGGCAAGCAGCGCCTGCGCGGTGCAGATGTTGGAGGTCGCCTTGTCGCGGCGGATATGCTGTTCGCGCGTCTGCAGGGCGAGGCGATAGCCGGGACGGCCCTTGCTGTCGATCGACTGCCCGACGAGGCGGCCGGGCATCAGCCGGGTCAGCTTGTCGGAGACGGCGCAATAGGCGGCGTGCGGGCCGCCAAAGCCCATCGGCACGCCAAAGCGCTGCATCGGGCCGACGGCGATGTCGGCGCCAAGCCTGGCCGGCGCTTCGGTCAGGGTGAGCGCAAGCGGATCGGCGATGAAGACGACCACGGCGCCGGTGGCGCGAGCCTTCTCGATCGCCGCCTTGTGGTCGCCATAGACGCCAAACGTGTCCGGCCAGGAGACCAGCAGGGCGGCGGTGTTGTCGTCGATGGTCTCGCCATCGATCTCGATGCCGAGCGGCTCGGCGCGGGTGCGCACGACGTCCAGCGTCTGCGGATGCGGCGTGCCGGCCAGCGCTACCTTGGTGCGCTTGTCGCGATGATGGCGCAGCGCGATGCCGACCGCTTCGGCCACCGCCGTCGCTTCGTCGAGCAGGGAAGCCGAAGCCACCGGCAGGCCGGTCAATTCGGTGACCAGGGTCTGGAAGTTGAACAGCATTTCCAGGCGGCCCTGGCTGATCTCGGCCTGGTAGGGCGTATAGGCGGTGTACCAGGCCGGGTTCTCGAACAGGTTGCGCTGGATGACCGGCGGCACGTGGACGCCGTGATAGCCGGCGCCGATGAAGCTCTTCAGCACCGTGTTTTTTGCCATGATCGCCGACAATTCGGCCAGCGCTTCGGCTTCGCTCGCCGGCGCGGGAAGGGTCAGCGGCAGATCGAGGCGGATCGACTGCGGCACAGCCTGGCTGATCAGCGTCTCGACAGAGGGAACGCCGATCACGGCAAGCATGGCTCTGACATCGTTTACATCAGGACCGATGTGGCGGGCCGAGAAGGGGGTAAGTGCTGCGCTCATGGCAATAGGTCCTGATATCAACCGATATGGGCTTTGTAGGCGGCCTCATCCATGAGGCCTGCGAGTTGGCCTTCGTCGGCGAGCTTCATCTTCCACAGCCAGCCGTCGCCGGTCGCAGCGGAGTTGACCAGCGACGGGTCCGAGGACAGCGCGCCGTTGGCGTCGGTGATCTCGCCGTCAACCGGCGCATAAACATCGGAGGCCGCCTTGACGGATTCGACGACCACGGCGGTATCGCCCTTGCTGAGCTTCGTGCCGATTTGAGGCAGCTCGACGAAGACGAGATCGCCAAGCTGTTCCTGCGCATAGTCGGTGATCCCGACGGTGGCGATGCCTCCCTCGACGCTCAGCCATTCGTGATCTTGTGTGAAATAGGTTTTTGCCATCGGAATTATCCTTTGCGGTAGCGATGAGGAGTGAAGGGCAAGGAACTGATATCGACCGAGATTTTCGTCCCGCGAACATCGGCGAAGAGTTTCGTGCCCGGCTTGGCCAAGGCCGTTGACACATAGCCCATGGCGACAGGATGGCCGGCCGAGGGGCCGAAGCCGCCTGATGTCACGTGGCCGGCCGGATTGCCGTCGGCATCGAACAAAGCAGCGCCGGCGCGCACCGGCTGGCGGCCGTCCGGCTTCAGGCCGACGCGCTTTTGCGACGGCCCGCGCTCCAGGATGGACCGCAGCGCATCGGCGCCGATGAAGGAACCGCCGGCGCGGAGATCTTTGGGGATCGCCCACATCAGGCCGGCACTGGCCGGATCGATCTCCGGCGTGATGTCCTGGCCGTGCAGGCACAGGCCGGCCTCCAACCGCAGCGAGTCGCGGGCAGCAAGGCCGATCCACAACACACGCTCGTCCTCGAGCAGTTTCGTGACCAGAGCGCGCGCATCCGCCTCCGGCAGGCCGATCTCGAAGCCGTCCTCGCCGGTGTAGCCGGAGCGGCTCATGAACCAGTTTTGCTTAGGCTCGATGCCATGCATGAACAAGAGTGAGCCGGTCTCGATGCCGGCGCGGGACAAGGCAGCCCAGGCTTCCAGCCCCTGGATCGCCAGGAAGACGCGGTCGAGCGCATCGACTTTGACGTCGAAGTCCGCGGCCAGCGCACGCAGATGCTTCTCGTCCTCGACCGCATTCCCGGCGTTGGCGACCACCATGAAGCGCTCGGCGTCGAGCCGGGTGACGATCAGATCGTCGATGATCCCGGCGGCCTCGTTGAGGAAGAAAGTATATTTGGACTGTGAAATCTCAAGCGCGCCGGCATCGAGCGGACTGGCGCGGTTGAGCAGTGCCGCAGCGCCCGGTCCGCTGACAGCGAACAGCTTCATATGCGAAATGTCGAACAGGCCGGCATGTTCGCGGGTGTGAAGGTGCTCTTTCATCACGCCGGCCGGATAGATCAGCGGCATAGACCAGCCCGCAAAGGCGCCAAAGCGTGCGCCGGCGGCGGTGTGCAGATCTTCGAGAGGAAGGTGTTTGGTGTCGTCGCCCGTCATGTCATCTCCAGAGTCGCACGCAATCGGCCGCTGCTGGCGACCAGTCCGTGCCCCTCTGTCTGAAGCCTGAGAGACTCGCGCAACCGGAACTCTGTCGGCGACGCTTACACCTTCGGCGCGGGGGCAAGCCCCGACTTTCCAGAGTGTCTTTCCCGTCTACGGTTCTTTTGCCTGAGAGATTTCGGGCGATTTCCCCTTCGGCGGCAGCTCGCGCTGCTCTCTCCCGCAAACAGGTAGGACTCAGACCCTGAGCCCTCGACGCGCCATCCATAGCTTGTCGGCGACACCTTGTCACCTGCCAGCGACATCTTCCTGACAAGTCTTCGCTAACCACGCCGTTTGCCGGTTTTTCAAGACAATGCCGATATTCAGGGCTGATAATTTGGCCGGCAATTGCGTTGGGCACGGCGGATGGGGATTGACAGAATGGGCGAACGGATCGGCAGCGCGCCGGTGGCGGGGCTGGCCTCGAAGGACCGCATCACGGCGGAAGATGTCGTCATGCTGCGTCGCGAAGTGTTCGCCGACGGCGTGGTGACGCGCGGCGAGGCTGAAGCACTGTTCGCGCTCGATGCGACAGCGACGGACAAATGCCCGCAATGGCCTGAGTTCTTCGTCGAGGCCGTTACCGACTACATCGTCCACCAGGAAAAGCCGGCAGGCTATATCTCTGAAGACAATGCCGGTTGGCTGATACAGACCATCTCGCGCGACGGAATGGTCGACAGTGTGACCGAACTGGAGCTGCTGGTGCATGTGCTGGAAAGGGCGAAATCATCGCCCGGCCGGCTCTCCGCCTATGCGCTCGAGCAGGTCGCCAACGCGGTGGTCGACGGCAAGGGACCACTGATGCTCGGCGGCGCGCTGGTTCCCGGGCTGGTCGCCAAGGCCGAGGTCGATCTGTTGCGCCGCATTCTCCATGCCTATGGCGGCGACGGTAACATCGCCATCACACGGGTTGAGGCCGAGGTGCTGTTCCAGATCAACGAGCAGACCGCAGCGGCCCACAACGACCCGTCCTGGAACGACCTGTTCGTCAAGGCGCTCGCCAATTTCGTCATGTGTTCGGCCGGCTACGAAGCGCCGACGCGCGATGTGGCGCTGCGCCGTGACAGTTTCTTGGACCAGGCGGAGCCCGAGATCGGCGGCTTCTTCAGCCGCATGGTCTCGGGCGGACTGGCCGGCATCATGGAAGCCTATCGTTCGCCCGGCGACATCGAGGCCGAATGGGAATCGAATAACCGTGCCGCCGAGGCACTCGCGCGCCGCGCCGAGTCGATCGACGCCAGCGAGGCGAAATGGCTGGCCGATCGCATCGGCACCGACCGCCCGCTGCATGAGAACGAACGCGCCCTGCTGGCGCTGATCATACACGCGTCGCCGGAGATACATCCGGCGCTCAAGCCGATGCTCGACAAGGTTGCTTAAGCCGCGCCGTTTTCTGCGACCGTTTTGCAGAGGACGATATTGGAGTGTCTTCAGGCCAATCGCCAAGTTCGGCCACGCGCTCGAAACCGGCTTCCTTCAGGCAAGCTCGGTTCGGTCGGAGTCAGATCGTGCTCGGTCAGAATGCGAGGCCTATCAAATCCCGCCATACCAGTCATAGCCATTGTCTTCCCAATAGCCGCCGCGGCCGCCGCCGATATTGGCAAAACTGTCGACGAGCTCGATCTTGTAGAGATACTTTGGCATCTTGTAGCCGAGCTGTCGTTCGACGCGCACGCGCAGCGGCGCGCCGTTTTCGACCGGCAGCGGCTTGCCGTTGAGGCCGTAGGCGAGGATCGTCTGCGGGTGGCGGGCATCGATCAGGTCGATGGTGCCATAATATTTAATTTCCCCGGAGAGGCTACGATCGATCGTGTCGAGGCAGTGGAACATGACATAGCGGGCCTGCGGCTTGACCACAGCCTGGTCGAGCACCAGCGACAGCGGGGTGCCGGTCCATTTGGCGATGCAGCTCCAGCCTTCGACACAGTCGTGGCGCGTGATCTGCGTGCGGCTCGGCATGTTCTCCAACTGCTCGCGGCTGAGCGACAGCGGCTTTTCGACCAGGCCCGTTACCTCCAGCCGCCAGTCGGCGAAATTGTTGGCGAGCAGGCCCTTGTAGGTGTCATCCTCGGGCGCGGTGACGCCGTTCGGCCGCTGCGGCTGGCGGATGTCGGCCTCGGTGAATTCCGGCGCCAGAGCATCGCGGCCGGCAAGCCAGCGTTGCGCGCGGTAGGTCAGGCCATTGGCGTTTTCGAGGAAACTGCGCAGGCGATCGCCCATGCCGAGCTGGCTGTCGAAGGCATCGCAGCCCGACAACATGATGCCGGAAACGCCGAGGCCGGCACCCGTCAGGAACTTTCGGCGGCTGATCTGGAATTTGGCCATCTCACGCACTCCTCTCGGTGTCGCCATGCCTTGGCGGATCGGTGCGGTACCAGCCGGTGATGATCGAGCGCAGTTCGTTGATCGGGCCGGCGGCGAGGATCATCAGCATATGGACGATGAAAAAGCCGACCAGCAGCACCATCACCGTGAAATGGATGGTGCGCGCCGTCTGCCTTCCGCCGAGCAGTTCGTTGAGCCAGGGCAGCACCGAGTTCATGCTCGGCGACATGGCAAGGCCGGTGATGATAATGAGTGGCAACAGCACGAACAGTACGCCGCCATAGGCCATTTTCTGCAGCGTGTTGTATTCGCGTGTGTGGTGGAACCTGAGCTTGGCGTGCTCGATGATGTCCTGCGGCAGCCGCTTGAGATCGTCAAGGCGCGGCGCCAGATCGCGGCGCAGATGGCCGTTGACCAGGCTGGCGACCAGCCAGACGACCAAGGTGGTTGTCAGTATCCAGGCGAAGAAGAAATGCACGACGCGGGCGGTGCCGAGATCGTAATAGGACGGGATTGTCGCCCAGGACGGGAAGGCACGCGACGTTTGCTGCCCGGCCGGGCCAGACCAGCCGAGCACGCCTGTGGTGTCGAAGCGATGGCCGAAGATTTCGGTATAGCCGCGCGGGCCGGTGGCGGTGTTTTCGGCGCCGATGGCAAAGACGGTGTTGTTGTACTCGAAGCCGGATTGCTTGCCGATGTAGAGCTGCGGCCGGGCATTGAAGATCTGCAGGCCGGACAAAAGCATGAAGAACAGCGAGATCGCCCACAGCCAGTGCGTCAGGCGGGTCCAGCGCGATTGCCGGTAGATCAGCGTCGTATCCTTCGGTCCGGCGGCATTGGCGCCTGCGCCGGGCTGACTCATGGCAATGGCTTCCATCTTTTCCTCGCCTTCCGGCTGCGCGATCCTGGGACGGCCGCGCTCGTCCTTGTCCTCCCAATACGTCGCTATCGAAAGCGATGTTTCATGCGATCACGTTTTTATTACGGGCACGGGTTTATCGCGGGCACGGATACTCAATTGCCGAGGCTGACCGCGAGATTGACGACGGCGGCGACGATGACGGTGTTGAAGAAGAACGACAGGATCGAATGGACAAGCACCACGCGGCGCATATGCGAGGTCGTGATCGCCGTGTCGGCGGTCTGCGCGGTCATGCCGATCACCGTCGCGAAATAGAGAAAGTCCCAACCATCCGGCCGTTTGCTGCCGGGAAAATCGAGGCCGCCGACCGGTATCTTCTTCTTGGTTTCGGCATCGATCGCGTCGCCGTCCATCCAGTAGACATGCGCATAGTGGAGGGCGGCCATGGCATGGATGGTGAACCAGCCAAGCGGGATCGACAGCATGGCGAAGCCGAGTTCGATGGGGTCGCGATCCTTGTGATTGATCAAAAGGAACAGCAGGACGATGGCCATGGCGACGATGCCGAGCGTGATGGCAAAGATGCCCAGCACTGGGAGGTCCAGTTCGCGCGCGTTCTTGCTGAGATAGCGGCCGGACAGCAGCGGCATCTTGGCGATGACGAGCGCGATGAAGACGACGAAGAACGCATCGGCGGCAATCGAAATCGAATAAGCAAGCCGCGTGGAGACGGGGAGCGATCCAATCAAAGGCAATACCGCGGCAAATACGACCAGACCGACGGCTAGCGACACAAAGAACTGCTTGTGCCGCTGCAAGGGGTTATTCGGCGATGTGTCGGCCATAGCCCGACCTCGGATGATGCTTCACGTCTGGTCGGGTGTGACGGATTTCAGAGCCCGCCGCAAGATACGGTCGAGCTCACCCAGGAAACGCGAGCGATGCTGTGGCGCAAAGCTGGCATTGTAGCCCTTGCTCTCGCCGGTTTCGCGCAGATGCTGCTTCAAATCGCGCATTGCAACCGCCATGCCGATGGTCTCCGGCGTGAACGGCCGGCCGGTTGGCCCAAGCACATGCGCGCCGAGCGCCACGGTGCGAGCGGCAAGCGGGATGTCGGCGGTGATCACGATGTCGTTGGGTTTTGCGTTCTCGACGATCCAATCGTCAGCGGCATCGGCGCTTTTAGAGACGACGACGTTGCGGATCATAGGATCGCGCGACGGACGCAGCCCGCCATTGGAGACGTAGGTGACGACCACGCCATGGCGCTCGGCGACCTTCTCGACCTCGGCTTTCACCGGGCAGGCGTCGGCGTCTACGTAGATAGCGGGTGCGGGCATTGTCTCTCCAAACGAACATGGGGCCGGCATGTTACCCGGCCCCATGGCAGAAATCTCGTACTGTCAGGCCGGTAGTGCGCCCGACTTCTTCGCCGTCCAGGTGGCGATATAGTCCATCAAGCCGGGGTTGAGGCAGTCATAGGGTTCAAGCCCGATCGACTTCAACTGGCCGCGAATGCCGTCCATGCGCTTGGGGGCAACACCGGATTCGATGATCGACGACACGAAGGCGGTGAAGCCTGGCGGCGACCAGCCGTCTTCCTCGAAGCGTTCGGGATGGATGAAGGACAGGCCCTTGAACGGATGGTCGCGCTCGACCGGCCCGTGCATGTGGACGCCGCAGCCGGTGCAGGCGTGACGCTGGATGAGTGCCGAGGGATCGACCACTTTCAGCTTGTCGCCATTCTCGGTGACAGTGACGTCGCCCGTGCCGGCGACCGCCACGACCGAGAACACCGCGCCGTCAGGCTTCCAGCATTTGGTGCAGCCGCAGGCATGGTTGTGCGCGATCTGGCCCTTGACCTTCACCTTCACCGGCTTGCTGGTGCAGGCGCAGACAAGCGTGCCGCCGGCAAAGCTTGCGCTCTCCTTTGGCAAGCCATTGTCGATTTTGGGATGCAGTTTTTCAGGCATTTTATTCCTCCCTTGTTGAACCCGTGCAACTTCAGTCGCTGGCCCTTCGGTCGGCGGCTTCTTCTCCTCAATAAACGACGACGCTCCTGATCGACTTGCCCTCATGCATGAGGTCGAAGCCCTTGTTGATGTCCTCAAGCTTCAGCAAATGGGTGATCATCGGGTCGATCTGTATCTTGCCGTCCATGTACCAGTCGACGATTTTTGGCACGTCGGTGCGGCCGCGTGCGCCGCCGAAGGCGGTGCCCATCCAGGTGCGGCCGGTGACCAGCTGGAACGGCCGGGTCGAAATCTCCTGGCCGGCGCCGGCCACGCCGATGACGACCGACTTGCCCCAGCCGCGATGCGAGGCTTCCAGCGCCTGGCGCATCACCTTGGTGTTGCCGGTGCAGTCGAATGTGTAGTCGGCGCCGCCGATCTGGTCGGCGCCGCGCTTGGTCAAGTTGACGAGGTGAGGAACGATGTCGCCGTCGATCTCCTTCGGATTGACGAAATGCGTCATGCCGAAGCGCTCGCCCCATGCCTTCTTGTCGTTGTTGAGGTCGACACCGATGATCATGTCAGCGCCGGCGAGCTTCAGGCCCTGGATGACGTTGAGGCCGATGCCACCGAGACCAAAGACGACAGCAGTCGCGCCTTGCTCGACCTTCGCGGTGTTGATGACCGCGCCGATGCCGGTGGTGACGCCGCAACCAATGTAGCAGATTTTGTCGAAGGGCGCGTCCGGGTTGACCTTGGCGACGGCGATCTCGGGCAAAACGGTGAAATTGGAGAAGGTCGAGCAGCCCATATAGTGGAAGATCTTGTCCTTGCCGATCGAGAAGCGCGAGGAGCCATCGGGCATCAAGCCTTGGCCCTGCGTGGCGCGGATGGCGGTGCACAAATTGGTCTTGCGCGACAGGCAGGATGGGCACTGCCGGCATTCCGGCGTGTAGAGCGGGATGACGTGGTCGCCCTTCTTGACCGAGGTGACGCCCTTGCCGACATCGACGACAACGCCAGCGCCTTCATGGCCGAGGATTGCCGGAAACAGGCCTTCGGGATCGGCGCCCGACAGGGTGAACTCGTCGGTGTGGCAGATGCCGGTCGCCTTGATCTCGACCAGCACCTCGCCTTCGCGCGGTCCGTCGAGGTCGACCTCCATGATTACCAACGGCTTTCCGGCGGCGACAGCGACAGCGGCGCGGGTTTTCATCAGGCAATTCCTCCCAAGGCGATTGGTCTTCAGGCTTTCAGGGTTTTTATACTGTTTCAACCCGATTTGGCGACCAAATATGGCGCAAATCTTGGCCCAGTCGTCGGCGAGCCCGATCTTCGCCTCTCGGCACGGGCCTGGCGGGCCGGGAGTGTCTTGATGGGTGCGCTGCCGGCGGTGCTTGAGCCCGGCTGCCGAAGCCCATAAGAAGGACGAAAGACCGAGGAAACGCCTTCGATGTTCACGAAAATCCTGATCGCCAATCGCGGCGAGATTGCTTGCCGCGTCATCAAGACGGCGCGCAGGATGGGGATTGCCACCGTAGCGGTCTATTCCGACGCCGATCGCGACGCCGTGCACGTCGAAATGGCCGACGAAGCCGTGCATATCGGGCCATCGCCTGCCGCGCAAAGCTATCTCCTGCCTGAAAAGATCATCGCTGCCTGCAAGGAGACGGGCGCGCAGGCCGTGCATCCCGGCTACGGTTTTCTGTCGGAGCGGGCCGCCTTCTGCGAAGCGCTTGAGGCTGAGGGCATTGTCTTCATCGGTCCGAAACCCAAGGCTATCAAGGCGATGGGCGACAAGATCGAATCGAAGAAGTTCGCCAAGGCCGCTGAGGTGTCGACGGTTCCCGGCTGGCTTGGTGTCATCGAAAATGCCGACCATGCCGAAAAGATCGCCGGCGAGATCGGTTATCCCGTGATGATCAAGGCCTCGGCCGGCGGCGGCGGTAAAGGCATGCGCATTGCCTGGAGCCAGTCGGAAGTGCGCGACGGCTTCGACCGGGCGCGCTCGGAGGCGAAAAGCTCGTTCGGCGACGACCGCGTCTTCATCGAAAAGTTCGTCGTCGATCCGCGTCATATCGAAATCCAGGTGCTGGCCGACGCGCATGGCACCGCCCTCTATCTCGGCGAGCGCGAATGCTCGATCCAGCGTCGGAACCAGAAGGTGGCGGAAGAGGCGCCGTCGCCATTCCTCGATGCCAGGACGCGCAAGGCGATGGGCGAGCAGGCCGTGGCGCTAGCCAAGGCGGTCGACTACCAGAGCGCCGGCACCGTCGAGTTCATCGTAGATGCTGAAAAGAACTTCTATTTCCTTGAAATGAATACACGATTGCAGGTCGAGCATCCGGTGACGGAGCTTGTTACCGGCATCGACCTGGTCGAGCAGATGATCCGCGTCGCCGCCGGCGAAAAGCTCGGCATCAAGCAGAGCGACGTCACGCTGAACGGCTGGGCGGTGGAAAGCCGGCTCTATGCCGAGGATCCCTATCGCAATTTCCTGCCCTCGATCGGCCGGTTGACGCGCTACCGGCCGCCGGAGGAGGGCACGTTCGGCGATGTCGTCATCCGCAACGACACCGGCGTCACCGAAGGCTCCGAGATTCCGATGTTCTATGATCCGATGGTGGCAAAACTCTGCACCTGGGCGCCCACGCGTATCGAGGCCATCGATGCCATGTCGGAAGCGCTGGACAGTTTCGTCGTCGACGGCATCGAGCACAACATCCCGTTCCTGGCGGCGCTGATGCAGCATCCGCGCTGGCGCGAGGGGCGGATATCGACGGGCTTCATCGCCGAGGAATATCCTGACGGCTTCGCGCCGATCGTGCCCAATGGCGATGAAAAGGCAGTGCTGGCGGCGATCGCCACCGCGGTCGAGCTTCTGCGCCGCGATCGGCTTGACCGGCTGGGCGGGCGGCTGGCGCCGCATTCGGGCGCACTCAAGCGCGATTGGGTGGTGAAGCTCGGCGACGACTATCTCCAGGCTTCGATCATCGAGGGCATGATCTCCATTCCGATGGAAATCGATCTGTCGGTCGATGGCGGCAAAGCGCTGACCGTGGCGTCCGACTGGCGGCCGGGCGACCTCATCTGGCGCGGCACTGTCGGTGCCCGCAAGGTCACGGCGCAGATCAGGCCGCTGCCGAACGGCCTGCGCATCGCCTGGAAGGGCATGTCGGTGACGGCGCGCGCCATGCTGCCGCGAACGGCTGAACTGGAAAGGCTGATGCCGGAAAAGGTGGCGCCGGACACGTCCAAGATGCTGCTTTGCCCGATGCCGGGCCTGGTGGTGTCGATCGCGGTTGCCGAGGGGCAGGAGGTCAAGGCCGGCGAGACGCTGGCCGTGGTCGAGGCGATGAAGATGGAAAACGTGTTGCGCGCCGACCGCGATCTTGTCGTGTCGAAGCTCAACGCCAAGCCGGGTGACAGCCTGGCTGTGGATGCGGTGATCATGGAGTTCGCCTAGAGATTGTTTGGAAATTCTACTCCGGCGGCCATCTGAAGGCGGTTTCTGCGCTTCCCGTGCTCACGGACCAATGGCCGCTGCGCTCCGGTTCTCGAAACCACCATCATATGACTCGCCAGAGCGAATTTCGAACAATCTCTGAGCCGTGCGGCTGGGTACGGAAGCCTGTGGTCGGTGGTCATTTGTGCTGGACTGGCATCGCCCGGTCCGGGACAATACATCTCCATCGACTCAAAGCCCTTCGAGCAATTTGATACATCATGGCGGATGACAAACTTCCACGCGATCCCCTGAAGCGCGAAGCAGCGCTCGCTGCTGCGCGCCCTGAGGCACCGGCGCGGCGGTTCATCCATCTGCGCGTGCATTCGGCGTATTCGCTGCTCGAGGGAGCCTTGCAGGTCGCCGCCGTTGTCGGTCATGCCGTCAAGGACGAGTGCCCGGCAATCGCCGTCACCGACACAAACAATCTGTTCGGCGCGCTTGAGTTCGCCCAGAAGGCGGTGAAGGAAGGCATCCAGCCGATTATCGGCTGCCAGATCGATCTCGCCTTTTCCGGCGAGACCAGTGACGCACAGCGCGACCGCCGCCGCCACGGGCCGGAGATGAACGCCGTGGTGCTGCTCGCCGCCACCGAGGTTGGCTATAGCAACCTCGTCAGGCTGGTCAGCCAGGTCTATCTGGAGACGCCGCCGGGCGAGCCCGTACATCTGACGTCAGCAATGCTGGAAGGCCATAGCGATGGCCTGATCTGTCTCAGCGGCGGGCCGCGCGGCCCGATCGGCCGGGCGCTGAAGGAGGATCGCCGAGATCTTGCCGAGACGCGGCTTCTGGCACTCAAGGCGCTGTTCGGCGACCGGCTCTATGTCGAACTGGACCGCGTTTCCGGCTATGACCGCGCCATCGAGAAATCATCGGTCGATCTTGCCTATACCCATGATCTGCCGCTGGTCGCCACCAATGAGGCGTTCTTCGCCGCCCGCGACGACTATGACGCGCATGATGCGCTGATCGCCATTGCCGAAGGGTCGGTCGTTGCCGCCGACAACCGCCGCCGCCTGACATCGGACAATTTCCTGCGCAGCCAGGCCGATATGGCAAGGCTGTTTGCCGACCTGCCTGAGGCGATCGACAACACCGTCGAGATCGCGCTGCGCTGTTCCTACTATCCCAAGACCCGCAACCCGATCCTGCCGCGCTTTACCGGCGGCGATGTGGCCGACAATGAGGTGGCGCTGAAGGCCGAGGCCGATGAACTGCGCCGGCAGGCCCATGAAGGTCTCGACGCCCGGCTGGCGGCGCATGGACCCACCGCCGGCTACACGGTCGAACAATACCGCGAGCGGCTCGATTTCGAGCTCTCCATCATCGAGAAGATGAAATTTCCCGGTTACTTCCTGATCGTGGCCGACTTCATCAAATGGGCGAAGGCGCAAGGCATTCCGGTCGGGCCGGGCCGCGGTTCTGGCGCGGGATCGCTGGTCGCTTATTCCACCACCATCACCGATATCGATCCGCTGCGCTTCTCGCTGCTGTTCGAGCGCTTCCTCAACCCCGACCGCGTGTCGATGCCCGACTTCGACATCGACTTCTGCCAGGACCGGCGCGAAGAGGTCATCCGCTACGTCCAGCAGAAATATGGCCGCGACCAGGTGGGACAAATCATCACCTTCGGTACGCTGCAGGCGCGCGCGGTGCTGCGCGACGTCGGCCGCGTGCTGCAAATGCCTTACGGCCAAGTCGACAAGCTCTCCAAAATGGTGCCGCAGAACCCGGCCAATCCGGTCAAGCTGGCGGATGCCATCGCCAACGAGCCGCGCTTTGCCGAGGAGGCCGAGAAGGAGCCAATCGTGCAGACGCTGCTCGATATGGCGCAAAAGCTGGAAGGGCTCTACCGCCACGCTTCGACGCACGCCGCCGGCATCGTCATCGGCGACCGGCCCTTGTCGGAACTGGTGCCGATGTACCGCGATCCGCGCTCCGACATGCCGGTCACCCAGTTCAACATGAAATATGTCGAACAGGCCGGGCTGGTGAAGTTCGACTTCCTCGGCCTGAAGACGCTGACCGTGCTGGAGACGGCGGTGAAGCTGATCCGCCGGCGCGGCATCGAGATCGACCTGGCGACGATCCCGCTCGACGATCCTGAAACCTACGCCATGCTGTCGCGCGGCGAAGTGGTCGGTGTGTTCCAGGTGGAAAGTGCCGGCATGCGCAAGGCGCTGATCGGCATGCGGCCCGACTGCATCGAGGACATCATCGCGCTGGTGGCGCTCTACCGTCCCGGCCCGATGGAGAACATCCCGACCTACAACGCCAGAAAGCATGGCGAAGAGGAGATGGCATCGATCCATCCCAAGATCGACCATCTGGTGAAGGAGACGCAAGGCGTCATCGTCTACCAGGAACAGGTGATGCAGATCGCGCAGGAACTGTCGGGCTATTCGCTCGGCGAAGCCGATCTGCTGCGTCGCGCGATGGGCAAGAAGATCCGCGCCGAAATGGACAAGCAGCGCGAGCGCTTCGTCACCGGTGCGGTCGAACGCGGCGTCGGCAAGCCGCAGGCCGACTTCATCTTCGACCTTCTGGCCAAGTTCGCCGACTACGGCTTCAACAAATCGCACGCGGCCGCCTACGCCGTCGTGTCCTACCAGACCGCCTATCTCAAGGCGCATTACCCCGTCGAGTTCCTGGCGGCGTCGATGACGCTCGACATGGGCAATACCGACAAACTCGCCGATTTCCGCCAGGATGCGCTGCGTCTCGGCATCGAGGTGGTGGCGCCGTCGGTGATGACCAGCTTCCGCAATTTCGAGGTCGGCGAGAACCGCATTTACTATTCGCTGGCGGCCCTCAAGGGCGTCGGCGACGCTGCGGTCGAGCACATCGTCGCCATGCGCGGCGAAAAGCCGTTCAAGAATCTCGCCGATTTCTGTGAAAGGGTCGATCCCAAGATCGTCGGCAAGCGCGTCTTCGAAAGCCTGATCATGGCCGGCGCGCTCGACTGCTTCGGCCACGACCGCGCCCAGATGATGGCCGGCGTCGAACGGATGATGGGGCTGGCTTCGCTGGCGCAGCAGAATGCCATTTCGGGCCAGCACGACATTTTCGGCGCGTCGCTCGGCGCGCAGCAGCAGGCGCTCAATTTGCCGCAGACCGATCCTTGGCTTGCCGCCGACCGGCTGCACCGTGAATTCCAGGTCGTCGGCTTCTATCTCTCGGCGCATCCGCTCGACGAGTACAAGGCGGCCCTGCAGAAGATGCGCGTGCAAAACTGGGGCGAGTTCTCGGCTGCGGTCAAACGCGGTGCCGCCGCGGGCCGGCTCGCCGGCACCGTCACCACCAAGCAGGAGCGCAAGACCCGAACCGGCAATAAGATGGGCGTCATCGCCTTTTCCGACACATCTGGCCAATATGAAGCCGTGCTGTTTTCGGAAGGGTTGGCGCAGTATCGCGATCTGCTCGAGCCCGGACGTTCGGTGGTGATCACCGTTTCGGCCGAGGATAGGCCCGAAGGGGTCAATCTGCGCATCCAGACGGTGCAGTCGCTGGAGGATGAGGCCAGCCGTATCCAGAAGGCGCTGCGCATCTTCGTGCGCGATGCGGCTCCGATCGGCATGCTGGCCGGCCAACTGGCGGTAAAGGGCGAGGGCCAGGTCAGCTTCGTGCTGATCAAGGAAGCCGGGCAAGGTGAGATCGAGATCGAATTGCCCAATCGCTACCGCATCTCGCCGCAGATCGCGTCTGCGATGCGCGCGGTGCCGGGTGTGGTGGAAGTCGAGCTCGTCTAGGCTGCGCTGATATACACGGCAGTCGCATCGACGTCGGCCAGTGCATGACGGCCTAAAGATGCTCTGGGCCTGACATTGCAGCCGATAGGGCCAGCGTGCGGGGCGTGGTTGAACTGACCTTCCTTTGAACCACATGCGTAGAGCAGAAACGTCACAGGAACGCACAATCATGCCCAGCCGCGAACGCGTCGAAGCCTTCCTCAAGGCGGTGGTCGAAGGCAGCCATGTCAAGGCGATCGCCGACTTCTACCATGACGATGCCACCATGCAGGAAAATCTTGGCGTCCCGCGGCGGGGCAAGGAAACACTGATGGCGCATGAACAGGCAGCACTCGACCGGATCGAGAAGATGCACACCCATCCTGTCCAGACATTCCTGGTCGATGGCGACAATGTCGCCATCCGCTGGACCTTCGACCGTGTCGACAAGGCCGGCACCGTGCGCCGGCTGGAAGAGGTGGCCCTGCAGCGCTGGCGTGGTGACCGGATTGCGGAGGAGCGGTTCGTCTACGACACCGCCTCGGCCTGGCGCCTCGTCGGGCCGGACGGCAAGGTGGTGGAGGGCTGACGATTACCGGGGCCACTAGATGATGATGAGATTTGGTTGAAATCTCATCATGATCTAACCCTTTGTTGGAGCATGATCTTTTCCGCAAACCGGCACCCACTTTTTGGTATCATGCTCTAGACGACCCCGGCTGGGACCGTTACGCACTTGGTGATGAAAGCAGCCGAGAAGGACGGATTGCAGCAAAGCTCAGCGATGGCGCGGCTGCGTGACAGGCTGCGCAAGCTCTATCACGGACGCACGCCGGCGGCGTTCCGGTTTCAACTGGTGGCGGTCATCATCGACCTCGCCATCATCGCCTTCTTCGTTGCCACGCCGGTGCTCCAGGACAAGCCGTCATTCCTGTGGCTCGACTATACCGTCGCGGCGCTGGTCGCCGCCGACCTGATTGCCCGGCTGTTAGCCTCCAACGACATGCTGCGGCTGATGAAACAGCCGACATCCTGGGTCGATGTCTTCATCCTTTTGACGCTGCTGATGCCGACGGCGTTGGCAAATCTGGCGTTCCTGCGCATCCTGCGGCTATGGTCGCTGTCGCGCAGCGGGTCGCTGTGGCGGCATTTCGAAATGCGTGGCTTAAGGCCCTGGCGCGAGGCGAGCCACGCGGTCATCAACCTGTTGACGTTCCTGTTCGTCATCACCGGCTTCGTCTACACCTTCTTCTTCCGCACCGGCGCCGGCCTCGAAAACTACATTGATGCGCTGTATTTCACCGTTGCCACGGTGACGACGACCGGTTTCGGCGACATCGTGCTGCCGGGGATCGCCGGCAAGCTGACCGCGATCGCCACCATGATCATCGGCATCTCGCTGTTCGTCAGACTGGCGACGGCGATTTTTCGACCCGCCAAAGTGTTCTTTCCCTGTCCGCAGTGCGGACTGCAACGGCACGAGCCGGACGCCGTGCACTGCAAGGCCTGCGGGCATCTTCTCAACATACCAGATGAGGGGAATTGACCGACCGCTACGAGGCCGCGACCTCGGCCGGCTTTGGGGCCTTGCGCTGCAGGTTGAGCAGGTTGCCCATCAGGATCAGCAGGGCGCCGCCGGCTGTAAAGATGTCGATCTGTTCGCTGTAGAGCAGCCAGCCGATCAGCGCCGACAGCGGCACGCGCAGGAAATCCATCGGTGAAATCACCGTAGCGTCGGCATAGGTGAGGGCGCGCGCCATGCAGAAATGCGACGACATGCCGGTGAAGGCAATCAGCAGGATCCATGGCCAGAGTTCGAGCGGTGGGTTGCGCCATTCGTAAAGCGCCGGGATCAGGCCGACCACCGACTGGATGATCAGCATCCAGAAGATGATGCGCACGACGCTGTCCGTGCGGGTCAGCGACTTGACCAACACCACCGATACGCCAAAGCACACGGCCGCGCCGAGAACGACGAGGTGACCCGGATCCATGGAGCCGACGCCGGGGCGAACGATGACCACCACGCCGATCAGGCCAAGCACGACCGCCGCAATTTTTGGGCGGGAGAGCCTTTCGCCAAGAAAGGTCACCGCCAGGATCGCGGTCCAGATCGGCGTGGTGAATTCGATCGATATGAGCACCGCAAGCGGGATCAGCGTCAGCGCATAGAGCCATGCGGCCTGGCCCGTATAGTGGATGACATTGCGAGCGATATGGGCCAACGGGCGCTGCGTGCGCATTGCAGCGAATCCGCCGCTCATCATCACCAGCGGCAACAGGATGAAGAAGCCGATCACCGAGCGCAGTTCCAGCACCTGGAAGACGTTGAGCTCGGCGGTGGTTGCGCGGCCGGCGACTGACATCGCCAGAAACGAGGCGATCGACAGCGCCATCCAGAACGCGGCTTTGGGGATCGATGGGGAAGGTGCCATAGGCGCTATGTCGCAAGCCGGGACTTCCATCGCAACCGTTAGGCGACGCATTCGACTGGGCCAGACCCGTTGCAGCCATGCTGGAAGTGGAACCTGACGCAACGGCAGGCGTTGGTTCCCGGTATTGGCCAATTGCTGGACGCATCGTTTCTTCAACATCAACGGGGGAGAGATTCCGATGAAATCATTCGCGCGGTTTCTGCTAGCCGGCTGCCTGCTAACTGCAAGCGCCACGGCCGATGCCGACGAGGCGAATTTTCTCAGCTCCTTGCAAGGGAATTTCTCCGGCAAGGGGACAGTCAAGGTCACCACCGACGCACCGACGGTGAATGTGTCCTGCACCTTCAATTCCGACGCGACCTCGAGTTCATTGTCGCTTGACGGCAATTGCCGTGGTCTTGTCGTGGTGACGCGCGCCATCAGCGCCAATCTGAAGGCCCGCGGGGCGAAGTATACTGGCGTCTATGTCGGGTCGCGCACCGGGCCGGCACAGCTCGCCGGCAGCCGTTCCGGGAACGCGATCAGTCGCGGCATTCGCTGGGCGGCGGAGGTCAATGGCGATCGCAAGGCGCGGTTGACGGTGGAGAAAACCAGCGGCTACGGAATGCGGTTGACCGTTACCGACGTCGATCCGAAAACCGGCAAGAACGTGGTGACGAGCCGCATCGATCTCAAGCGTATCTAAGCCGTCTCACTCCTCGATCGGCTCCGGCGGGTTGGCGTTGCGGCCTTTACCGAAGGTGTAGCCGGTTTCCACCGCCTTCTTGCCGAACTTGTCGCGCAGCGTATCGATGGCGCTTTCGGCCATGGCGCGCTTGCGCGAGCCGACGTCGACGAGATCGGGCGGATCGGCCTTCTCGTCATCCGAGAGATCGCTGACACCGATGCCGAGCAGCCGGTACTTTGTCCCGTCCGCCTCCTTGCGCAACAGCTCGAGCCCGGTCTGGAAAATGCGGTCGGCCAGCCGGGTCGGGTCGCCGAGCTGGCGGTTGCGGGTACGCAGCTTGAAATCCTGCGTCTTCAGCTTCAGCACCACGGTGCGCCCGGCAATGCCTGACTTCTTCAGCCGCGCCGAGACCTTTTCCGACAATCCCCTCAGCACTGGAACCAGTTCGCCCATTTCAGCTATGTCGGTGTCGAAAGTGGTTTCGGCCGACACACTTTTCGCATCCTGGTCGGGATCGACACGGCGGTCGTCCTGGCCGCGCGAGAGATGGTAGAGCCGGGTGCCCATCACGCCATAGCGGCGCATAAGATCGGCGCGCTCCATGCGCTGCAACTGGGCGATGCTGCGGATGCCGTCGCGTTCGAGCGTTGCGGCAAAAGCCTTGCCGACGCCCCAGATCAACGTCACTGGCTGTTCGGCCAGGAAACCCAGCGCCTCGGCTTCGCCGATCACCGAAAAGCCGCGCGGCTTGCGGAAATCGGAGGCAACCTTGGCCAGGAACTTGCAGTAGGAAAGGCCGGCCGAAACGGTGATGCCGATTTCCTTTTCGACGGTCTGCGCAAAGCGCGCCAGCACCACCGCCGGCGGCATGCCGTGCAGGCGCTCGGTGCCGGCAAGGTCGAGAAACGCCTCATCGATGGAGAGCGGTTCGACCAGCGGCGTGAGCGCCTGCATCAAGGCGCGGACATCGCGGCCGACGCGGACGTATTTCTCCATATTGGGCGGGATGACGACCGCTTCCGGACAGGCTTCGAGCGCCTTGAACATCGGCATTGCCGAGCGCACCCCCTGGATGCGGGCGATGTAGCAGGCGGTGGAAACGACGCCGCGCTTGCCGCCGCCGATGATCAGCGGCTTGTCCTTCAGCGCCGGATTGTCGCGCTTTTCGATCGCCGCATAGAAGGCGTCGCAATCGATATGCGCCAGATGCAGCTGGTAGAGCTCGGGATGGCGGGTGAGTCGAGGGCTGCCGCAACGCTCACAGCGCCTGGTATCGCTGCGCTGAAAGGTCAGGCAGTCGCGGCAAAAACCGTGCTCGGGATTGTTGACAGGGGCCGCCATCGCTGCGAACATAAAGAGAACAGATGCAATGGTACGTCAGGACGGAAGCCGCCACAAGCGGTTAGCCGGGAGAGAACTCATGAGCACCACCATAGCGCCGCTGGCGCCTGACCTATGGGCGGATTTCGAGGATCTTTTCGGCAAGCAGGGCGCCTGTTACGGCTGCTGGTGCACGCATTTCCGGATGGCGCCGGCGGTCCGACGGGCCAGCGACAAGCAGCGCAACAAGGATCATATCAAGGCGCGTATCGAGGCCGGGCCGCCGCCGGGGCTTTTGGCCTTCGAGGACGGCCAGGCGGTCGGCTGGATGCAGATCGGTCCACGCGCCGACGTGCCCGAATGGAACAATCGGGGCCGGGGCTCGGCGCCGGTCGATCCAACCGACGCCGTAGATCCCGGCGTCTGGGCCATCTCCTGCTTCTTCATCCGCGCCAGCGCGCGCGGCCGGGGCGTCAGCCACCGCCTGGTCGAGGGCGGCATCGCTTTTGCCCGCCAGAACAAGGCGCGGCTGGTCGAGGCGTGTCCGATCGACGTGTCGCGCGATTCGCGTTCGATCGGGCTGTTCGTCGGCTCGTCGCGTGTGTTTGAAAAGGCCGGCTTCGAGCGGCTTGTCGAACGCAAGGCCGGACGGCCGCTGATGCGGCTGGTGTTGTAGTCAATTACCCGTCGGCGTTTGTTGATGTCCTGTGGAAGCTGTAGGTTGGTGTCATAGCAGACGAACGAAGCGTTCCTTTTTGGTCAAATGGAGAATTTTGTGAACCGTGTCTTGCCGCTTGCTTTCCTTCTCGCCCTCAGCGCTCCTGCCTTTGGCCAGGCTGTCGATGCCCAAGGTGCCAAGCAACTTTCCGATGAGCTCTCTCGCTATGTCGGCAAACAGGCGCTCAATGAAGGCATTTTGAAGATCTCAGCCGAGGAGGGTGCCTACAAGATCACCTTCGATGTGAAGGCGCTTGTGGCGAAGATGCCGAAGCAGGATCTGAAGCGGTTCGATTTCCCGCCCGTCACGCTGCGGGTCAAACCGCGCAGCGACGGAGGCTGGGATGTCGCCTCGGATTTCTCTACGACTGGGTCCATCGAGGTAAATGGCCCAAATGGCCTGAACACCGGGCAAATCGTTGTCAAGGATGGCAAGTTCACGGGCGTCTATGACCCGGAACTGGCGGCATTTACCAGCGGCACCAGTTCGATTGCGGGCATGACGATGACGTCGCGCCAAGTCAGTCAATTGACCGATTTGAGCGTGGGGCTGGGCTCTTCCAAAATTGACGCCAGGAAGTCGGCCAACGGCGGCGTCGATCTTAATTTCACACAGGCGATGGCGGACTTCGTCGAAACGGTCAAAATCGATGACCGGTCAATCGCAGCGCTCCGGGCACCGGAGCTCGCTGTGAACGTGACCGCTAAGGCCATTCAGACCAAGCCGCTTCTGGATCTTTTGGCGTTCGCCGTCGCCCATGAGGACGAGGCCCGGCTGAAGGCCGATCAAGCAGAGTTCAAAACGCTTCTGCTCGGTGCGCTGCCGCTATGGGAACGGATCGATGGGACCTACGCATTCAAAAACCTTGCCATTGAAACATATGCCGGCAATTTCGGCGCGGCGCAGCTGAACACCGTTGTCGGCATGGACGGCATCAGCAAGGACGGCAAGATCAGCTACGCATTCAAGGTTTCCGGCCTGACAATACCGCAGCAGATGCTGCCCAGTTGGACCGTTGCGTTGCTGCCGACGGATCTCGACCTGAATTTCGGCGGCGCCAACATCGATCTCGACAGTATGGCCAGGAAAACCATCGACACCCTCGATTTCAGCAAGGATCCACCGCTGCCGCCAGATTTCGGCGACGAGATTTCCGCCAATTTCCTGGCCAAGATACCAAAATTCGTTCTCGGGCACAGCACGGTGAAGAACGGCGACATCGAGGTCGCCATGGAGGGCGAAATGACGTTCCCCGGCAAGAAGCCGGATGCGAGCGTGACCGTCAACGTAACCGGCTACGACAAGATCGTTGAAACCTTGCAGGCGGCGGCTAAATCTGACCCGGAGGCCTCGCAGGCTTTCACAGGGGCGCTTGCGATTAAGGGATTCGCCAAGACGCTGCCGGACGGCCGTATCGAATGGGTGATCAACGCCAGGCATGATGGGTCGGTGACGGTCAACGGCGCGATGCTGAAGGGGCCTGATCCGGTCGGGGAAGACAACGCCGATCCGGATGCGATCCCTGGGACAGCAACGAAGCCTTGAGCACTGACCTCGGGGGCGGCTAACTCAGAGTCCCAGCGCGCTAGCAATCTTTGGCGCGGCCTCGTGCCAGTCCTCGACGGAGATGATGTCGTCCGGCACCGGCGGCAGGAAGGCGCGCAGCGAATTGTCGGCCATCAGGTGGAAGAGATGGGCGTCGGCAACCGAGTTGCGTGCCGAGATGAGGTTGGCGGGCTGGTCGTCGACAAAGGCTACCGGCCGGCCTCTGCTACCACGCAATTTGGCCACCGCTGGTCCCTTGGCCATTTCGGTGGTCAATAGCGGATAGGGCAGACCGAGCGCATCGAGATGGGCGCGGCGGGCGGCGCGATGCCGGTGCGGCATGGCGGTCAAAAGGACGATCTCGACGCGGTCGCTGAGGCTGGCAAGCGCTTGTTCGGCACCGTCGGTAACGCTCTGCCAGTCGGCCTGCGTATCGAAGAAATCTCCGAGAAGTGCCGTCACCTCCGGCTGTTCGATCAGCCGGCCGCTCGCCGTTTCGGCAATGTTGCCGGTGAGGCGGAAGGAGGCCAGCGTCAGGCCGAAGCCGCGCGATTTCAGGAAATGCGGAAACGGCCGGATGAATTCGAGCACAACATCGTCGACATCGAGGATCAGCAGAGGCCGGTCGTCGGCTGCAAGTTCGGCGATCTGGCGTGCCGTCTCGGGATCGTCGCTCATATCGAATGCTCATGGTCGTCGCCGCCAAGAGGCAGCGCGCGCAACGCCTTGCCGACTGAGGCCGGCGGAGTGTCGGTTTCCTCAGCAAAGCGCAGCAAGGTCGGCTCGTGGGCGAGGATGAACTGCAGCACGCCGGCAAGGAATCCCGGTTCGGCCGCGGCGCGGCGGATGGCGGACGCCTCGATGCCGGTGATGGCCAGGAAGCGCGGCAGGAGTTCGGGGTCGGCGGCGACGAAGCCCAGTGCCTTCACGGCAATGGTTTCCGCTTCCTCGCGCATTGACGCTGCGTTTGCCATCACTACTTTCTCGTTGCGGAAATGAGTCTCTTTTCCGCAGTAATCGCAAGCGTCGCCTGCGGCAAGCCACAGCCCCGATCCAATGTGGTTTTCGAGGTGGAATCCGAATGGCTTTTGCCGCTTCGGGTTTGCATTTCGTCAATCATATTGCCTTAAGAGTGAGCGAGGGTTTGGTGTGCTTCGACAAAGGCGCATAGCGGCAGGGCTTCGGGCAGAAGCCTGGCCGGGACGGGAAATCGATGCCTAAGAAGGTCATGATCGTCGAGGACAACGAGCTCAATATGAAGCTCTTTCGCGACCTCATCGAAGCCAGCGGTTATGAAACGGTGCGCACGCGCAACGGGCTCGAGGCGCTCGATCTGGCGCGCCAGCACAGGCCCGACCTGATCCTGATGGACATCCAGCTGCCCGAAGTGTCGGGGCTGGAAGTGACGAAATGGCTGAAGGAGGACGACGACCTCCATTCCATTCCGGTCATCGCCGTCACCGCCTTCGCCATGAAGGGCGACGAGGAACGCATTCGCCAGGGCGGTTGCGAGGCCTACATCTCCAAGCCGATCTCGGTGCCGCGTTTCATCGAGACCATCAAATCCTATCTCGGTGATGCCTGATGCCTTCAGCCGGAGCCTTGTGACATGACCGCGCGGATCCTCGTCGTCGACGACATCCCTGCCAATGTCAAACTTCTCGAGGTTCGGCTGCTGGCCGAATATTTCGAGGTGTTGACGGCCTCCAACGGGCCGGACGCGATCGAGGCCTGCGAAAACGGCAAGGTCGATGTCGTGCTGCTCGACGTGATGATGCCCGGCATGGACGGGTTCGAGGTCTGCAAGCGGCTGAAAAGCGATCCGGCGACCGCGCATATACCGGTGGTCATGGTGACCGCGCTGGGCCATGTTGCCGACCGGGTGCGCGGCCTCGAGGCAGGCGCCGACGACTTTCTCACCAAGCCGGTCAACGATCTGCAACTGATGACGCGGGTGAAGAGCCTGGTCAGGCTGAAGTCGCTGACCGACGAGCTGCGGCTGCGCGCATCGACCACCCGCAACATCGGCATCGAGGCGCTGTTGAGCCGCAGCTTCGCGTCGGAGGACGCCACGCCGAAGGTGCTGTTGATCGACGAGCGCAAATCGTCGGTTGAGCGCATCCAGAACATGCTGCGCGGCAGCGCCGAGCTCGACATTGCCACCGATCCGCATGCCGGCTTCTTCCAGGCCGCCGAGGCGCCCTATGAGTGCGTGCTGATCTCGACCGGTTTTACCGATTTCGATCCGCTGCGGTTGTGTTCGCAATTGCGTTCGCTCGACCGCACCCGCTTCCTGCCGATCATCCTGATTGCCGACGAAGGCGAGGAGGGCCGCATCATCAGAGGCCTCGAACTCGGCATCAACGACTATCTGATGCGGCCGATCGACCAGCAGGAGCTGACGGCGCGGCTGCGCACGCAGGTGCGCCGCAAGCGCTACAATGACCAGCTGCGCGCCAGCGTCACCCAGACCATAGAGATGGCGGTGACCGACGCATTGACCGGGCTGCACAACCGCCGCTACCTCGACAGCCATTTGCAGACGCTGTTCGACCGCGCCGTGGCGCGGCGGCGGCCTCTGTCTGTGATGATCACCGATCTGGACCGCTTCAAGACCGTCAATGACTCGCATGGCCATGATGGCGGCGACGATGTGTTGCGCGAGTTCGCAAGGCGGCTGCGCAAGAACGTCAGGGGCATCGACCTTGCCTGCCGCTTCGGCGGCGAGGAATTCGTCGTTGTGATGCCGGACACGGACGGCGCGGTGGCGGAGAAGGTTGCCGAGCGCATTCGCGCCGAAATCGCCCAGCTGCCCTTTGCCATCGGCCCTGAAGGCAAGGCGATCGAAGTCACGGTCAGCGTCGGCGTGTCATCGGTTCTGAAGGGCGCGGACACGGTCGCGGCGTTGATGAAACGTGCCGACGTGGCGCTCTACGAAGCCAAAAGTGGCGGCCGCAACCGGGTCGTCGCCAAGGCAGCGTAGGCTAGGCCACCGATTATGCAGTCAATCGGACAGGGTTAGGAATTTACCTTAATCCAAGCGATTCGGCAGGCTTGGTTAAGAAACTATTGATTTTCAAACATTGTTGCGCAAATGTGCGGTGCAAGAACAAGGGCGATGCGGGCACGAGGGTAGACAGCCGCATCGCTTCGCCGAATACCCCATGATGCTCAGGTCCGCCGCATCTCCTGGGTCCGTGGGGTCGGCCGGCCGGCGCTGGCACATAGTGGCCTCCTCGTACCGCTGCCATACGCCGACCGGCCCCCTTTTTTGCCAAAAAATGAGATGAGCACTTCGCGCCAAACAGCGGAGGGTTCTGGCTTTTCGGGGCCTTGAATCAAAAACGCCGCCCGAAGGGGCGGCGCTTTTGACAGAGCGTATGAAAACCAGATTACTTGATCTTGGTTTCCTTGAACTCGACATGCTTCTTGGCGACCGGGTCGTATTTGCGGAACGACAGCTTGTCGGTCTTGGTACGGCTGTTCTTGCTGGTCACGTAGAAGAAACCGGTGTCGGCGGTCGACAGAAGCTTGATCTTGATGTTTGCGGCTTTGGCCATTGTATCAGTCCGTTATGTTCGTGGGGTTTTGGCCGCTGGAGCGGGGGAAAACACCCGGACGCGGGAAACTTGGCGCGACACATAAAGAACGTGCCCGGAAAGTCAAGCCCGGCGCGGCCGCCGTGTCGTAAGCACATGAGTTGTCCGGATTAGGTAGCACATGAGTTGTCCGGTTTTATCACCGGCTCGATGGAGGCTGAGGCTCAGGGCGTTCGAATCTCGAAAACCAAGCAATTGGCTTTTCGTCCGCTACGAGGCCGCTTCTCACCCCACAAGGAGAGAAGGTAAGGTCGCTGTTGCTCGCCCTCAGCGGGGCCGGATTTCTAGGCTTCTTCCTTAACTGGAAGCGCTTTTTTCCAGTCCCCGGTGGTGTTCCACCAGCGATTCGGATTGGCGCGGTCGTCCAGGCCCTTGGAGCGGCTGGCGAGGATCGGCTGGATGCGGATCACCGGCTCCTGGTAGGAATGCGCCTGGAAAATCGCCTCGACGACGCGGGCGGCGAGCACCTGGTCGTCGGGCAACTCGAACGAGACCTCGACGGTGCGGGGGCGGCGGCGCAGTTCGGTTTCGACGCCGGCGGCTGCACCTTCCAGCGGTCGGTAGCGTTCGATGCCGTGCGCCGTTTGATAGGCGTTGCGGTCGTATTTGCCCATTGCCAGCGGCGCGATCGCGACCACGGCGTCCATGATGCGGTCGACATCGGTTGCCGGGGCCTGGAAGCTGACAAGCAGCAGAAGCGTCATGCGCAGAGATGTGGTTTCAAAGCCGCTGTCGATCATCACCGTATCCTCAAACTCGGGTTTTTTGGGACACCCTTTTAGCTGAGGTCTCCTGACACGGTTCTGTCAGCAGCGGCGACATCCCGTCAGGATTGCGCAGGCTGGCGACGGACAGGCTACCAGATCTTGCGGACCAGCCTGGCGCTGACCAAGGCGATATAGGCGGCAAAGAACAGGCCGAGCGACCAGCCGAAGCCGGAGGGCCCGAAGGCATCCATGCCGATGCCGATCGCCTGCGGGCCAAGCACCATGCCGACGCCGTAGCAGAGCACGAAGGCGGCATTGGCCGAGGCCAGTTCATGGCCGGAGAGCTGCGAGCCCAGATGGGCAAGGCCGATCGTGTACATGGCGGCCACCACGCCGCCCCAGACAAACAGAAGCGCCGCCATCAGGTGCCAATTGCCGGCGAAGAACGGCATGAAGATGGTGCCGGCAAGTCCGACCGTGGCACAGGCCAAAAGCAGATAGCGGCGGTCTGAGACGCGGTCGCTGATCATGCCGATAGGGATCTGCAACAGCACGTTGCCGAGGCCGATCATGGTGAGCAGGAGGGCTGCATCCGCCTCGGAATAGCCGATGCGGTTGCCATAGACGGGGAACAGCGCAAAGCCGCCGGTCTCGACGGCGCCGAACACCAGCACGGCGGCGGTCGCTGTCGGCACCAGCCAGATGTAGCGCAGGAAGTTGCTGGTTTCGCCGTCAACCACGATTGTGGGACTTTCATTCCGTGCGGCCAGCACCGGGATTGCGGCCAGCGCGACCAGGACGATGATGACGCCAAACGGCAAGAAGCCGGTGCTGCCGATATGGGCGAAGATCCATGGCCCGGCGGCGAAGCCGAGCGACAGCACTGTGGCGTAGATGCCGAGCACCAGGCCGCGCCGGCGCGGCGGCGCCGAGGTGCTGATCCAGAATTCCGACAGGATGAACAGCACCGTCAGCGCGATGTGCAGCACGACGCGTAGTGGGAACCACATCCAGAAGTCCGGCGCGAAGTGGAAGCCGACAAAGGCGAGCGCGCCGGCGGCGATCATGGCGATCATCGTCCAGGCGACGCCGAAGCGCATCGCCAGCGGCGTGGCCAGCGGGGCGCCGGCGATCGAGGCAAGGCCGGCGACCGCGGTGTTGAGGCCGATCATCGATGCCGAGTGGCCGCGGCTCTCGAGAATAACGCTGAGCAGCGGCATGCCGAGGCCTATGGCGATGCCGACGACGCTGATCGACGAGATCGCGGCGATCATCGGTAGCCAATGTACGCGCTCGTCGCCCTCTTGCTGGGTATCGACCGTCATGTGATGCCTGAATACTCTGTCTGTTTGATATTGCGTAATTCCGGACGGAAAACCGCGTCACACTTTTCCTGGAATTGCTCTAAAGAATTTCGCGAACGAAGCGGTTGCGGATAAGCCGGTAGAACGGCACGGACCCACCGGGTCGCAGGCGCGGATCGCCGGCAAGCCGCGTCTCCAGCTCCTGCAAGATCGTTCGGGTGATGTCGGGGATATCGGCCTCTCTGGCCTTGGCAAGCGGCAGCCAGACCAGTTCTTCCAGCTCATTGGTCGGGCCGCCACCCGGCAGTTCCACGGCGACATCGCTGCGCCAGGCGCTGAAGAAGCGGGTGTCGAAACGACGCACGCGATTGGGCGGGGTGATGGCGCGGGCGATGAAGCGCAGCGGCGCCAGCGAAGGCTGGACGCCGTGCTCGACAAAGCCCTGCCAGTCGCGCTTGTCGGTTGCGAACGAGCCTTTGCGGCCGATGAGCAGGCCGGCTTCCTCATAAGTCTCGCGGATGGCCGAGAGCGCGATGGCACGGGCCCGCGACGGGCTGATGCGGCCGACGCCGGCGGTCAGCCTGGCTTCTTCCTCCGGGAGCAATGGGGTGGCAACGGCTATGCGGCTGTCGGCCGAATCGGTGCGGCCGCCGGGAAAGACGAACTTGCCGGGCATGAAGGCGTGGCCTGCATGGCGCCGGCCCATCAGCACCAGAATCTCGTCGCCCTCGCGGTCGAGCAGGATCAGGGTGGCGGCATCGCGCGGGCGTATGGGCAGGCCGCTGTGGGCGGCTGCGCCACGGTCCATCCTGCTGACTTCCGCCTTGGTCATACCTTCCATGCGCAGGACCTAGCGGAAACTTCTGGCAAACGAAAGTGGCCTTTCACGGTCGGCATGTTGCGCCAGGCGACATTGCCCTGACGCAAACTAGGTTCCGGGATGCGGCTCGGTGCCGTCTTTTTCGCCGCCGAAGCCGTGCATATAGAGCGCCCATTGCAGTCCGATGACGGCGCCCTTGACCGGTTGCAGCAGAGCGACCGACAGCACGATGGTCAACGGCACCCAAATGGCGATGTGCTGCCACATGGAGAGCGTCGAGGTCGCCTCAACGCCCATGAAGGCGCCGAGAACGATGTGGCCGACAATGACGATGACGAGATAAGCGGGCAGGTCGTCGGCGCGGTGGTGGTGGAACTCCTCACCGCACACGGCGCATTTGTCGACACTTTTGGTGAAGCCGGCGAACAACCTGCCTTCGCCGCAATGCGGGCAGCGGCCAAGGGCGCCGCGCTTCATCGCCGTCCACAGCGGGCGGGCGACTCGGCCCGAATGATGTTCGCCGCCGAAAACCTGCTTCTGGATTCCCATTTCGCTTGCCATTATCGTCTCCTGCCGCGCGACCCCGGGCGCGATTGCGACGCGCGGGCGCGGCCTTTTGCCTTGTGAAACGACCGTTTGGAGCCGGGCAGGGGCTTCGGGTCGGTCAGCATCTCGAAACGCATCGCGCCGGCCATAGGCGCCACCTCGATCAGGCGAACCTCGACGCGGTCGGCAAGCTGATAGCCCTTGCCGGTGCGTTCTCCGAACAGCGATCGCGCGGTTTCGTCATATATATAGTAATCGCCATCCAGACTTGACACCGGGATGAAGCCATCTGCGCCAAACTGCGGCAATTGGACAAATAGTCCCGATTTGGTGACGCCCGAAATGCGGGCGTCGAACCGGTCGTCGATGCGCTCGGCGAGGTAGGCAGCGATCAGCCGGTCGACGGTGTCGCGCTCGGCCGCCATGGCGCGGCGCTCGGTGCCGGAGATCAGCACCGCGACGTCTTCCAGCCGCGTCTCTTCGTCCTGCGTCAGCCCGCCAGGGCCGAGCCCAAGTGCGGCAATCAGCCCGCGATGCACGATCAGATCGGCATAGCGGCGGATCGGCGAGGTGAAATGCGCGTAGCGCTTCAGGTTGAGGCCGAAATGGCCGATGTTCTTGGGCGAATATTCGGCCTGACTCTGCGAGCGCAGCACCACTTCGTTGACCAGCCCCTCATTGTCGGCGCCACGCACGCGCTCGAGAATGCCGTTGAACTGGGCGGGCCGCATCTGCGCGCCACGCGCCAGCGACAGGCCGAGCGTCTGCAGGAACTCGCGCAGCGATTCCTGCTTGGCCAGCGACGGCGCATCGTGGACGCGGTAGACCAGCGCCTGCTTCTTCGCTTCCAGCGTTTCGGCGGCGGCGACATTGGCCTGGATCATGAATTCTTCGATCAGCTTGTGGGCGTCGAGCCGCTCCGGGACGATGACGCGGTCGACGGTGCCGTCCGGCTTGAGCAGGATCTTGCGCTCCGGCAGATCAAGCTCGAGCGGCTGGCGGCCATCGCGGCCGCGCTTGAGGATGGCGTAGGCGTCCCACAGCGGCTTCAGCACCGTATCGAGGATCGGGCCGGTCTTGTCGTCAGGAAGGCCGTCTATCGCGGCCTGGGCCTGCGGATAGGCGAGCTTTGCCGCCGATTTCATCATGACGCGGTGGAAGGTGTGACGCAGCTTGCGGCCATCGGCGGCAAAAATCATGCGCACGGCAAGCGCGGGACGGTCCTGGCCTTCGCGCAGCGAGCACAGGTCGTTGGAGATGCGCTCTGGCAGCATCGGCACGACGCGGTCGGGGAAATAGACAGAATTGCCGCGTTTCAGCGCCTCGCGATCGAGTGCGGTGCCATAGCGGACATAGGCTGCAACATCGGCGATCGCCACCGTGGCGATCACGCCGCCGGGGTTCTTCTCGTCGAGGTCGGGCGTGGCGAAGACGGCGTCGTCATGGTCCTTGGCGTCGGCCGGGTCGATGGTCACCAGCGGCAGGTCGCGCCAGTCCTCGCGGTGAGCAAGCGTCGCCGGTTTTACCGCCTCGGATTCGGCGATGACGTCGGCCGGGAAGATATGCGGAATGTCGTGCGCGTGGATGGCGATCATCGAGACCGCCTTTTCGCTGGTCAGCGAGCCCAGCACCGCCAGCACTTTTGCGCGCGGCAAACCATACCGGGAGGCCCGCGCGGGCTCGACCTCGACAAGGTCGCCGTTCCTGGCGCCGTTCTGGAATTCCTTGTCGACGATCAGTTCGGGCTGGCGACGTTCGACCGGCTCGATGCGGAAGGTGCCGTCCCTCAGGATCCGGAAGACGCCCAGCACGGCATCTGTCCGCTTCTCGAAAATCTTCATTACGCGGCCCGTATAGGCAGGCCCGGTCGCCTCGTCGGTCGGGAAGGTCTTGGCCAGCACACGGTCGCCAATGCCAGGCTGCGGGCCATTGCCGCCGCGGGAGACGCGGATCGAGATCACCGGCGGTTCGCCGGTGCCGACGGCCTCCGCCGGATGCGCCAGCAGAATACCGTCGCCGTCGCGGCCGAAAATGTCGAGCACGGCGACATGGGGCAGGGCGCCGACACGGGCCAGCCGCTTGCGCTCCTTGGTCAGGATGCCTTCGTCCTGCAGGTCGCGCAGAATGTCCTTCAGCCAGATGCGGTCGTCGCCGCGCAAGGCAAACGCCTTTGCGATGTCGCGTTTTCCCGCGCGGTCGGGGTTCTCGGCGATGTAGCGCAGGATTTCGTCACGCGAGGGCCTGTAGTCGTCCTTGACTTTGGCCCTCGTGTCGGCGGTGCGCGGATCGCCGTGGCTTCTACCGGTGATCCTGCGCGCCACGCTGCTATCCCTTTTTCTTCGCCGCCGGCTTCTTGGTCGCCGACTTCTTGGCTGTGGTTTTCTTGCCAGTGGTTGTTTTGGCAGTGGTTTTCTTGGCTGTGGGGGCCCTGGCGGCTGCCGCCTTGCGGAACGGCTTCTTGCCGCCGCCCTTGGCTTCCTTCTCGGCAATCAGCGCCACCGCGTCCTCGACGGTCACCGACTGCGGATCCTTGCCCTTGGGCAGTGTCGCGTTGACCTTGCCGTAGTTGACATAGGGCCCGTATTTGCCATCGCGCACGACGATCTTGCCGCCGCCATCGGGATGGTCGCCGAGTTCCTTCAGCGCCGCCGCAGTGCCGCCATTGCGGCCGCCCTTGCCCTTCAGCTGCTTCTCGGCGATCACGGTGACAGCGCGGTTGAGGCCGATCGAGAACACATCCTCTATGCTGTCGACATTGGCATAGGTGCCATCATGCAAAACGAATGGACCATAGCGGCCAAGCCCGGCGGAGATCATCTTGCCGGATTCAGGATGCTTGCCGATATCGCGCGGCAGCGACAGCAGCGCCAAGGCCTTTTCATGGTCGATCGAGTCGGGCGTCCAGCCCTTGGGCAGGCTGGACCGCTTGGCTTCCTTGCCGTCGCCGCGCTGGATATAAGGACCGAAGCGGCCTGAGCGCAGCGTGATTTCCTCTGCCGTGTAGGGATCGTTGCCGAGCACCTTGGTGCCGTCCTCGCCGCCGCCATTCTCGCCATTCGGGTTGGCGGCATCGCCGAGCTGGCGGGTAAAGGAACATTCCGGATAATTGGAGCAGCCGACGAAGGCGCCGAACTTGCCGAGTTTCAGCGACAGATTGCCGGAGCCGCATTTTGGGCAAATGCGGGGATTCGAGCCATCCTCCCGCGCGGGGAACACCAGCGGCGCCAGTTCCTCGTTCAGCGCATCGAGCACGTCGGTAACGCGCAGTTCCTTGATGTCGGCGACGGCGCCGGAAAAATCTTTCCAGAAGTCGCGCAGCACGTCCTTCCAGGCGAGCTTGCCGTCGGAAATCTCGTCAAGTTTTTCCTCGAGTGAGGCCGTGAAGTCATATTCGACATAGCGCTCGAAGAAGCTTTCGAGGAAAGCCGACAGCAGCCGGCCCTTGGCCTGCGGCACCAGCCGGCGCTTGTCGATGGTGACGTAGTCACGGTCTTCCAACGTCTTCAGGATCGCGGTGTAGGTCGACGGACGGCCGATGCCGAGCTCTTCCAGCTTCTTGATCAGCGACGCCTCGGAGTAGCGCGGCGGCGGCTCGGTGGTGTGCTGGGTGGCATTGATCGCCTGACGGGCCAGCTGCTCGCCGGCACGGATCTCGGGCAGACGACGGTTTTCCTCGTCTTCGGCGTCGTCGTCCTTCTGGTCGGTGTAGGCGGCGATGAAGCCGTCGAAGCGAACGACGGAACCGACGGCGCGAAGCTCCGCGGTGCGAGCGCCATTGACCGCCTCGATTTCGACCGTGGTACGCTCGATCTCGGCCGACTGCATCTGGCTGGCGATGGCGCGCTTCCAGATCAATTCGTAAAGCCGCAGCTGGTCGGAATCGAGATACTGCCTGACCGAAGCCGGCGTGCGCATGAAATCGGTCGGGCGGACCGCCTCGTGCGCTTCCTGGGCATTCTTGGCCTTGGCTGTGTACTGGCGCGGCTTTTCCGGGAGGTATCTTGGGCCGAATTCCTTGGCGATGGTGTCGCGGGCGGCGTCGATCGCCTCCGGCGCCATCTGCACGCCGTCGGTTCGCATATAGGTGATCAGGCCGGTGGTCTCGCCGCCGATCTCCATGCCTTCATAGAGGCGCTGCGCCACCTGCATGGTGCGCGTCGCCGAAAAGCCGAGGCCCGACGATGCCGCCTGCTGCAGCGTCGAAGTGGTGAAGGGCGGGCCAGGATTGCGCCGCGTCGGCTTGGCTTCCACCGACAGAGCCTTGAAGGTCGCGCCTTCGAGCATGCCCTTGATATCGTCGGCCTGCGCCTTGCTGGCGATGTCGAGCTTCTGCAGCTTCTTGCGCTCGAACGCGGTCAGCCGCGCCTCGAAGCTGTCGTTACGTGGCGTGCCGAGGAGGGCAGCGATCTGCCAGTATTCCTCGCGGACGAAACGTTCGATTTCGGATTCGCGGTCGCAGACCAGGCGCAGCGCCACCGACTGGACGCGGCCGGCGGAACGGGCGCCCGGCAATTTGCGCCACAGCACCGGCGACAGCGTGAAGCCGACGAGATAATCGAGTGCGCGGCGAGCCAGATAGGCATCGACCAATGGCGCATCGATCTGGCGCGGATTGGCCATCGCTTCCAGCACCGACGACTTGGTGATGGCATTGAAGACGACGCGGCTGACCGGCTTGTCCTTCAACACGCGCTTCTGCTTGAGCACCTCCAGCACGTGCCAGGAAATGGCTTCGCCCTCGCGATCCGGATCGGTGGCGAGGATCAGGCCATCGGCATCCTTGACCGCGTTGGCTATGTCGGTGAGACGCTTTCCGGACGCGGTGTCGACCGCCCAGGACATGGCGAAATCCTCGTCGGGACGCACCGAACCATCCTTGGCCGGCAGATCGCGGACATGGCCGAACGAGGCCAGAACCTTGAAGTTCTTGCCGAGATACTTGTTGATTGTCTTTGCCTTGGCCGGCGATTCGACGACGACGACGTCCATGAGGTCTCATATCAGCTGTGGGGCGGCAGAAGAATTCCGCTGCGTGACGCATTCAATTGGTCGCTCACATGGCCGCGCTTTTGCGATCGGTCAAGGGCAAGCGGCCAAAATGCGGAGGCGTGTGCCGCAATACACTCTTAGAGTGTATGGAGAAGATCACAAAATTTTTGTCTGGGACGGTTCGTGTTTCGAGCCACCGGGAAAGGCGCCGCGACCAGTTCGTGCTGCGCGTAAATGCCGAACTGGTCGCCGGGTCGCTTGGAGCCGGCGGCCAGCCGAGTCCCGCCGATGGGGTGCGGGATAGAGGTTCGGACGATCAGTCGGCCTTGACGATGTGCCAGACTTCGCCGACGCCGTCGCCCGTGATGTCACCGGCCTTCTTGTCCTTGATGAAGGTGTAGACCGGCTTGCCGTCATAGGCCCACATCTTGGTGCCGTCGGTGCGGTCGACGATGGTCCATTCGTCGTCCGCCTTAGCGCCGTCCTCGGCCTTCAGCGGCGGCCAGTTGGTGGCGCATTTGTCGTAGCAGTTGGTCTTGCCCTTCTCGTCCTTGTCATAGGTATAGAGCGTCATGCCATTGGCATCGGTGTAGATCTTGGTGCCACCGACTTCGGCTTCCTTCCACGCTTCGGCGGCGAAGGATGCGGCGGTGCTGAGCAGAAGGGCGGCCAGGCCGACGGTGATCGTTTTCATGGAAATCTCCCTGGTGATCCGACGAAGCGCGCAGAAATCGCGGCTTCGCTGTGTGAACGCTCGGCGAGGGACATTTCTTCCCCGGCTTGGTCAACTTGGGATTGGCCGCCAACAATTCGTCCGCCGGACCGTATCTGTAGCCAAATGCCACACGATGGTGATTGGCGAACACGGGTTTGCACCGCTATATCGGCGCCAGGGAATCTGGAGTTCTGGAATGCCATTGGACGTCGGCTATGTCAGCGCGGTCGGAGCGGGGGCGATCTCGTTCCTGTCGCCTTGCGTGCTGCCGCTGGTGCCTCCCTATCTCTGCTACATGGCCGGCGTGTCGGTCGACGATTTTCGCGGTGACGATGCCGGCGTCACGGCCAAGGCCGGCGCCCGCGGCGCGCTCATCTATTCCTCGCTCGCCTTCGTACTCGGTTTCTCCACCGTGTTCGTGGCGCTCGGCGCCGGCGCCTCGACCATCGGCCACTGGCTGCGCGTCTGGCAGGAGCCGCTGGCGATGGCTGCCGGGGTGCTGATCATCCTGATGGGGCTGAATTTCCTCGGCATCCTGCGCATCCCGCTTTTGTCGCGCGAGGCGCGCTTCCAGTCGCAGGGCAAGCCCGCCAGCATGGTCGCCGCCTATGTCATGGGGCTGGCCTTCGCCTTTGGCTGGACGCCGTGCATCGGCCCGGTGCTGGGGCCGATCCTGACCTTGGCCGGCGGCCGCGAGACGGTGGGCGAGGGCGCTCTTCTGCTTGCCGCCTATTCGCTTGGCCTCGGCATTCCGTTCCTGATTGCTGCCCTGTTCTCCGGCGCCTTCATGCGCTTCCTCGGCAAATTCCGCGTCCATCTCGGCCGCGTCGAAAAGGCGATCGGCGCGCTGCTGGTCGTCGCCGGGGTGTTCTTCCTCACCGGCGGCGTGCAGACGGTGTCCTACTGGCTGCTGGAGACCTTTCCGCTGCTGGGCCGGCTGGGGTAGAGATCCGCTGATCGAGAGTGAACTGCCTCATCACCTCACCGGAATTTAACCGCATTGGTGCAGCATGGCGCCAGATGCTACCACTCTGCGATTCCTGATCCCATTCAT
Source organism: Mesorhizobium sp. M0001 (assembly GCF_040324255.1). Lineage (NCBI taxonomy): Bacteria > Pseudomonadati > Pseudomonadota > Alphaproteobacteria > Hyphomicrobiales > Phyllobacteriaceae > Mesorhizobium > Mesorhizobium sp. M0001. Next base: position 908,898 of record NZ_JAMYVS010000001.1, read on the forward strand.
ACGGTTGTCCTTCCATGAGCCAGAGATCCTGCTTGTCCGTCATTCTCGCCGCCGGTGAAGGCACGCGCATGAAGAGCGCGATGCCGAAGGTGCTGCACCAGATCGCCGGACTGCCGATGGTCGCCCATGTGGTGAAAGCGGCCGAGGCCGCCGGCGCCCGCAGCCAGGCGCTGGTGATCGGCCATGGCGCCGATGATATGCGCAAGGCGGCGGCGAAATTCGCGCCCAAGGCCGAGACCTTCGTGCAGGAGAAGCGGCTCGGCACTGCGCATGCCGTGCTGGCTGCGCGCGATGCGATATCAAAGGGTTATGACGATATTCTCGTGATGTTCGGCGACACGCCGCTGATCGATGCTGAAGCCCTAGTGGCCGCGCGGCAAAAGCTTGCCGATGGCGCGGCCGTCGTAGTGATCGGTTTCCGTCCGCCCAGCCCGACCGGCTATGGCCGGCTGATCGAAAAGGGCGGCAAGCTCACCGCCATCCGCGAGGAGAAGGACTGCTCCGCCGAGGAAAAGAAGATCGGCTTCTGCAATGCCGGCATGATGGCGGTGGCGGGCAAGCATGCGCTCGACCTGCTCGACCAGGTTGGCAACAAGAACGCCAAGGGCGAGTACTATCTCACCGACATCGTCGAGATCGCCAGTGCGAAAGGGCTCGATGTCCTCGCCACCGAAACGAGCTTCGAGAGCGCGCTCGGCATCAACAACCGGGCCGAGCTGGCGCAGGCGGAAGGCATCTGGCAGGTGCGCCGGCGCTACGAGGCCATGCTGTCGGGCGTAACGCTGATCGCGCCGGAGACGGTGTATTTCTCGCACGACACCGAAATCGGCGCCGACACGATCGTCGAGCCCAATGTCTGGTTCGGCCCGGGCGTGAAAATTGCAACCGGGGCCAAGATACACGCTTTCAGCCACATAGAGGGCGCCACCATCGCCTCCAATTGCGACGTCGGTCCGTTCGCGCGGCTCAGGCCTGGCGCCGATCTGAGGCAAAAGGCCAAGGTCGGCAATTTCTGCGAGGTCAAGCAGGCGGTCATCGAGGAGGGCGCCAAGGTCAATCATCTGACCTATATCGGCGATGCCCGTGTGGGCGCGGGGGCCAATATCGGCGCCGGCACCATCACCTGCAACTATGATGGTTATTCAAAGTTCTTCACCGATATCGGCGAGGGTGCCTTTGTCGGCTCGAACTCGTCGCTGGTGGCGCCGGTTTCCATAGGCAAGGGTGGCTACATCGCCTCGGGCAGCGTCATCACCGAAACCGTGCCGGACGATGCGCTGGCCTTCGGCCGCGCCCGCCAGAAGACCATTCCCGGCAAGGGCAAGGAATTGCGCGAGCGCTTTGCCTCGGCCGCTGCGGCGAAGAAAAAGGCCGGCACCGACCATTAACCGCCGAAGCAATTGAACAACCGAGGAATTGCGGTAACCGGATTGCAAGAGCGGTGTGTCATGGTGCATCGGGTTGAGAAGCGTTCCGTTACACCAGACGAAATGCAAAGTGACTTTCGCGGCGGGCCGGCAATCCCTAGATAGCGCTGGTTTTCCATCGGGACTAGATTTCCAGGTGAATCGGGGGCAGGCGCATGTGCGGTATCGTCGGAATTGTCGGCCAGAGCCAAGTCGCGCCGCTCATTGTCGATGCTTTGAAGCGGCTTGAATATCGTGGCTATGACTCCGCCGGAGTCGCCACCGTCGAGAAAGGTGCGCTCGGCCGACGCCGCGCCGAAGGCAAGCTCATCAACCTCGAACGCCGGCTGAAGGAAGAACCGCTCGACGGCACCATCGGCATCGGCCACACGCGATGGGCGACCCATGGCGTGCCCAACGAGACCAACGCCCATCCGCATTTTTCCAACGGCGTCGCCATCGTTCACAACGGCATCATCGAGAATTTCGCCGAGTTGCGCGATGAGCTGATCCGCGACGGCTATTCCTTCTCGTCGCAGACCGATACCGAGGTCGTAGCGCATCTGGTGGCGCGCGAACTGGCCAAAGGGCTGAAGCCGATCGAGGCGGCGCACCAAGCGCTGAAGCGGCTGGAAGGCGCCTTTGCTCTGGCCATCATGTTCACCGGCGACGAGGATCTCATCGTCGGCGCCCGCAATGGCCCGCCGCTGGCCGTCGGCCATGGCGATGGCGAGATGTTTCTGGGCTCCGACGCCATCGCGCTGGCGCCGTTCACCAATTCCATCACCTACCTCGAAGACGGCGACTGGGCGGTGGTGCGCCGCGATGGCGTCACCATCTTCGACATCGACGGCAAAGAGGTTGCCCGCAAGCGCCAGCAATCACTGTCGACCAGCTTCATGGTCGACAAGGGCAACCGCCGCCATTTCATGGAAAAGGAAATCCATGAACAGCCCGAAGTGATCTCGCATACGCTGGCGCACTATGTCGATTTCGTCTCTGGCGTGTCGAAGCCGCTGGAACTGCCGTTCGACTTCGCCAAGATCGGCCGGCTGGCGATCTCGGCCTGCGGCACCGCCTATCTAGCCGGCCTGATCAGCAAATACTGGTTCGAGCGCTATGCGCGGCTGCCGGTCGACATCGATGTCGCCTCGGAATTCCGCTACCGCGAAATGCCGTTATCGGCGGATGATGCCGCCTTCTTCATCTCGCAGTCCGGCGAAACCGCCGACACGCTGGCCTCGCTGCGCTATTGCCGCAAGGCGGGCATGAAGATCGGCGCCATCGTCAATGTGCGCGAATCGACCATGGCGCGCGAATCCGACGTCGTGCTGCCGACGCTGGCCGGGCCGGAGATCGGCGTCGCCTCGACCAAGGCTTTCACCTGCCAGCTTTCGGTGCTGGCCTCGCTGGCGGTGCGTGCGGGTGTGGCGCGCGGCACGATCTCGAAGGATGAGGAAAAGACGCTGGTGCGCGCTCTTTCGGAGGCGCCTCGCTACGCCAACCAGGTACTGAAGCTCGAAGAGCAGATCGAGCGCATCGCGCGCGAAATCTCGCGCTACAAGGACGTGCTCTATCTCGGACGCGACACCAATTTCCCGCTGGCCATGGAAGGCGCGCTGAAACTCAAGGAAATCTCCTACATCCATGCCGAGGGTTATGCCGCGGGCGAACTGAAGCACGGGCCGATCGCGCTGATCGACGAGAACATGCCGGTCATCGTCATCGCGCCGCATGATCGCATCTTCGAAAAAACCGTGTCGAACATGCAGGAAGTGGCGGCGCGCGGCGGCAAGATCATCCTGATCACCGACGCCAAGGGCGCGGCGCAGGTCAGCGTCAAGACGATGGAGACGATCATCCTGCCCGACGTGCCGGAAATCATCTCGCCGATCATCTATGCGCTGCCGATCCAGATGCTGGCCTACTACGCCGCCGTGTTCATGGGGACGGACGTCGACCAGCCGCGCAACCTGGCGAAATCGGTGACGGTGGAGTAGTCGGCGCTCATCGGGGGTCTAAAAAACTTCGCAGTTCCAAAGCGCCGTCCGCTTCACTAGTGTGGCGCTGCAACCCGCGTCCCCGGTGAACCATGTCCGATGCTCCCAGAACTTCAGGCATGACCCGGCTGAGGAACTATTTCCTCACAGGCTTTATCGTCTGCGCGCCGCTGGCGATCACCGCCTATATCGCCTGGTCGTTCGTCGGCTGGGTCGATTCCTGGGTGAAGCCGTACATTCCGGCGCGCTACAGCCCCGACACCTATTTGCCGTTTCCGGTGCCCGGCTTCGGCCTGATCGTGGCGCTCGTGCTGATCACGCTGATCGGCTTCATGACCGCCAACATCGTCGGTCGCGCCATCGTCAATTTCGGCGAACGGCTGCTTGGCCGTATGCCGCTGGTGCGCGGCATCTACGGTTCGCTGAAGCAGATTTTCCAGACGGTGCTGTCGAACAAGGGCGATATGTTCCGCCAGGTCGGGCTGGTCGAATATCCGCGAAAAGGCGTCTGGTCGCTGGTCTTCGTCGCCAGCGAGAAGGAAACCGAGATCAACCAGAAGCTCGACCATGCAGGCGACCCGATGATCGCCGTGTTCATGCCGTGCACGCCGAACCCTACCACCGGTTTCCTGATGTACGTGCCGAAATCCGACATCGTGCTGCTCGACATGACGATCGAGGACGGCGCCAGGCTGATCGTCTCGGCCGGGCTGGTGGCGCCCGAAGTCAAGCCGAAAATGGTGACTATGAACGGCCAGCCGATCGACGGAGATCTCGCCAACCCGCCGCTTGGCGGGCTGATCGCCGAGGGCGCTCAGCCGGCGCGCAAGAGCCGTACGGCCTCGTCGCGGCCGAACAAATAGAGCAGCAGGCGCAGCGCCTCGCCGCGCTCAGACTGTAGTTCCGGGTCGCGCGACAGGATCAGCCTTGCATCGTCGCGGGCTGCTTCGAGCAAGTCGGCGTGCACCTCGATGCGCGCCACCTGGAAGCCCGGCGTGCCGGACTGGCGGGTGCCGAGCAATTCGCCTTCGCCGCGCAGCTTCAGATCCTCTTCGGCGATCAGGAAACCGTCCTCGGTCTCGCGCATCACCGACAGCCGGCGCTTTGCCGTCTCGCCGAGCGGGTCCTTGTAAAGCAGCACGCAGGAAGAAGGCTTGTCGCCGCGCCCGACGCGGCCGCGCAGCTGGTGCAGTTGCGCCAGGCCAAAACGCTCGGCATGCTCGATGACCATGATCGTGGCGTCCGGCACGTCGACGCCGACCTCGATAACGGTGGTGGCGATCAGGATGCGGGTTTCGCCGGCCTTGAAGGCGCGCATCGCCTCGTCCTTTTCGGCGCCCCTCATGCGGCCATGGACGAGGCCGATGCGATCGCCGAACAAGGGCTGCAGCGAGGCAAAACGGTCCTCGGCCGACATCAGCTTGATCTCTTCGGATTCCTCGACCAGCGGGCAGATCCAGTAGATCTTCTGGCCGTCGGCAACGGCATCAAGCATGCGCCCGACCAACTCGTCCAGCCGTTCCAGCGGCAGCGTGACGGTGCGGATCGGCTGGCGGCCGATGGGTTTTTCCGTCAGCTTGGAGACGTCCATGTCGCCGAAGGCGGTCAGCACCAGAGTGCGCGGGATCGGCGTCGCCGTCATCACCAGCATGTCGGGGGCGTCGCCCTTGGCGGTGATGGCAAGCCGCTGGTGGACGCCGAAGCGGTGTTGCTCGTCGACCACGGCAAAGACGAGGTCGTGATAGGTCACCGTTTCCTGGAACAGCGCATGGGTGCCGACGACGATGTCGATCTCGCCGCTGGCGAGACCTGATAGCGTTTCAGTGCGTTCGCGGCCCTTTTCGCGGCCGGTCAGGATAGCGACGCGCAGGCCGGCCTGTTCGGCCAGCGGCGTGATTGTAGCCAGATGCTGGCGCGCCAGGATTTCGGTCGGCGCCATCAAGGCCGCCTGGCCGCCGGCCTCGACTGCGCGCCCCATGGCCAGCAGCGCCACTACCGTCTTGCCGGAGCCGACATCGCCTTGCAGCAGGCGCAGCATGCGCTCGGGGTCGGCCAGATCGGCATTGATTTCGGCAAGCGCGAATTCCTGGCTGCCGGTCAATGAATACGGCAGGGCTGCGCGCAGTTTCTCGACGATGCGACCGTCGCCGATGAGCGGCCGGCCCGACAGCCGGCGCACTTTTGCCCGCACCAATGCCAGCGAGACCTGGCCGGCGAGAAGCTCGTCATAGGCAAGGCGGCGCCATGCCACCCCCTCGATGGCGACATCGATCGGGTCCGCGGGATAGTGGATGCGGGCGAGCGCGTCGGCGAAGGCGGGGAAAGTCTGCTTGCGCATGAAGGCGCCGTCCTGCCATTCCGGCAATTCCGGCAGCCGGCCGAGCGCCTGGCCGATGGCGCGGCGCAGCACCTTGCCCGACAGGCCGGCGGTCAGCGGATAGACCGGTTCGACCAGCGGCAGTGTTTCCGCCTCGCTCACCAGGGCGATATGGTCGGGATGGACCATGGTCGGGCGGCCGTTGAACCACTCCATGCGGCCGGAGACGACGACATGCTCGCCCACCGGCATCGCCTTTTCGAGATAGGCGGCATGGGCGTGGAAGAAGATCAGGCCGATCTCGCCGGTGTCGTCATGGGCATAGACGCGGTAAGGCACCGACCGGTTGCCGCGCGGCGGCGGCTGGTGGCGGTCGATGCGCACGTCGAGCGTGACGATGGCGCCGGCCGGCGCAAGCGCGATGCCGGGACGATTGCGACGGTCGATGACGGTGTGCGGCAGCACGAACAACAGGTCGCCCGCGCGCGCCGGCCGTTCGCCGAGATCGGCCGCCACCACCTTCTCGATAAGAGCGCCAACCTTGGGGCCGACGCCGGCAAGCGAAGTGATGGGGACGAAGAGAGGGTCGAGGAGGGAGGGGCGCATGCCTTTACCCTCCCCCCTGTGGGGAGGGTCGATCCGCGAAGCGGAGCGGGGTGGGGGTAGGTGCGCGTCTAACTTTCGAGGAAGTCGGTAGGTCAGCGCCGCACCCCCACCCCGTCTCACCCGCTTCGCTTTGCGAAGCGTGCTCGCCGACCCTCCCCACAAGGGGGAGGGTGAAGTGCGGGCGGTGTCCGGCACCAGCGTTGTCAGGAGTGTTCTTCACACCCGGGATGTTTAGCCGCCCACCCGTGCGTTGCAAGGCTGACACCGCCCTCTATCCACGCTATATGCGCCGCACCAAGCAAGGATGCGGCACGATGACCGGGACGAAACGATCAAGCGAGGGGCTGGATATCAGGCGCCGCAAGCTGTTGTTCCGCTCCTGGCATCGCGGGATGCGCGAGATGGACCTTATCCTCGGTACGTTTGCCGACAACGAGATCGGCGCCTTGACCGGCGATGAAATCGACCAATATGAAAGGCTGCTCGACATTCCCGACACCGAATTCCTGCCCATGGTCACCGGCGAACGCCCGGTTCCCAGGAATATCGACTGTGCCGTCCTGCAAAAGATCCTGGCATCGCGCCGGACCATGACATTTTAAACGTGCAACCATGAGCCTCATTCCCAAAATCGGTCTGCCGAAAGGCCGTGCCGGCCAGTTCATCGTCGACGGCGTTGCCGATGGCTACGAAGCCTTTGCGCTGGTGCAGGCGATCCATGAGATTGCGCCTGACAAACCGGTGCTGTTCGTGGCGCGCGACGGCCAGCGCCTGCCGTCGATCATCGAGGCGCTGACCTTTGCCGCCCCCGGCCTGCCGGTGCTGGAGTTGCCGGCCTGGGATTGCCTGCCCTATGACCGCGTTTCGCCAGGCTCCGATGCCGCTGCCAAGCGGCTCGACGCCCTGACGGCGATGATCGCGCTGGCAAAAAAGCCGCATCGCGCGGTCATCCTGACCACTGCCAATGCGCTGCTGCAGCGCATTCCGCCGGCCGATCTGGTCGAAGCGCAGACTTTCCACGCAAAGCCCGGCAACCAGATCGACATGAACGCGCTGGTGTCCCGGCTGGAGATTTCCGGCTTCGAGCGGGTGCCGACGGTGCGCGGTATCGGCGAATTCGCCGTGCGCGGCGGTATCCTCGACCTCTACGCACCCGGCTGGACGGAAGCACTGCGGCTCGATTTCTTCGGCGACACGCTGGAATCGATCCGCGTCTTCGACGCCGCCACGCAGCGCACCACCGGCCAGCGCAAGTCGATGGCGCTGCAGGCGATGAGTGAAGTGGCGCTGACCCCCGAAACCATCAGCCGCTTCCGCCGCTCCTATATCGAAGCCTTTGGCGCGCCGCAGCGCGACGACGGCCTTTATGCGGCGGTGAGCGAAGGGCGGCGCTTTGCCGGCATGGAGCACTGGCTGCCGCTGTTCTACGAGCGGCTGGAGACAGTGTTTGATTATCTGCCGGATGCGCCTGTCATCTTCGACCATCTGGCGCACGAAGCGCTGGCTGAGCGTCACACGCTGATCCTCGACCACTACGAAGCGCGCCGCAAACAGGCCGACGCCGCCTTGAAGGACGCCGTGCCCTACAAGCCGGTGGCGCCGGACCTGCTCTATCTCTCACCGGAAAACCTCGTAGCGTCGCTCGGACCGCGCGAAGCCATCGACTTCACCGCCTTCGACGCGCCCGATGTCGGGGCCAAGAAGGTCTTCCATGGCGGCTCGCGCCATGGCCGCAGCTTTGCCGAGGAACGGGCTGACCCAAACATCAACGTCTTCGATGTCGTCGTAAAACACATCGCTGACGAGCGCGCGGCGCGCCGCCGGGTCATCGTCGCCGGCTGGACCGAAGGCTCGCTCGACCGGCTTGGCCAGATCCTGGCCGAGCACCATCTCGGCAATCTCGTGCCGGTGGCGACGCTGGCCGAGGCGGAAAAGCTCGAGCCGGGGCAGGCGGCACTCGCCGTGCTGCCGCTGGAATCCGGCTTCGAGACCGAACAGCTGGTTGTCGTCGCCGAGCAGGACATTCTGGGCGACCGGCTGATCCGCCGCTCGAAGCGCAAGAAGCGCGCGTCGGATTTCATCGCCGAGGCCTCGTCGCTGTCGGCCGGCGACATCGTCGTCCACGCCGATCACGGCATTGGCCGCTTCATCGGCCTGCGCACCATCGAGGCGGTCGGCGCGCCGCATGACTGCCTGGAAATCCACTATGCCGGCGACGACCGGCTGTTCCTGCCGGTGGAAAACATCGAGCTTCTGTCGCGCTACGGCTCTGACACAGCCGAGGCGACGCTGGACAAGCTCGGCGGCGGCGCCTGGCAGTCGCGCAAGGCGCGGCTGAAGAAGCGCCTGCTCGACATGGCCGGACAGCTGATCCGCATTGCCGCCGAGCGCCAGATGCGTACCGCGCCGCCCATGGTGCCGGCGGAAGGGCTTTACGGCGAATTCTCGGCGCGCTTTCCCTATGAGGAGACCGACGACCAGCAGGGCGCGATCGATGCCGTCGTGGACGATCTCGGCGCCGGCAAGCCGATGGACCGGCTGATCTGCGGCGATGTCGGCTTCGGCAAGACCGAAGTGGCGTTGCGCGCCGCCTTCATCGCTGCGATGGAAGGGTTCCAGGTCGCGGTCGTGGTGCCGACGACGCTGTTGTCGCGCCAGCATTTCAAGACCTTTTCGCAGCGCTTCTCCGGCCTGCCGATCCGCGTCAGCCAGGCCTCGCGGCTGGTCGGCGCCAAGGAACTGGCGGAAACCAAGAAAGGCATCGCCGAGGGGCAGGTCGACATCGTCATCGGCACCCATGCACTGCTCGGGTCGGCGATCTCGTTCAAGAATCTCGGCCTGCTGATCATCGACGAGGAGCAGCATTTTGGCGTCAAGCACAAGGAACGGCTGAAGGACCTCAAAACCGACGTCCACGTGCTGACGCTGTCGGCGACGCCGATCCCGCGCACGCTGCAGCTTGCCTTGACCGGCGTGCGCGAACTGTCGCTGATCGCCACGCCGCCGATCGACCGCATGGCGGTGCGCACCTTCATCTCGCCTTTCGACCCGCTGGTCATCCGCGAGACGCTGCTGCGCGAACGCTATCGCGGCGGCCATTCCTTCTATGTCGTTCCGCGCATCAGCGATCTCGCCGAAATCCATGACTTCCTGCGCGAATCCGTCCCCGAGCTGAAGGTGGCGGTGGCCCATGGCCAGATGCCGCCGGGCGAACTCGACGACATCATGAACGCCTTCTATGACGGCCAGTACGACGTGCTGTTGTCGACCACCATCGTCGAATCCGGGCTCGACATTCCGACCGCCAACACGCTGATCATCCATCGCGCCGATATGTTCGGCCTGTCGCAGCTCTACCAGCTGCGCGGCCGCGTCGGCCGTTCCAAGGTGCGGGCATATGCGTTGTTCACGCTGCCGGCCAACCGCAAGCTCACCGACACGGCCGAGCGCCGGCTGAAGGTGCTGCAGTCGCTGGACACGCTTGGCGCCGGGTTCCAGCTCGCCAGCCACGACCTCGACATCAGGGGCGCCGGCAATCTACTCGGCGAAGAACAATCCGGACACATCAAGGAGGTCGGCTTCGAGCTCTACCAGCAGATGCTGGAAGAGGCGGTGGCCGAGGTGAAGGACTCCGGCGAGGTCCAGGACGGCGGCTGGTCGCCGCAGATCGCTGTCGGCACGGCTGTCATGATCCCGGAAAGCTACGTGCCGGACCTTCAGCTCAGGCTGGCGCTCTACCGCCGCCTTGGCGATCTCGAAAACACAGAGGAGATCGATGCTTTCGGCGCCGAGCTGATCGACCGCTTCGGCCCGCTGCCGGAGGAAGTGAAGCATCTGCTCAAGATCGTCTTCATCAAGGCACTCTGCCGCAGGGCCAATGTCGAAAAACTCGATGCCGGCCCCAAGGGCGTCGTCATCCATTTCCGCAAGCGCGAGTTTTCCAACCCGGTCGGGCTGGTCAAGTACATCGGCGAACAGGGCTCGCTGGCCAAGATCAGGGCCGACCACAGCGTGGTCTTCATCCGCGACTGGCCGACAGCCGAGAAGCGTCTGGCGGGCTCGGCTGTCGTCATGACGCAGTTGGCGCGGCTGGTGGCCACCTAGACTTTCGGATGGAAATTCGACTGCAACTGCAGGTCGGATGCCGAGAACGTGCCGGCGCCGACGATGACGTGCCCGGCAGGCACGGTGAAGCCGCGCGCGGCGCCGGCGCCTTTCAGCAATCCGGCCCGGCGGTCGGGGTCGGACTCACGAAAACTGCCGCCCGGTTCCAGCCGGCAACTGTCGACGGTGATCGCGCCGAGAAGCTGGCTGCCCGAACCGAGCACCGTCTCACCGAACACCGCCGCGCCGTTGAGATAGCGGCCTTGATCGCCGATCACGATCGAGGCTCCCGGCCTGTTGGCCTTTGCAGTAAAACCGCCTTCGCCAAACTGGTTGCGTGAGCCGACGCGGATTGCGCCGGCGGATGCTTCGAACAGTGTGTTGGCGTGGAAAATGTTGGCGTCGCCGATCTCCAGCGCGCCACCGTCGGTGCAGAACAGGTAGACGCCGGGGAAGAAGACGTTGCCTCGCCCGATGACGGCGCCTGCGGAAATCAGCGTGGAGTAGGGGTCGTAGATCACGTTGCCGCGCTCGGACAGGCCAACAACCTCTTCGATCGTAAACAGGCCTTGCTCGCGGCGCACGCGGTCAAGGTAGGCGGACACGGACATAGGGACTCCATGGAGAATTGTTGCGCAGCGGACGATGACCGGCGCGACTACATCGGTGAGGATCGATTCTGGCACCAAGGGATATTGCACAGCCGTCGCGAAGATAAGAAGCCAAAGTGGGTCGCGGCATGGAGCTCCCCATCATTCGCCAGCGCTTGAATTCCGGTCTAGAATAGAAAATCGGCTTCGTGTATGGAGCCGCCATCCCCATATGGGGCGGGAATGGCGGGCAAAAGCCTGCTGGAAAGAGCGTTTGGGTGCAGCGATGACGAAATGGTCGCCGAATTCTTGGAGAGCAAAGCCGATCAAGCAGGTTCCTGCCTATCCGGACCTCGCCGCGCTGAAGAACACGGAAGCCCAGCTCGCCACCTTTCCGCCGCTGGTTTTTGCCGGTGAGGCGCGCAAGCTGAAGAAGCAGCTTGCGGCTGTCGCTGCCGGCGACGCATTCCTTCTGCAGGGCGGCGATTGCGCCGAGAGTTTCGCCGAACATGGCGCCGACAACATCCGCGACTTCTTCCGCGTCTTCCTGCAGATGTCGGTGGTGCTGACCTTTGCCGGCGCGCAGCCGGTGGTGAAGGTCGGCCGTGTCGCCGGCCAGTTCGCCAAGCCGCGCTCGTCCGACAATGAGACCAAGGGCGAGGTGACGCTGCCAAGCTACCGTGGCGACATCATCAACGGCATCGAGTTCGACCCCAAGTCGCGTATTCCCGACCCGGCCCGCCAGGAAATGGCCTACCGCCAGTCGGCGGCGACGCTTAACCTGCTGCGTGCCTTCGCCCAAGGCGGCTACGCCAGCCTGGAGAATGTGCATCGCTGGATGCTGGGCTTCGTCTCCGACAGCCCGCAAGGCGAGAAGTATGGCATGCTCGCCAACCGCATCACCGAGACGATGGACTTCATGAAGGCCGTCGGCATCACCTCGGAGACCAACTACGCGCTGCGCGAGACCGACTTTTACACCAGTCACGAGGCGCTGCTGCTCGGCTATGAAGAGGCGCTGACCCGCGTCGATTCGACCTCCGGCGACTGGTACGCAACGTCGGGCCACATGATCTGGATCGGCGACCGCACCCGACAGCCCGACCATGCGCATGTCGAATATTGCCGCGGCATCAAGAACCCGCTCGGCCTCAAATGTGGCCCGTCGCTGACGACTGACGGCCTGCTGGAGCTCATCGACCTGCTCAATCCGGAGAACGAGCCGGGCCGGCTGACGCTGATCGCCCGCTTCGGCTCCGACAAGGTCGCCGACCATCTGCCGAAGCTGGTGCGCGCGGTGCAGAAGGAAGGTCGCAGCGTCGTGTGGTCGTCCGACCCGATGCACGGCAATACGATCGAGGCTGCCGGCTACAAGACGCGGCCGTTCGACCGCATCCTCAAGGAAGTGCAGACCTTCTTCGAGGTGCATCGCGCCGAAGGCACGCACCCCGGCGGCATCCATGTCGAGATGACCGGCAAGAACGTCACCGAATGCACCGGCGGCGCCCGCGCCATCACCGCCGAGGAGCTGCAGGACCGCTATCACACCCATTGCGACCCGCGCCTCAACGCCGACCAGGCGATCGAGCTGGCGTTCCTGGTGTCGGATCTCTTGAAGAAGAGCCATCCGGTGCAGCACAAGCAGGTGGCTAACGGCTGAACCTGTTTTCAGAATTGAAATGATAAGCGCCAGAGAAATCCGGCGCTTTTTCGTTTGATCAACGCCCGCGTTCCCAGCGCAATCCGTTGAGCCGGGGATCATTGGCGAAGGCGGTTCTGGAAAACTCGATGCGCCTTTCCGGAAATTCGCAGATCCCCTGGACGCCGAGGGAGCCTAGCCGGATGCGCCATGTGTGCGGCTCCAGCGGCTTGGCCTTGGTAAAGCCGCGGCATGTCAGCAGCGCCACATTGACGCCCTTCGGGTCGCGCGCCGAACGGTAACGGATCGCCTCCAGCCCAGCCTCACGCGCGACATCGGCAATCGCCTGGCTGGCGGCATAGTCGGTCGGATGCGTCCAATGGGCCCGATCGCGGTCGAGCGGCGGCCGCGTCAGGTCGATGGCATTGTCGGTATGGATCGCGGCGGCGAAGGCGGTGTATTCGGCGGCGTCGCGCGGCCATGGCGTGTCGGGCGAATCGGCGAAGAACAGCAGGCGGTAGAAGGCCATTTCGGCGACCGCCGTCATGATCGTCTCCGCCGCATAGTAGACGCCCAGGGTGCGGCCGGCGCGGCGGAAGCGCGAGCCGTAGGGATAGATCGAGCCGTAGCGGAAGGGCGTCGCCAAGAGATAGTGGAGATGCCGGCATTCCATGGGGATCTGCGGCTTGGTCTCCTCGATCAGATCCTCGAGCAGCGCCTGTTCGTCCAGCGTGTCGACGATCTTCAGCGTCGAGACGCGGTGCTGCGCCTCGACCATGCGCCAGTATTTGCCGTCGAGCCGGACGGCTTCAGACGAGAGCGCGTCGGGAGTCCAGATAGGCAATGACATCGACAAGCCCGGTAATGGTGAGGATCTTTTCAAGCGGGCTGCCATCGAAAGCCGTGTTGGCGTTCTTCAGCCATGCCCGGGCTATCGTCTCGTCACCGCCGACAATGGCATCGAGCGAACGGAACAGCCGCACGAACAGCACCGCGAGTTCGAACGGCTTGGTGCCGCGCTCCAGCAGGAATTCCTGCCTGCGCATGCGTGAAACCGTGGCTTCCGAGACGCCGATGATCGACGCAAGCACCCTGGCGGTTATATCCAGGAGTTCGGCGGCACGCAGCGTGGCCTTGGTCAGAACCGCGTTTTCGGCCGCCTTCGCGGTCAGATCAGGGGCGGCAGCATTGGGTGGTGTAACAGACATGGCCTCTCTCTTTCCATGGAAAATATAGTCCACGGAAATTCATATGGAAAGAGGCGGGATCCGATAAATTTGCCTGTGCCCGGGAATTGGCTGCACGCCGAAGCGTCAGTCTTTCTTGTAGAGCAGCCAGTTCTTGCCGGTGCGGCCGGCCATTGTCGAGTGCCGGGTGACGCGGTTGCGCCCGCCAACCTTGGAGCGGTAGAGCGCCCGGTCCGCCTTGGTGTAAAGATCCTCCGGGCTTTCCGCTTCGGAAGCCATGCAGATGCCCATGGAAACGGTCACCGTGCCGTAATTGGCGCCGGTCTGGCTGCTGGTGAACGGCGTCTGTTCGATCAGCACGCGGATGCGTTCGGCGATCTCGTAAGTGGTATCCTCGCTGGCGCCCTCGACGATCAGCGCGAATTCCTCGCCGCCGGTGCGGGCAACGAACATGTCTTCACGGATGCTGGTCTGGAAGATTTCAGCGACGATCTGGATGATCTTGTCGCCGACCGGGTGGCCGTAGCGATCGTTGACACCCTTGAAATGGTCGATGTCGGCAAGGATCAGGGCGTTGAACAGGATCCCCTTGTTGGAGGTGTAAATCGCCGTGATTTGCTTGTCGAAGGCGCGGCGGTTCCAGATATGCGTCAAGGGGTCGGTGTCGGCGAGCCGCTTGTACTCCTCAAGCTTCGACTTGACGCTCTCCAGTTCCGCCGTCTTGTCGCTCAGCGTGGTTGCAACCTGCTTGCCGTGGTCGAGGGTCGAGTTGGTGGCCGCCGCCATGGCGCTGGCGACCTTCTGCAGCAGATCCTGCGAAAGCAGGCTGCGGTTGGCGAGGCCACTCGATGTCTCATCGAGGATCTTGCCGTATTTCTCGATATGGCTACGTTCGCTGCGCAGCAGCAAGGCGATGTCCTCGAGTTCCCTGGCCAGCACGTCGCGCGCCTGCTCGACAATGCCGGGACCGTGATGCTGGGCAAAGAAAGCGCGGCCGATGCGGTCGAGATCGTCCTGCGTCGGCTGGTTGCCCAGCGCGACGACGGCCAGGCCGAGTTCGCGATTGGTGCCTTTCAGTGCTTCGTAGAAGATTTCGTAATTGCGCGGCAGGCCAAGCACGCCGAGCTGACGCATGGTCGCCACAACGGCTGTTGCAATGTCGCTGTTTCGGTCGGTCTGGACGGCTGCCGGCTGCATGTTCTGTTCACTCTGCCTCTGGGAACCATCGCAGACCGTGCGAGATGCCGCCGACCGGAGAGTGCCAGCCGTATTTCGGATCATCCTGCGAAAGACACGTCCCCAATCGCGACATTCGCTTGGCAACGACCATAGATGCGCCGGCGCTAAAGTTTCCTTAATGTGCCGCCAGGTAACGCGTCCGTTCTACCGCAGGCTGCAGAAATGGTTTGCAAAGATCCTGAGGTCAGGTCCGAACACGCCCACCCCATGTCGCATTTGCCGGTGCCCGGCTGCGGCAAAACTGAAATCCTCTCGGCCAGCGGCGAAGCCGTGGACGATGGCTGGTGGAGGTAGGGATGAGCAACAACCACAGCGGATCTTGCCTGTGTGGAGCCGTGCGTTTCCAGACGCGAGGGCCGTTGCGCGGCGTCATTTATTGCCACTGTTCGCAGTGCCGCAAGCAGAGCGGGCATTTTTACGCCGCGACCAACGTCGCCGACGGCGACATCACGATAACCGGCGCCGACAACATCAGCTGGTACGAATCGTCTTCCTTTGCCAAGCGCGGCTTTTGCAAGATCTGCGGCTCGGTGCTGTTCTGGAAGCCGGGTCAGAATGCGTATGTCTCAGTTCTGGCCGGATCGTTCGACAACCCGACCGGGCTCGAAGGCCAATGCCACATCTTTGTCGGCGACAAGGGCGATTACTATACGATCGACGATGGACTGCCGCAGTTCGAGAAGTCGACGCCGACGATCAAGGTTGCGGAGGAGTGATTTTGCGGCGGCTGCCTTATTCCCTTGATCCAGCCATTGCGATATCCCCTGCCGGTGATTCGAAGGGGATGCGGCATGCAGCGGCTGATCGGTGCTTACTTCAATTCTGTGCGAGCCTTTCGCAAGCTCGCCGCCAGCGAAAGGGCATTTCAGCAGGAACTGATGCTGCTGGTGCTGGCGCTGCCGCTCGGCTGGTTCGTCTCGGTCTCGTGGCGCGGCTACGCGCTGTTGATCGGCGCGGTGCTGCTGCTCATCATGGTCGAAGTGCTGAACACCGGCATCGAGGCAGCCTGCGATGCCTTCAGTCGCGAGTTCAACGTCGACATCCAGCTCGCCAAGGACTGCGGCTCGCTGGCGGTGCTGATTTCGGTTGTTATCGTCGCCGGCGTCTGGGGAATCGCCCTCATCGAGCGCATCACGGGACTACCGATCTGATCTGAACGCTCCCATATGTTAGTCACCAAAGGAGACTGACGTCGTGGAAGCCAATTTTCTGCTGCTTGAAAGAGCCGGCCTGCCGGAAGACCTGCGCTGGCTGGCGGAAAAATATCCGCGCGAGACATGGCAGGGCCACGCCAACATCCACGGCATGGCAAACATGTGGCTGCAGCGGCACGACATGTTCCGAGAGCTGGGCGGCATGCTCACCAACGGCATTGGCGACTATCGCGAAGGCAGGCTGACGGCGCCGGATTTCGCGCGCTGGTTCGCGCCGCGGCTGAACCACTTTCTCGGCAATCTCGACGGCCACCACAATGTCGAGGACTACCAATATTTCCCGGCTTTCGCCAAGGCGGAGCCGCGCCTGAAGCGCGGCTTCGAAATCCTCGATGCCGACCATCACACCATTCATGAGGGGTTGGAGCGCAACGCCGAGACGGCGAACGCCTTCATCCGCACGCTCGAGGAGAGCGAGGACAGGCAACGCTTCGCCGCCGACGCCTATGCGGACGAGAACAGCCGGCTGATCGCCATGCTGAAGCGGCATCTGGCCGACGAGGAAGATCTCATCATCCCGCTGATCCTCGATCGCGGCGACCGGGCTCTGGTCGAGGACGACGACTGAACCTTACGATATGGTTTCGCTGTCGCGGGCGTCCTTGGCGCGCTCCTTGCCGGCGACGGTGCGGGCGATGAGCCAGGCAAGGATGGCGACACCCAGACCTATGGCAAGCGCGATCAGCAGCCGTTCGTGATGGAGCAGTGCCTTGCCTATCATCTGCTCGGCGCCGAGGCCGAAGACGTAGCCGATGCCGCAGAACAAAGCCGCCCAGACCAGCGACGACACCGCGTTGAGGATAACGAAGCGCGCTACCGAAATGCTGGCGAAACCGGCCGCGATGCCGCCGACCAGGCGCAGGCCATAGATGTAGCGGTTGGACAGGACGAATATGTTGGGATGGGACGAGACGAGACGGTAGGCGTGGTTGAAGCCGGGCCTCGCCTTCAGTTTCAGCACCCTGGGATGGTCGGCAAAGCTGCGGCCGAGAATGAAGAAAAACGTGTCGCCGATGCCGGCCCGACAGTTTTTCGTCTATGCGGTTCACCTGTTCGGCCAGGCGCGCGATGTCCTCGCGCACGCCGATGATCTGGCTGTGGCGCAGTTCGTCCAGCTTTTCATGCAGAGCCATGATCTCGATCTCGGCCTTGAGGTTGACCTCATAGTCATGCGCGGCGTCGATGCGGTCGCGCGCGGCCTGTCGGTTCTGCGACATCATGATCACCGGCGCCTGCAGGGCGGCGATCATCGACAGCACCAGGTTGAGGAAGATGAAGGGGTAGGGGTCGAACGAGTCTCGCCCGAGCAGCCACCAATTGGCGCCGATCCACAGCACCAGGAAAGCAATGAAGGACAGGATGAACGTCCACGAGCCGCCGATGCGGGCAATGGCATCGGCGATCCGGTCGCCGGCGCCCTGAAGGCCGGTGAGGCTGTCGTTGATATCCTGCGAGATGGGCTTGCGGTCGACAGTGCTCTGCAACACCCGCCGCTCGAGCTCGCTGAGGCCCTCCGGCGTTCGCTTCAGCCAGCGGTTGGCCAGTTCTGGCACGGTTTTGTGCATGGATGTCTCCATAGGAAAAGCGTCGGCTTGGCAGCCTCGTTTGCATATAGGAAGATGGCGTTTCGTCAAAAGCGCGGCGCGAGGATGCAGGATGCCCGATTTCGCGAAGATTCGCGCCCGTGCTGCAAAACGCAAAGGCGGCGACGCGGTGCTGACCTCGCTGCTCGGGCCGGCGCCTGACAATGCTGCCGTTGCCGACATTACGGACGATCGCATCCTGTCGACGATGGCCGAGCGGGTGTTTGCCGCCGGCTTCGTCTGGCGCGTCATCGAACAGAAATGGCCGGGCTTCGAGGAAGCCTTTCTCCATTTCGACCCGAAACGGCTGTTGTTTCAACCTGATGACTTCTGGCACGACCTGACGGCTGATCAACGCATTGTGCGCAACCCGCAGAAGATCAAATCCGTCCGCGACAACGCCGCCTTCGTTGAGCGTGTGTCGAAGGAACATGGCGGTTTCGGCAAATTCCTCGCGGAGTGGCCTGACGACGACCAGGTCGGGCTGATGGCGTATCTCGGCAAGCATGGCAGCCGGCTTGGCGGCAACACCGGCCAGTATTTCCTGCGCTGGCTGCAATGGGACGCCTTCGTCATCTCGGCCGATATGGTCGCGGCTTTGCGTGACGCCGGCCTCGACATCGCGGAAAGTCCGACGTCGAAGGGGGATCCCGACAGGATTCAGGCGCAGATCAACAAATGGGCGCAGGAAACCGGCCTGCCGCGCCGGCACATTTCGCGCATTCTGGCGATGTCGATCGGAGAGAACCATTCGCCGCAATCGCTGCGCGAATATATGGGCGACGACTGATCACCGAATTGGTCCAAACGAACGCCATTGCTCGGGCAAATTTGCCGCGCTAAACCGCACAGATGACCCAGAAGACCGCACCCGATATTCTGCGCATCGCCGTTGCCCAGCTCAACCCGACGGTCGGCGATGTCGCCGGCAATCTTGCCAAGGCGCGCGAGGCGAGGGCGGATGCCGCCCGCCAGGGCGCCGACATCGTGCTCTACACCGAGCTTTTCCTTGCCGGTTATCCGCCGGAGGATCTGGTGCTGAAGCCGGCCTTCCTCAAGGTTTGCGAGAAGGCCGCTCAGGATTTCGCCGCGGATACCTCCGATGGCGGGCCGGGCGTCATCATCGGCACGCCGCTGAAGCGCAAGAGCGGCACCCATAATTCGATCATCGTCGCCGATGGCGGCAAGATCCTCGCCGAGCGCTACAAGCTCGATTTGCCAAACTATGGCGAGTTCGACGAGAAGCGCGTCTTCCAGGCCGGGCCCGAGGCTCAGGGACCCGTCAACTTCCGTGGTGTGCGCATCGGAATTCCGATCTGCGAGGACATCTGGGGCGACGTTGGCATCTGTGAAACCCTGGCCGAGAGCGGCGCGGAAATCCTGCTAGTGCCGAACGGCTCGCCCTACTACCGCGCCAAGATGGACGTGCGCCATCAGGTCGTTATCCGCCAGGTCATCGAGACCGGTTTGCCGATGATCTATGCCAATCAGATTGGCGGCCAGGATGAGCTGATCTTCGACGGCGCCTCTTTTGCCATCGGCGCCGACAAGACGCTCGCCTTCCAGATGAGCCAGTTCGAGGAAACTGTCGATGTCACCACCTGGAAGCGCAGCCGTGTCGCCGCAGGCGCGCAAAATGCAGATAACTCTGGCGGCTGGGTCTGCTCGGAAGGGCCGATGTCGAAAATCCCCGAGCGCGAAGAGGCGGACTACCGTGCCTGCATGCTGGGCCTGCGCGACTACGTCAACAAGAACGGCTTCAAGAACGTCGTGCTGGGTCTCTCCGGCGGCATCGATTCGGCGATCTGCGCGGCATTGGCCGTCGATGCGCTCGGCGAGGAGCGGCTGCGGGCGGTGATGATGCCCTACCGCTATACCTCGGAGGATTCGCTGAAGGATGCCGAGGATTGCGCCCGTGCGCTTGGCTGCCGCTATGACATCGTGCCGATCTTCGAACCGGTCGAGGGTTTCCTACACACGCTGGCGCAGCTTTTTGAAGGCACCAAGGAAGGCATCACCGAAGAGAATCTACAGAGCCGCGCGCGCGGCACGATCCTGATGGCGATTTCCAACAAGTTCGGCTCGATGGTCGTCACCACGGGCAACAAGAGCGAGATGTCGGTGGGCTACGCCACGCTTTATGGCGACATGAATGGCGGCTTCAACCCGATAAAAGACCTCTACAAGATGCAGGTCTATGCGCTGTCGCGCTGGCGCAACAGCCATGTGCCGCCGGGCGCGCTCGGTCCCTCAGGCGAGGTGATCCCCAGGAATATCATCGACAAGGCGCCGTCGGCGGAATTGCGCGAGAACCAGACCGACCAGGATTCGCTGCCGCCCTATCCGGTGCTGGACGACATTCTGGAATGCCTGGTCGAGAACGAAATGGGCGTCGACGACATCGTCGCGCGCGGCCACGATCGGGCGACGGTGACGCGCGTCGAACATTTGCTCTACATTGCCGAGTACAAACGCCGGCAAGCGGCGCCGGGTGTGAAGATCACCCGTAAGAATTTTGGACGCGACCGCCGCTATCCCATCACCAACCGTTTCAGGGATCGCGGCTAAACATCTGATTAAATTGATGAACCTTGGGGGGCGCATGTTTATCAGCTATTTCAAGGGAACGCCTGAGTATCACATCCTGCGCTTCAAGAACGGCAAGATCAGGGAGCAGGGGCGCGGCATCTCCTTCTGGTACGGCACGTTCGGCACCACGATAGCGATGGTGCCGGTGACGTCGCTCGATAACCCCTTCATCTTCACCGAGACGACGGCGAATTTCCAGGATCTGGCAATCCAGGGGTCGGTCAGCTACCGCATCATCGATCCACTCAAGGCAGCCGAAGGTTTTGATTTCAGCGCCAAGCTCAGCCGTGCCGACGTCGTCGGCGACGGCCGGGAGAAGATCGCCGAGCGCCTGGTGCTGGCGATACAGAGCCGCGCCCGCGCGGTGGTTTCGAGCATGACGCTGGAGCAGGCGCTGGCCGAGGTGACCAAGCTCGGCGGCAATCTCGCCGAACTCCTGCGCAACGATCCGATTGCGGCAACCGCCGGCCTGTCGATCGAGGAGGTCCACATCACCTCGGTCCAGCCGACGCCGGAGATCCGCAAGGCGCTCCAGACCGAATATCGCGAGGCGCTGCAGCGCCAGGCCGATGCCGCGATCTATGGGCGCCGTGCCTGGGGCGTGGAGAAGGAGCGCGAGATCAAGAAGAGCGAACTGGCGACCGAAATCGAGCTTGCCGAACGCAACAAGCTGCTGGTCGACACCGAAGCGCGCAACAAGCTGACGCTTGCCGAGGCGGAAGCCAAGGCGCAGCAGCTGGAACTGACCGTCTATTCGTCGGCGCCCGCCCACGTGCTGACGGCGATGGCCTTCAAGGCCTGGGCGGAAAAGGGCGGTTCGGTCGGCAATCTGTCGATCACGCCTGACATGCTCACCAGCGCGCTCAGCCAGCTTTCCACGCCGAAAGCCGGGTCCTGAAAGGCAAGCACGGGTGGCAAGCGACCAGAGCGGCAGGCCGATCGACCGGGTGATCGTCGTCACCCGCAAGAGCGAGCTGGAGGAGCTGACGACGCGCTTCAACACGCAGGGACAGGCGCGCTTTTATCTCCGGCAGGCCGGCATGGATTTCGACCCGGTCAAGGCGGCGCATGACGTCTATCACCAGGCGCTCGACCGGGTGATGGGTTCGCTTCCCCAAGGCCTCAAACAGTTGCGGCTCGACCGCGAACTGGTACCGCAGTTCGAATTCGGCTCCGACGCGGTGATCGCGCTCGGTCAGGACGGGCTGGTGTCCAACACCGCGAAGTACCTCCCGTACCAGCCGCTGATCGGCATCAACCCGGACCCGGCGCTTTTCGACGGCGTGTTGCTGCCGTGGAATGCCGACGATACCGAAAAGGTCCTCGGCCTGACGATCGCCGGCAAGGCGAAGCGCCAGGCGGTGGTGATGGCCGAAGCGCGCTCCAATGACGGACGCCGGCTGATCGCCTTCAACGATCTGTTCGTTGGCGCCTCGACGCATGTCTCGGCGCGCTACGAATTGACCTATGGCGGCAGGACCGAGCGCCAGTCGTCGAGCGGCATTATCATCTCCACGGGCGCCGGCTCTACCGGCTGGCTGCGCTCGGTGATGGCGGGCGCCGCGGGACTGGCCGCGGCCTATGGTGACAACTCCGTGCCGACCGTGCCGCCGCAAGGCTATGACCGCGAAGCCGAACAGCTGTTCTTTTCGGTGCGCGAACCGTTTCCGAGCAACACGACCGGCGTGTCGCTTGTGCATGGCGTCATCACCCGCGACCGGCCGCTGGTGGTTTCTTCGCGGCAGAGCAGGGGCGGCGTCATCTTCAGCGACGGGATGGAGCTCGATTTCGTCGAGTTCAATTCCGGCACCCACGTGACCATCGCGATCGCCGACCAGAAGGCCTATCTCGTGGTGCCATAAGCGCGCCACGTGGGCAGCCAAATCACCGGCCGGACTGAATTCGGCCGCCCTCCATTCTTTGCGAGGCACCATGCCCGACTGTGAAATCAGCTTCGACATGTCACGGATCGATTTCCGGGCGACCTCCGATCTGTTGATGGCGAGTTATTGGGGCGCCGGCCGCAGCGATGACTTTCATCGCCGCGCCTTTGGCAACTCGTTCTGCACCGCGGCCTATATCGATAGGAACCAAGTCGGTTTTGGCCGGGCCATCACCGACCGTACGGTGTTTGCCTATCTCGCCGACATCATCATCTGGCCGCAGCATCGCGGCCAAGGCATTGGCACGCAACTGGTGCGGGCGCTCATCAACCACCCTGAACTCAACACGGTCTCGCACTGGAGCCTGTCGACCAGTGACGCGCATGGCCTTTATGAGAAGCTGGGCTTCAAGGCATCGACCGACGGCCGCTACATGCGCCTCGATCGCAACCCGGAATGAGGCATAGCGAGGGGTTGACCCGCTGTTGTTGCAAAATAACCTCACTGGTTGGACCAGTTACGCTTTGCCACGTGCCCGGCCTTGGCGATCCTTCATGGCGTCTCTATAAGGACCGCTCCGCAAGTGTCTTGCGGGAGGTCTGAATGGCAGTATTTCACATGGTAATGCGAGGCCGCGAAGCCTAGGTCTCACCTGGCGTCCGGCGAAGGTTTGCCCTTCGCACCGATGCCGGGTCGAGTACAGGCTTCTGCCGATGCCGGTCGCCACCCGACAACCCGGGGCGCGCCGCCACCCATGCCGAACCTCCGCAGCCCCGGGCGAATTGCCCAGCGCGGTTTTCAATTTTCAGACCTTACCGGGACCGGGCAGATTTGCGCCCGGATGACATCATGGCTCGTTTTCGAATCGATCTGCGTGCAAGCGCCTTTCGCAGCGTTCTTGGCTTCACGCTCAGCCACTGGCGGCGCCAGCCGTGGCGGCTTTCGCTGATCATGGGCAGCTTCCTGCTGTCGACCATAGCGGACGTGTTGACGCCGCTCTATTCCGGCCGGCTGGTCGACGCCGTCGCCAGCAGTGCGTTGGCTGACGATGTCGCGTGGAATGCGGCAATGGCGGCGTTCTTCGCGCTCATCGCTTTGGCGATGACCGGCGTGGTGCTGCGCAACCTGGCTTTCATGGGCATTGTCGAGCTGACGCTGAAGATGATGGCCGACATCGCCGCCGACGCGTTCCATCGCGTGCAACGCTTCTCAACCGACTGGCACGCCAATAGCTTTGCCGGATCGACGGTGCGCAAGGTCACGCGCTGCATGTGGGCTCTCGACCTGCTCAATGACACCATCCTGATTGCGTTGTTGCCGTCGGTCGCCATGCTGGTCGGCTCGACGTTGCTGCTCGGCTGGTTCTGGCCACTGATGGGGCTGGTCGTGGCAGTCGGCTCGCTGCTGTTCATCACGGTGACGGCGCTGCTGTCGCTCGGCTATGTCGCGCCCGCGGCACGGCTCGCCAACAGCTGGGATACGCGGCTTGGCGGCTCGCTTGCCGATGCGGTGAGCTGCAATGCCGTGGTCAAGGGTTTCGGTGCCGAGACGCGCGAGGAGACGCGTCTTGCCAAGGTCGTCGCCAAATGGCGCGCGCGGACCAGCCGCACCTGGGTGCGCGGCACCATCAACGGCACGACGCAAGGCGCCATGTTGCTGGTGCTGCGGACGGCAGTAATCGGCCTGTCGCTGATGCTGTGGGCCTGGGGCCAGGCAAGTGCGGGCGATGTCGCCTTCGTGCTGACCTCGTTCTTCGTGCTGCAGGGCTACCTCAGGGACATCGGCACGCATATCCGCAATTTGCAGCGTTCGGTCAACGACATGGAGGAACTGGTCGATTTCCAGTCGCAACCGCTCGGCATCGAGGACCGGCCCGGCGCCAAGCCGATCCGGATCACGCATGGCCACATCGCCTTCGATAACGTCACCTTCCACTATGGCAGCCATCGCCTGCCGCTCTACCGCGACTTTTCGGTGGAGATAGCGGCGGGCGAGCGGGTCGGACTGGTCGGTCATTCCGGCTCGGGCAAGACGACCTTCGTGAAGCTGATCCAGCGTCTCTATGATGTCAGCGGCGGCAGGATCCTTATCGATGGCCAAGACATCTCGCAGGTTGCACAGGCGTCGCTGCGCGCGCAGATTGCCATCGTCCAGCAGGAGCCCATCCTGTTCCACCGCTCGCTGGCGGAAAACATCGCCTATGCCCGACCGGACGCCACGCAGGCCGAGATCGAGCATGCCGCCAAGCTCGCCAGCGCGCACGACTTCATCACCGGCCTGCCGAAGGGCTACGGCACGCTGGTCGGTGAACGGGGCGTGAAACTGTCGGGCGGCGAGCGCCAGCGGGTGGCGATCGCGCGCGCCTTCCTGGCGGATGCGCGCATCCTGATCCTGGACGAGGCGACATCGAGCCTCGATTCGGAATCGGAAGTGCTGATCCAGCAGGCGATGGAGCGGCTGATGGTTGGCCGCACGACGCTGGTCATCGCGCACCGTCTGTCGACGGTGCGGGCGCTGGACAGGCTGCTCGTGTTCGACCGTGGCAAGATCGTCGAGGAAGGCTCGCATGACGAGCTGATCCGGCTGAAGGGCGGCATCTACCGCCGCCTGTTCGAGCGGCAGGCGCTGGAACTGACCAAGGGCCTGGTGATCTGAGCTGAACGCAGAGCCCTATCCGAGGGATAGGGCTCTGCCTGGTTCATCCAGGCATTCGCTCGAATGGCTGAAGCGCTGGGTCGATCGTGTCCCAGACGTGGCCGCGCACGGTGTAGGTGACCGCCTGCGGGTCGAACTGGCCGGGATCGTCGAGGCTCGTGGCCTGGATCGCCGTCACCTCCGGCATGGCGACGAACGTTACGTAGACCGGCGTGCCGCAGGTCGGGCAAAAGGCCTGGGCTTTTTCATTGCCGCTGTCGGCGATCATCCGCCATGTGCTCGGCTCGCCGGTGATCTTTACGTCAGCGCGCCGGCCGAAGGTCACATAGGAACAATGGCCAGTACCGCTGCGCTTCTGGCAATCGAGGCATTGGCAGTGGTTCTGAAAGATCGGCTCGCCGCTGGCCTCATAGCGGATCGCGCCGCAGGCGCAGCCGCCGGTATAGTGCCTGGTCATTGTCGTTCTCCCGCTGTCAGATTGCTTCAGGCCGATTTCGGCTTGGCGAACAGGTGGATGCCTGTGCCGGTTTCGAGGAAGGATTTCATGCTGGACAGCACGGCCGGCCAGCCCTGGCTGATGCCCTTGGCCATGCCGCTGCCGGCTTCGAGCTCGTCATGGCTGACGGTCAGCTTGACCATGGTGTCGTATTCCTCGATGGCGAACGTCACCCGGCTGTGCTTGGTGGGATCGTCGGCCTGCGAGGCGTTGGCCCAGCTCATGACCAGGCGGGTCGGCGGCGAGATTTCGACGACCTTGCCAACGAGTTCGACGGTCCGTTCGTCATTGGCGCGGATGTGTTCCCATTTCGAGCCGGGCTTCCAGTCGGAGACGTTTTCGTGGCCCCAGTAGCGCTTGGCGATATCGGGCCTGGTGATGGCTTCGAACACCTTTTGTGGCGTCGATCTGATGTAGGTCACGTAGACAAAACTGGTGGTTTCCCGGGTCATTGGTCGTCTCCTTCGAGTTCTTGTTTCAGGTCGTGCAGCAGGCTCAGCCGCTGCCGTTCGAATTTTCGCACCCACCGCTCGTAGACTTCGTGCAGCGGCACGGGGTTGATGAAATGCAGCTTCTCGCGGCCACGCTTGACCGTGCTGATCAGATTGGCCGCTTCCAGCAGATCGATGTGCTGCGTGGCGGATTGCCTCGCCATGTCGAGATTTTCGCAAAGCTCGCCGAGCGTCTGGCCGTTCTTCTCACACAGAAGATCGAGCAGCATTCTGCGGGTCGGGTCGCCCAGCGCTTTGAAAACCTTGTCGGCGTCCATCGGTCTCACTCATCTTGAAGACACAATATGCAGGTAAATGCCTGCATGTCAAGCTGTAGCTAAGCTTGGCCTGAAGGGGAGGGATTTATAGTGTCGGATTGCTGGCGCGCGGAGCGAAGCACCGAGCCCGGAATCGGGGCAAGAACCGGTGCGGGCGCGCAGGACTATGCAGCGGTGGCTGTGAGCTAGGCTCTAACGACGAACTTGTCGGGATCGGCGCAGAAATGGGCGATGATCTGGCAGAGGTCCGGCTCGTTGACCATGCGTACGGCCTCGGCCCCATTGACCCATTTGCGGGTGCGCGCGCGCTTTTCCTTCCAGCGGTCGGCAACGTGCTCGACCTGCAGCGGAAACACCAGCACTTCGCAAGGGACTTCCTCGCCGGACGCGAGGGCCTTGGCGTAGAAGTAACGACCGGCCTCGAAAAGCGAAATCTTGCCACGCAATCCGGCTTCCTCGCCCGCCTCGCGCGCCGCTGCCTCGCAGAGCGGCTCCCTGGCCTCGGGCCAGCCCTTCGGCAGCACCCAACGCCCGGTGTCTCGGCTGGTGATCAGCATGATCTCGACGCCGTCTTCGTTATTGCGCCATGGCAAAGCGGCAACCTGCAGGCGACAAGGCGAAGTGCCGAAGAGCTTGCGGACCCTTTCAGCCAGATGGTCGTGTGTCGCCGGTGTCGTCAGCATCAGTGAAAGCTACCCCAGCCCTCAGAATCGTTAGCCGCCGTATGAATCTTACCGACAAGTGTAAGTCTTAAAAGTAAAAAACCTCACACCGACCCGTCAAACTCCGCCAACAGCTGTCGATTCGACAGAATATTGTCCCTTCCAGTGCCTGTTTTCATAGCAAACGGGGCGGGTTTGGCCGTCTGGGCAGAAATGGGGCTGGCGCGAATCAGCCTGCGTGATCGTCGGCGATCGGCTTCTGGTAGGTAAAACCCATGTCCCAGGGAAAGTAGATCCAGGTGTCCTGACTGACTTCGGTGATAAAGGTGTCGACCAGCGGCCTGCCTTTCGGCTTGGCGTAGACGGTGGCGAAATGCGCCTTGGGCATCATGGCGCGCACGATGCCTGCCGTCTTGCCGGTGTCGGTGAGGTCGTCGATGATCAGCACGCCCGCGCCATCATCGGCGAGCAGCGCCGGGGTGATCTCCTTCAGCACCTGCAACTGCCCCTGGCTGGTGTAGTCGTGATAAGAGGCGACGCAGACCGTCTCGATGACGCGTATTCCGAGTTCGCGCGAGATGATGGCGGCGGGAACCAGGCCGCCACGGGTGATGCAGACGATGGCCTTCCACTGTCCCTTGTTGGCGCCGGCAAGCCGCCAGGCGAGCGCCCGGGCATCGCGGTGGAACTGGTCCCAGGAGACCGGAAAGGCTTTTTCGGGAAGGGACATTCTGCACTCCGCGCGCACCATTGTGGAATGCGCGCGGAATTAACTGGAAAGTCAGGGCATTGGCAAGGGCGGGGCCAGTCTGTGGAGTTACCGCGACAAAAAGGCCGCAACCGGCACGCTGCGCAACACGGTGCGCGTGACGCCGCCGAACAAAAGCTGACGCAGCCAGGAATGGCTGTAGGCGCCGAGCACCAGAAGGTCGGCTCCGGTCTCGGCGATCCGGGTCTGGATGACGTCATCGACCGAAGCATTACCCGATTTTTGCACCGACACGCTGACCGTTGCGCCATGCCTGGAGAGTGCCGCGGCGATCTCGGCGCCGGCGGCTTCCGGGTTGTCATCCAGCGTATCCGGCGGATCGATGACCAGAATGTCGGTTTTCTCGGCCTCGATGATGAAGGGCAGCGCGTCGAAGGCGGCACGCGCCGCCTCCTTGCTGCCGTTCCAGGCCAGCAGCACATGTTTGAATGTGGTGACCAACGGCCCCTCATGCGGCACCACCAGCACCGGCCGGCCGGCATCGTAAACCAGCGTGTCGACATCGGCGCTCTGGTCGCCTCCGGTCTCGCGCTGCGCGGCAATAATCAGATCGGCGGCGCGCACGCTGGAAATACCCGTCAGCGCGCTGTCGCCGGAAAAGCTCTCGAGGCTGCGCCATTCGAAGGAAAGGCCGGAATTCTCGATCTGCCGAACGAAAAGCGCCTGCAATTTCTCGGCGCGCTCGCGGTTCATGTCGGCGGAGACCTGCAGGAACTCGGTGTCGGGGAAGCCGGTTGCCGAGGTGTAGGGAACGGGCAGCGCTTCGGCATGGATGCCGATGAGATGGCTCTCGAACCGGTCGGCAAGCGGGATGGCGCAGTCGAGCACGCGTTCGGCGTCCTGTTCGTTCTGCAATATGGCGACGATGGTCTTGAAGCGCATGCGAAATCCCTCAAATCTGCCGGCGCGTGCTGCGCCCGAGGGAAAACGTGGGAGTGCGGTGCTTGGTTCCGGCCCGGCGATGGGCCGCGAACCCAGGGTCAATTGGCGGCGGTGAAGCCGGCCACCATCGCCTCGACGTCCTTGCGTGCCGAATCCAGCGCCTCCTGGCTGCGGGCGCGGACGACCAGCTCCGTCCAGAACTTGCCGTCGCCATATTTCGGATACGAGCCGATGATGGTGTCGGGATGCGCCTTCTGGATATCGCCCAGGGGACCACCGATCAGGCCTTCGCCGAACGGGCAATGGACGGTGGCCGACAGCATCTTGGTGCCGGCCTTCAGCGTCGGCACGACATTGTCGAGCATGGCCTGGAAAATCGCCGGTACGCCGGCCATGACATGGACGTTGCCGATGCGAAAGCCGGGCGCGACGGAGACCGGATTGTCGATATGGTCGGCGCCGCGCGGCATGCGCGACATGCGCTTGCGGGCCTCGGTGTATTCGATGCCGCGCGCGGCATAGCTCTCGCCCAGCATGGCATAGGCCTTGGCGTCGTATTCGCACGGCACCCCAAAAGCCTTGGAAACGGAATCGGCGGTGATGTCGTCATGCGTCGGGCCGATGCCACCGGTAGTAAAGACATAGGTGTAGCGGGCGCGTACGGCATTCACCGCAGCGACAATCTCGTCCTCCTCGTCGGGAACGATGCGCACTTCCTTCAGGTCGATGCCGATGGCCGTCATGATGTCGGCGAGGTGGCCGATATTTTTATCCTTGGTGCGGCCGGACAGAATCTCGTCGCCGATGACAAGCATGGCGGCAGTGACGATTTCAGGCATGGAAGGCTCCGGCAAACAGGCCCGTTGGCAGACAAGGTCGCCTGAGGCAGAAAGAAGGTCGCCTGAGATAGCGCGCCATTGAACTGGCGGCAATGCCGACACAAGCCGCCATCTGCCTTGCCGAGCGTTCGTCAGTGGGTGATGGTGCGCGCCGATCCGCTTCCCGGGTGAAAACATGCTGGTATCAATTCTGCTGTGGCTTGTTGCCGGCCTGTCCGTGCTGGCTCTCGTCATCGTAGCCTGCCTGGTCGCGGCAACGCTCTGGATTGCCGCCAAGGCCGAAAGGCTGGTGCCGGCCGGCGGAAACTTCGTCGAGATCGACGGCAGCCGCGTCCATTATATCGAAACGGGCGAGGGACGGCCGATCCTGTTCGTGCACGGACTTGGCGCCCAGCTTCATCAGTTCCGGCACACGCTGTTCAACCGCTTCGGCCCCGGTTACCGGCTGATCGCGCTCGACCGGCCGGGATCGGGTTATTCGGTGCGGGCCAAAGGAGCCACCGGCCGCTTGCCTGAGCAGGCCGAGATCATAAGGCGCTTCATCGAAACGCTCGCGCTGGAAAGGCCGCTTGTGGTCGGGCATTCCCTGGGCGGCGCCGTCGCGCTGACCCTGGCCGTGGAACATCCCGACGCGATTTCCGGCATCGCCTTGCTGGCGCCGCTGACCCATCTGGAAGCCGGCGTCCGCGAGAAAGCGGGACTGCTCTATATCCGTTCGAGGATTTGGCGCTGGATCATGGCCTACACCGTCGCGATACCGACAAGCCTCGGATATGCGCGGCGGACACTGGAGTTCATCTTCTCGCCGCAGGCCGTTCCCGCCGACTACATGATCGATGGCGGCGGATGGCTCGGGCTGAGGCCAAGCCATTTCCATGCGACCTCCACCGATTTCGTGGCGGTCGAAGAGGATCTTGGCCGCATCGAAGAGCGCTATGGAGAGATCGCCATGCCGGCCGGCATTTTCTTCGGGACAGCCGATCGCGTCATCGCCATGGGCACACATGGGGAGCCGATGAAGGACAGGATCGAAGGGCTCGATTTCGAGACGGTCGAAGGCCTCGGCCACATGCCGCAATTCGACGAGCCGGACCGCGTCATCACCTTCATCAAGCGCATTGCCGAGCGGACATTCGCCGGCCAAGACCTCACCACAGCCTCACAACAATTTCACTGAACCATTCGGCTGATATCCGGTTTTACCCCGTGTCGCACCCAAGGCGGCAGATACGGCGTAATTCAATGTACAGGAAAGTCTTTGCAGCATCCATGCTGACGATCGGTCTTGCCACATCGGCGATGGCGCAGTCATCGGACGGCACGTATTCCAACCATCACAGCTGGTGGCCGTTCGGGAACGACCAGTCATCGACCGTCGACCAGAGCACCACCGGCAGCATCAATGCCGACGGCAGCCAAGGCTATGGCGGCGCTACGGGGCCGTGCGCCTCCGACCCGTCAGGACCCTATGGAAATGTGAGGCCCAACGTGAACGATCAATATTGCGGCAAGTGATCAAGCCGCGGGCGACTGACCGGCAGGATGTCCCGCCTGTTTGTTTTGACGCAATTCCCTAGGAATTGCTTAGGCGAGCATCCACGGCCGGCAGCGAAAGCTGAGGGGCAAGGATCAGTCGGAAACTTCAGTCTGCGGCCGGTCGCGGCCGTCGGCCAGTTCGTCGTGCCACTTGCCTTCGGCATCCTCATACTGGATGCCGTCCGTGGCGCCGGCGATCTGCTGTTCGGCCGAGGCGATCTCGGCGGCGCGCAGCGCATCCTGGTGGGTCGGGAATGTCTCCGAGAATGTCGAACCGACCTTGTAGGCCCAGCCCCCGTCATGCTCGACGATCTTGTAAGTCAGCTTCGCCATGAAATCCTCCGGTTCGCCGTCCGCTCAATGCGGCCCGTTTTTCAATGCCATCTGCGCTTCAATGCAATTTGGCGTCTGGCAGCCGGTCTTCGGGAACCAGCACTTCCGATTCCTTGGCCGCTTCGATCAAGGCCCTGCGTGCATCGGCCGTCGAACGATAACCTTCCAGCACTTTGAGGCAAGTGTCGAGAGCATCACGATGGCGCGGGCCGCGATTGAGCGGCCACACCGTCATCAGACACTCCGCCGCTTCCTGGGTGCTGCGGATCTGGCGATATTTGCCGACATGGCCGAGTTCGACCACGACCGGGGTTTCAAAAGGTTTGTTATCCATGATGGCCGCAACGCAAAGCAGCCAATATGGTTGCAAAAGTGGCCGTCAGCCTGCGCCCAAACGTCTCACCAACCGCAATCGTTGGTCTCAGTAACTGCAGTCGTTGCGCAGCCAGCGGGCGTTGGCCCAGCCGGTCCGTCCGCCGATTTCGACCTGGTACCAGTTGCCCCGGCGGTCGAAAATCTCCGTGTGGTCGCCGTTGAACAATTGCCCGATCATGCGCGACGACGAGTTCGGCCGTGCGCGCACGGCGAGAAACCCGCTGCCGGTATCCAGATCGTAGTGCCTGGACAGGCCGTGCACCGTGCCTTCGCAATATTGCGCGCCGACCGGAGACGACGCGGCGAACGACAGCGCGACCACCAGAGCGGCGGCTGCCGGATAGATTGCCCTTGATGCCATGGACTTTGCTCTCAACCCGGCCGCCAAGGCGGCCTACCCCAGGGAATATTGCGGGCGGATTAAAGCGAAGCTGCGGCAATCTGTCCAGCAGATGCGTTTGGCGCATCCGTCGGCGCAGCCTGTTCAGCCCTTCGTCCAATGCTGCATCGTCGTCACCGAGCGGGCGAGCTGTGGCGCGGGATGGATTTTCTCGCTGAAGGTGGCGGCGGCGCGCCAGCCCCAGCGCGGATCGGCGAGGAAGGCGCGGGCCAGCGCGACCATGTCGGCGCGGCCGTCGGCGACGATCGCCTCTGCCTGCGAGGGATCGTCGATCAGGCCGACAGCCCGTGTCGGGATGCCGGCGCCCTTGCGCACCGCTTCGGCCAGATGCACCTGATAGCCGGCGCCGGTCGGCAGCTTCTGCAACGGCGAATTGCCGCCGCTCGAACAGCAGATATAGGCAACATCAAGCGCCTTCAAGGCTTTGGCCACCTCGATCGCCTCGTCGACCTCGAAGCCGCCATCGACCCAGTCCTTCACCGACAGGCGGGCGCCAAGCATCAGGTTTGGAACTGCCTTCCTCACCGATTTGGCGATCTCGATGAGGAAACGCATGCGGTTTTCCAGCGAGCCGCCCCAGCGGTCGGTGCGCTGGTTGGAAAGCGGCGACAGGAACTGGAAGATCAGATAGCCGTGCGCGGCGTGCAGCTCGAGGAAGTCGAAGCCGGCGCGCTCGGCCCGCCTCGCGGCTTGAGTGAAGCGCTCGACAAGCTGCAGGATTTCATCTTCCTCCAGCGCATGCGGCACATTCCAGCCGGTGTCATAGGCGATGGCCGAGGCCGAGACGGTCTGCCAGGGATCCTCGCCCGGCTGCAATGGGCCGCCGCCTTCCCAGGGCTTTCGGTTGGATGCCTTGCGGCCGGCATGGGCAAGCTGAATACCGAATTTCGTTTCCGGCGCGGCGACGCGCCTCGCTGCATCCAGCGTGCGCCGGGCGGCCGCCTCGTTGTCGTCGGAATAGAGGCCGAGGCAGCCATGGGTGATGCGGCCGCGCCGTTCGACGTCGGTCATCTCGACGGTGACCATGCCGGCGCCCGACATCGCCAGGTTCATCCAGTGATAGAGATGCCAGTCGCTGGCCGAGCCGTCTTCGGCGGAATACTGGCACATCGGCGCCACCGCGATACGATTCGGAAAGGTCAGGCCATCGAGGGCGATCGGCTGGAAAAGCGCTGCGGTCATCAAAAAAACTCCGGAGAGGGACTGCAGCTATTTAGGCGATGGCAGTTGCCGGCACCAGACACGAGGCGGTGAAAGCTTCGCCGTTTCGGTTGCGCGCAAAACCGTTCGCGGTTACGCCATGGCGCCGACAGCTTGGAGCTCATCATGGAAGATCGTATCCGCATCCGCTCGGAGGAAGTCCTGTCCGACGACTGGGCGGTCCTGAAGAAGACCGTTCTCGATTACCGTCGGCGCGACGGGCAGTGGGAGACGCAGATTCGCCAGACCTACGATCGTGGCGACGGCGCGGTGATCCTGCCTTTCGATCCCGAGCGTCAGACGGTGCTTCTGGTGCGGCAGTTCCGCTACCCCGCCTACGTCACCGGCCACCGCGAACCGCTGATCGAGGCCTGCGCCGGCCTGCTCGACAAAAACGATCCCGAAACCGCCATCCTCAAGGAGGCCGAGGAAGAGCTCGGCTACCGCCTACAGAACATCGAGCGGCTGTTTTCCCCCTATATGAGCCCGGGCAGCGTCACCGAACGGCTGTGGTTCTTCGTCGCCCGCTATTCACCCGCCGACCGCATCTCGGCCGGCGGCGGCGCGGCCGACGAGGGCGAGGACATCGAGGTTCTGGAAATGCGGCTTGATGAAGCGCTGGCCGGCATTTCAGACGGCCGCATCATCGACGCCAAGACGATCATCCTGATCCAGCATTTGAAACTGTACCCGATGAAGGGCTAGCTCGGCGAAGCTCGACGTGCCTCACTGCTGCGGGCAGGGTGGCACGTCCACTTCGCGGATGAAGTTGCGCAGGTTGCAAGGACACCGGAATGGCGCGTGGCGCAAAGGCATGGCTGAAGCGAAACAGCGCGCGGGCATCTCTCATCTTGCTGAACGCCGCGCTGCTTGTCCGCTACCGCCGGTTGACCCAGCGTTTCCTTGAGCGGATGCGGCATCTGCCGAATTTTGCAGCCCCGGTGACGTTCACGGAAAAGATCCACTGGCGCAAGATTTTCGATGACGATCCTCGCTTTACCGGCCTTCTCGACAAGCTCAAGTCCAAGGAAATCGTCAGGGAGCGGCTTCCCGGGCTCGCCATCCCGGAGGTGCTGTGGCAGGGCGACGATCCGCGCCAGATCCCTTTCGATGACCTGAAAATCCCCTACGCCGTCAAATGCAACCACGGTTGCGCCATGAATGTCATCGTTCGCGATCCGGCCAACGCCGACCGGGAGGCGATCATTGCCGAGATGACGGAATACCTTGGCCAAACCTATGGCGCCCGCAAGCTGGAGCGCAGCTATGCGCACATAGAGCGGCGGGTTTTCGTCGAAGCGCTTGTCGGCAAGGACCAGGATTATGACCCGGTCGACTACAAATTCTGTGTGCTGGCTGGCCACGTCGCCTACATTGTCGTCGTCGCCTTCCGTTCCACGGTCAAGAATACCGCCCACCTGGATCGCGATTGGCGCCCGCTGAACATCGTCCAGGGCGCGATCGACTCGAGCCTGGAAATTCCCCCTCCCAAGAGCCTGGCGCGGATGATCGAGGCAGCCGAGGCGCTCGGCAGCGAGTTCGACATGGTGCGTGTCGATTTCTACGAGGAGGAGGGGGAGCCGATCTTCGGAGAATTCACGGTCTACCCACGCAGCGGCTTGCTGCAATTCGACCCGGCTGTCTTCGACCGCGAACTGGGCGCGCATTGGGATATTGGCGCGTCAGCTTACCTCAGTCGTTTGCCCAGCCGATTTGCCAAACGGTACAAGGCAATGCTCGTCGCCGCCGGCTATCTCGACGTTTGAGATGGCTGCCTTGGTGGCGTGCTACCCGAAGCTCGAAGAGCGAAGGGTGGTGCGGAGAACCCATACCATTAGAGATCGAGGGAAACTGATAGCTCAGCAGGTCAATAGCCGTGATTTCGAAGTGCTGCCTCAACTGAGCCGTAGCGTTCATAGCGACGCCGCAGTCTTCATCGAGCAAGTTTTCAGCGCGCTTCCTGCTGCGACTCGGCCGATTACCGCTAAGGTTACCGGCAAGCTCTCCCACGTCCGGACTGGGTCGAGATCATTTGAAGAACTCTTTCAGCTTGTTGAGTCGACTGTCGCCAGAGGCCTTCCGGCCTTCAGGACACGCCGCCTCGCCGATCGTATCCTGCTGGATAAAGCGAGGTTCTCAGCCACCATTTTCTCGCTGAGTACCAGCGCGAACTCGGTCTGTTTGATGCGCTGCTGAGCATCAGCGAGTTGCATCGTGAAAAGATCGGTTGCCATTGTTGATCCGGGATCCGCGAGATTCATGATTGCGTAACACATGGCGGGCGAAATCGTTCCTAATTGTCGGGCGAAGCCGGTGCCGCAAAGGGCGGCTGAGTTTGAACTTCCCACCCGGCCAGACGTCCGCGAGCGCCAAGGCATCGAGAGCCCAGTGATCGGAGGGCCACGACGAGCGGGCGCAACCCGACCACTTAAGTGATCAGCCTCGCTACAGCCTTGACAGGTACAGTCGCGGCCTCATCAAGGGGAGGTATCAATGGTCTCGGCGATTGGAAACCAACATCGGCAGGCAGCTGAACCTCGACCGAAACCCGCAAAGACAGAACCGGGCGAAGGATTTGCGCCAGGCAAAAGCGCAGACAGCGTAGGACATCGCGCCAAGGCAATGGCGGCAGAAAGTGGCGACACGGATTCTGGCGCCCAGGGGCGCGCCGCATCGACAATCGCCAGGATGGATATCACCGTTTTGGCTCCACAGAGCGAAGAGCCGCCTTTGGAGTAACCCGGGCGGCCGTGCCGCTGCCTCGGTCCTTGTGCAGCACGACGCGCGCTGGCTACGCTCGGTGGACATCGTCGTCTCGAAACACTTCGGGCGTTGCACTGCCGCGAGCCGCCTTCGCTGCTGGTCGAGGGGCTGTAACCCTTGGTGAGGCCGGCATCGCCTCGCCGGTCGTTGCGAGCCCACGATCGCGCGGCCAAGCGACCTTCCCTGTGTCGGTCTCTATTTGATACTAGGGGACGGCGGTTTCATCACGGGCAATTGCAGCTGGTCAATGGTTGCGACGATGCCGGCGGCAATGGCTTCCGCCTCATGGATCAGTTCCGGACCATAGAGCCCATTGACCATCTCTTCGCTCGGCAGCACGCCAGGAGGACAGTGCTCTTCCATTGTGCGCCGGATGAGCGTCAGCGCTGCCCGGCATTGGTCGGCTTCGATCTTCATAGCCCTTCAAACATCCAATTCGTCTAAAATGTTCCGGAACTAATTTAGCGATAGCTAATTGAAGTCGTGGTTCTGCGAGTCAGTGCATGCGTCTGAAATTCATCAAGCCTATGGAACCCGAACTGGTCGACACGCCGCCGATGGGCGATGATTGGATTCATGAGATCAAATTCGATGGCTACCGCACCCAGGTCATCAAGGATGATGACGGGATTCGGCTGATCACCAAGAACGGTTATGATTGGACGGGCCGCTACATCCAACTTGCCGGTGAGGCGGAAGCGATCGAGGCGAAAGACTTCATCATCGACGGCGAGACCATTACGATCAATGAGGCTGGCCTATCCGACTTCCATGCGCATCAATCAGCCGCGACCAGCCGCAAGCCGTCGCGCGATCTGTATCTGCTAGCATTCGACCTCTTGCATCTGAACGGGCATGACTTGCGGAACACGCCGGTGGAAGACCGTCGCGAGATCCTCCGGGCGTTGATCCCGGACGGCGGCCGAATCCAGTTCAGCGAAGCGATGCCGGGCACTGGCGACGCCGTCTTTCATCTGGTCGACCAGGCTGGGCTTGAAGGTATCGTTTCAAAGCGGAAGGGCAGCAAGTATCGGTCGGGTCCGACGACGAACTGGCGCAAGATCAAGTGCTATGCCGAAAAGGAGATGGACATCATCGGCGTGCAGCGCGAGGCCGGCAAGCCTGCCATGGTGCTGATGGCCGACAAAGGCCACTATGCCGGCGGCGCCTTCGTCACCTTCAAGGCGGACAAGCGCCAGCGCCTATGGGACCGCGTGCAAGGCAAGATTGGCGGGCCGGCGCCGAAAGGGCTCAAGAGTGACAAGGCCGAATGGCTAAAGCCGGGCCTGGTCGGCCGCGTGCGGTTCCTGAAGGGCGAGGAGAAGCTTCGCCATGCCAAGCTGCTGGATTTCCGGGAGGAGACTTAGCCCGGAGGCTTGTCCCGGGGCTGTGCCGGTCCTGTACCGTTCCAGCGGATGAACTGCGCCCTCTGGCCGGTGATGGTCTCGATCGACTTCAACAGGGGTCCATGGACCTTACGTAGAGCTTGGTAGTGCTCGCCGTGGTACGCCAGGAGCGGCCCGACGATGCTCTTGTGCAGCGCTTCGGCTGCCGCCAGGAAGCGCTGGATTTCAGCCCGGGAAAGTTGTTCCGAAGGTTTGGTTCTGGCCATTGGCGCTCTCCATTGAGGGGTCGCCGCAACGAGGACTATAATCCTACATGCCGGACTGCCTGACAAGAGGGCTCGCCGGCCTTACCGCGCAGGTAGCAGTAGGGCGACGGCGCCAAGCGCAGCCATCAGGAGCAACCACCAGCAAAGATGAGCAACGGCAGGCCCGGCGACCTCCTTTGGCACACGGGACAAACAAGAAGGTCGCCGAGCCTTACCGGCGCTGCTTTGTGAGGGAGACGACGCCGGATGAGATGAGAGTATGCGATCGTGCTAATCTCTGCGAACCATGCGAACGAAGGAAAGCCTTGTGGCACCGACGTTGAGATCAAGGTCGGCGGGGCGCTGATCGCTGCGGCAGGATTCTTCCAAAGCGGTAGTGAGTCCAGAGCGGAACATTAGCGTCGGCTAACGGTTAATTCGGCAGTGTTCCGAACCGTGATTGGTAGGGCGATGGTGACGTTTCATCTTGTCTATTTTTCCGGCCTGACGGCAGACCAGCTGCTAGGCAGCGCCGTTTCTATCCTGGCGTGTTTGCTGCTTTATAACGCTCTGGCTACGGACGCCTGACTGATAGGTCGGCCAGCGGCCCGGCATCCTTGGCAGCCGGCGATTGCCATCCCGATGCCAACTCCTATCACGAGGCCAAAGACAAGCTTGCCGACGAAATCAATGGCGAGGGCCGGACAGGACGCCACACGTCCAGGCAGGGCTCTCTGAGGGCATTGGCGATGCCCGTTGCCTCAAGGTGGCGAGCTTTTTCGTTAATGGGCCTCCGCGCTGGGCAATCTGTTCCAAGAGCTTCTGTGATGCCTCTATGACGCGGCAAACCTTGGAAAAGGTTTCCGTGGCAGGACCTGGGTACGATTCTAACAAACTACGGCTGTATAGGCCACTAGCGCCCGACGATCCGGCTAATCATGTCGTCGTCAGGTGCGCTGTCGGTGAATTCCCGTAGGAGCGCCTTCGCGTGGTCTACCCAATGCTCTTCAGCCAGGTTCAGCTCCCGAACGGAACTCCTGAAGGTCTCGCACACCACATCGAAATCGAAGGCGTCAATGCTGTAGCCTTCCTCGTCATGGTCCATCGGCCGCCTCCCCCAATGGGGGAAACTGTACGGAATCGTACGAAGCAAGTGCAAGGGCATTCAAAAGCAATTGGCTGATGCCGCCCGATCGTTCCACAATGTGTTGCTAATATGCAGCACCGACTGAATCTCCGATCAGCGGCACTTGTGGTTGGTTCCAACAGCTGCACGTTGACGGCAAGATGCCAAAGCCAACGACATGCGGGCGACGAAGATGGACAAGCGACAAAACACAAGAAATGTTGAGTTGGTCGGTCTTCTGGCCGTGCCGTTGTCAGTTCTAATCACGCTGCTGATAGCTGGAATGATCCTTTGCTGAAATGTTTGAGTGGCAAAAGGCTGGGGCGGCGGGTTTTTCCCCTTTGAAAGAAGTCACGATGTCCCAATCCGTCGAACCCCGATATTGCCAGAGGATAGCCCAGACCGTGAGGTGAACTGTGAAGTCGCATTAGAAGCCGCGTTTGCGGCCTTGGTGACTGCGTCAGAAGCGCAAGGTTGGACGCCACAGGAAACGGCTGCAACTCTTCTTAAAATCGCGACGGAGCATGCCCACCGGGTTGAGGCCGCTGCGGCCCCAGCCGGCTCCCAAGGGAGTGCTTGACCTGGCCCGCGCGGTCGGTCGCTACCGACAGGAGTGTTGCAGCAGGTATTCCAGCAAGAGTGTTAAACCTCTTCAGTTTTGTCCCTCTCCTCTGCCAATGCGCTTTATCAAAGCCAAGCCCCAGTGGCATCGGCATGATAGGGTCTGTGAGTTGCGGCTTACACTCGAAGAGGATTGCCCTGGCCAATAGGTGGCCGGCTCGCAAAGGTCTTTGAGACGTTCTGCAGCCACATCCTCTATGCCGACATGCTCCATAGCGTATGAAGAGCTACCAGCACGCTTGTAATATAGCTTTTGATCGCTGCGGTGTGGTCGACGTTCCGACCGTGGCACGTCAATGACTATGAAACCGGCATTTTGGTCGGCATTCGATGCAAGTCCGGCGACACGGATACCGTCGTTTTTCGGCTGCATTAGATCCCCAACTGCCGAGCTTACGACCGAAAGGGCTACAGGTTCGGGATTTGGCTCAAGCGCAGTTGCGCCGTCAGCCCCGTCACTGTTCTTACGGCAGCCAATACCGAACACCAAAACTCCAGCATGGCAGTTCCCGGCTTTTGTATCCCGGCTCTACGGCTACCCGCGTCAGCCTTTTCTATGGTAGCCAGTGAGTTCTTACAGAACGAATCCTAAGCATTTCAATTTGGTGCGGACGACGGGAATCGAACCCGTACGATCAGAGATCGAGGGATTTTAAGTCCCTTGCGTCTACCAATTCCGCCACGTCCGCAGGCCAGCCCTTTTCAGACGCCAGCGAAAACCCGTCAAGCCATCTTTTGCCGAGTGTCGAACTCATGAAAGGTGGTTCGTGATTTCAAAACAATTGGTTGTCGCGAAAATCTCAGTCGCCGAGAACGCTCAGAATTTGTAGCTGAGATTGATACCGACCGCGTTCAGCTTCACATCCTGATCGCGATCGTTGAAGGGTTCCGCCACGTCATAGTGCTCGGAGCCGAAATCGTAATAGCGATATTGCGCGCCGACGATGAATTTGTCGGTCAGCGCGTAGTCGACGCCGGCGCCCAAGGTCCAGCCGACATTCGTGCGTGTGCCGGCGAACGACGCGCCCGCGACTTGCGAAGTTTCGATGCCGGCAAAGGCGACGCCGCCGACGCCGTAGACCAGCACGCGGTCCATGGCGAAGCCCGCTTTGGCGTTTACAGATCCGAACCACTTGATGTCCGTGCGGAATGTGCTTCCAAGGCCTGATACCGCCGTACCGTCGACGGCGGAATAATTGAGCTCCGCCTCGGCGCCGAGCACCGCCTGATCGAACTGCCACAGGCCAGCGACATGGCCGCCGACGAAACCGCCGTCAATGTCGGGCGAGATGGAAAACGGCGCGCCTTCCGTCACTGATATGTCGGACTGGCCCCAGCCGTAGCCGGCCTGCAGGCCGGCATAGTAGCCGGTCCAGTCGAAGCCTGGTTCGGTCATCGGCACCGCCATCGGGTCGGCGGCGAACGCCGGCCCGGCCAGAGCAATCAGAAATCCGGCACTGGCAATCGTCAGACAGCGCATCGAGTTCTCCGAAAAGGCGGTTCAGAAGGCGCCTTGTCGGAAGGTAATCCTATTCGCCGCAAAACGGAACCCATTGTTCAACAATCGGAATGCACCCGTTGCTGCGCTGGGTGCTTTAGCTGGGGGCGCTATTTGGCGTCAATGAAGTCCAGCGCCGCCTGACTATATTCGTCCGGCGCCTGCAGCATGGCGAAATGACTGGCGTTGGGCAGGATGATGAGCTTGGCGCCCGGAATGACGGAGGCCATGTATTCGGTGTGTTCGCGCTTGATCGCCTCGTCATGGTCGCCGGCAACGATCGCGGTCGGCGTGGTTATCTTGCCGAGCTGTTCCTTGGTCCAGGCCGGCTCCGACTCCCACATGTGGCTGATCTGCGCCACGAAGGCATCGTACTGGTCGGGAGTCTTCGAAAGTTTCTTGTAGTCGCGGCCCGAGCGGTCGATATAGGCGGCAAAGGTCTTGTTGGTCAGCACACCCGGATCGACGCCATCGGTGGTGACGTTGGCGGCCTGCGCAAAGAGCCGTGTCAGCCGCTCCGGATGATGCAGCGCGATGTCGATGCCGATAATGCCGCCGTCGCTCCAGCCGACAAGAGCGGTCTTGTCGATCTTGAGATAGTCGAGCAGCGCAAGATAGTCCGACGCCATGAGGTCATAGCCGTAAGGCTGCTCGGTGCGGGTAGAGCGGCCATGGCCGCGGCTGTCGGCGATGATAACCTTGTGCGTCTTGGACATGGTCGCCACCTGGCTTGCCCAGATGTCGCCATGGCCAAGGCCGCCATGAATCAGGAGAATCGGATCACCGGCGCCGAAAACGGCATAGTACATCTGAACGCCGTTGACCGGCGCATATCCGCTCTGATCCGGTTTGGGCATCGCCGCCGGCTCCGGCAAGGTCTGCCAACGCTCCTCGGCGGATGCAAAGCCGGACGAGATCAGGAACAGGGTGACGAAGGCGAATGCTTTCAGGAACCGGATCATGACTTCACCTCAGGAGGTTTCGGCCTCATCATAACAAAAACCCGCCTCGCGGCGGGTCGTCGGCGCAAATCAGCACCATAGCCAGAATGGTAGCATAAGTGCCGGCACAAGCCAAACTGAATGACCGCGCCGTTGATGCTGTCATCGGGGTGAGCAGGTGCGGCGCATCCGCCCGGGCGAATCTCATCGAGCGGATTTCGTCTGTGATCGCTGGCCAAAACCTTGCCGGCTTGGCACAGTCTGGCAAACAGGAGTCTTTCATGGCCAAGCAGCCGTCGGCGACGAAACCCAAACCCTGGACCGAGATGGCGACGCATCTGGTCGACGTCGCGACGGGGCGCAAGCCTGCCGATCTCGTCATTCGCAACGGCCGCTGGGTGAACGTGCACTCCGGCGAAATCATAGCCGGCACCGACATCGCCGTTGCCGGCGGCCGCTTCGCCTATTGCGGGCCGAATGCCAGCCATGCCATCGGCCAGGGCACCAAGGTGGTCGATGCCGGCGGCCGCTATCTGGTGCCCGGCCTGTGCGACGCGCACATGCATGTCGAGAGCGGCATGGTGACGGTGACCGAGTTCTGCCGCGCCGTCATCCCGCACGGCACCACCTCGATGTTCATCGATCCGCACGAGATCGCCAATGTGCTGGGTCTGCCCGGCGTGCGGCTGATGCATGACGAGGCCGTCGCCATGCCGATCAACGTCCATGTCCAGATGCCGTCCTGCGTGCCGTCCGCGCCGGGGCTGGAGCATGCCGGGGCCGAACTGACGGTCGCCGATGTCACGGAAGCGATGACCTGGGAAAACATCATCGGGCTCGGCGAAGTGATGAATTTTCCCGGTGTCGTG
The DNA here is from genome assembly GCF_040324255.1 of Mesorhizobium sp. M0001. NCBI lineage: Bacteria > Pseudomonadati > Pseudomonadota > Alphaproteobacteria > Hyphomicrobiales > Phyllobacteriaceae > Mesorhizobium > Mesorhizobium sp. M0001. The sequence goes on from NZ_JAMYVS010000001.1 coordinate 951,580, forward strand.
GCCAACGATACGGTGATGTCGGGCGAGATAGCCGCCACGGTGCGAGCGGGCAAAACGGTCGGCGGCCACTATGCGTCGCGCGATCTCGGCCTGCCGTTCCATGGCTATGTCGCCGGCGGGCCGGAGGACGACCATGAAGGCACACGCGCCGAGGACGCAATCGCCCGTGTGCGCCAGGGTATGAAGGCAATGCTGCGGCTGGGCTCGGCCTGGTACGATGTTGCCTCGCAGATCAAGGCGGTGACCGAGAGCGGTCTCGACCCGCGCAACTTCATCCTGTGCACCGACGACAGCCATTCCGGCACGCTGGTGCATGAAGGCCATATGGACCGGGTGGTGCGCCACGCCATCCAGCAGGGATTGAAGCCGGTGACGGCGATCCAGATGGCGACGCTGAATACCGCCCAGCATTTCAAGCTGGAGCGCGAACTGGGCTCGATCGCGCCGGGACGGCTGGCCGATCTGCTGATCGTCTCCGATCTTGCCGCCATGACCATCGACGAGGTCTATGGCCGCGGTATCAGGCTGGCCAAGGGCGGCAAGCTCGAGATCGACATTCCGGCCTATGATTACCCCAAATCGGCGAAGAACACCGTCAAGCTCGGCAAGAAGCTGAAGCCAGGCGACTTCGACATTGCGGCGCCCAAGGGCGCCAACGAGGTGCGGGTGCGGGTCATCGGCGTGATCGAAAACCAGGCGCCGACGCGGGCGCTGGAGGCCGACCTGCCGGTCGAGGACGGGCTGGTCGCCATGGACCGCCGCAACGACATCTGCCAGATCGCGCTGGTCGAGCGCCACCGCGGCACCGGCGGCGTCACCAATGCCTTCGTCTCAGGCTTCGGCTATATGGGCGACTGCGCCATGGCGTCGAGCGTCGCACATGATGCCCACCACATCATCTGCGTCGGCACCAACAAGGAAGACATGGCGCTGGCCGTCAACCGGCTGGGCGAGGTCGGCGGGGGCGTGGTGCTGTTTTCGAAGGGCAAGGAACTGGCGCTTGTCGAAATGCCGATCGCCGGGCTGATGTCGGACGAGCGCGCCGAAATCGTGGCGGCCAAGGCCGAGAAACTCACCGAAGCAATGCGCAAGATGGGCTGCTCGCTCAACAACGCCTACATGCAGCACTCGCTGCTGGCGCTGGTCGTCATCCCGGAACTCAGGATTTCCGATGTCGGCCTGATCGACGTGACGACGTTCCAGAAGGTCGGTTTGTTTATCTGAGATCAGCCCCGGCTCTCATCCGCCGGTGGCGATGGTCAGCACCTTGAATGGCGTGGTGATGATGATCTCGGCGACGGATCCGACTGCCTTGCCGAGGCCTCGGCCGAGATTGTCGATCTGACCCTGCGTGGGTTCGTCCGATGCCAGGCCGGCTGGAGCGCGCAGACGGTCGCCGAGCAATTGCACCAGGAACGGGTTGTCGGCGAATTTGGCGTGGTTCAGGCGGTCGCCGCCCTTGATCTGGCTGAGGTCGGCCACGACCACGCCGTAGCTGGCAATGTCGGCGGCGTTGCCGTAGTCGCCGACGCGCGGCTTGTCGCCGGATAGCAGGCTGGACAGTCTCAGAGCACGGTCGTCGGCGGAAAGCAGGATGACGAACGGCCTGTCGGGCTTGCCGTAGCGGATCATCTGCTTCTTGAAGACGTCGACATCGATATCGGGCGATGCCAGGACGACACGGCCGAGCTTGCCGTCGAGATCGCGGTCGCCGGTGATGGCGAGCTGGCGCAGCGCTTCCATCGTCACCCAGGTTCCCATCGAATGCGCGATGATGTCGATGCTCTTGACCTTTGTCTTGGCGAGCATCCTGAGCGTCGCCTCGAGGTCGTCGCGCGCGGCGTTGGCGCTGTCCTTGTCGTAGATATAGCCCGTGGTCTTGCCGCTCGAAGCCCACGAAAACAAGATCGGCGTACCCGGATATTCGGTGTCGTGGGCGATCTGCGTCAGCCGGTAGACCCCATCGTCGAAGCCGTTGTTGAAGCCGTGGACGAAGACCAGCGCGCGGTCGCCATTCATGGTGATGTTGGCACCGACGGCCTTGGCGAATTGCGAGGCGTCGCCATAGTGGACGACGTCGGTGGCGGTGAATTGCTTGGCCGGGTTCGAATTGGCCGAGCCCTTGGCGCGCTCGATGGCGCCGACCTGGTGGACCTTCGGCACGGTGACGTCGACGCGGGCGTAGCTGGTGGTCAGCGAGCGATCGCCATCGAACACCTGGCGTGGGTCCTTGGTCGCCTGCTTGCGGGTGGTGGCGACGAAGATTTCGTGGGTGGCCGCGATGTCGGAGGCAGGCACCGAAACCGTCGTCTCGTTCAACAGGTCATGGGTGTTGGGGCCGGCGCAGCCGGCGGCAGCTAGCGCGAACGCAAGGACCAGGACAGTCTTCCATCGCTCGTTCAAGCGGGCTCCCGCTGGCGCATTGGCGCCGATTTCAATGTCGTAGAGGCAGAGACCGGCCCGGTCCAGTTGAAAGTGATCGGGCCGAGCGGCATTCGCGACCTCACGCGGCGACGGTCGCCGCAAGGCGACAGCCTTATTGTCCGAGCGCGCTGATACGGTCGGTCACCGTCTGGTCGCTGGCAAAGCCGTCATCCTCGCGCAGCCGCTGGCCGATCATCTTCACCAGTTCGGGATTGTCGGCGAATTTGGTGTGGTTGAAGCTGTCGCCTCCCTTGACCTTGGAGAGGTCGACCACGGTGACGCCATAAGCGGCGAGGTCGGCGGCATCCTTGTAGTCGCCGACGCGTGGCCGCGAGCCTGCGATCAGGCCTGAGAGCCGCAGCGCCCGGTCGTCGTCGGAGAGCAGCAGGATGAACGGCTTGTCCGGCTTGCCGTAGCGGCGCATCTGGCTCTTGAAGACGTCGACGTCGATGTCGGGAGAGGCCAGCACGACATCGCCGAGCTTGCCGCCGAGATCGCGGTCGCCGGTGATGGCCATCTGGCGCAGCGTTTCCATGGTCACCCAGGTTCCGAGCGAGTGGGCGACGATGTCGATGCGCCGCGCGCCGGACTGCTGCAGCATGCGCAATGTCACCTCCAGCTGATCGCGGGCGGCGCTGGCGCTTTCCTTGTCATAGACATAGTCGGTGGTTCTGGCGCCGGATGCCCAGGAAAACAGCACCGGCGTGCCGGGATAGCCGGAATCGTGGACGATCTGGGTCAGGCGGTAGACCGCGTCGTCGAAGCCGGTGTTGTAGCCATGCACGAAGACCATGACGCGGCCGCCGCGCGCGGCAATGTCGGCATTGAGCGCACTGGAGAATTTCGGCTGCGCATCGTAGCCGACGACCTCGGAGGCCATGAAGTACTTCGCTGGGTCGTTGGACCTGCCGCGCGAGCGGCGCTCGATCTGGCCGGTCTGGTGGATGCCGGGAACGGTGACGGTGACGCGGGCGTAGTTCAGCGTCGCCGAGCGTTCGCCGTCGAAAACTTTGTTGGGATCGTCGGATTTCTTGCGTGTGGTGGCAATGAAGATCGAGTGATTGCCCGAGATTTCGGTCACCGGCGTGGACATGACGGCGCTGCCGAGCAGTTCCTCGGTTTTGCGGCCGCCGCAGCCGGCGATCAACAGGGCAAGTGCAAGAATGCAAATCGTCTTCAAACGCACGTCAAAAATTCCAATCGAAAGATGAATTCACATAGAATTCACTTTGAGGCCCAAAGGCCTGTCTACCCTCGGCCCGTCTACCCTCCGCGACACCTCCCGGACAGTGAGAGTGCGGCAGAAGTAAGTCGTGTCCAGCCGAAATGTGGTCAGCGTCGGGTCACAGCCATCGCACTGTTGCGCGAAAGCCAGAATGGCGGCAGGAACGCAGGGATGTTGGAGAAGGGCAATACCTCGGGCTTGAGCCTGATGCCGAGCACATCGCCCATGAAGGCGCGGCGCGCCTCGATGCGGCGCCATGCCTCGGGATAGCGGGCCGCGATCTCCTCGCGCAGGGACTCATCGGCAAGCGCGATACCGTCTTCGATGTTGGTGGTGAAATAGCTGGTTCCGGTCGCCGGAATGATGTCGACCTGCAGCGCCATGCCCGATTGCAGCTTGATGTCCGAGCCGGAAAACACCGGCGAATGCATCCATTCGTCCATATGGACGAGATGGCCGGGATTGAGCGAGACGCCGAAGAACGGGTCGCCTATGCGGTCATGCACGGCTTTCCAAAGCGCTCCGCCGGCAACGCCTATGCCGATGGTCTCGTACCAGTCGACGACGGCGGCGAAATAGGGCGCTACCAGCTGTTCGACATAGTCGCTTATCTCGCGCGGCAGTTCGGCCGCGCTCTCGACCAGGAAGCCGGCGCGGGCGTTGAGCGAGCCCTGGATGCCATAGGCCATGGTGACGGGATCGCCGCGCTTGATGATGTCGAGGCGCGGGCTAGGCAAGCCGTAGGGCGCACGCCTGCCGGCGGACAGCATCGGGTGGCAGCACAGGGGCAGGCCGTTGATCCCCATCAGCCGCGCGGCCTGCAATTCGCTCATGCCGGGCTCAATATTCCCAAGCACGTTGCGCAGGCCCTGCGAGGAAAAGGTCGCGGCGAATTCGAAGGACGCCAATTGGTCTGCCTCGTTGATGGCGCGTAGGCCGTCGGATGGGTTCATCAACAGGTTGGCGGCGTTGACCACCGCGCCTCTGTCGCCGGCCAGTGTGCGCAGCGTATCGGCGATGAAGGACGGCAGGTCGAGCGTCGTCTCGCCAAAGCCGCCATCGCCGGCGCCGAACGGCTTCCAGCCGATGGCGCCGATTTTCTGGCCGGCCTTCAGGCCGCAGGCGGCAAGCGTGTCGGATAGAGAGGCCGAGCGGTCGCGTGGCTGCGCCGGCAGCGAGAAGGTCTGGTAGAGGACGCGCTCGTAAGGCCCGTCGCAGATTTCGGCATAGCCCCAGCCCTCATTGCCGACGAGAAGCTTTGGCTGGCTGCCGGGGACGATGACCAGCAACGTCTCCTCGAAACGCGGATCGTAACCACTGAGATAGGCGACATTGGCCGCGTGCTCGCGGTCGCCATAGACGGCAAAGCCGTCGAGCCCGGCTTCGGCGCCGCGCGCCAGCAGAGCCTCGATGCGCGCTTCGTAGGTCTGGCGCTTAAGCAGCGGCATCACGGTCGGCTCGGCGAATTCAGGAAGGTCTACGGTCTTCAGGGCGACAGCCGAAACAGGCATGAAGATGGCTCCAATGGATTTCCTGCTGGCGCGTCAAAGCGGCCGCGCCGCATCGGTGGCTGCAAACGGCGAATTGTGCAATAGGCTTCGCCTTCGAACCATTCGATCCAGAGGTGACGGCGCCATGAACAGTTTCTCCTCCCGTGTCGCCACCGCCGCAGCCGCGATCCGCGAGATCTTTCCCGAAACGCCGCTGCAGGAAAACGACTATCTGTCGAAGAAGACGGGGGCTCGGGTGCTGTTGAAGCGCGAGGATCTTTCGCCGGTGCGCTCCTACAAGATCCGCGGCGCCTTCAACTTTTTCCGCAAGGCGCTTGCCGCCGGCAACGAGGCCGAGCTGTTCGTCTGCGCCTCGGCCGGCAACCATGCGCAGGGCTTTGCCTTCGTCTGCCGCCATTTCGGCAAGAAGGGCGTGGTCTTCATGCCGGTGACGACGCCGCAGCAAAAGATCGACAAGACGCGGCTGTTCGGCGGCGATTTCGTCGAGATCAGGCTGGTCGGCGACTTCTTCGACGACTGCTACCGCGCCGCCTTCGAATTCACCGAAAGTTCCGGCGCGCATATGGTGCCGCCCTTCGACCACAAGGACATTATCGAGGGGCAGGCGACGGTCGCCTATGAGATCGCCGGCCAGATGCCAGGCGCGCGCATGCCCGACATCATCATGCTGCCGGTCGGCGGCGGTGGCCTGGCCGCGGGGGTGACGCACTATTTCGCCGATCAGCAACGTGACGCGCGCTACGTCTTTTGCGAACCGGCCGGTGCGCCGAGCCTGCATCAGAGCCTCGCCAGCGGCAAGCGCGTCCGGCTCGCCAATGTCGACAATTTCGTCGACGGCGCGGCGGTGGCCGAGATCGGCCGCGAGCCGTTGCGCCACCTCAAGGAGTTCGCCGCTCAGGCGGTGCGGCTGATCCCTGAGAACCGGCTCTGCGCCACCATGATCGAGATGCTCAACATCGAAGGTGTGGTGCTGGAGCCGGCCGGTGCCTTGGCGATCGACGCGTTGAAGGATTTTTCGCGCAAGGAAATCCGCGGCAAGACCATCGTCGCGGTGGTGTCGGGCGGCAATTTCGATTTCGAGCGGCTGCCCGACGTGAAGGAGCGGGCGCTGCGCTTCGAGGGGCTGAAGAAATATTTTATCATCCGCTTTCCGCAGCGGCCGGGCGCGCTGCGCGACTTCCTCGAACTGCTCGGTCCCGACGATGATATCGCCCGCTTCGAATATCTGAAGAAATCGGCACGCAATTTCGGCTCTGTGCTTATCGGCATCGAAACCAAAGACCGGCGTAACTTCGATCTGCTGAGGGCAAATTTCGAGGCCGAGGGCGTGCACTATCAGGACATCACCGACAACGAGACCCTGGCCGGGTTCATCATATGAGCGGTACAGCCTGCCACCCGAAGCTCGAAGAGCGAAGGGTGGTCTTCGTCGCACTGTTTTCCGGCATCAATGTCGGCGGCAACCGCATCGTCCAGATGGCGGAGTTGCGGGCGTTATTCGAGGCGCTAGGCTTCACCGATGTCGCCAGTTATGTGCAGAGCGGCAATGTCGTGTTCCGGACCAAGAAGGGCGACGCCGCCACGCTGGCGAAACAGATCGAAATGGCGTTCGAGAAAAAATGGGGCTTTCACTCGCGCATCATGGTGCGCGATCTCTCCTGGTTCGAACGGTTGGTGAAGGAGAATCCTTATCCGGAAGTCGCCGGCGATCCGACCAAGCTTCACGCCTACACGCTGGAGCGCCAGCCGACGGCGGACGAGATCGCCAGGCTTGCCGAAAAATGCACCGGCCCGGAAAGCTTCGAGGTCAGGGACGACGTGCTCTACCTCAAGGCGCCGGACGGGCTCGGCAAATCGGTGTTCGCCAATCTCATCCCGCGCGTGCTGAAAGTGCCCGGCACCGCGCGCAACTGGCGCTCGGTGCTGGCGCTGCTGCAGATAGCGCGTTCGCTTTGAACCGCTTCTGCGTTGCGGTCGCGATGGTAATTAAGCCTCGGCTAAACAACAAGGGCGGCGCGGCGGCGACTCACTACAAATTGAGTTATGGCGATACTTTCGATTTTGACGGGGTGCCCGACCCGGACAGCAGCGCATCGAGGAGCGGAGGCCGCTTCGGCTATACGATCGGTGGCGGTGTCGAATGGGCCTTCGCCGACAAATGGACCACGAAGCTGGAATACCAGTACTTCGACTCCGGCAAGGTCCGTTTGACAGATATCGAGGGCAACGACGCAAGGGTGAAGATCGACGCCCATACGATCAAGATCGGCCTAAATTACAAGTTCTGATCGATCGGCCGCTCCGAAAGTTCAGATGGCGTCGCTACCATGCGACGCCATAGCTTTATTTGGATCTGGGGGGCTGCTAGCTTCCGGTGTTCGCCGTCGCGCCTGATCTGAGGTCAGGTCGCCGGAGCCTGCTTCCACTCGAAAGTCAGCTCCTCGCGGAAGGCAAAGCGCTTGATGTGATCGGCAACGACGCTCTGCATGCGCTCCAGCGATCCGCTTTCATCCGTCGACACCGTGATATGCAGCGCTGCCGCATCGGCATCGAGAACCGTGCGGCCGAGCGACAGATCGATGGTGCCGTGGTTCGGATCGAACTCGACGGGAAATTTGTGCGCCCAGTGCTTGCACAACTGCTGCAAATAGCGGCTGGCATACGCGGTGGTGAGATCGGCACGGCTGGTCGGCATAAATGAATTCTCCTGGATGAGGCACTGGCTTTGCTTGGCTGGCGCGACAGGCAGGTAAATAGGTGCCGTTGGTTGAAATGGCAAAGGCGGCCGGCTTGTCGGCGCGGCCGCCTCGCTCAAGATGCGTGATCGCTACCAGGTGCCGGTGTTCGGCATCGATGCCCACGGCTCGGCCTTGGGCTTGGCCGGGCCCTTCTGCAGCAGTTCGAAGGAGATGCCGTCCGGCGACTTGACGAAGGCCATGTTGCCGTCGCGCGGCGGCCGGTTGATGATGACGCCATTGTCCATCAGATGCTGGCAGGTGGCGTAGATGTCGTCGACCTCATAGGCGAGATGGCCGAAATTGCGGCCGCCCTTGTACTCCTCCGGATCCCAATTGTAGGTCAGTTCGATCAGCGGCGCCTTCTCAGTGATGCCGCTTTCTACATCCTCGGAGGCGGCGAGGAAGATCAGCGTGAAGCGGCCCTGCTCGTTTTCGTAGCGGCGCACTTCCTTAAGGCCGAGCTTGTTGCAGTAGAAATCAAGCGAGACATCGACGTCGGCGACACGGACCATTGTGTGGAGGTAGCGCATGGGATTTCCTCGGGGATGTTTGGGTTGCGAGGCAACATAAGGTCCACCCCGCCGAAGGGCAACGAGCATCGGACTGGAAAAGTGGTCACCGGTTTTGGAAAAATCAGATTGCTCTGACAAAAGCGCCGGACACAAGTGGTTGCCGATTTCGGCAAAATCCCTTGCAAATTGCCGACCGGTTGACCGCCTTGATGGATCGTCATTGCTGCCGGCAGCGACGCCGGCAAACAACAAGTCAGCTATTCCTGTATTCAACCGTGAAAAAAGGCACGGCAGGTCTTGCACACCCCGGAAGCGGCGGTGTTAATCTAATGTCAAGAATCACTTGCGGTTTTCTTGAAAAAAGGGGGCGTTCTTATGGGGGATAAGGCCTCTTTCACGAGGCGGGATGAGAACCTTGACGGCGCCCTGAAGCGCGACAGTGGCGGCGATAGCGCCGACCTTGTCGAAATCGCCGGCGCCATCAAATGGTTCGACGTGGCCAAGGGCTACGGTTTCATACTACCCGATGACGGTTCTTCGGGCGACATCCTCCTCCATGTCACCTGCCTTCGAAAGGACGGTTTTCAGACGGCATTGGAGGGCGCGCGTGTCGTGTGCCTTGTCAAGCATGGCGACCGTGGTTTGCAGGCGTTCCGGGTGCTGTCCATGGACACCACCACCGCGGTCCATCCGGCTGAGATGCAGGAACAGCGCACCCATGTGGCGGTGACGCCGGAAAGCGGGCTCGAGCGGGCGCTGGTCAAGTGGTTCAACCGCACCAAGGGCTTCGGCTTTCTGACGCGCGGCGAGGGCACCGAGGATGTCTTCGTCCATATGGAGACGCTGCGCCGCTATGGCATCACCGAGCTCAGGCCCGGACAGGTCGTGCTGGTGCGTTTCGGACGCGGTGACAAGGGCCTCATGGCTGCCGAGATTCACCCCGATATGGGCACCTTGCCGGTCGCGCATTAGGACGCGAGCCTTCCTGAGGAAGTCAGGACGGCGTTTTTCTTGGTTTCACCACGATCTTATCCGAATACCTGAGACCACTTTTAGGGATCATGGTCTTTGGTCGAGGATTTCCAATGGCGTACAGGAACTGGCTGACAGCGGGCGCGCTCTGCGTCATCGTTGCGGTAGCCGCAGGCGCTTACTTCTATTCCGGGCAGCCGACCGCATCCCAGCAGACGATCGCCGGCGGTCAGGCGATGATCCTTCCCGTCGATCCGACACCCTTGGTCGTGGCGACGAAAGGCGGCGATAAATCCTTTTCGATCGAAGTCGCCGACACCGACTCGGAACGCGAGGCCGGCCTGATGTATCGCCAGGATATGGCCGACAATCATGGCATGCTGTTCGTCTTCGAGATGCAGAAGCAGGTCGGCTTCTGGATGCACAACACGCCGATGCCGCTCGACCTGATCTTTGTTGGACAGGACGGCAAGGTCCGGGCCGTCAAGCACGGCACTCCATTGTCCGATGCAGTCATCTCGCCGGGTGTGCCAGTGCGCTTCGTGCTGGAGCTCAAGGCCGGCACCGCCGCCAAAAACGGCATCGACTATGGCGATCTGCTGCGCCATCCGGCCGTCGGCACGGTGTCCGGCCCCGGCATGCCGCCATCGGACAAGGGCAACGCGCCCATGCCCGGCGCCGGCTGAGCCGCTCCCGATGCAATTCTTCTCCCATGACGGGTTCGACTTCGCCTTCCTCGACCGCCAGCCGGCGTCGGGGGCGGGCGATCCGGTGCTGATGATCCACGGCTTTGCCTCCAGCCACTATGTCAACTGGGTATCGCCCGGCTGGTTCAAGACGCTGAACGATGCCGGCTATCGCGCCATCGCCTTCGACAATCGCGGCCACGGCTCGTCGTCGAAAAGCTATGACGAGGCCGACTACACCCCGGCCAAGATGGGCTCGGACGCGGCGGCCCTGCTCGACCATCTTGGCATCGGCCGCGCGCATGTCATGGGCTATTCGATGGGCGCGCGCATCGCGGCGTTCCTGGCACTGTCGGATCCCGACAAGGTGGCGACGCTTGTCTTCGGCGGGCTCGGGATCGGCATGGTCGACGGCGTCGGCGACTGGGATCCGATCGCCGAGGCGCTGCTGGCCAACGATCCGGCCGCCACCAGCCATCCGCGCGGTCGCTCGTTTCGCGCCTTTGCCGATCAGACGCGCAGCGACCGCCGCGCGCTGGCCGCCTGCATCGCCACGTCGCGCGAACTGCTCAGCGAAGACGACATGACGCGCATCGCCCAACCAACGCTGATTGCGGTCGGGACGACAGACGATATCGGCGGCTCGCCCGACGAGCTCGCCGCGCTGATGCCGAACGCCAAGGTGTTTCACATAGACGGCCGCGACCATATGCTGGCTGTGGGCGACAAGACCTTCAAGCAGCGGGTTTTGGAGTTTTATGCCGAAAATCCGCTTTAACCGGTAAGCGATTTTCGGGCGATATGGATTGGGCGGCCGGCGAGGGGTGGCAAACAATGGCACAATGGGGAAGAAGCGCCGACGCTCTGCCGGGCGCCGTCGTGACAAGCAAGTTCGGCAAGCGTTCCGTCATCCTGGCGCTGCTCGCCTTCGGTGCCGGTGTGATGGCGCTGACCACAATGGTGGCGCTTCCGACCCACGCATCCGAGCGTGCCCAGAACATCGCCACGGGTTTCTTCATGGCGGTTTTCCTGCTGGCAGGGCCGTTGGCGCATATTGCCGGATTGATTTTCGGGCTGATGGCGCTGGTGCGTTCGAACGATAGCCGCGTGCTTGGGGTCGTCGGCATCCTGCTCAACGGCGGCTCCCTGGCGGTTGGCTTCCTGCTGCTTGTGGCAATGGCATCGACGATCGGCGCTTTCACCTGATCGGGGACGAGTAATGGCCGGATGGGGAAGAAGCACGATAGCAATGCCCGGCGTGGCGGGGCGGAGCAGCTTGGGCAAACGCTCGGTGATCCTGGCCCTGCTGGCGTTCGCAATGGATTTTGCGGCGGTGGTCACGCTGGCGTTGATGCCAGGCGAGGCGTCGCTGGCCGCTCAAAACGTCCTCGGCGGGGTTTTTCTGCTGGTGTTTCTCGTTGCGGCGCCGCTGGCGCACATCACCGGCGTGGTTTTTGGCTTGATGGCACTGGGACGTTCAAACGACAATCGTGTCCTCGGCATCGTCGGTATCATCCTCAACGGGCTGTCGTTGGTGATCGGCCTGTTCTTTGTTTGGGCGGCCACCAAGTCCGTTGGCGCCTTCAGGTGATCGATCTTCGTCTGGCTTGCAGCCGGAGGCGGTGCCGCTTTGGTTGACCTTCTCGTCACCTATATGGACATGCGCGAACCGAATTCGGCGCCGGCTTTCGACTGCCCGCTATCGGGCGCCACGGTGGCGCGTGAAACACTTGATGTGGCCGACTATATCAGCCTCTACCACGCGGTCGGCGAGCCCGTGCAATGGGACCAGCGGCTGCGCATGCCGGCGGAAGACCTCGAGCGCCTGCTGGCGCTGCCCTCGACACATATCCACGTGCTGCGCGTCGAGGGCGTGGCCGCTGGCCTGTGCGAATTCAACGGCGTCGGCCAGCCTGAGGTCGAACTGGTTCATTTCGGGCTGATCCCCGTCTTCCACCGCCGCAGGCTTGGGCCATTCCTGCTCGACCAGGCGCTTCGCGCCGTCTGGTTGCATGCGCCGCAAAGGGTCTGGCTTCACACCGACACCTTCGATCACCCTGGCGCGCAAGCGGTTTACCGGCGCGCCGGTTTCAAAGCCTATGCGCAGCGCATTGAGACCTTTCCGGATTAGGGTTTGAGCGTTTCGAGCGACCGCGCCATGTTTTGCCTGGCCTGGGGCTCGAACCTCTGGCGGAATTCCTGCGAGTGAAAAATATGCTGGCGCGCGAGGAAAGTCTTGAGAATCACGCCGCGGCCGGCGCGCCACATCGGCTCCTCGACCCAGCCATATTCGCGTCGGACCGCTTGTTCATAGGCGTCGAAAGCGCCGGGTGACGCACCCAGGATCGCCAGGTCCATGTCGAGGAAAAGCGCTGCGTCGCGGAGGGCGTTCTCATCGGCGAGGCCCCGTGGTTGAAGGCTGGGCAGTTCATGCGTGGCGGTGGCGACGATCATCGCCGCGATGCGGCCGAGGCGCTCCGGATCGGTGCGGGCGCCAAGTTTGTCCTGCGCAAGTGCCGCACTCCTGGCCTCGTTGTCCTTGGCGCGGCTGTCATAGATGGCGTCATGGAACCAGATTGCGGCTTCGACGGCGCCGGAATCATGCAGCGATGCTCGATATTCGTCCGCCAGCGCCAGCAACGCCTCGATATGGGCGAGGTTGTGATAGTGGCGATCCGGAGCTTGATAGAGCGCGGAGAGCGCGCGTTTCAGCGGAGCGTCGATCAAGGGTTCGTTTTCCATGGCGGCTTGAATTTCCGTGAACCAAATCCATTTCACCGAGCACTAAGGAAAATTGAGTTCAATCGTGCTATGATCTGGCTTATATGTGCCGCCGGAGAATAGGCAAGCGGCCAGGACGCAGGACAAGACGTCGATGAACAGCATCAGCATTTCCCGCCCCACAATGGTCCAGCCGGTCGATCCGATCTGGCGTTCGGTCCGCGACGAGGCGATGGAAGCGGTCAATCGCGACCCGCTTCTGGCGGCGTTCCTCTATTCGACAATCCTCAACCAGGAGAGCCTGGAGGAGGCGGTCATCCATCGGCTCGCCGAGCGGCTTGCACATCAAGACATCGGTTCCGACCTCATCCGCCAGACCTTCAAGTCGATGCTGGCCGACGACAAGGAATGGTCGTCGATCGTGCGTGTCGACATCCAGGCCTATTACGACCGCGATCCGGCCTGCGACCGCTTCATCATGCCAGTGCTCTATTTCAAGGGTTTCCACGCCATCCAGACGCACAGGCTGGCCCATTGGCTGTGGAATCAGGGCCGCAAGGATTTCGCCCTCTATCTGCAGAGCCGCTCGTCTTCGGTGTTCCAGACCGACATCAACCCGGCCGCCCGCATCGGCAAGGGCATCTTCATCGACCACGCCACCGGCCTCGTCGTCGGCGAGACGGCGGTGATCGAGGACGATGTGTCGATCCTGCACGGCGTGACGCTGGGCGGCACGGGCAAGGCCGGCGGCGACCGCCACCCCAAGATCCGTTACGGCGTACTGATCGGCGCCGGCGCCAAGATTCTCGGCAATATCGAGATCGGCCATTGCTCGAAGATCGCGGCAGGCTCGGTCGTGCTGTCGCCGGTGCCGCACAACAAGACGGTTGCCGGCGTACCGGCCCGCGTCGTCGGCGAGACCGGCTGCGACCAGCCTTCGCGCCAGATGGACCAGCTTTTGCCGTCGCAATCGATGGACCAGGTCGTCAGCTTCGACATCTGATTTGCAACACCCGGCGCGCCGGACTGAAGTCCGGTTGCCGGCGCCGTTGCCTCTGAAGCATGATGCCGAAAAGTGTGAGGCGGTTTTCGGACGACATCATGCTCTACCTCCTTGATTTAGAGGCGGATTTGGATTCGACCTGAAATCATCCGGCCCCAGGGTTCGCGTTCTATCCAGCCGGCTTGCCTTTACATCGCCATTGTCGACGTGCCAGAAGCGCGTTCCAACGAGCAAGCCCGACGATCGGAGAAGACTTTTGAAGCCGGACGAAATCAGAAAGCTGGACGCCTATTTCAAGCGCGTCTTCCAGAATCCCAAACTCGAGGTGAAGGCGCGGCCGCGCAAGGAAGATTCGGCCGAGGTCTATGTCGGCGACGAGTTCCTCGGCATCGTCTTCAAGGACGAGGACGACGGCGACTATAATTTCTCGATGGCGATCCTCGACATCGATCTGGCCTGAGCCCAGAGGGCTACGGACTTCGGCGATTGGCGGCAGCCACCTGCGCCATCGTCATCCCGGGGAGAAGCAGCCGCACAGCGGCGTCGCTGAGACCCTGGGATACATTCCGGGCCTCGGCTCAGGAATGTGGCGGTCCAGAACTGCCTCTGCTGCTTCCCAACAGTAATTCTGCACCGCTTCGCTGCCTTAAGGGCATGGAACGGATCCTCGGGTCCGCGCGGCTTCGCGCCCGTGTATGACAAAAGCAGAGGGCCGCTACCGTGCGGTCTTTAAGACGCGCGTGGCCTCGGCGACGATAGCGGCGTCAAGCGCCGGCCAGTTGCCCAGCAACTCCCGGGGAAAGCGGTAGGTCAGGCTGAGGCTGTCGCCGACCTGGATGTCGCGCTCGCAGGGCGCCAGCGATTCCTCAGCGCTCGGTCCGCTCAGGCAGCGGGCGACGAACGGGTCCTTGCCGGCCCGGCCGGCGACCGCGAGCACCTCGTTGAGATAGCCTGATTTTTCCGTAAAACCGTAAATCGTCGTGCCGCCGGGGCCGGGCGCGCCGGGCTGGCTGATGAGCGCGCTATAGATCGGCGCGAAACGGCCGCTCATGTCGCGCGACATCATCTGCGGTTCAAACGACAGGAAGATGATGTTTTTGGCGGCCCCCGTGTGGTTGAAATCGTCGCGGGCGGCTTCGCTGTAGCCGTCCATCTGGGGATAGCGCAGATAGAGGTCGAGGCGCGAAGCGATGCCGTCGCGCCGCGCCTGCAGGAAGCGGATGGCGTTGGCCGGCACGGCAATGACATTGTTGCCGATCACTACCCTGTGGACCGTGGTGTCGTCGGTGTAGCCGGCCATGGCGATCGAGCGGCCGAACCATTTTCCGCCAAGGCTGATCGCCAGCGACAGCAGCGCCAATGCGGCAAAAGCATAGAACACCCGCTTCATCAGCACGGAATCGACGACGTTGAACTCTTCTGCGGTCGCTGCCTGCTTCATCGCAATCCCCATAGTCGCCGCCCTCTGTCCCTGGGCGGCACACATGCCGCGGCATGGCTCTTGCTGCGCTGGACGCGACTGTGCGATTTCATGGTAAACGGAAGGTAAAGATGAGCCTGCTACTGCCCGTTCTCTTCGCTTTCGCCGTCGGCCTCACCGCCTGCGGGCTTACTGGGTCCGTGATGGAACTGGCGGCGGGCCGCCGGCTTGCCTTTGCCGAGCCTTATGTGTCGCCGGCGTACATCCTGCGCTCGCTGGCCGCGACCGCTTGCGCCGGGCCGTTCATGCTCGCCAACGATGCGCTCGATGCGCGGCGCGAGGGCCGCATTTCGACGCTGATGCTGATGTCCTGCGGCTGCACGGTGATCGCCTGGGCGCTGACGCTGGGCATCGTGCTGATCGCCATTGCCTCCTGGGGCATTGGCTCTCCTGGTGCGCTTCAGCTTTTGGTGGAATCGCTGGCGCGGTATTTGCCTTGAGGCAATTGCTGGGGGAAACCGCTACGCGGTTTTCCTAGGATTGTTCTAGGGTTTGTCCCGGCCTGCGACGAATCGGAGACTGCAAATGCCGACCTATGCAATCGACGGAAAAGCGCCCCGTTTCGAGGATCCCGACAGCAACTGGATCGCGCCGGACGCGACGTTGATCGGCGACATCAGCGTCGGTCGCAATGCCGGCTTCTGGTTTGGCGTGGTCATCCGCGGCGACAACGAGGCGATCGTCATCGGCGCCGACAGCAATGTCCAGGAACATACGGTGATGCACACCGATCCCGGTTTTCCCCTGACGATCGGGCCGGGCTGCACGATCGGCCACCGCGCCTTGCTGCATGGCTGCACGATCGGCGACAACAGCCTGATCGGCATGGGCGCCATAGTGCTCAACGGCGCCAGGATCGGCAAGAACTCGCTGGTCGGCGCCGGCGCACTGGTCACCGAGGGCAAGGAGTTCCCCAACAATTGCCTGATCGTCGGCTCGCCCGCGCGGGTGATCAGGACGCTGGACGATGCCGCGGTTGCCAGGCTGCGCGTCTCGGCCGCGCACTATGTCGCCAATGGCAAGCGCTTCAAGGCCGGGCTGAAGAAGGCCTGAACTCTATTAATGTTTGACGTTGATCTTTTCCGAACGGCAGGTCAGCGCAGCAAAAATCGTTTCTCGCTTTCGCTGACGCGGTCCTTCGGCTCGGGATCATGGTCTGAAATGGTGGAGCCGGCCCGGGGACGGGGCCGGCTCCTTAAAACCCGGTCGTTGGGGACGGGGAGGGTGGGGACTCGACCGGGCTTTCTCGTTAGGCACGTCGCATTATTCGATGTGCTTGACCTCTGTGATGGCGTTTTAGCGGACGCTGGCAACCGCGTCGGCGCGGCCGTCGTTGATCGTCACCCACACGCCGGAATTCTGGTCGGACTGGCGCTTCAGGTAGGTGTAGTCGGTGTCGGTCCAGGACAGCACCTTGGACTCCAGATTGTCGAGGATGAACTCGCCGAGGCTGGTGCGCACGGTCAGCACCGCATGGCCGTCGCCATTTTGTTGGCGCGCTACGGTCATCAAGAGATTGCCGGCGGGAACGCCAAGCGCCATCAATTCGCGGCGCTTCTCCAGCGCATAGTCCTCGCAGTCGCCGAAGCCGCTGTCGGGATAGGACCAGACCTCTTCCTTGCCCCACATTTCCATATCGGTGCGCGGCACGATCCGGGTGTTGACAGAATTGTTGACGTCGACGATCGCCGCCCACAGCTTGCGCGTCAGTTCGACGGGCGCCTGCTTCGGCGTGCGCTGAGCGCATTCCTGCGGCAGCTTCTGGCAGAATTCGTAGTGACCGACCGGCTGTGTCGTGCGGCCGCCAGTGTGCATGTAGGCCGGTCCTGCTGCTTGCGCCGTTCCCCAAGCGGAAAGCTGCATCGCCATTGCCAAGAGCAACAGCTTGCCCCACGTCTTTGCCATTCGTCAGTCTCCCCGTTTGAGGAGACAATGACAGCGTTGGATTTATTTGACGCAAAAACCCGAAGTAGACATTGAGTAAAACCTCAATAGAATACGCGTAAAATTTGATCTATTTGAGTATAAAATCGTTCAGGGTCTCGGCGTAAAACCGCGGTGTCGGGGCGCGGATTTCCGGGTGGAGCCGTGGATTTGCTGCGTGCCGCTACAAGCTGGAGAGGCAGGCGGAACGCCGGCAACAAAAAACCGGCCGCGCAGGGCCGGTTCGTTTTTGCTGCTTGTTGCCGATCGTTCAGGCGCGCGGGGCGTTGAACTCGGAATCGAGCGTTTCCGGGCGTTGGATGACGGCGAATTCGATGGCAACGCCATCCTCGAAATGACGCACCACCTGGCCACGCATGGTGCCCAGCATGACCTGGATGCCGAGCGCCGGCTTGACGTCGATCTCGACCGCCGCGCCCGACAGCGACAGGTCGATGATGCGGCACTGATACTGGCGCCCGTCGGTGAGCTGCAGGACGCTTGTCGGGTTGCGCGGCGCCACGCGTTCGTGGCGACGGTCTTCCGGCAGGTCGAGTTCATGCTTGTTGGCGAGCCAGGTCAACTGCGCGGCAAGCTTGTCCTTCTTGCGATCCGAGGCAATGACGGTCATGGCGAAGCCGTCCTGCGAGGTGCGCGTCACCACGCCCTCGATGCGGCCGATATGATCGATATAGGCAATGATTTTTTCGCCCGGCATGCCGATGCGCTCGGTGCGCAACGCGACATTGCCCGGTGACATATCGACGACCTGGCAAGGGTGTTCGGTGCGGTCCTCCAGCATGAAGCGCCCGTAGATCTTGACCCGGACGCGCTGAAAGTTACGCCTTTCGGCGCGGGACGGTGCGTATTCGACCGCCGCTGACCTCATGACTGCCTACACCCCGTTGGCGTTCCCGCGTCGTGCGTGGAATCTCGGCCAAAACTACAGCCAAGCAGGTTAACAAAGGAGAAAAGTGGGTCGCCGATAGTTAAGATTAGCGCCGGCTTGGAGACTATTGCTCGCGCCCGCCGTCGAACACGACGAGGTGGCGGATACGGCGCGACCGACCGAGCGCCGAGATGGTCTCCGCCGCTTCGAGTTCGGTGGGAGCCAGCGAAGGAACGGATATTTCCGGACGGTTTTTCAGGAACATCGGTTCCTTGTCGGGAGCGATGACGCGGATGGCGTCGATCAGCGCGTCGGTGATCGGGTCGGCGCCCAGCCAGAACGGCTTTTCCACGGCGCTGATGACGCCGAGGCAGCGCGGGTTCTCGACGCCGCCGTCGAGCGGCAGCGCAAGCAGTTCGAAGTGGTTGGACCGGCCGCTGCGGCTGAACCCCTCATAAGTGATCAGCACCACGGATTTCTGCTCGAAAACGCCGTGAATGAGGCGCGACACCAGCCGCTGGTCCTTCTCGCGCCATAGCGAGGGGAACGAAAAACCCTTGAGTTCGCGGCCGTAGCCGGCGCAAAGCCTGGTGCCGGCAAGCCGGAACACCGCTTCGCCGCGCGTATCCCTTTCCAGGATGAAGGTGTCGGCCAAAAGCGCCTTGATATCGGCCGGTTCGACTTCCGAACGCTTTGGGGCAGGACGTCCATGACGCAGGCGATTCCAATAATGGAACAGCGCGATTGATCCGTTCTGGTTCATGCTATGAAACTCCGCGCATTCTGCCGTCTGATGGTCCCATCGGTGAACAGAAAGGGCGCCCTCCGATGACCTACATGCGTTCCGGAGCAGGATGCGTGCCAGCGTCGTTAAGACTTGTTCACGGGTCGGGGACGTTAAGGTTAACAAACGGTTTACGTTGCGCGCACAGGCTCGCCATGGCACACCAAAACCACTCCAGAAGCGGTCGTTTCGCGACGACCAACAGCACTTCGGTCAATAGTTTTAGGGGAGCAGGGGGCTCGACCAGCCGTTCAAGGGAAACCTTGGACGGCTTCTTTTTGATTCGCGGTTTGTGATTCGCGCTTTGTGATTCGTAGTTTGTGATTTGTCCGGGCATGGCCTAGATGCTCGCGACACGCAAATCCCTGGATCAGAGCATATGAGCGAACCGGCCGGCCCCCTGGAGACCGAACAGACCGCGGAGGCGCCGCCGCCGCGCCGCGAGCCGGTGTTCAACCTGCCACCGGTGGTGCTGGCGGTGATCGGCATCTGCGTCGCCGTCTTCCTGCTGCAGCAATATGTGCTGACCGAAGAGCAGCAGATAACATTGCTCACCGATGGCGCCTTCATTCCGGTCCTCTACACCGGCCAATACGGTTTCGACTGGTTCCTCTTCACCCGTCCTTTCACCTATGCCTTCATGCATGGCGGCGTTGCTCACATTGCCATCAACATGGTTGCGCTGGCCGCCTTCGGGTCGCCGCTGGCCAACCGTCTCGGCTGGTTCTGGTTCGCCTTGTTTTTCGCCGCCACCGGGCTGGCCGCGGTGGTGCTGTTCTGGGCGGTCCATCCATATGGCGAAGCACCGCTGGTCGGCGCTTCCGGGGCGATATCGGGCATGATGGGTGCGGCGGCTCGCTTCGGGTTCCGTACCGACCGCTCCTCCGGCAGGGCGGCCTTTGCCGGTCCCGTGCTGCCGATCGCAATGGTTTTGCGCATGCGCGGCGTCGTCAATTTTCTCGGCGCCTGGATGGTCATCAATCTCGCCACCGGCCTTTACGGTCTCGGGCTCGGAGAACCCGGCCAGATCGCCTGGGAAGCGCACATTGGCGGCCTCGTCGCAGGCTTCTTCGGATTGCGCTGGTTCGACCGGCGCTGGCGGGCGCCTGAATGGGAGATCCCCGACGACCAGCGCACCCCCGACTAGCGCACTCTATTGGCGCACCCCACTGGCACACCCCACTGGCACACTTGAAAAGCAACCGATCACGGCGCACGATGTTCACTCTTATGTGAAGCCGGTCAGGGCGGGAGCTGGCTAGCCAAGCAGGAGGAGGAGGACGCCATGACGGTTAAGGCAATTCTCGAGAGAAAAGGCCATGACGTGTTCACGCTCGGGCCGAATGTAAAGCTCAGCGAAGCCATTCGAATCCTGGCCGACCACAAGATCGGTGCACTGGTCATCACCAATGGCGATCGCAAGATCGTCGGCATCCTTTCCGAGCGTGACATCGTGCGGGTCGTTGCCAGGGAAGGCGCTGCCGCACTTGATATAACGGTACGCTCGGCGATGACGCCGAAAGTGAAGATCTGCAACGAGAACCACACGGTCAACGAGGTGATGGAGATCATGACCAAAGGCCGTTTCCGCCATCTGCCGGTGGAAAAGGATGGGCTGCTCGACGGGATCGTGTCGATCGGCGACGTGGTCAAGCGCCGCATCGAGGATGTCGAGCGCGAGGCCGACGAAATCAGGGCCTATATCGCAACGGCCTGACCTGACGAAGAAACCGCCGACCGAATACCGGCCGGCGGCGTTCATTCTATCGGTTGCCGAGCGGCCGAAAGGGGCTGAAAAGGCCAGCCCACTGCTCTGCGCTGCTTTGGGCGCTTGTCTCGCGAAGCGGTTTGCACTAGCGAAGACCGATACCCAAATTCGCGAAAATCGCAGTTTTCGCGAGCCAAAAGCGCAGGCCACCATGACCCTTATCGATACCCGCACGCCCGATGCCAAACGTTTTATTCCCGGCGCTACCGGCGATTGGGAGATCATCATCGGCCTCGAGGTCCATGCGCAGGTGACCTCGGAAGCAAAGCTGTTTTCCGGGGCGTCGACGACTTTCGGCGCGGCGCCCAACGCCAATGTCAGCCTGGTCGACGCGGCCATGCCCGGCATGCTGCCGGTCATCAATGAGGAATGCGTCAAGCAGGCGATCCGCACCGGCCTCGGATTGAAGGCGCAGATCAACCACAAGTCGGTTTTCGACCGGAAAAACTATTTCTATCCCGACCTTCCGCAGGGCTACCAGATATCGCAGTTCAAGCAGCCGATCGTTGGCGAAGGCACGATCGTCATTTCGGTCGGTCCCGACCGGCAGGGCGAGTTCGAGGACATCGAGATCGGCATCGAGCGCCTGCACCTGGAGCAGGACGCCGGCAAGTCGATGCACGATCAGCATCCCACCATGTCCTATGTCGATCTCAACCGCTCCGGCGTGGCGCTGATGGAGATTGTCTCCAAGCCCGACATGCGCTCCGCCGACGAGGCCAAGGCGTATGTCACCAAGCTGCGCACCATCGTGCGCTATCTCGGCACTTGCGACGGCAACATGGACGAAGGCTCGATGCGCGCCGACGTCAACGTCTCCGTTCGCAAGCCCGGCGGCGAATTCGGTACGCGCTGTGAGATCAAGAACGTCAACTCGATCCGCTTCATCGGCCAGGCCATCGAGTTCGAGGCGCGCCGCCAGATCGCCATCCTCGAGGATGGCGGCAAGATCGATCAGGAAACCAGGCTGTTCGACGCCGTCAAAGGCGAGACGCGCTCGATGCGCAGCAAGGAAGAGGCGCATGACTACCGCTACTTCCCCGATCCCGACCTTTTGCCGCTGGAATTCGATCAGGCCTATGTCGACGCGCTGGCCAAGGAGTTGCCGGAACTGCCCGACGACAAGAAGGCGCGCCTGATCTCTTCACTTGGCCTGTCGACCTACGACGCCTCGATCCTGGTGTCGGAAAAGCCGATCGCCGACTATTTCGAGCAGGTGGCCTCGGGCCGCGACGGCAAGCTTGCCGCCAACTGGGTCATCAATGACCTGCTCGGCCAGCTTAACAAGGCCGGCAAGGGCATTGAAAATGCTCCTGTAACACCGGAGCAGCTCGGTGCCGTGATCGACCTGATCAAGGAAGGCACCATCTCCGGCAAGATCGCCAAGGATCTGTTCGAGATCGTCTGGAACGAGGGCGGCGATCCGCGCCAGTTGGTCGAAAGCCGCGGCATGAAGCAGGTCACCGACACCGGCGCCATCGAGAAAGCGGTCGACGAGGTGATCGCCGCCAACCCCGACAAGGTCGAGCAGGCTCGCGCCAAGCCGACCATGGCCGGCTGGTTCGTCGGCCAGGTGATGAAAGCCACCGGCGGCAAGGCCAACCCGCAGGCGGTCAACGATCTGGTCAAGGCCAAGCTCGGTATCGAATAGAACAATGTTCGTCCGCACCGCCAGCGAACGTGACCTTGCCGCTGTCCGCGCGCTGCTGGTCGAAACCTGGCACGCAACCTACGACGCGATCTATGGCGCCCAGCGGGTGATCGAAATTACCGACGACTGGCATTCGATCGCCTCGCTCAAGGCGCGGCTGACAAGGCCGAACTCGGAATTCCTGGTCGCCGATGACGGCAAGCGTATCGGCGGCATGGCTTTTGCCGCCGCAACGACGGATGCGAAGATCGTGCTGCTGAACCAGCTCTATGTACTGCCGGCCTGCCAGCGGCAAGGCATCGGCCAGGCCTTGCTGGACGAGGTCGAAGCCAGCTTTCCCGAGGCGAACAGGTTGCGCGTCGAGGTGGAAGAGGCCAACGTGCCGGCCATCGCCTTCTACCGTTCGAAGGGATTTTTGCCGGTCGGCAGCACCGCCGATTGCGGCGGCGGTTCGGGGTTGCCGGCGCTGATCTTCGAGAAACCGCTGGGATAGGCGCCCGACGAAACGCTCAGTGCTGTCCTTTCAGCACGACCAGATAGCCGCGTTCCACCGGCTGCCGGAAGGCGATCTGTTCGGATGTGCCCGGATCTTTCGATTGCTTTTCGATGACGTAGCCGCCGGGGTGAGACTTGAGCCATTCCTCAGGCTTGTCGGCGTTCTCGAATGGCTTCTCTATTCGCCCAAGGAAACCGACCTCGCCCTGATAGTCGTAAGCGACGGCCCAGTCGGCGTCCTTTCGTTCGTCGATGAAGCTCGCCAGCTGCGTGAGATCGTAGCGTTTGAACACGGTCGCCGAGGCGGCGGCGTGGCCGATGGCGAAAAGGGCAAGCATGACAAAGGCCGTCGCCCTCAGCCTGGCGACTGAAATCTCGGCCATGAAATAGCCCAGCAGAATGGTCGCGAACGGTAGTGCCGGCACGACATAGTGCGGCTGCTTGCCGGATATGGCGCTGAAGACCAGCAGCACCGCAATGAACGAGAACGACAGCAGGCGCAGGGCACGCAGATCCGGGGATTTGGTGTCGATCAGGCTGCGTATCCGGGCAACCGGCCTCAGCCGCCACACCGGGGGGATAAAGGCCCAGGGCACGAACATGAGCGGCAACAGCATCAGGTAAAAGTAAAACGGCCGGCCATGCGAATTGTGCAGGCTTCCGGTAACCCGACCTGCCGACTGGTTCCAGACGAGATCGTAGACGAAACTGCCCTTGGTCAGGATGGTCGCGGGCGCCAGCCATATAGCGACCGGGACAAGGGCGGCGAGAATTGCCAGGCCGGCTCCGGCAAAGAACTGCAAAGGGGCAAGGCCGGCTCGCCGGTCACGCCAGAGGGGATAGAGCAGGACGGGCGCGCCGATGTGAATGAGCACGACCGGGCCTTTGGCCAGCACGCCGAGCCCGATGAAGAGACCCGCCAGCACCGCCTGCCAGCGGTTGCCGGTCCTGGCGAAGCCCAGCAACGCCAGCAGTGCGGCGACCACACAGGCCGTCAAAAGCATGTCGAACAGGATCAGGGTCGAATAGATGACAAAGACGGTGCTGCCGGCCACCAGCCAGGGGATGCGACTGGCGATTTCCGGGCGCTCGGGAAACAGGGTTTTGGCCAGAAGTGTCGTCAGCCAGATGACCAGCGACGAGGCAGCGAAGATGACGAGCATCGCCGCCGCGCGGCTCACACCGAAGATGTTCCAGACGAGATCGATGAGCCAGAACAACAGCGGCGGCTTCTGCAGATAGGGCGCAAAGTTCATCGTCGGTACGAAGACATGTCCACCGAGATACATCTCCCAGGCGACGCTGAGATAACGCGTCTCGTCGACCGGCAGTAGCGGACGGAAAGCGAGCGCGATGCAAAGCAGGGCCAGCAGGAAGAGGTAAGGCAGCAGCCGTTCAATTCGTGTCGGTATCAAGTTCGGGACCGCCCAGGAAATGGTTTTCCACGTCCGGTCGTGCACGATGCACCGTCTCCGGACCGGAGCAGAACCGCACCATGATTTTGGCCGAATTGCAACGATGCCGGCTTGGTATTGTGGATTACGCCTGCGTACCGGCAAATAGTTGAAAAATTTGATGATTGGCTCCGAGTATGGCTTCAGGCCGAGCGCAGCGGCGGCGTCAATTCGCGCATCAGGAGTTCCAGCTCTCGCTGGTCGCCGGTGGCGGTCTTGTCGAAGATGGTTGCCAGCTGTGATTTGACGGTGCCGTCCGAGACGCCGCTGGCAGCCGCGATTTCACGCCGTGTCAGCCCGGCGGCGACATGGCCGGCGACACGCTTTTCCGCTGCGGTCAGTCCGAACAGCGCAGCGATCGCTTCCAGCGCCGGCACTGATGCGGCGCCGGCGGCGGCAATGAAGATGGCCGCGGCGGCGCGCGGCGACATGCGGGCCGAAATGTCGCGTCGCGCCAGAGGCATGACATGCGCCACCGCCGGAGACATGGCCTTCACCAGCGGAATGTTGATGCCGGACGGTCCGAGCGCGAATTCGTCGCGCGTGCCGAGCTGGACGGCGCGGCCGATGGCGGTGTTGGCGTTGGCATAAGCGAAGGACAGCTGGCCGCGCACCGAGGACACTGAGGCGGTTTCGGTGAGCAGGGCTTCGGCTGCCGGATTGGCGAAAATGATCTGCATATCGTCGGCGACGATCAGCACTGGATGGTCGAGGCTCTCAAGGATCGAGCGAAAGATGTCGGCCTTGCGCCGCTCGGCCTCGAACAGGTCGCCGATGGTCACCGCACGCCGGACATGGGGGGCGAGCCTGGACATCAGGTCGATATCCCTGGCTGAAATCTGGGGCCTGTCCTTGTCGGTAACCACCATCAGCGTGCCGGTGCGCGCCGGCTGCTTCATCAGCGCTACCCAGAAGAAATCGTCGAGACGGTTGGGTTCCACCCACTCGCGCACGATGCGGCTTTCGAGCCAGTTCTGGCGGGCGTCAGGGCCTTGCAGGGCGTAGACGCTGTCGACGGTCAACGGTATGTCGACTTCCATCTTCGGCACCGCCTTGAAAAAGGGCACCTCGCAGGCGTAGTCGCGCTGCAGCGGCTCAAGCAGAACCGGATCGCCGCAGGAAGTCGAAAACCGGGCCGAGTTTCTCGCCGTATCGACGACCGCCAGCATGGCAAGCCGGCCGAGCGCCAATTTGCAGATTGATTCAAGCGTCGATGGCCAACGGCCGACATCGACAATCGAATCGTAGATTGCCTCGACGATCTGCGGCAGGGCGCGACCGACTATGTTGGCCTGGACAGACACGTAGAGCCTCGTAAGGATTGCAGCGTAGTGGCAGGTCACACACTGTCTCTGCCTGGGGTCGCACACAACATAGCCGGCTTGGTTACGTCTGTGAAACGTCTCACAGCGGCGTTCGGTGTATCGTGAGCGCTTACGGGCTGGCCAGAACGTACCTGATGAGCCGTTGTCTAAGAGCGCTCGGGCCGCTCTGCGATACAAATCAAAGTGAACGGAATTGGAATTTTTCAGGGAATAAATGAGTAAACTTCCACATTGTCGATCAACCTGGTTCTGCCAAGCCACGCCGCGGCAAGCAGGCGGCCATCGCCGTCACGCCGCCACGAGGTGAGCGTCAGGCTCTCGCGCGCGGCGACATAGTCGACGCTGTCGAAGCCTGCCTCGAGAAGCGCGGCAGTGGCTTTACCGGTCACGCCGTTTTCATCGGCACCGGCCGCGAGCGCTGCCGCCGTCTGGCGCAAGATGACATTGAGCTGTCGCGCGACGTCGAGCTCGGCGGCGTCGAGATAGGCGTTGCGCGACGACATTGCCAGGCCATGCGCATCGCGCACGGTTGGCGCGCCGACGATTTCCACCGGAAGGTCAAGATCGCGGCAGAGCTTTCGGACGACGCAAAGCTGCTGGTAGTCTTTTTCGCCGAAGATGGCGTAGTCGGGCAGGGCTTGCAGAAAGAGCTTGGCCACGACCGTGGCGACGCCCTCGAAGAAGGTCGGCCTGAAATCCGATTCCAGGCCAGAAGACGGGCCGCCGACCGAAATCTTCGTCGCAAAGCCTGCCGGATACATTTCGGAAACCGTAGGCGTGAAGGCAAGCTGTGCGCCGGCCTCGGTCAGCCGGTCGAGATCGCGGGCCAGCTGCCGCGGATACTTGTCGAGATCTTCAGTGGGGGCGAACTGGGCCGGGTTGACGAAGATGGAGACGACGCAGCGATCGGCCGTTGCGAGCGCAGCCCCGACCAGCGAGATATGGCCGTCATGCAAAGCGCCCATGGTCGGCACCATGGCGACGCTCAGGCCTTCGCGCCGCCATTCGCGGATCTGCGCGCGAAGGCCGGGCACGGTGTCGACGACGAGCGGCTGGCGGATGGGGGGCCGGTTCATGCCTTGTCCTTGTCGCTCGCGGCTGAAAAGACGTGGCCCGGCCCGGGGAAGGTGCGGCTGCGCACCTCCGCCGCATAACGCGCCGCGGCATCGGCGACAGCGCTGCGCAAATCGGCGTATTCCTTGACGAATTTCGGCACCCGGTCGACCGTCAGGCCGACCATGTCGTCGATGACCAGGATCTGGCCGTCGCAATCGCGGCTGGCGCCGATGCCGATGGTAGGAATGGTAATGTGCCGGGTGAGGTCGGCGGCAACGGTCTCGACCGTGCCTTCGATGACCAGCGAAAACGCGCCGGCCTTTGCGACCGCGTCGGCGTCGCGCATGAGCGCGGCCACATTCTCCGGCGTGCGGCCCTTGATCTTGTAGCCACCGTCCTTTTCCACCGATTGCGGCTGCAAGCCGATATGGCCCATCACTGGAATGCCGGCCGTGACGATTGCGGCGATCTGGAGGGCGACTTCGACGCCGCCTTCCAGCTTCACCGCCTCGCAGCCGGTTTCCTCAGAGATGCGGCGCGCCGAGGCAAGGGCTTGCGCGGCCGAAGTCTCGTAGCTGCCGGCCGGCATGTCGACCACCACGCAGGCCTTTGACGAACCGCGCATCACGGCCTGGCCATGGGCGATCATCATCTCCAGCGAGGCGCCGAGCGTGGTCTTGTGGCCATACAGCACCATGGCAACGCTGTCGCCGACCAGGAGAAGGTCGACATGATCGTCGAGCAGGCGGGCGACGGGATAGGTGTAAGCGGTAAGGCATACGACCGGCACGCCGCCCTTGCGGGCGCGTATTGTCTCCGCACTGATCCTGGCGACAGCTAAGGCCATTCCTCACCTCCCGCAGCCGGCGTTGACTACAGCGCCGCGCGTCCCGTGGACGCGCAAAGGACGCTGTAGCACTTTGGTTTGCGCATGATCCTTTCCGAAAATCGATTTCGATTTTCGGGGTCATGCGGCAGCGCCGGGCGGGCGATGAGAGCTTTAGGAAGACGCAGCCGGCTTGGCAAGCGTCGGTTCGCAGGTGCGAAATGGATCGGCCAATGACCGAGCGTTTCGGCATGCCGTCAGTGCCGCAGGCGCCGCAAAACCCTTGCCTTCGCCAAGGCCTGACGCCATAAGCAGGGAACAGCCACCGCCGCGCGCCCGCGAGGATCTGAATGAAAACTTTCCTTCTGCAGTTTTTCACCTGGTGGAACCGCCAGACGCTGGGAACCCGTTTTCACACCTGGCGCCACGGCAACAAGGTCGGCCAGGATGGGGCCGGCAATGTCTACTACGAAGGCGGCGTCGATTCGGAAGGCCGCACCCGCCGCTGGATCATCTACGCCAATTATTCGGAGGCGTCGGCGATCCCTCCGGGCTGGCACGGCTGGATGCATCACCGCGTCGATGTGGCGCCGCCAAGCGACGACTATCGGCCGCGCGAATGGGAAAAGGCGCATGAGCCGAACCTCACGGGAACACCGGCGGCTTATCGCCCGAAGGGTTCCGTGCTCACCAATCAGCACCGTCCGCAGGTGACGGGCGACTACGATGCGTGGACGCCTGGTTCTTGACCGCCGGCCGGTCCTTTGTCGCCACAATTGGCGTTTAGCTGCTTGCTGATATGACAACGGCGAATAGCCTTGGGCGTGACAGAATCACCCGGGCCCAAACCACCGGTATCTCCGCATGAACATTTTCAGCCTGACATCGATGGCCGGACTGGCGGCAATTGGCGCTGTCGCCATGTTCCCGACAGCGTTTGCCGCGGCGCAGGCGCCTGCGGCAGCACCCGCAATCTCCGATCGCATCACCAATCCGGTCGCCGAATTTGCCGGCATCGACAAGATCACCGGCCGTATCATCACCTTCGATGTCTACATCGACGAAACCGTGCAGTTCGGCGCTTTGCAGGTGACGCCGCGCATCTGCTATTCGCGGCCGGAGAATGAAGAGCCGAAGACCGATTCCTTCGTCGAAGTCGACGAAATCACGCTCGACCGCAAGATCCGCCGCATCTTCACCGGCTGGATGTTCGCCGAGAGCCCCGGCCTAAACGCCGTCGAGCACGCCGTCTATGACGTCTGGCTAAAGGGCTGCAAGCAGAAGTCGGATGTGCCGCCGCCCGACGCGGCCAATGCCGAGACGCCCAAGGTCGACACGTCCAAGCCAAAGCCCGCCGCTGCTCCGGCCGCCGAACAGCCGGACCCTACGGAACCTGACGCGACCAACACCAACTGATCCTCCGGAACCGTGGTGGCAACTATGCGTTGGGCCATGGACGATGACGCATTTATGCGCTTGGAGGATATTCTGATGTCGGACAGCAAACGGATCACGGCCAGCAAAGACGACCTGCTCGAACTCGAAAAGGGGTTCTGGACGGGCGACGAAGCTTACTACGCCGCCAATGTCGACACAGAATGCCTGGTAGCATTTCCTGAGATGGCACAGGCAATGGACAATGCCGATCTGGCCAAGACCGCGACCAAGCCGAACCGCTGGCGCGACCTTCAGATCGACCTCAAGGGTATCATCGAGCCCGGCAGCGACATTATCATGCTGACCTATGAGGCTCATGCGACACGAGAAAACGGCGAGCCCTACGCCGCGTTGGTTAGCACCGGCTATGTTCATCGTGTCAACGGCTGGAAGATGATGTTCCATTCGCAGACGCCGATGGAAACCGCGAAGGGCTGACCCCTTTCACCGGTCGAGCCGGCTCGGCCGCTCGGTCTCCGGTCAGGGATAAAAAACGGCTTCGCCCTTCAGCGCGTCGGCCAACATCTTCTCGTATTTGACGCGCGGCACGTCGACCGCGCCGAAGCGTTTGAGATGCTCAGTGGTGAATTGCGTGTCGAGCAGGGCAAAGCCGCGCGCCTTCAGCCGCTCGACCAGATGATACAGGCAGGTCTTGGACGCGTCGGTTTCCCGGGCGAACATGCTTTCGCCGAAGAACACGCGACCGAGCGAGACGCCATAGAGGCCGCCGACCAGCCGTTCCTCGCGCCATGCCTCGACCGAATGGCAGTGCCCCAGACGGTGCAGTTCGATATAGGCTTCGCGGATCGGCGCGTTGATCCAGGTCGAGCGGCGCTCCTCGCGCTTTTCGGCGCAGCCGTCGATCGTCGCCTCGAAATCGAAATCGAAGCGGATGTCGAACGGGTGCTTGCGAATTGTCTTCCGCAAGCTCTTCGGCGTGTGGAAGCCATCGAGCGGTATGATGCCGCGCGTCTCCGGCCGCACCCAGAACACTTCCGGGTCGGAAGCGCTCTCGGCCATCGGGAAGACGCCCGAGGCATAGGCCTTGAGCAACAGGTCGGTCGGAATGCGATAGCCGGGAGCGTAAGGACGGGTCATCGCGGCATCATAGCGGCAAGTCGGGCGCTATTCCTCTTTGGCCAGATACTTTTCCAGCCAGTGGATGTCGTAGTCGCCATTGGCGATATCGGCATTGCCGACCAGGTCGCGAAACAGCGGCAGCGTCGTCTTGATGCCGTCGACGACGAACTCGTCGAGCGCCCGGCGCAGCCGCATCATGCATTCGACGCGGTTGCGGCCGTGCACGATCAGCTTGCCGATCAGGCTGTCATAATAGGGCGGGATCTTGTAGCCGGAATAGACACCGGAATCGACGCGGATGCCGAGACCGCCAGGCGTATGGAAATGCGTAATCGTGCCGGGCGAAGGCGTGAAGGTGCGCGGGTCCTCGGCATTAATGCGGCATTCTATGGCGTGGCCGTTGAACTTGATGTCCTCCTGGCGCACCGAAAGCCCGCCGCCGGAGGCGACGCGGATCTGTTCGTGGACGAGATCGATGCCGGTGATCGCCTCCGTTACCGGATGCTCGACCTGCAGCCGCGTGTTCATCTCGATGAAGTAGAACTCGCCATTCTCGTACAGGAATTCGATGGTGCCTGCGCCGGAGTAGCCGAGGTCGGCGATGGCCTTGGCACAGATATTGCCGATGCGGGCGCGCTCCTCGGCGTTGAGGGCCGGCGAGGGCGCCTCTTCCCAGACTTTCTGGTGGCGGCGTTGCAGCGAACAGTCGCGCTCGCCGAAATGCACGCCGCGGCCGGCGCCGTCGCCGAATACCTGCACCTCGATGTGGCGCGGCTTTTCCAGGTATTTCTCGATGTAGACGGCATCGTCGCCGAAGGCCGCGCCGGCCTCCGTGCTGGCTGTCTGCAAGGCGATCTCGAGATCGGCTTCGGTAAGGGCGACCTTCATACCGCGCCCGCCACCGCCTGCCGAAGCCTTGATGATCACGGGATAGCCGATCTCGGCGGCAATGCGCCTGGCTTCCTTCTGGTCGGTGACGGCGCCGTCGGAGCCCGGCACAACCGGAATGCCGAGCCGCTTTGCCGTGCGCTTGGCCTCGATCTTGTCGCCCATGATGCGGATATGGTCGCCCGACGGACCGATGAAGGTGATGTTGTGGGCGGCGAGAATGTCGGCGAACTTGGCGTTTTCCGACAGGAAGCCATAGCCCGGATGCACGGCATCGGCGCCTGTGATCTCGCAGGCTGCGACGATCTGGTGGATGTTGAGATAGCTGTCGCGCGACGGCGGCGGACCGATGCACACGCTTTCGTCGGCGAGCCTGACATGCATGGCGTCAGCGTCGGCGGTCGAATGCACGACCACGGTCTGGATGCCGAGTTCCTTGCAGGCGCGCAGCACCCGAAGCGCGATTTCGCCGCGGTTGGCGATGAGGATCTTCTGGAACATCCGGCCCGCTCTACTCGATCACGACGAGCGGCATGCCGTACTCGACCGGCTGGCCGTCCTCGAACAGGATCGCCGTCACCGTGCCGGCGCGCGGCGAAGGGATCTGGTTCATCGTCTTCATCGCTTCGATGATCAGCAGCGTCTGGCCTTCCTTGACCTTCTGGCCGACTTCGATGAAGGCCTTGGCGTCGGGCGAGGGCGCGAGATAGGCGGTGCCGACCATCGGCGAGGGGACCGCGTTCTTGGACGGGTCGGCCACTGCTGGTGCGGCAGCCGCGCCCGCCGCGGGCTGCTGCGCTGCCGGAGCATAACCGGCCTGCGGGGCGGCGATGGCGTGGACGGCCGGCGCCTGGCGCGACACGCGCACCTTCAGGTCGCCGAGCTCGACTTCGATCTCGGTGAGATTGGTGTCGTTCAGTATGCCCGCGAGATCGCGGATCAGTTGCTGGTCAACACCGGTCTTCTTTATCGACATTTTCGAGCCTTCTGTTTGTGGGCCGGTCATAGGCGTGCCGCCAGCGCCTGCAGCGCCAGCGAGTAGCCAAGCGGCCCGAACCCGCAGATCATGCCGACAGCGACCGGCGCGACCATGGAGACGTGGCGGAATGGTTCCCGCGCGTGGATGTTGGAGAGGTGAACTTCGGCGACGGGCAGCGGCGCGACAGCGCGGATGGCGTCGTGAATGGCAATCGAGGTGTGGCTGTAGGCACCCGGATTGATGACGATGCCGGCTGCCTTGTCGCCGGCTTCCTGGATCCAGTCGACGAGGTCGCCCTCATGGTTCGACTGGCGAAAATCAATCTCGAGGCCAAGGGCGGCGCCCGCCTGCTTACAGTCGTCGGCGATCGCGGCAAGCGTCTTGCCGCCATAGATGCCCGGCTCGCGCTTGCCGAGCGCGTTCAGGTTGGGGCCGTTCAGGACGAAAATCGTTTTCAAAAATGCCGACCTTTTCCGACGCCGGCCTCAAGCCGGCGCGCAGGGCCTTCTATAATGGGCATAGCCGCCCGCGGAAAGAGCACAAGTGCGATCTTTCACTGTCCACAACAGGCGGAAATGTGCCCGTGAGAAGGCTCGCGTGCAAGATCAGAGCGCGGCTTTCGCCGCCTCGATCTTTTCGGCCAGCACTTCCTGGCCGAGCGCGCCGAACACCACTTCATTGCCGACGACATAGGACGGCGTTCCGGTGATGGCCAGCTTGTTGGCGAGGTCGAAGGTCTTGGAGAAGGCCTCGGTGATGGTCGGGTCCTTCATCTTCTCGCGCAATTTCGCCTCATCGGCGCCTAGCGACAGCGCAACCTTGATGGCCGCCGCCTCGGTGGCGCGGCCCTGGCCGCCGAGCAGGGCGTTGTGGAACTCGCCGTATTTCTCCGGATGCATCAGGTGGAAAGCCATCGAGACGACG
This sequence comes from Mesorhizobium sp. M0001, assembly GCF_040324255.1. Lineage (NCBI taxonomy): Bacteria > Pseudomonadati > Pseudomonadota > Alphaproteobacteria > Hyphomicrobiales > Phyllobacteriaceae > Mesorhizobium > Mesorhizobium sp. M0001. Next base: position 984,331 of record NZ_JAMYVS010000001.1, read on the forward strand.
CTGGCCTTTTGCGAATCCGGCCCGAGGATCGGGAATTCCTTGAGCACGAAGCGCAGCTCCGGATCGGCCTTTGTCAGAGCCTGCATGTCGTCGATGGCGCGTTTGCAGAAGCCGCAATTGTAGTCGTAGAATTCGACGATGGTGACCTTGCCCTTCGGATTGCCGACGACGCCGTCGAAGGTCGAGTTGAAAATCTCGGACTTGGCCTTCTCGATGACGCCGAGGCTGGCTATGCGCTGCTCTTCCTTCTGCTTGGCCTCGAGCGCCTCCTGCACTTCGAGCAGCACTTCGGGGTTCTTCAGGAGATAGTCGCGGATAATGCCCTCGACCTCAGTGCGATCGATCTTGGTGTCGGCAGAGGCGGTCTGCACGGTCTGCGCCGTGCCGGCCTTGGCCACCTGCGGACTGCCGGCGACGAACCCGAAAGCGAGCATGGCAAGAGCAGCCGCCACTCCCGTCGTGCCGAGCAATATTGCCTTGTTCATCGTCTCATCCTCTTTACCGGTTCCGGTCTATCCTAGTCGCCGCGGGCGACCGGAAGGTTCATTTCTTGAGTTTGCCTGAAGGGTTGTAGTTTATGATGTCCTGCGCCCGAATCCAGCCGGGCTCGCCGCGCTTCAAGTCTTTTTGCGCGCGCATGGCGAAAATTTTCGCATTCGTGTAATCGCCGGAATAAAAGTGGCCCTCGGCGGTGGCGAGTTCCGCCGCCGGAATGTTGCCAAGCTCGCCATAGGCCTGGGCGAGATAGCGGTATCCGACCGTGTTTTCCTTGTCGCGCCCGAGACCGTTGTTGATCTGCACCACCGCCTTCTTCAGCGAGTCGGGCGTGCCGATGGCCATCAGCGCCTGGCCGAGGGAAACGGGCAACAGGCCCGACCTCACCGGATCGAGGCTGACCGCCTTGGCATAGGCGTCCGCGGCGTCCTTGGGCTTGTTGGCCTTCATCAGTATGTCGCCGCGCATTTCCTGGAAGTAGGGGTTCTTCGGCTGTTCCTTGATCAATGCATTGGCCTTGGTCAGTGCTGCACCCAGATTGCCGTAGAGATAGGCCATCTGCGCTTCGCCATAGCGCGAGGCGAGGCTGCCCGGGGCCTTGCGGATCAGCCGCGTGGCGGCGGCCTGGCCGCCCATATAGGCGGCGATCTTGATGCGCATCATGTCGTGCCGCTGCTGCAGTGCCGGCGGATCGACCTTGTCGACGTTAGGGCTCTGCTTGACCAGCACTTCGAGATTGGCGATGCGCTCCTGCGGCATCGGGTGGCTGATGCGGTAGGGATCGACCTGCGTGCCGGAAAGCGACAGCGCGCTCTGGAAGCGGGCGAAGGTCTTCAGCATGCCCATGCCGGACTGGCCGGTGGCATTGAGATAGGTGATGGCAGAGCGGTCGGCGGTCGACTCTTCGGTGCGCTGGTAGGCAAGAATGCTGCGCTGCGCCATCTCGCCGCCGCCCGCAGCCACGCCCATGCCGGCGCCGGCAAGGCCGCGGCTGTTGGTGGTGGCGCCGGCAACGATGGCGCCGGCGCCAAGCAGCGTGGCGATGATGGCCATGGTCTTGGCGCGCTCGAGCTGGTCGCGCAATTTCTGCTGATGGCCGCCGGCGATGTGGCCGGCCTCGTGGGCGATGACGCCGATGATCTCGTTGGGCGTTTCGGCCTGCATCAGCGCGCCGGTGTTGATGAACAGCCGGCGCCCGGTAACGAAGGCGTTGAAGCTCTGATCGTTGACCAGAACGATATCGACACCGTCATTGGCAAGACCGGCCGCCTTGAAGATCGGCCGCGCATAGTCGCGCACCAGCGCCTCGATCTCGGCATCGCGCACGACCGGCACCGCCTGCGCGAAGGCCGTCACCGAGCCGGTGACAGCGACGGCGGCGGCAAGCAAAAGCGTCGCGAAGCCGCGCGCTGTCTTCCCGATGGAAGATTTGGACATCGTCGATTTGGGTCGGCTCAGCATGAGGTCCACTGGTAAACGAGCGGGCGAACGATGAAAAGTCACGGCACCGAAACTAGGCGAACTTGTGATCCTCACATCAATCGGGCATTTGTGCGGCGCTGCCGCCGGTTGATGGCTTTGAGCGGCGGGCCGGACGGAAAGATTGAGGTCAAATGGTAGTTTCGCTGTCGCGCCGCGGTGAAGTCGAGCCGTTTCACGCCATGGACATTCTGGCCGAAGCCAACCGGCTGAAGGCGACGGGCGTGCCTGTCGTGTCCATGGCCGTCGGCCAGCCATCCGATCCGGCGCCCGTGGGCGTGAGGGAAGCAGCCGCAAATGCGCTGAGGATCGGACGCATCGGCTATACCGACACGCTCGGTCTGGCGGATCTGCGTAAGGCGATCGCGACGCATTGTGGCGACCATTACGGGATCGATGTCGCGCCGAACCGGATCGCCGTGACCACGGGATCGTCGGCCGCCTTCAATCTGGCATTCCTGGCGATGTTCGATCCCGGCGACCGCGTCGCCATCGCAGCACCCGGCTATCCGGCCTACCGCAACATCATGGCCGCGCTCGGTATCCAGATCGTCGAGATCGAGCTCGGCAGCGACGCCTATCTTCATGCCGAACATTTGAAATCGGCGCACCGGGAAAAACCGCTGAAGGGCGTGTTGTTCGCCAGCCCGGCCAATCCGACAGGTGCGGTCATTCCCGTCGACGAGTTGTCGGCACTGGTGAGGACAGCCGAAGAACTCGGCATCGCGGTGATATCGGACGAAATTTATCACCGGCTGGCCTATGCCGCGCCCGACACCACGGCGCTGGCCCATGGCTCAGGCGTGACGGTGATCAATTCCTTCTCGAAATATTATTGCATGACCGGATGGCGCATCGGCTGGATGGTGCTGCCGGAAGCTCTGGTGAGGCCGATCGAGCGCATCGCCCAGAGCCTCTACATCTCGCCGCCGGAACTGTCGCAGATCGCGGCGATCGAAGCCTTCAAGGCGACGCAAGAGCTGGAAGCGGTAAAGGCGCGCTACGCCTGGAACCGCGAGCTGTTGATGCGGCGCCTGCCGGAACTCGGATTTCCCTTGGCGGCGCCGATGGACGGCGCCTTCTACGCTTTCTGCGATGTTACCCGGCATACCAATGACAGCATGGCCTTTGCGCGCAAGATGCTGGCCGGGGCGCATGTGGCGGCGACGCCCGGCCGCGATTTCGATCCACTTCAGGGCCACCGCACGATGCGCTTTTCCTATGCCGGCAGCCATGACGACATGGTCGAGGCGATGGCGCGCATCGAGCGCTGGCTGAAAAGCGGGGACGAGCATGCCGGATCTTGAACAAGCGCTGGCCGATGTCGCCGCCGAGATGGCCGAGCGCACCGATTGCGGTGACGTCGCCACCTACATTCCGCAGCTCGGCAAGGTCGATCCGAAGAAATTCGGCATTGCCGCCGTGACCAATGACGGCCGCGTGCTGGTCGCCGGCGACGCCGACCAGGCGTTTTCGATCCAGTCCATCTCCAAGGTGTTTACGCTTACGTTGGCGCTCGGCAATGTCGGCGACGCGCTGTGGCAGCGTGTCGGACGCGAGCCGTCGGGCAATCCGTTCAACTCGATCGTGCAACTCGAGCATGAGAACGGCATTCCGCGCAATCCGTTCATCAATGCCGGCGCCATCGTCGTGTCCGACATACTGCTTGCCGGCCACCAGCCGCGCGAGGCGATCGGCGAAATCCTGCGCTTCATCCAGTTCCTTGCCGATGACGAAACCATCATCATCGACCGCGAGGTCGCGGCTTCCGAACGCGCCACCGGCTATCGCAACTTCGCGCTTGCCAACTACATGAAATCCTTCGGCAATCTCAACCATGCACCGGAGCTGGCGCTGGGCGTGTACTTCCACCATTGCGCCATCGCAATGAGCTGCCGGCAATTGGCGCTGGCCGGCCGCTTCCTCGCCAATGGCGGCAGAAACCCGGCAACCGGGCACTCCGTGGTGTCTGCCGAGCGGGCGCGGCGCATCGGCGCCATGATGCTGACCTGCGGCCACTATGACGGTTCCGGCGATTTCGCCTTCCGTGTCGGCATTCCCGGCAAAAGCGGCGTCGGCGGTGGCATATTGGGGATCGTGCCGGGTGTTGCTTCGCTCGCCGTATGGTCGCCGGGCTTGAACGCCAACGGCAATTCCAAGCTGGGGTCGATCGCCTTGGAAAAACTGGCCAGGATGATGAACTGGTCGATTTTCGCCCCCTGACGCCTTCCGTCATTCGTGCATGCAAAAATCCCGCGCCGTGGTTTGAACGGCGCGGGATTTTTGTCAGGAACCTATCTTAATCGGCTGAATAGCTTAGAAAAAGCCCTTCCGCTGCCACCAGCCGGCGCGCTTCGGCTTTTCCTCGGCCTTTGCCTCGTCGGCAACGCTGGAGGAAACCACCGGCACCGCGGAGGTATCCGCGGCCACGGCTTTGCGCCGTGACGGGCGAGCCTTGGCGGGCTCGTCGTCGACGGTCGTTTCCGTGGCGGCATCGGCCGCAGCGGGGGCGGCAGCTTCGACGGCAGCTTCCGGTGCAGCCTCGGCCGCCGTCTCATCGGCGACTTCCACCACAGCCTTCTTTGCCCTTGAAGCGCGCTTCTTCTTCGGCTTTTCGGCTGGAGCGTCGTCGTTCGCCGCGGCGGGAGCCGCCGCTTCTTCAACCGCTACGGCTGCTACGGGCTCGCTTGCGGCCGTTCCGACTTCAGCGGCCTCGGCCACCGAGGCGGTTTCGCCGGCTTCGGTCTCCGTGCCGTCTTCGCGACGATTGCGCTTGCCGCCGCGCTTGCCGCGACGGCGCTTCTTGCCCTGGGCGTCATCTGATGCTTCCACCGTTTCGACGGCGCCAACCTGGGCTTCGTCTTGCTGTGTTGCATCGTCATCGCCTGGTTCAGCGGCAAAGTCGTCGCTTGCCGCCGAAACCGAAGCACCTTCGGCGCCATGCTCGCGATCGCCATGTTCGCGTTCGCGATCCTTGCCGCCGCGCCGCCTGCGGCGCTTGCGACGCTTGCGGTCGCGGCCTTCGCCGTCCTCAGCCGATCTCGGCTGCTGCTGCTGCGATTGCGGCTGCGCCTGGCGCGGCTGCTCGGCCTGTACCACAACCTCGTCGTCTTCCTCCTCGATGACGATCTCGTCCTCGGGCTCTTCCGGCTCGACATAGGCCGGGAAGGTTCGCGCTTCGACAAAGCCTTCCGGCTTTTCGGCAATGGCGCCGCGGAAGATCGCGTAGTGCTGCACACCGACCGTATCATCGGCCTCGACGGTGATGGTCAGGCCAAAGCGGCTTTCGAGTTCCACCAGCGTGCCGCGCTTGTGGTTGAGCACATAGAGAGCGGTCGCCGCCGGGGTCCGCACCGTGATGTGGCTGCGCGAATCCTTGAGCAGGAATTCCTCGATCGCCCGCACCACCATCAGCGCCACCGACGAATCGGAGCGCACATGGCCAGTGCCGCCGCAATGAGGGCACGGCTTCATGGTTGATTCCAGCACGCTGGCGCGGATGCGCTGGCGCGACATCTCCATCAGGCCGAAATGCGAGATGCGGCCGACTTGGATGCGGGCTCGGTCGTTCTTGAGGTGATCCTTCAGCCGCTTCTCGACGGAGCGGTTGTTGCGGTTCTCCTCCATGTCGATGAAGTCGATGACGATCAGGCCGGCGAGATCGCGCAGCCTTAATTGCCTGGCGACTTCTTCCGCCGCTTCAAGGTTGGTGTGGAGAGCGGTGTCCTCGATCGAGTGCTCCTTGGTGGAGCGGCCCGAATTGACGTCGATGGCGACCAGCGCCTCGGTCTGGTTGATGATGATGTAGCCGCCGCTCTTCAGCGTCACCTGCGGCTGCAGCATGCGGTCGAGCTGCGCCTCGATCCCGTTGCGCACGAAGATCGGCGTCGTGTCGCGGAACGGCTGAACCACCTTGGCGTGGCTCGGCATCAGCATGCGCATGAAATCCTTGGCCTCGCGGTAGCCTTCCTCGCCGGAGACAAGAATCTCGTCAATATCCTTGTTGTAGAGGTCGCGCACCGAGCGCTTGATCAGGCTGCCTTCCTCATAGACGAGGGCAGGGGCGGTGGATTGCAGCGTCAGATTGCGGACGTTTTCCCAAAGCCGCATCAGATATTCGTAGTCGCGCTTGATTTCCGCCTTGGTGCGGCTTTCGCCGGCGGTGCGCAGGATGACGCCCATGCCCTGCGGCACTTCGAGATCGGCAACGACCTCCTTGAGGCGCTTGCGGTCGACCGCACTGGTGATCTTGCGCGAAATGCCGCCGCCGCGTGCGGTGTTGGGCATCAGCACGGAATAGCGGCCGGCAAGCGACAGATAGGTGGTGAGTGCAGCGCCCTTGTTGCCGCGCTCTTCCTTGACCACCTGCACCAGCAGGATCTGCCGGCGCTTGATGACTTCCTGAATCTTGTACTGGCGGCGCACCGGCTTGCGGCGGCTGCGCACCTCTTCCAGCGCATCCTCGGCGCCTACGGATTCGATCTCGTGGTCGTCCGGATGCGAGGACTGCACCTCTTCCAGCATGCCGCGATCATTGTCCTCGGAGGTGGCTTCGCCACTTGCCTCGCTGGACGACCTTTCGTCACCCGGCTCCGCCGCAGGGACAGCTTCGGAGATCACATCCGCTTCGACGCTTGCCGCGATCGATGTCGGGCCGCCTTCCGACGGTTCGGTCCCGGATGTCTCGGCGTCGGAGGCTTCGCTGTCGCCATGCCCGGCATGATCGTCATGCCCGGCGGTATTGGCCGCGGCATGCTCGGAAGCAGGCGCTTCGGAGACGGCATCGCTGCCGGCATCGCCATGTTCGCCGTTCTCATCATCGGCGCCGGCGTCGCGCTTGTGTTCGCCCCGCTCACGACCCTTGCCGCCGCGCCGGCGGCCGCGCCGGCCGCGATCGCGGCTCTGGCGGTCGTCGCCGTCATTGTCCTCGTTCTCCTCGTCCTCGGCTTCCTGCGCTTCAGCGCGCAGCAAAGCCTGACGATCGGCGACCGGGATCTGGTAATAGTCGGGGTGAATTTCACTGAAGGCGAGGAAACCGTGACGGTTGCCGCCATATTCGACAAAGGCTGCCTGAAGGGAAGGTTCGACGCGCGTTACGCGGGCGAGATAGATGTTTCCTTTGAGCTGCTTCTTGTCCTGGGATTCAAAGTCGAATTCTTCAATACGGTTACCGCGGATAACGACAACGCGTGTTTCCTCCGGGTGGGAGGCGTCTATCAGCATTTTGTTGGGCATTATTTCGTTTCCTCCCGGCAGCCGTCAGCCGCAGCTTGCGAGGCAAAGCCCGCTGCTGCGTGTCTGGGATGTGGGTGCCGGATGTCTGAATGTCCGCCGGACGCCGCTTGAGCGCCATGGCGGTGCCGCCCGCAGCCACAATGGCGCGGTTTGATGCGGACCTTTCCATGATTGCGCTTGAAGCCATCGTCACCAGCAGAACCTTTTGAACCAAAGCCCGGACGAACCGGACCAGCTTGTTTGCTCATACAGAGCCGGCACGGGAACAAACCCGGCCGTTTTCCTCACGCAGGCGATTCCCCCGCCACGGGCGCACACCTGCGAAATTCGTCGCGATCACCTAAGCCTTTTCGCTGGAGCGAAAGGAGCCGCCTTTCATCTGACCTGTAGCAGGAAGCTGCGGGAGAAGCGGTTCCAGGATTGCAGTGATCCACCATCGCTTTTATGATTTGACGGGGTGGAAGGCAACCCCGATTTCGGATGCCGGCAAAAAGCAGTGCCGTAACGGAAGCACAGGCCTTAATCCTCGATGAAAAGGCTTGGTTAACCTTCTCTGGATACCAATCGTTAATCGAGTCTGCGGCCTGACCGGCATTTCGACCAACCACGCGGGCGCAAGCGCCAAACCGGGAGCGACTGCAAAGAAATGGGACTGGCGGGCATCACAGGCAAGGGCCATGGCCGTGCAGGCCGTTTCCTGCGCGCTGCCGGTGTGCTGTTGCTGCTGGCGCTTTGCCTTGCTTTTGCGCCGGTTTCACGCGCCGCCGATGCGCCACTCGGCGCCACCGCCTACAAGATGGCCGGCGACGCAACCAAGATGCGCATCGTCATCGATTTCGACCGCGAGCCCGACATCAAATGGTTCCTGCTGCGCGGCCCCAACCGGCTGGTCGTGGACCTGCCGCGCACCCGATTCGCCATTGGCGCGAAGGACGCCAAGGCCCGCGGCCTGGTCAAAGCGGTGCGTTATGGCGATCAGGGCGAGGGATCGCGGCTGATCCTGACCGGCAAGGGGCCGTTCTCGGTCGACAAGCTCGAGGTGCTCAAGAACGAGGACGGCGCAGGCTATCGCATCGCCATCGACATGTCGGCAGCCTCCGACCGCGAGTTCGACGAAGCCCTTGCCAACCAGGCGCTGACCACCGGCTCGACCGTCTCCACCGACAAGGGCTCCAGGGTCGGCACAGGGCCGATCTCCAATCCCGGGCATCGCTTCACCATCGTCATCGATCCCGGCCATGGCGGCATCGACGGTGGCGCCGAAGGCCTCAACGGCACCATCGAGAAGAACGTGACGCTGGCCTTCGCCACCGAACTGCGCGACAAGCTCGCCGCCGTCGGCAACTACGACGTGTTCATGACGCGCGATACCGACGAGTTCCTGCGGCTCGATGACCGCGTGCGCATCGCCCGTCAGCACGAGGCCGACCTTTTGATCTCGATCCATGCCGACACGATCAGCGTCAAGGGTATCAGAGGCGCCACCGTCTATACCGTCTCCGACAAGGCATCCGACCCGGAAGCGCAGGCGCTTGCCGACCGCGAAAACCTCTCCGACCAGTTCGCCGGCATGGTGATCAAGGACGACAACAAGGAAGTCACCGACATACTGATCGACCTGATCCGCCGCGAGACGCATAATTTCTCGATGAGCTTTGCCCACACTCTGGTCGGCCAGTTGTCCACCAGCGTCGGCCTGATCAACAATCCGCAGCGCTCAGCCGGCTTCAAAGTGCTGAAAGCGCCCGATGTTCCGTCGGTGCTGGTCGAACTCGGCTATCTCTCCAACGCCAAGGATGAGGCGCAACTGCTCGACGCCGACTGGCGCGGCAAGGCGGCGCAGAGCATCACCAATGCCGTCGCCCTGTTTGCCTCCGCCAAGATGGGAACGGGAACCGGAGGCTGAGATGGTCGCCGCCGCCCACAACCGGAGGCAGCGTTGCACGCCGACAACACCAGGCGCTTTTATTTCCGGTGGGGGATGCCGAAACCGGGCACTGCCGTATTTTGCCCACATGGTGGCGACATGGGTTTTCCATCACGGATCGGGACAGTTGCGAAGGCTTGCGCGAAAGGCGGCTTCGTCTAGGAAATTCCCGGACCTCGGACTGGAGCGGGCATGATTCGTCTTATCGGCTATTTCTTTGGTATCGGCACGACGCTGGCGCTTATCGTCGCCGCGGGCGTGGCGATATACATCAGCCATCTATCGAAAGACCTGCCCGACTACGAGGTTCTGGCCAAGTACGAGCCGCCGGTGACGACCCGCATCCATGCTTCCGACGGCTCGCTGATGGCCGAATATGCGCGCGAACGGCGGCTCTATCTGCCGATCCAGGCGGTTCCGGACCGGGTCAAGGCGGCGTTCCTGTCGGCCGAGGACAAGAATTTCTACAACCATCCCGGCATCGACATCACCGGGCTTGGCCGCGCCATCTACGTCAACCTGCAGAATCTGGGTTCGGGCAGGCGCCAGGTCGGCGCCTCGACCATCACCCAGCAGGTGGCGAAGAACTTCCTCTTGTCCTCGGACCAGACCTACGAGCGCAAGATCAAGGAGATGATCCTGGCCTTCCGCATCGAGCAGGCTTATTCGAAGGACCGCATCCTTGAGCTCTATCTCAACGAAATCTTCTTCGGTTTCGGCGCCTATGGCGTTGCGGGCGCGGCACTGACCTATTTCGACAAGTCGGTCAACGAACTCACCGTCGCGGAAGCCGCCTATCTGGCGTCGCTGCCGAAGGGGCCCAACAACTACCATCCCTTCAAGCATGCCGACCGCGCCATCGAGCGCCGCAACTGGGTCATCGACCAGATGGTCGAGAACGGCTACGTGACGCGCGAGGAAGGCGACAAGGCCAAGGCCGAGCCGCTCGGCGTGACTCCGCGCCGCAATGGCTCTTATTTGTTTGCGGGCGAATATTTCACCGAGGAAGTGCGCCGCCAGATCATCTCGCGCTATGGCGAGAACGCGCTCTATGAGGGCGGCCTTTCGGTGCGCACGACACTCGATCCGAAGATCCAGCTCATCGCCCGCAAGTCGATGCAGAACGGCTTGCTCAAATACGACACGCTGCGCGGCTATCGCGGACCGGTGACGCATATCGATGCTTCCGGCGACTGGGGCGTGGCGCTGGGCAACGTCAAGGGGCTGGAAGACGTGCCGGAATGGTCGCTTGCCGTCGTGCTCGACAGCTCGGCGACCGGCCTTTCCATCGGCCTGCAGCCGACGCGGCAGATTTCGGGCGATATCGTCAAGGAACGCGTCGAAGGCGCCGTCAGCAAGGAAGACATGAGCTTTGCCATGCGCCATGTGGTCGATGGCAAGACGGTCAAGGCCAAGTCTCCGGCCGATGTACTGCAGCCCGGCGACGTCATCTTCGTGCAGAAGAACGAAGGGTCGGAAGGCGCCTACACGTTGCGCCAGGTGCCGGAAGTGGAGGGCGGCCTGATCGCCATGGATCCACATACCGGCCGCGTGCTGGCCATGGTCGGCGGCTTCTCCTATGCGCAGTCGGAGTTCAACCGCGCCACGCAGGCGATGCGCCAGCCGGGATCGTCCTTCAAGCCGATCGTCTATTCGGCCGCGCTCGACAATGGCTATACGCCGGCCTCGGTTATCATGGACGGACCGATCACCATCCAGAGCGGCAACACGACCTGGACGCCGAAGAACTATGACGGCACGGTGGCCGGCCCCGCGACCTTGCGCTCCGGCATCGAAAAGTCGCGCAATTTGATGACGGTGCGGCTCGCCAACGACATGGGCATGAAGCTGGTGGTGGAATATGCCGAGCGTTTCGGCGTCTACGACCATCTGGCGCCGTATCTGCCGATGGCGCTGGGTTCCGGCGAGACGACGGTGATGCGCATGGTGTCGGCCTATTCGATCATGGCCAATGGCGGCAAGTCGATCAAACCCTCGCTCATCGACCGCATCCAGGACCGCTACGGCAAGACCGTGTTCAAGCAGGACGAGCGCGGCTGCGAAGGCTGCAATGCGCCCGAATGGAACAACCAGCCCGAACCGGAACTGGTCGACAATTCCGAGCAGGTGCTCGATCCGATGACGGCCTACCAGATCACCTCGATGATGGAAGGCGTGGTCCAGCGCGGCACCGGCGCCACCATCGCCGAGCTTGGCCGCCACATCGCCGGCAAGACCGGAACGACCAATGACGAGAAGGACGCCTGGTTCATCGGCTATACGCCGAACCTCGTCGTCGGCCTCTACATGGGTTACGACACGCCGCGCGGTCTCGGCCATGGCGCCACCGGCGGTGGTCTGGCGGCGCCTATCTTCAAGGACTTCATGCGCGTTGCGCTGGACGGCACGCCCAATGTCGACTTCAAGGTGCCGGAAGGCATGAACCTGGTCGCCATCAACCGCAAGACCGGCATGCGTGCCGCGTCGGGCGATCCCGGCACCATCATCGAAGCCTTCAAGCCCGGCACCGGCCCCGCCGACAGCTATTGGGTGATCGGCATGGGCGCCGACGGGTCCAACGGCGCCGGCGGACCGCTATCGCCGCAGGCTACGGAAGCTATCCAGGCACCCGGCGGCGGACTCTACTGACGACCTGATTTTTTACGTCGAATGGGCTGGCTTGTTGAGCCGGCCCATTTCGCTTTACAGGCAGCAATGCCGTGCCTATGTATCGCGCCGACCCAAGCGCCACTTCAAAAACAGGACAGAACAACCAGCCATGCGCGCGGAAACGCAGAATATTGTCGACGAGATCAGGCAGGCGATCACCCTGCTGAGGAGGCATCTTTGACTGGGATCAGGCCATAAAGCGGCTTGAATACCTGAACGTGCGCGCCGAGGATTCCAGCCTCTGGAATGATCCGCTGGAAGCGCAGAAGCTGATGCGCGAGCGCCAGGGCCTCGAAGACGGGATCGCCGGCGTCAAAAGCCTGGCTCAGGCGCTGGAAGACAATATCGGCCTGATCGAACTGGGTGAGGAAGAGGGCGACCAGAGCGTGATCGCCGAGGCGGAAGCAGCCCTCCGCTCGATGCAGGGCGAGGCCAAGGCCCGCCAGGTCGAGACGCTGCTGTCGGGCGAGGCCGACGCCAACGACACCTATCTCGAAGTCCATGCCGGCGCCGGCGGCACCGAGAGCCAGGACTGGGCCTCGATGCTTCTGCGCATGTATACGCGCTGGGCCGAGCGTCGCCGTTTCAAGGTCGAAGTGCTGGAAGTCCATGACGGCGAAGAGGCCGGGATCAAGTCCGCCACGCTCCTGATCAAGGGCCACAATGCCTATGGCTGGCTGAAGACCGAGTCGGGCGTTCATCGCCTGGTCCGCATTTCACCCTATGACAGCAATGCGCGCCGCCACACGTCCTTCTCCAGCGTCTGGGTCTACCCGGTCGTCGATGACAGGATCGAGATCGACGTCTCGGAATCCGATGTACGCATCGACACCTACCGCTCATCCGGTTCGGGCGGCCAGCACGTCAACACCACGGACTCGGCGGTTCGCATCACCCATATCGCCACCGGCATCGCGGTTGCCTGCCAGGCCGAACGCTCGCAGCACAAGAACAAGGCGAAGGCCTGGGAAATGCTGCGCTCGCGCCTTTACGAGGAAGAGCTGAAGAAGCGCGAAGCGGTGGCCAATGCCACAGAAGCGTCGAAGAGCGACATCGGCTGGGGTCACCAGATTCGTTCCTATGTGCTGCAGCCCTACCAGTTGGTGAAGGACCTGCGCACCGGCGTCGAGAGCACCAGCCCGTCGAGCGTGCTCGACGGCGACCTCGACGACTTCATGGAAGCCTCGTTGTCGCAGCGCATCGAGGGCGGTGCCGGTGAAGCCGTGGCCGACCTCGACTAGGATATGTCCATATTCAGCTGAGGCCGGGCTGCGAATGGCTGATTCCTGCGCTTCCGCCACTTTCGACTCGGCTGACTTGAATAAGAACATCCCTTGGCGGGGGAGCGAAGGAGGAACCATGACTCGCAGGCTCACCGGCAAATGCTTTTGCGGCACGGTTCAGTATGAAGTGGCGGACGAGTTCGTCTATGCCGCGATCTGCCATTGTTCGAACTGCCGGCGCACCACAGGTTCCGCCTTCAAGCCCTTCGCCGGCATCGAGCGCGAGAAACTTGCCCTTGCCGAAGGGCATCACGGGCTCATCCATTTCGGCGATGACAGCGGCCACGATGCGCATTGCAGCCGCTGCGGCTCGTTGCTGTATTCGCTGGTCCGCGACGGCGCCTATGTCCATGTCGCCATGGGCACGCTGGTCGACGATCCGACGATCCGGCCGACCGCGCACATCTTCGTCGGCTCCAAAGCGCCATGGTTCACCATCGCCGACGACTTGCCGCAATATGAAGGGCATGTGATCGCCGGTCCAGGCGAAGTATAGGCTGGAACCACATTCGGCCAATCCCGTTGTTTCGATGCCCGTCTGCCGGGAGTTGAGCCTGGCCTTGGATCTCGTCAGCGGTTGCAGATAGCGGCGTAGATGTGCGGCCTCGCGCAGCAACTTCTTGCGCCAGCCTAGGAATCAGCCCAGCATCCGAGGGCTGGAAGAGAAAAAGCATTTATGGCCGGACGCGGCATATCTGCGACCTGACGATCCGGCCACTGGGAAGACACGTTCCGGGAACGGGCAAGCGAACGCTTGATGCTCGTTTGAAAGGAACGCTTCCATGTCTGCTGCCACTCTCCGATCGGCCAGAGCCGTTCAACCGGCTGGCCGACTCCTGTTTTCCTTGTTCGTGACCCCGATCTTTGCCATCGCGATGCTTGCGATGGCGGTGCTGACCGCACCCGCCTTCGCCCATGACGCCAAGCCCACGGCGGCGAAGCCGCAAGGCTGGAGTTATCCCTTCGCCTGCTGCGCAAACTACGACTGCCGCACCACCCATACCGGCGAGGTGCTGGAAAAGCCGGAGGGCTATGTCATCGCCGGAACGGGGGAGGTCGTTCCGATGAGCGACAAGCGGGTCAAGGACTCACCCGACGGCGATTTCCACTGGTGCGCGCATCAGGCCGGCCTCGACGCAGGCAAGACGATCTGCCTGTTCGTGCCACCGCGTTCCTACTGAGTTCTGTTGGCAGTTCTCATCGGAAGGCCGGCCTTGGTGCTGAAGGCGCTTGCGTCAGACGGCAGCAGCGAGTGCCGAGGCGAAGTCGCGATACGGGCGCAGTGGGCGACCCAGAAGTGCCGTCAGGCGCTCGACGTCGCCGGCCTCGGGCAGCATCCCGTCGGTGAAGAAGCGCTCGCCCATCAGGCGCATGTCGTAGGCCATCCAGGCGGGCAGGAACTGCTTGAGATTTTGCTCAAAACCCTCCGTATTGTCGCCGCTGTAGCTGATCGGGCGGGCGAGTACGTCTGACCAGATTGCGGCAATGTCCGTCCCGGTCAATGTCTGCGGACCGACGAGGTTGATCCTCTCGAACGCAAGCGGCTCCTTGGACCGTTCGCGACGCAGCAGCTCAAGAGCGGCGATCTCGGCGATATCGCGGGCATCGATCATGGCGAGACCCTTGGGGCCGATCGGCATTGGGTAGGTGCCGTAGCCGGTGATGACGTCTTCGACCGTCAGATCGTTCTGGATGAAGTAGGCCGGGCGCAAGATCGTAGCTTTGAAGTCCATCTGCTCGATCATTCGCTCGACGCCGAACTTACCCGCGAAATGCGGCACGTTCACATAGACGTCAGCGTGGATCACCGAGAGATAGACGATCCGCTCGATGCCGGCCGATCGGGCGACGTTCAAGGCGATCAAAGCCTGGGTGAATTCGTCCGGCACCACGGCGTTCAAGAGAAACAGCGTGGAAACGCCAGACATGGCTTTGCGCAGCGAATCGACATCGAGAAAGTCGCCTTGCACGACCGATACGCCTGCCGGAAAACTGGCTTTCGACGGATCGCGCACGAGAGCACGCACATCGGCGCCGCGCTTGGCGAGCTGTTCGACGACTTGGCGGCCGATATTGCCGGTGGCGCCGGTAACGAGAATGGTCATGGAATTTCTCCTGTTGGGTTGCTTGACAGTCCCAATATGTGTGGCTCAAAAAGAGCCCAGTAGACGGCAATTTTAGACACGTCGTCTCACTGGTGGGACAGTCATGGATCTTTTAGCCCTTGCCGATTTTAACCTCGTGGCTCGCCATGGCGGCTTCGGCAAAGCGGCAAGGTCCACCGGCCGGCCCAAGGCAACGTTGTCCCGGCGCGTTGGCGAATTGGAAAGCAGTCTCGATCTGCGTCTGTTCGAACGGGGTGCGCGTAACCTGAAGCTGACCGAAGAAGGACGGGCGCTCTTCGAGCGGACGGGGGCGTTGCTTGCCGAGCTGGACGAGACGGCATCGGCGATTGCCTCGGGCGGTCAGAGACCCAAGGGCAGATTGCGGATCAGCGCGCCTTTGCATTTTTCGCAGACTGCAATGGGGAGGATCGCTGCGGGATTTGCCCTGAGGTATCCTGAGGTGAGGCTTGAAGTGACCACCGAAGACCGGCATGTCGATATGATCGAGGAAGGCTACGATCTGGTAATCCGGGTCAATCCGGATCCCGATGAAAGCCTGGTCGGACGGGCGTTTCTCCGCGACCGCCTGGTCGTTGTGGCGAGCCCGGACCTTCCTCGCCCGGCCGATGGGCTCGCCGCTCCTGGCGTTGCGCGCGGGACAGGCGAGCGGCAAACATGGCAGGTGAAGACACCAGGTGGCCGGGCAACACTTAGAATCGAGCCGGTCCTCGCCTTGTCGACGCTCATCATGGTCCGGGATGCGGTGCGAGCCGGCATCGGCGCAGGACGGCTTCCCATTTCGTTGGTGGCCCACGACCTGGCTGACGGCACACTGGTGAATTGGGGGGATATCGACGGCCCCGAAATTTCTCTATGGACGCTCTACCCGTCGCGGCGGCTGCTCAGCGCGCGCGTGTCGGCGTTCCTGGATTTTCTGAAACAGGCTTTCCCAAACGGGACGCCGGACGAACTGGCCGCCTATATCGGCAGGTGACGACGATTGGGAGGTGACGACGGGTCCGCTTCGGCCAGAGCGCCGCTCGGCTCGATCGATCAGAGCCTGCTGACAGACAGTTGTCAGGAGCCTTCCTTTATGGTGCCTTGCCGCATGGGTGGCGGCAACGGAGAGGAAAGCTTTTCATGACCATCAAGGCCAGCTGTCATTGTAAGGCGACGACGTTCGAGGTTTCGCAGGCGCCCGAGACGGTAACACAATGCACCTGCTCGTTCTGCTCCAAGCGCGGTTCGCTGTGGGCTTACTACGTTCCGTCGCAATTCAAGCTCACCAGCTCGCCGGAAAACGTTTCCTTCTATCAATGGGGATCGAAGACCGTCAAACACGGGTTTTGCGCCATTTGCGGCTGCGGCACCTTCACCGAAACGCCGGACTGGTCAACCGGCAAACCGGACTTCGACAATCCCAAGATATCAGTCAATTCGCGGCTGTTCGACGATTTCGACCTCGATAAGGTCGAGGTGGTCGTCATTGACGGCAAGAACCTCTGGTAGGCCAGCACCAGCCACCGAAGCGGAAGAGTGGCGCGAGCGGGGAAAAGCCGCTTTCGCCGCTCGGTTTTTCGCCGCATTTCATGTTACAAGACCCGAGAAGGGCTTATATGCGCGAGCGCAAAGGCCGCGCTTTGGAGAGGGACGATTCTATGAAAAAGACTGTGCTCGTCGCCGTTGCGACGGCTGTGCTGGTGAGTGCCTGCACCACGACCGATCCGTACACCGGCGAGCAGAAGGTTTCGAACACCGCAGCCGGCGCCGGCCTTGGTGCCCTGGCGGGCGCGGGCCTCGGCCTGCTTGCCGGCGGCAATGACCGCCGCAACGCGCTGATCGGCGCCGGTATCGGCGCGCTGGCCGGCGGCGCCATCGGCGCGACCATGGACCAGAACGAGGCTGAACTGCGCCGCCAGCTCGAAGGCACCGGCGTCAGCGTCACCCGCACCGGCGACCAGATCATCCTCAACATGCCGTCCGACATTACTTTCAACGTCGACCAGGATGCGGTGAAGCCTGGCTTCTACCAGGTGCTGAACTCGGTTGCGCTGGTGCTGAAGAAGTTCAAGCAGACCACGGTCGACGTGTTCGGCCACACCGATTCGACCGGCGGCGACGAACACAATTTCGATCTGTCGCAGCGCCGTGCATTGGCGGTCGCCAACTATCTCTCGGGCCAAGGTGTCGATTCGCGCCGCTTCGCCGTCACCGGTTTCGGCAAGACCCGTCCGATCGCGTCCAATGGAACGGCGGCCGGCCGTGCGCAGAACCGGCGCGTCGAGATCCAGCTTTCGCCGCTGACCTGATCAGGTCGGCATCGAAACGCGAAGGCGGCCCCGCAAGGGCCGCTTTCTTTTTGGGCTCCTGTGGTCCGCCAAAAGGTCTAATGCATTAGAGATTTCTAATAATCCCTTTCCGGAGACCTTGGAAGGGATTAGCATTGGTGCGGTTCCAGAGGGGATGGGGCGATACAAACGGCCGCGCAGTCACTTAGTCGGCCCCGGTCCTGCACGGCCAGATAAGGAAATCTGGGAGGAATGCATGACAAGAACAGCTCGTCTTGGGCGTTGCGGCGTCCTCATTTTGACAGGTCTGGTCTCAGCTTGGTGCGCAGCCGCCACGGCTCGAGCCGAGGACGCCAACAAAGCCGACATCGAAGCTTTGAAGAAATCGCTCGCCAAATATGAGGACTACACGGTCGCCGTCCGCGACCTTTATCTGTCGACTGTCGGGTGTGTCTATTACAGCGGGGACAGGATCGAGGGCGCAATGGACTATCCGAAGGGCGCTATGGGCATCCATTTCGTCAACGTTCCGAGTGTCGGTCAGAAACTCGATCCGATGCGCCCCAATGTGCTGATCTACGAGCCGACCAAGAAAGGCTTGAAATTGGTTGGCGTGGAATGGCTGATGCCCCTGACGCCAGACACCAAGGAACCTCCAAAACTATTTGGCCAGACCTTCATGGGACCGATGGAAGGGCACTATCCGCTCATTCCGAGGGAGTTCGTCCACTACGACCTTCATGCCTGGCTGTTCAGAGACAATCCGAACGGCATGTTCAGTCCGACCAACCCGAACGTGAAATGCAGCAAGGCAGAGTTTCCGATGCTGGAAAAACCGACCAAGATGATGCCCGGCCCGATGTGACGGACGGGCCAGGATAGGAGCTTGCCAAGAGTGCAAGCCGGCCGGCTGCCATTTGAGGGCGCTCGGGATCAGGCTCGGAGGACGATCGGCATGAGGGCTGGCGCGCATGAAGGCTGCCCGCATGAAGACAGGTATCTGGTCGCGGAACCCGACAATGGCGCTGCGAGCCGTCAGTCGAAGGTAGAAGCGGCCCGCAAGGGCCGTTTTGCTTGGCATATCGGCCCCTGTAATCAAGGCCTACGAGGTCGGCTGATCGACAATTGCCGCAACGATACGGCGCACGATCGGCAAGACCAGCAGCAGACTTGGAAAGCCCACTAGCCATGATGCTCCCCATGCATACGGCCAGGTCGCCACGAAACCGGTTGTCCAGCCCGCATTGATCAGCGTCGCTACCGCGGAAACAATGCACGACATCAGGATGGAAAGAACGAATGGCATCACCAGCGCATTGTAAGAGGCCGGTAGCTTTCTCGATTTCAAAACCTTGTGGGATGACGGTCGCATCACCTATCTCCTTCTCGAAAAGTGAAAGTATGCGCGGCTGGGCGCAGTCAGGCGGCCTGCGCCATTTGCTGGGCCAGGTTCCGAATAAAGCCGCGCAACGAACGCGGTTCGCGGCCCAGGGCGGCGCGCAATGTCAGACTGTTTCCGCCAAGGCCATAGTGGGCATAGTGGGCGTATATTTTGGCCAGCACCTGCATTTGGCGGTCATTGTAGGGAAGGCGTGCCTCGGCCGCCCACTCGCCAAATGTCGGCTCACCAGAAGAGATGGGTCGGCCAAGTTCCTCACTCATCATCGCAACGATGTCTTCCCGGCTGTGCATGCCGTCAGCGCACAGATCGAGGGTCGCGTAGGACAATCGCGCTTCGGTTAGGGCGATCGCCGCCACCTCAGCGACGTCGCGGTAGTCGACGCGGGCCAGCTTCGCCGTCTTTGGAAACGGTTCCGAGAAAACACCATGTTCAACGACGGACGGCCAGGCCGCTGCGAGGTTCTGCATGAAATTGGCAGGGTGCAGAATCGTATATTCCATCGTCGTCGAGTAGAGAGCAGCCTCGACAGGCACCTTGCTGGCATGGTTCTTCAGTCGCGTATTGGTAGGCTGGATCACCGACGAGAAGACGAACTTTCGAACTCCTGCTCGCGTGGCGGCCTCAACCATGGCAACGCCCATGGCTGCTTCATCGGGAGCAAAAGCCGGCCCAATGTGAAAGACGCCGTCGACGCCCTCGACCGCCCTTTCGAGGCTCTGACGATTTCGCAAATCTCCTGTCGCAACCTCGGATGCCCCTAGCTTCCGGGCCTTTTCGGCATTCGCAGGGTCGCGAACGAGCGCTCGAACATTGGCATTGCGGCGGACAAGTTCAGGCACGACAAGTCCCGCAACTCGGCCTGTGGCACCAACGACCAGAACAGTTGGATTGGCTACTTGCATGACGATTTCCTTCCATCAAGCCTGTCCTCGCGGGACAACTTGCAGAGGTACGACGTCGCAAGTGTCGTTACAATTACCCGTTTTTGCGATATATTATGTCGAATGTCGGGAGAATGCATGAGCCGGATGGACGATTTCGAGGCTTTCATCGCGATCGTCGAGCATGGAAGTCTGACGACTGCCGCACATCGGCTGAACCGCTCGCTGCAGTCGGTCAGCCGGTCCCTGGCGGCACTGGAGCAATCAGTCGGCGTCGAGCTGATCCACAGGACAACGCGTCGCTCGACACCGAGTGAAGTCGGAGCAGCCTTTTTCAACCGGATCAAACCCGCGGTCGACGACATAAACGACGCAAGACTTCAGGCGATCAATCAACGATCGGAGCCGGCAGGCGTCCTGCGCATCGGGGCGCCGGTTCTGTTTGGCCCGAACGTCCTGATGCCTGTCATCGCGGAATACATGCGGACATTTCCCCGGGTCGAGGTCGATCTTCAACTTTCCGATGGATTTGCCGATCTTGGCGCCGAAGGTCTCGACCTGGCAATACGCATCGGCGATTTGCCGGATTCCAACTTGAAAGCCAAACGCCTGGGAGCGTTGCGGCGCGTTGTGTTCGGCGCGCCTTCCTATTTCGCGCGGTGCGACCGGCCGGCCCATCCCTTCCAGCTGAGTGAGCACAGTTGCATCATCAGAACCGCTAACGAGCGTCCAGGTGAATGGACGTTTCAGATCGACGGGAAACCCCGGACCGTGAAGGTCGCAGGCGCTTTTCGCTCCAATCTGATGACCTCGGTCTATGCCGCCGCAATCCACGGACTGGGTTTGGGCTTCTCGCCTCTGTGGCAGATAACACATTTGGTTGACGACGGTCTCGTCGAACTGGTTTTGACGGAATTCGAGCCGGCACCGGTGCCGATCCATGCCTTGTGGCAGGAAGGCCGGTCATCTTCGGCCAAGGTTCGGGCATTTTTGGATTTATTGGCATCCCGCCTGGAATTGAAAAGCCTGTAGCATCGACGGGCTATTTAAGCCCTCCAGGCCGGAAGCGATCGGGTAGATCGAGCCTGTCTTGCGATTACCGCGCATGGCGCCGACTGATCCTGGAGCGGGCTCCAGATCTCACATCCCCGTCGCGTCCAGGCAAGCCGCGCGTCCTCGGGACGCCGCGGCTCATGGGATCAGACCTTGGCGACGATCTTCATGAAGGCCGGCATGTCGTCGCCGAAGCCGACGGTGCCGTCATTGTCTTCACCGCGGTTGTTGCCGCGGGCAGGGCGGCTGTTGCTGGCGCGCTGCGGCCTTGTGTCGCCGCGTTCCGGGGCGCGGTTCTCGTTGTTGCGATCGGAGACCTTGCGGTCGCTGTTTTCGGAGCGGATCGCTTCCTTGCGCTGATGCCGTTCGCCGATGTCGGCGACCGCGGCCTCGGCTACCACCGGCTGTTCCTCGCGCGCGGCATCTGCCGCCGGCGCGTCGTCGCTGCGCTTGGCATGGCGTTCGCGCGGCTTGCGCTCGCCACCGTCCTTGCGATCATGGGGCTTGCGGTCCTCGTCCTTGCGGCCGGCGCGGCGCGGAGCGCCACGGCCACGGCGGGGCGCTTCGTCCTCGCCGCCTTCGCTGGCGACCACGGTCGACAGGTCGCCGTCATGCCACTCGATCTTGTTGCCGATCAGCCGCTCGATGGCGTCGATGTATTTGGTGTCGGACTTGGTGGCGATGGTGAAGGATTTGCCCGAGCGTCCGGCGCGGCCGGTGCGGCCGATGCGGTGGACATAGTCTTCGGCGTGGATCGGCACGTCGTAGTTGAAGACGTGGCTGACGTCGGGAATGTCGAGGCCGCGCGCGGCGACGTCGGACGCCACGAGATAGCGCAATTTGCCATCGCGGAAATTGGCCAGCATCTGCATGCGGGCGCGCTGGTCCATGTCGCCATGCAGGGCGCCGGCGTCGAAGTCATACTTCAGCAGCGAGCGGAACAGCTCCGCGACCTCGACCTTGCGGTTGCAGAAAATGATAGCGTTCTTCAGCTCGGCGTCTTCGGCCTTTATCAGATTGCGTAGCGTCTCGCGCTTGTCCCACGGCTTGGAGCCGGACTTGACCAGGCGCTGGATGATGTTGGTGGCAGCGGATGCCGCCTTGGACACCTCGACGCGCACCGGCGCATGCAGGAATTTCTCGGTGAGCTTGGTGATCTCCGGCGGCATGGTCGCTGAGAAGAACAGCGTCTGCCTGGTGAACGGGATCATCTCGCAGATGCGCTCGATGTCGGGGATGAAGCCCATGTCCAGCATGCGGTCGGCCTCGTCGATGACGAGGATCTCGACGCCGTTGAGCAACAGCTTGCCGCGCTCGCGGTGATCGAGCAGACGGCCGGGCGTGGCGATCAGCACGTCGGCGCCGCGCTCCAGCTTCTTGTCCTGCTCGTCGAAGGAGACGCCGCCGATCAGCAGCGCGATGTTGAGCTTGTGGTTCTTGCCGTATCTGATGAAATTCTCTTCGACCTGCGCGGCGAGCTCGCGCGTCGGCTCGAGGATCAGCGTGCGCGGCATGCGGGCACGGGCCCTGCCTTTTTCGAGGCGGGTCAGCATCGGCAGCACGAAGGAAGCCGTCTTGCCGGTGCCGGTCTGTGCTATGCCCAGAATATCCTTGCCGAGCAAGGCATGCGGGATGGCGCCAGCCTGGATCGGCGTCGGCACGGTGTAGCCCGCATCGGTGACTGCGGAAAGGACCTTGGGCGACAGGCCGAGGTCTGAAAAGGTCAACGCTTCTAGAGCGGTCGTGGTGTCTGAGGACAAGAGTTGCTGTCTTTGGCTGGTTCGGGGAAGCGCAACGGCATCCGTCGCGGCAAGCACAGCGTGCCTGCAAGATTGGTATTGCGATTAGGCGCAAGCCCGCGATTTGTCAACAGAAACGGGCGGGATTGGCACGATTGTGAAAACGTAAGCTTAATCGCGATGCTTAATTAGGTAGTCACTCTTTGCGCCGGCTCAATAGCGAAATTGCTCGGCGAGAATGCGTTCGTTCCACGAATGGTTGGGATCAAACAGCAGCGTCGCCGTCGCAGTCGGCGATTCGCGGACCGTTACGGAAGCCACCGCCTTGACCTCGGTGTGGTCGGCGGCGGTGTTCACCGGGCGCTTTTCCGACTCCAGAATATCGAAGCGTACGGTCGCCTTGTTTGACAACAAGGCACCCCGCCAACGGCGCGGCCGGAACGGGCTGACCGGGGTCAGCGCGAGCAACGGCGCATCCAGCGGCAGGATCGGCCCGTGCGCCGAAAGATTGTACGCGGTGGAGCCGGCCGGCGTCGCGATCATCACGCCGTCGCAGTTCAGTTCCTCGATGCGGACCTGCTCGTCGACGGTGATGCGGATCTTTGCCGTCTGGTAGGACTGACGCCACAGCGCCACCTCGTTGATGGCGAGTGCCGAAACCGTCTCGCCCTCATGCGTCAACGCCAGCATTTCCAGCGGGCGGATCGTTTCGGCGACGGCGGCCGCGATGCGCTCGGTGAGGCCCCCGACGCGGTACTCGTTCATCAGGAAGCCGATGGTGCCACGGTTCATGCCGTAGACCTTCTTTCCCGTGCTCATCGTGTCGCGCAAGGTCTGCAGCAGGAAGCCGTCGCCACCCAGCGCCACCACCACCTGGGCGTCGTCGAAGGATGCCTGGCCATAGCGGGCCGACAGGCTCTCCATCGCCGCCTTGGCATCGGCAGTGTCGGAGGAGACGAAGGCGAAATTGGCTTTGCTCATGACATTCCGATGGCGGTCGGCCGATGGCGGTCGGCGGCGGTTGCGTGGGGTAGCATGGGCAAGCGCATCTGCAAAGGGAGGCATCGTCGGCGCAGTTGCGGCCGCGGCGAAACGAAATCGGCGGCTCGCGCTTCATGTCGCCGGAACGGCGAATGTGATGGTTAAGTGCGAGCTTAAGCACTCGTAAAGCCTGATCGATCATGTTAGCCGACAGAGGATGGGTGGCTGGGGGCTAGCCAGTCGAGACCTGTATATTGCCGGTGACACGCCTGATTATCGTCTTCCTGATGCTGGGAAGCTTCGCCCTTCTCTTTGCTGAGCTTGTACGGCATTCCGAAGACATGAGCTCCAGGCCGACGGCCTCACGCTGCGGCGACGCCGGCGTGCCATGCCCGCAAAACGCGTTGTAGGCTGAAGCCAATCTGCCAACGACGATCCATCGCTCACTGCGCGACGATCTGAAGATTGGCGTTGCCGTAGAATGTGTAGGCGAGATAGGTCGGATCGCCGGTCTGGTAGAATTCTCTGCGGACATCCTGCAGGATCTCGGCCAGATAGACCGGCCTGTCCTTGATCCGCGTGCTGATGCCACCATAGAAATCGGTCGAGAAGGCCGCTGCCGCGCGGTCGGTCAGTGGCCACATGCCGCCGATGAAGCCGGAAGCGCCGCCCGCCAGAACCGCCGGACCCCAGCCCTGCACGAAGCCGCCGAGCATCTGGGAACGGCCTGTGTCGCAGGCGTTGAAGAAGTAGAACGGATTGCCCTTGCCATGCGCGGTGGCGACCAACGCAGCCCATGTATCCGGGTCGAGCGACTGATCGACGAGATCGATGGCAAAGACCGGCCGGCCGCTGCCCGGTTGGTTGACCGCGCCATGACCGGAGAAATGAATGAAACCGGTCGAGACTTCACCGACCAGTTTCTCGAAAGAGGTGAAATCGCCATCGAAGCGGCGGTAGCCGTAAAGCTTGCTCAGCGCCGCGATCTCGTCCTGTTGGAAGCGCAGCGAGCGCTTGTCGACATAGGAGGGCGCGACAGCCGCGACGCCGGTGAAGGTCATGCGGTCGAGCGGGTTGTCGACCTGTGAGGCACTGCTGCGCGGAGCCCAGCGCGCCAGCCGATAGCCCATGCCGAGAAAACCGTCGGCGGTGGCGCCGTCGACGCTGCGCGGGCGGATCAATTCCCAGGGCAGTGTCGGGCTGTTCGAGGTGATCTGGATCGAATGCAGCTCGCCTTTGCCGCGCAGCGACCAGAACACGTCCTTGAACGCTTTCGGCACATAGTCGCGGTAGAGCGCATCGCCAAAACCTTCGGCGGCGAGCGTGACAAAGCGCTTTTGCGTCCCCGGATCGCTGCTTGCGGCAGGCTGCTGCAGCGATACCGCGCCGCGCAGGCTCAGGCCGAGCTGCAGCAGGCGGCGATATTCGGAGTCCAGCCATGCCGCCATCTCAGGTGGCGTCGAGAACGTATCGGTCACCGGACCGGCCAGATGCGGCGAATGGATGATGATCTGCCCCGAACCCAGCCCGCTCGGATCGTCATAGAGTATGGTCACGTCGAGATCGGGGACGTCATCGCCGGCTGCGCCGCCGAGCGTCACATTGCCAGGCACCGCCGGCTGCGGCGCCGCTGCGGCCAGCATCAGCATGGCAGGTGCTGCGGAGCGTTCGGCTGTGGCGCTCGGAGCGGCTGCCTCGACAGGCGCTGTGCGACGGATGACAACGGACCGCGACGCCGATCCGAGGAACCTCCCGGCGCTGTAGATGCGTGCGATGAACTGGGACGGCTTGCTGTCCTTGGCGATCGGCCGCGCCTTGACGTCGAAGCGGACGAAGTCGCTGTCGCCCTGGCGGTAGAGCGTCGTCCGTCGGCTCCATTTGTCGCCGTCGGTGAGATCGAAGCCGGAGGCGAACAGATCGATGTCGATCGGCCATTGCTCGGCTCCTGCCGGCATCGCCATGGCCAGGGCGCCATCTTCCGTCACCGACGAGCCCGGCGCTGCCTTCACCTTCACTTCGGGCGTGAATTGCTCTTCGGTAAGGGCGATCGAAACGGTCACCGTCTCGCCGGCGACAATCTCATCCGGCGCATCGATGGTTGGATGGCGCACCACTTCGACAGCGCCCGTCTCGGGTTGTGGAAGGGCGCCGCCGGAAGGAGGGCTTTGCGCCTGGTCGATGGGCGGCGGCGCTGGTTTCGGTGGCGCCTGCGCCTCCGGCGGACTTTCGGCGCCGGTCGCGGGTGGCGGGGCCGATGTCATGCCGTCCTCAGGGGGGATCCCTGCCTTATCGGGGGGCGGTTCGGCGCCGGTGGCTCCGCCATCCTGCGGATAGGTCCCGCCGAGATTGTTCTGGGCAGCGGCCGCAGCTGCGTCTTCAAGACGTTGCTTTTCCTCTTCGTATCGTTGCCGAGCCTGCTCTTCCTGCAATTGGCGCTGCTGTTCCTGGCGTTTGTATTCCTCGTAGAGCGCCGCCTCCTTGGCGCTGTCGCCCATCGCGGCATCGGGACTGCCGGAGCCCGGGGCAACGTCCATGGGGTAGGGCTCCTGACCGCTGCCATCGGCGTAGTCGCTGCCATCAGGCTCCCAACCGCCACTCCCGGAGATGTAGCCGCCGCTCGCCATCGCCGGCGGTGCCGGTTCCGGCACAAGCGGCAGCGCCGGTGCCGCGCCGGCCACCTGGTCCGGCGTCAGCACAAAGGCAGCGTCTGCCGAGCGGCCATATGCCATCCATGGCCACTGGGCGCCTGACGTTTTGTCGATAGTGGTTTGCCTGACCGAGGCGAGGATGATGGCTATGTCCGCGCCGCGCTTGACCAGCGCAGCGGTGAGCGCATCGGCAAATACGGTGACGGGGCGGGCTTCGTCCAGTGCAACGGTTCCGGGTTTGGCCGACAGAGCGACGATGGCGTGGGTGAGGGGATCGACCGCAGCCAGACCCTGCATCACGCCGGAAGTAGGGTTGTGGCCATCGCCGGGATTGTCGAGCAGAACCACCTTCAATGTCGGGGTTGCCTCGAGCGCCTGCATGAACAGATCGAGGGGCAATGCCGTCTGGTCGACCGTTTCCTTTGAATCGATCCGGGTGCCGCGCGTCAGTAAATAGTTCCTGCCGTTGGCCTGCGCGGTGTGGCCGACATAGTAGAAGATGCCGACGGAGTCCGGATTGGCCAGGGATTGGGCGAAATCATGCATGGCGCGCGCGACATCGGCGCGGTCGCCATCCGACACCTGCCGGACGGTGAAGCTAAGCGATCGTAGTGTCGCTGCAACGAGTTCGGCACTGAGGTCGGCGTTGGCGATTGCCGGTGAGCCCTCAGAGGCCGGATTGGCGACAACCAGCGCTATCCGCGCTTCGCCGCGCGCAGCGGAGAAGAGCGCCATGGTCATCAGCAGCACGACCGCCAGAAAAAGGCGCATGACCGTGATCCAAGCCCTGCAGGCTGCGGCGCTCACGCCACGGCTTGCCCCAATTCATCAATGGCCCAACCTTGACCATATCATGTCGGCTTCGCCGGCGCACTGCCGGTGCCGATCATGCAGTTGTGTCGCAAAAGATATTGACTGTATGTTTAGTAATTAATACCGTTGCCGAGATACCGAGTTGGTCAGCCGGCATTCGCCGGTGAATGATCACCAGGACGAAGGGAACTTAGGGACTCGAGGCGCAATCCCGCCGGTCCCAACAATGGGAGACACAAGCATGCAGTTGAAATCGACCGCCACGGCGCTCGGCCTGTCGCTGCTGGCGATGACCGGCATTGCCCGCGCCGAGGGCGAACTCCAAATCTACAATTGGGGCAACTACACCAGCCCGGACCTGATCAAGAAGTTCGAGGAAACCTACAAGGTCAAGGTTACCGTCACCGACTACGACTCCAACGATACGGCTCTGGCCAAGGTCCGCCAGGGCGCTTCCGGCTATGACATCGTCGTTCCATCGGCCAGCGTGATGCCGATCTGGATCAGCGAAGGCCTGCTCTTGGAAACCGATCCCAACACGATGGAGAACTTTAGAAACGTCGATCCGAGATGGGTCGACGTGCCGTTCGACCCCGGCCGCAAATATTCGGTGCCGTGGCAATGGGGCACGACCGGCATCTCGGTCAACAAATCGGTCTATGCGGGCGATCCGAACACCTCGGCGATTTTCCTCGATCCGCCGCCGGAACTCGTGGGCAAGATCAATGTCGTGCCCGAAATGGGAGACATCATGTTCCTCGCCATTGCCTATGAGGGCGGTAAGTACTGCACCGACGACAAGGTGCTTTTGAAAAAGGTGCATGACAAGCTCATCGAGGCGAAAGCGAAATGGCTGTCGCTCGACTATGCGGCCGTCGACGGTCTCGGCAGGGGTGACATTGCCGCCGGCGTCAACTGGAACGGCATATCGCTGCGCGAGCGGCTGGAGAACGACAAGATCGTCTACGGCTATCCCAAGGAGGGCTTTCCAATCTGGATGGACAGTGTCGCGGTGCTCAAGGATGCCAAGAACGTCGAGAACGCCAAGCTCTTCCAGAATTTCATCATGGACCCCAGGAATGCAGCGATGATCTCGGCCTTCGCGCACTACGCCAATGGCATCAAGGGCTCCGAGCCCTTCCTGCCGGCCGATATGAAGGGCGCGCCCGAAGTGGATGTTCCGGCCGAATTTGCCGACAAGGGCCAATTCATGTCGGCCTGTCCCGCCGACGTCCAGGCGCTCTACACCAGGATCTGGACCGATCTGCAGAAATAGCAGCGCCGCCGGCCGAAGCTGACCAACATCGGGCCGCGCATCGCGGCTCGGCCATCCCCAATGCCAGATGCCGTAAAGCCGCCGCGGGAGATTTTTTATGTCCGATCTCGACCTTTGCTACATGCCGGCCAGCGAGGCGTTGCGGCTGTTCAAGGCGAAGAAACTGTCGCCTGTGGAACTGATGCAGGCCACCATCCGCCGCGCCGAGGCAACCAAGGCGACGATCAACTGCCTCACCTTCACGCATTTCGACGAGGCGATGGATCTCGCCAGAAAAGCCGAGGCGAAATACGCCAGAGGCGCAAGGACCGGCGCGCTCGAGGGCCTGCCGATCGGCATCAAGGATGAGAGCTACATCAAGGGCAAGCCGACCTCGCATGGCTCGCTGCTGTCCGGGGACGCCATTGGCGGCCATACCTCGACCATGAACGAGCGTGTCATGAAGGCCGGCGGCATCGTCCACGCCCGCACCGCGACGCCCGAATTCAGCTGCGCCGGTTATACCTGGTCGAAGCGCTGGGGCGTCACGCGCAACCCCTGGAACCCGGATTTCACGCCGGGCGGTTCGTCGGGCGGTTCGGCGGCAACGCTGGCCTCCGGCACGTCGTCGATCGCAACCGGCTCGGACATAGCGGGCTCAATCCGCATCCCTGCCTCGGCCTGCGGCCTGGTCGGTTTCAAGCCGCCTTACGGCCGCAATCCCGATGAGGCGCCGTTCAATCTCGATTTCTACTGCCACACCGGGCCCTTGGCCCGAAACGTCGGGGATGCGATCCTGCTGCAGAACGTCATGGCCGGGCCGAGCCCGCTCGACATCGCCACGCTGCGCCCGAAACTGCGCCTGCCGCTCGACTACAAGCCGATCAAGGGTTGGAAGATCGCATTCTCCATGGATCTCGGGTCCTTCGAGGTGGATGCGGACGTGCGCAAGAACACGCTCGCTGCCTGCGATGTGTTCCGCTCGCTCGGCGCCACCGTCGAGGAGGTGGACCTCGGCTGGGGCGACGAGGTGCTCAAGGCCGGCATGGCCTATCTCGAACATCTCTTCGGCGCCTCGCTGTCGCCGCTGCTCGCCAAGCACGGCAAGGACATGACCAGCTATGCCAGGCAGTTTGCCAACGACGGGCAGAAGTCGAAGGCCACGGACTTCGTCGCGACCTTGGACGTGGCGGCCAGGATGTATCTGACGCTGGGGCCGTTGCTGGAAAAACACGATGTGCTGATCTGCCCGACCAATGCGCTTCCCGCAGTGCCGGCGGAATTCGATCAGACCAAAGGCAAGGTCGAGATCAATGGACGGGAGGTGAACCCGTCGCTGGGCTGGGTGATGACGACGCCGTTCAACATGCTGAGCCGCTGCCCGGTTCTGTCCGTGCCGTCGGGCCGCGCCGCCAACGGCGTGCCCACCGGCATCCAGATTGTCGGCCGCACCTATAGCGACGCCGACGTGTTCCGGGCGGGTATGGCCTATGAGACGGCTCGTGGTCAGTGGTACACGAATGCCGGGACACGCCCGGCGCTGTGAGTCCGCAGGGCGCCGGCATCCCAAGGCAGCGGCGGGATGTTTCGGCCGCCGGGGAAAGGCCTGACGACAATGGCGCAACGCATAGCCACTCCGGATGCGGGAAAAAGCAAGGCGGCCAAGGGTGCGGCGAACGACGCTGCGCCCAAGGACCGCCGGCGCGAGCGCGGCGAAGCGAGCATCCAGCGCATCATCGACGCCACAATCGAGCTCATCGCGGAGGAGGGGCTGGCCAGCGTCACCATGCAGCGCATCGCCGAGCATGTCGGCTCGTCCAACGCACTGGTGGTCTTTCATTTTCGCAGCAAGGAGAACCTGTTCCGAGCCGTCCTGCAATATCTCAGCGACCAATATGACGCGCTGTGGCTGACGCTGGTGCGGGCGCCCGGCCTGTCGCCGGTCGAGCGGGTCTTGGGCGCGGTCGATTGCGCGCAACGCTTTGCCCGCCAGCATCCGAATTGGGTGTCGGTCTTCGTCGTGTTCTCCAGCGACCGCAAGAGCATGCAGCTCTACAACGAGATAGGCCTGCCCAGCGATCTCGCCTACACGGCCGAAGCGCGCGAACTGCTGATCGAGATTTCGCGCAGCGGCGGTTACACCGGCGTCGACATAGACACGCTGTCGGAGAGCCTGAATTATCTGGTTCACGGCGCCTGGTATTGGGACCATCTCAACCCGTCCAGCCGCGACACCGACGTGCTGCGCAAGACCATGCTGCTCCTGCTGCACCAGGCCTTTCCGCGGCATTTTGACTTGGGGTGAGATGCGGCCATTGCGAGCGACGAAAGCGTCCTCTGCAAACCTAAACCCGAAAATCTCTACGATGCCTTGATCTCTGTAAAAACGCTTGCACAATCCAGAGGTGCGAGCTAAACAACCCAGGGATGCATTCGAGGGTGGGTAAATGTGGCATTGGGCGATACTTCTGTTGCTGATTGGCGTGCCGGTTTTCTTCGCCGTCCGGTCGTCGCGCAAATCCTCACAGAGCCCAGATGACCTCGTGGGGTTCGGCGGCTGGCTGATCCTGCTGGCGATCAGCCTGTCCCTTTCGCCGTTGCGCACACTTGTCGATATGGCCAGTCTGGTCAAAACCTACCAACAGCTTGTTACAGTGCCCAACGGGGCCTTGGCCATCTATGGCGAGGCAGCCCTCAATCTGGCATTTCTGGTGCTTCAGCTGGTCGTGCTTGTTTCGATGCTGCGGCGAAGCCACCGCTTTCCGCAGCTGTTCATATGTCTGTGGTTCGCGATCCCTCTCTTATTCGTACTGGACACAGTTTGGATATCGACTGTTCTGGGTGTCCCGGTAAACCGTTTGCTTGCCGGAGGAGCTCTGGTTACACCTTTGGCATCCTTCATAGTCACAGGGATCTGGGCCGCCTACGTCTACAGGTCGGTTAGGGTGAGGAACACGTTCGGCGATACGGCAGCCATACAGGCTGCCACATTTTCCTAGAAGGTCCGACGGCTGCGAGTTGGCCTGATGTCGTGCTGCCAGCTCCGCCGAATAGAACCGTCGGCAGTCCTCCTTCGACTAACGAGCTTCGAGTGGCCTGCCACCCGAAGCTCGAAGAGCGAAAGGTGGTGCCCCCGGACGGAATCGAACCGCCGACCTTCGGTTTACAAAACCGCTGCTCTACCAGCTGAGCTACAAGGGCACGGCGCTCCGGTTAGCATATTTCGTGCGCCAGTAAAGACAAAACTCCGTTTTCGATCGCTAATGGACCCCGCCGAGGTGGGCGGGCCGCCATGCTGAAAACCGCCAATGCGATCCCTACATATCTCTCAGGTGCAAACGCATCGAACGGGGTGTCGCATGATCAGACTTGTCATCATCCTGCCGCTTGTCGTCATTGCCTGGCTGCTTGCGGTAAAGCTCATCAGGGACGTGAAGAGCGCCAATGTCGACTGGACCGGCATCGCCGCCATCGTCGGTTTTATCGCGATGGCGTTTTGGCTGCGGCATGTGACTGGGATGGGGATGAATGGTGAATGGTGAATGGGCGAACGCCTTTCGGACCATTGACTACTCACTACTCGCTCAAAACCTCGAACCTTTCACCACGTCACCGCGACTGATCTCCAGAGGCGAATGGTCGCCTCGATCAAGGAGATCATCATGTTGAAGCGCAGTCTTACTTCGGGCCTGGTCGCCATCTTCGTCGCCACCGGCGCGCTCGCCGGTACCGTGCAGTCGTCCTCCGCTCACAGCCATCATCACCACCATCACAAGCACCACGACAAGCCCTCTTGGTGGTGGAACCATCAACACAAGCACCATCACCACAAGCATCATCATCACCACGGCAAGGTGATCATCTTCCTTTGAGCGAGACGACCTGCCTCGCGGAAGGGCGGCTTCGGCCGCCCTTTTTTGCGTTGAGCGCTCGATCGATCAGATCTTGGTTTCCATCGGCTGATTTCCGGCCTTCAAGAAAATCCCAAATTCTTTCGAACCTTTTTCCGCGCCGAAACGACAGATGATCAAGAGGCGGATGGATCGCCTCTCGCAACGAAACAAGGAGATCGTCATGTTCACGCGCAAAATCGCTTCTGCCCTCATCGCCAGCACCGTCGCCGCCACCTCGCTGGTCGGCACCGTCCAGCCCTCGGCCGCCCACAGCCATCACCACAACCGCGAAATCGGCATCGGCATCGCCGCCGGCGTCGGCGGCTTCGTGCTCGGCAGCCTGCTCAACCAGCAGCCCCGCACCGTCTATGTCGACGACGAGGGTGGTTCCTGGCACGTCCGCCGCTGCGCCAATCGCTACTACGCCAGCTACGATCCGTACTCCGACACCTATGTCGGCTATGACGGCTACCGCCACTATTGCCGCCTCTAAGAGGAGGCTCCCCACAAGAAGGAGGGGCTGTACGCAGCCCCTCTTTCCTACATTTGAGCGCGTGGCAGTGTCAGCTACGGTTTGGAGATCGGTAATCCGGCTGCATGGCAGGTGCCGACAACACCACCGCTCGCATTCAGCGATTGATCGCCCATGGCGATGAGTTCGAAGCTGCTTCCTTCATCCGGATAGATCTTGGCGGCGAACGGTTGGTCTGTTGTATGACCACCGGACGATGACTTCGCGGCGACATGGCCGCAGACCACGATTTCCCGGCGGCCGTTGAGCGTCCGCTCGCCGGCGCGCATCGTCCCGAATTTGGCGGATACAGGATCCTGCAAATGCTGGCGAATGCCGATCGTGATTGTCTCCTCCAAAGCGAGCGAGATCGGAATCTCGCTGACTTGCTGGGAGACAGGGGCGGGTTCGGGCGCCGTCGCCACGCATCCGCACAGTGAAGCGGCGAGCAAAAGCTGAAGCGTTCTCCGCATTATGATCGGAACCCGCCGATCATCCTCGTCACCTCAGCGGCGGCGTCGCGCACCAGCGGCCCGATCTCGTCCAGCCGCTCCATCGTCACCCGCACCGTCGGTCCGGAGACCGAGACACCGCCGATCGGCTCGCCGAACTCGTTGAAAATGGCGGCGGCCACGCAGCGCATGCCGGGATGCCGCTCCTCGTCGTCGACCGACCAGCCACGGTGCTTGATGACAGCCAGGTCATGGGCCAGCGCCGAAATGTCGGACAGCGTCTTGTCGGTGAAGCGCTGCAGGCCCGACTTGCGCAGGATGGCGGCGACGCGTTCCGGCTCGAGCTGCGCCAGCACCGCCTTGCCGATGCCCGAGGCATGGAAAGAGCTGCGCGTGCCCGGGCGGAAGAAGGCGCGGATCGCCTGATGGGTCTCGACCTGGCTGACGAAAACGACGCAATCGTCCTCGGCGACGCCGAGATTGGCGGTTTCACCGGTCTTCTCCATCAATTCCTGCATGACCACGCGGGCCCGGTCGACAAGCTTGCGGCGGCGCAGGAAGGCGGCACCCATGCGGTAGGTCTCGACGCCGATCGACCACAGCTGGTCCGATGTATCGAACTCGACCATGCCGTGGTTCTGCAGCGTCGTCAGCATGCGGTAGGCGGTGGACGCCGCGAGCTCGCTACGCGCCGAAATCTCGCTCAGCGACAGGCCACTGCCTTCGGCGACGATGGCCAGGATGCGCAAGGCCCGGTCCAGCGACTGTACAGAACCGGCCTCGGACGGACCGTTGAAAGCGCGCGGCCGGCCGCGCTGGCGTTTTTCGCTGGTTTCCATGGCGGCATTGTCGCCGGTTTCGCCGAAATCGCAATGAAAAACTTTTTCACAGATTCTGGTGCCCGGATTCATGAAAAACGGAAAAGCCAGCGAAATCAGTGGACAGGAGCCGTTTTCTAGAAATGAAAAATTATTCTGAAAAAATTGAAAAATGAAAACCATACTGGCATTGTCGGTCGACCAACAATTTGCGGAGGCTGGACATGGCCAGGATGCGCGCTGTAGATGCAGCGGTTCTCGTTCTCGAAAAGGAAGGCGTTTCCTGCGGCTTCGGCGTGCCGGGCGCGGCGATCAATCCGTTCTATTCGGCGCTGAAGGCGAGGGGCTCGATCCGCCACATCCTGGCGCGCCATGTCGAGGCGGCCTCGCATATGGCCGAGGGCTACACGAGAGCTAAATCAGGCAATATCGGGCTGTGCATCGGCACGTCGGGCCCGGCCGGCACCGACATGGTCACCGGGCTCTATTCGGCGGCGGCGGACTCCATCCCGATCCTGTGCATCACTGGTCAGGCGCCGCGGGCACGGCTCAACAAGGAGGATTTCCAGGCGGTCGATATCGCCGCCATAGCCGCACCCGTCGCCAAATGGGCGGTCACGGTCATGGAGCCCTATCTCGTGCCGATGGCGCTGCAGAAGGCATTTCACCTGATGCGCTCGTCGCGACCGGGCCCGGTGCTCATCGACCTGCCGGTCGACGTGCAATTGGCCGAGATCGAATTCGATATCGATGCCTATGAACCGCTGGTCCCGTTCAAGCCGGCAATGTCGCGCGCCCAGGCCGAAAAGGCCTTGGCGATGCTCAATGCCGCGGAAAAGCCGCTGATCGTCGCCGGCGGCGGCATCATCAACGCCGATGCGTCGGATCTGTTGATCGAATTTGCCGAGATAACGGGCGTGCCGGTCATCCCGACGCTAATGGGCTGGGGCGCGATCCCCGACGACCACCGGCTGATGGCCGGCATGTGCGGGCTGCAGACCTCGCATCGCTACGGCAATGCGACGATGTTGGAAGCCGATTTCGTCTTTGGCATCGGCAATCGCTGGGCCAACCGCCACACCGGTTCGGTCGATGTCTACACCAAGGGCAAGAAATTCATCCATGTCGACATCGAACCGACCCAGATCGGCCGGGTGTTCGCGCCGGATCTCGGCGTCGTCTCGGACGCCGGTGCGGCACTAAAGATGCTGCTCGACGTCGCCACCGAATGGAAGACGGCAGGAAAGCTGCGCGACTGGTCGGGCTGGGCGAAGGAATGCCAGACCCGCAAGAAGACGATGAAGCGCAAGACGCATTTCGAGCAGGTGCCGCTGAAGCCGCAGCGCGTCTATGAGGAGATGAACAAGTCGTTCGGCCGTGACACCACCTACGTCACCACGATCGGCCTCTCGCAGATCGCCGGGGCGCAGTTCCTGCATGTCTACAAGCCGCGCAACTGGATCAATTGCGGCCAGGCCGGCCCGCTCGGCTGGACGCTGCCGGCAGCGCTTGGCGTGCGCGCCGCCGATCCGGATCGCACCATCGTGGCGCTGTCGGGCGACTACGACTTCCAGTTCATGATCGAGGAACTGGCGGCCGGCGCACAGCACAAACTGCCGTATATCCATGTCGTCGTGAACAATGCCTATCTCGGCCTGATCCGCCAGGCGCAGCGCGGTTTTGCGATGGATTTCGAGGTGAGCCTGGCCTTCGAGAACGTCAACCGCGCCAACGATCCGGAGGCCGGCTACGGCGTCGATCATGTCGCGGTCGCAGAAGCGATGGGCTGCAAGGCGGTCCGGGTGCGCAAACCGGAAGAGTTCGCCGGCGCGTTCAAGGAAGCGCAGCGGCTGATGAAGGAATACCAGGTGCCGGTGGTGCTCGAATTCATCCTCGAGCGCGTCACCAACATTTCCATGGGCACGGAAATCGACAAGATCACCGAATTCGAGGACCTTGCCGAAAGCCATGAGGATGCGCCAACGGCGATTGTGTTGCTCGATTAGGCGCGCCGATATTCAGGTGAGACAGGCCTGCAAACGGCGCCTTCCTGCGCTTCCGGTGCTCACGTACAGAAAGTACGTTCCGCTCCGGTTTTCGAAAGTCACCGTTTTCGACTCTGCCCGACCTGAATCTCAACACGCCTAGGGCCAAGCAGAAGAAGGAGAAAAAGAATGCCGCGTTTTTCAGCCAATCTGTCGATGCTCTTTGGCGAGCATGAGTTCCTCGATCGCTTCGATGCCGCAGCCCGCGCCGGCTTCAAGGGCGTCGAATATATCGGCCCCTATGATCATACGCCTGACGTGGTCGCGGCCCGGCTGAAGAAGAACGGCCTGACACAGGTGCTGTTCAACCTCCCGGCCGGCGACTGGGGCAACGGCGAGCGCGGCATCGCGGTTTTGCCCGACCGCGCGCCGGAATTCCGGCAAGGCATCGCCAAGGCGATCAGCTATGCCCATGCGCTCGGCTGCGAGCAGGTCAATTGCCTCGCCGGCATCGCGCCGCAGGGCGTGGATCGTTCGGTGCTGGAAAATACTTTAGCCGAGAACCTCGCGTTTGCAGCCGAGAAACTGGAGCAGGCCGGCATCCGGCTTTTGATCGAGCCGATCAACACGCGCGACATACCGGGTTTTTTCCTGAACTATTCGGAGCAGGCGCTGGCGCTGATCGAGCGCGTCGGTTCGAAGAACCTGTTCCTGCAATACGACATCTATCACATGCAGATCATGGAGGGGGATCTCGCCCGTACCATCGAGGCCAACCTCGGCCGCATCGCGCATATCCAGCTTGCGGACAATCCCGGCCGTCACGAGCCGGGGACGGGCGAGATCAATTATCCCTTCCTCTACGAGCATATCGACAGGATCGGCTATTCCGGCTGGGTCGGAGCGGAATACAAACCGAAGGCGGGGACGGAGGCTGGGCTGGGGTGGTTTCGGGAGCTTAACGGGCAGGGGAGTGCCGCGGCTTAGCTGTTACGATTGAAGTCGCGTTCCTTCGCGCCCCCCTCTGGCCTGCCGGCCATCTCCCCCACAGGTGGGGAGATCGGACGTCATCCCGGCTTTCGCTCCCCAACATTGCAGGGTGAGCGAGGCGCCGAAACTGCCAATCTCCCCACAAGTGGGGGAGATGGCCGGCAGGTCAGAGGGGGCGCGAAGGAACTCAGCCTCAACAAAGGAGAAAACAATGGAAACCATCGGCTTCATCGGCCTTGGCATCATGGGCGCGCCGATGGCGGGGCATCTCCTGGATGCCGGCTACGCCGTCATTGCCAGCGACCACCGCTCGAAGCCGCCGGCCGATCTCGTCGCCAAGGGCTTGAGAAGCATCACCGGCCACGCGGCAGTGGCGAAGGCCGCGGATATCATCATCACCATGGTTCCCGACACCCCGCAGGTAGCCGAGGTGCTGTTCGGCGAGAACGGTGTCGCTTCCGGCCTGAGCAAGGGCAAGCTGGTCATCGACATGAGCTCGATCTCGCCGATCGAGACCAAGGTTTTCGCCAAGAAAATCAACGATCTCGGCTGCGACTATCTTGACGCGCCGGTGTCGGGCGGCGAGGTCGGCGCAAAGGCGGCGTCGCTGACCATCATGGTCGGCGGCGAGGACAAGGCGTTCGAGCGCGCCAAGCCCGTGTTCGAAAAGATGGGCAAGAACGTCACGCTTGTCGGCCCGAACGGCGTCGGCCAGACCACCAAGGTTGCCAACCAGATCGTCGTAGCCCTGACCATCGAGGCGGTCGCCGAGGCGCTGGTCTTTGCCGCAAAAGCCGGCGCCGACCCCGCCAAGGTCCGGCAGGCGCTGATGGGCGGGCTGGCGGCATCGCGCATCCTCGAGGTGCATGGCGAGCGCATGATAAAGCGCACCTTCGCGCCGGGCTTCCGCATCGAACTGCACCAGAAGGATCTCAGCCTGGCGCTGGAAGGCGCCAAGGCGCTCGGCGTCTCATTGCCCAACACCTCGACGACGCAGCAGCTGTTCAACTCGTGCGCGGCGAATGGCGGGGCGAAAGAGGATCATTCGGCGCTGGTGCGGGCGCTGGAGCGGATGGCGGGGCATGAAGTGGGTGAATAGTGAACGGTGACGGTAAGAACGCTTTCCATTCAGCATTCACTATTCACTTTCCAAGGAACTTCCGTGCCGCATAAAGGCTCACCGCCGCGGCGTTCGACACGTTGAGCGAGCGGATGGCGCCGGGCATGTCGAGGCGGGCGAGTGTCGTCACCGTCTCGCGCGTCTTCTGGCGCAGGCCCTTGCCTTCGGCGCCGAGCACCAGGGCTATCTTTTCGCCTGAAAAACTCGTTTCGAGTTCGGCCGGCCCGTCCGAATCGAGGCCGATGGTCTGGAAGCCGGCTTCGTGCAGCTGTTCCAGCGCGCCGGCGAGGTTCTTCACCTCGATCTGGTCGATATGTTCCAGCGCGCCGGAGGCGGATTTGGCCAGCACGCCGGATTCCTGCGGGCTGTGGCGGGCCGTGGTGATCAGCGCACCGGCGCCGAAGGCGACCGCCGAGCGCAGGATGGCGCCGACATTGTGCGGGTCGGTGACCTGGTCGAGCACCAGCACCAGTTTGGTATCGCCGAGCGCGTCAAGGCGCTTGGGCTTCAGCGGCTCGGCCTCGATCAGCACGCCCTGGTGGACGGCGTCCGAACCGGTGATCTTGTCGATGTCCTTCGGCTCGACCAGTTCGGCCTTGAACGGCAAAGCGGCGAGGTCGGCGATCGCCAGCCGCTCGGCGGCATTGCGCGTCACCAACATCTTTCTGATCCGCCGGCGCGGATTGTCGAGCGCGGCGCGCACCGTGTGCAGGCCATAAAGCCGCACCAGCCCGTCGGCGGCGTTCTCGCCCGGCGGCACCGGCTGGCGCGGCCGGAAGGCAGGCGCGCCGCCGGCCTTCTCGTCGCGATGGGCGCGACGCAGCTTGGCGTAGTGGGTGTCTTTGGCGGTCTTGGGCGTGTTGTCATTGCTCATGGCCGGCTTCTATAGCCGCGTCGCCGGGCCATGGATACAGGCAGAAAGCCGG
Source organism: Mesorhizobium sp. M0001 (assembly GCF_040324255.1). NCBI lineage: Bacteria > Pseudomonadati > Pseudomonadota > Alphaproteobacteria > Hyphomicrobiales > Phyllobacteriaceae > Mesorhizobium > Mesorhizobium sp. M0001. The sequence goes on from NZ_JAMYVS010000001.1 coordinate 1,023,280, forward strand.
CTTGCCGGGTGAGCTGTCAAAATCAGCGCATTTTGCCTTGCGGTGCGGTTGACACCCACTGGCCTTGCCGCCATAAGGCGCTTCGCTGATTTCGGACAAAACCCCGGTTTCGACCTGATCGGCGAGAATGCCTCGTTGCAAGGCTTCGACGGCAGGCTGGAGAGGTGCCCGAGTGGTTAAAGGGGACGGACTGTAAATCCGTTAGCTTAGCTTACGTTGGTTCGAATCCAACCCTCTCCACCACTGCCAGCCCGCGAACCTTGAGGACGATGCGGGTATAGCTCAGTGGTAGAGCAGCAGCCTTCCAAGCTGAATATGCGGGTTCGATTCCCGCTACCCGCTCCAAACTCCCCACTCCGCATCAGATCTCAGCGAATATCTCGACAACGTTGCCGTCGGGATCGCGGAAGAACACTGTCCTGTGGCCCCATTCCTGGTCGGTGAGCGGCAGGACCGGCTGCACGCCCTTGGCCTGAAGCGCCTCGGCGCAGGCAGCGACCATCTCCGGCGCCACCCGGAATGCCAGCTGCAGCGACAGCGCATCCCGCTGCTGCGGCGTGTCGTTGAACATCATGCCGAGGCTGGTTAAGGCCAGCGTGTTCGGGCCGACCCGATATTCGATCCACCTGTCGCCGAGTTCGCGCTGCGGCTCAAATTCCATCACGTCCCCGTAGAAGTGCCGCATGGCGGCCATGTCGCGGGCGAAGATGACGGTGTAGTCGATCTGACGGATTTCATTGAGCGCGTTCATTGTCGAAGTTCCGTGGCTGATGTTGCGATCGCTCGCAACCTAGCTTTCCTTTAAAATGGTACAAGACTATAGCTTATACTGGTATTCACGGTGACAGAATGACGTATGGCGGCCCACGGCACGACGAGCTTGCCCGCTTCCTGCGCGAGCGGCGGGACCGGTTGCCGCGGATCGATGGCGCCAATGGCCGCCGCCGGGCACCGGGCCTCAGGCGCGAAGAGGTCGCCGCCGAGGCGGGGATCAGCACCACCTGGTACACCTGGCTCGAGCAGGGACGGGAGGTGAACGCGTCGCCGCAGGTGCTTCGCTCGCTGGCGCGGGTGCTGAGACTGAGCCGGTCGGAGCAGGCCTATCTCTTCCAATTGGCGCGGCCCGATCTCGATTGGCGAGACCGGCTCGGCGAGCAAGGCCTGCCCAGCGCGCCGCTGCTCAGCCTGCTCGAAGGGCTGACACCGCACCCGGCCTATGTCGTCAATCGCTACTGGCAGGTCGTCACCTGGAACCACCCGGCGGCGGTGCTGCTCGGGGATTTCGAGACGGATGATGAGTGGTCCGGCAGCCTGCTCGCCCGGCTGTTTCTCGACCTGGAATGGCGGCAGCGCTTTGTCGACTGGCCGGAGGTTTCGCGCTCGGCGGCGGCGCAGTTCCGGCTTGCCACTGTCGCCATGACTCGCGATCCGGTGCTGGCTGCGCTGGTTTCGTCACTGGAAGCGGCAAGCGAAGCGTTCGCCACGTGCTGGAACAGCCGCGACATCGCCGAGCCACCGATCTGGCGGAAATCCATCCGGCACCCTGTCGCCGGCGCGATGTCGTTCGATTTCGCCACGCTGCAGCCGGGCGGCCGCGACAGTGATTTCTCGGTTTCCGTCTACACGCCGGTCGATGCGTCGACTGCCAGGCGGTTCGCCGCGCTGGTCGGAGCAACGCCCGACAGCCGCAAGGCGGTGCCGGGCGTGTTTGCGCGTGATGCAGGCGCAGAAGTCTAGCTGTTGAAAGCGGACGCGACCTGGTGTTGCTGCGGCACCTGTCCGTTCGGCGTCAGTCTGTCGACAATGCCGGGCAGGGCTGTGGACAATTGCTTGAGCAACTCCTGCTCGTCCAGTCCGGTCCTTTGCGCGATCTCTCGAATGACCTGCGGGCCGATCGCCTTGCCCAGATCATTGGCGTTGATCGGCTGGTTCTGCCCGGTGCCGACCCATGAGTCAGCAACATTGCCTTGGCCGGCATTCTTGAGCTTGTCGAGCAGTCCGCCCAGTCCGCCAAGCAGGCCGCCGTCGCCTGAGGCCGTGGTTCCGGTGGGGGCTGGCGTTTGAGGCTGGGCGGGCTCGCCCGTCTCTTCGGCACTCGTCTGTTCGGCGCTTCTGCCGCTCAGCATCTTTCCCACCAGCAGCGCGCCGAGCGCGATCATCAGCGGTTTGGTGATGTTGCCGCCGGGCACGGCGTTGTCAAAAAGTCCCATAGGTCAATCCTCCATAACGACCAAGCCCGTCCCGCCGGCTACAATGGACCATGCGGGCGGAATTTCAAGTTGGCTTGAGCTTTTGACAATCATGTGACCATGATCGGCGGGCGGGGAATGGAGAGGAAAAATGGGCATTATCAGCTGGATCATCCTCGGCGTCATCGCCGGCTTTATCGGCAGCAAGATCGTCAACAAGACCGGCCAGGGCCTGATCATGGATATCGTGCTCGGCATTGTCGGCGCCATCGTCGGAGGGCTGATCTTCAGCGCCTTTGGCGCCACGGGTGTGACCGGCCTCAACATCTGGAGCCTGATCGTCGCCATCATCGGCGCGGTGGTCGTGCTGTGGGCCTATCACCAGTTCTCCGGCAAGCGAACGCTTTAGGCGCCAGTCTGCCGACTGGCCGACCGCAGGTCGGCCAAACCTGCTTCGACGCGTTGACTTGAAGGTCAGGCGACGACGGTCAGCCTGCGTTTGCGTTCATCAAGCGAGACGATGGTCAGCCCGCTCGCGACCACCAGCAGGATGCCGCAGACCGCCAGGGCATTCGGGAACTGCCCGAATACCAGCACGCCTGAGATGACCGCCCAGACGGTAAAGCAGTAGTAGAACGGCGCCACCACGCCGGTCGGACCGACGCGATAGGCCATGAAGATGAAGAAATGGCCGAAGATCAGGAAGAATCCGGCGCCGGCCATGAGCAGCAGGTGCCGGGCTTCCGGCATCACCCAGCGCTCGGAAACGAGATGCGCGGCGCCCGCGCCGATGAGCACCACCACGACGGCGGAAATGGCGACGATCATGCCCGGCACCTCGGCCGCGACCCGCCTGCCGGCAAGATCGCGCGCCGCCGCCAATGCCGCGTTGCCGAGCGCCAGCAACGCATAGACCGAGATGCCCTGCATGGTCGGCTGGGCCACCATAAGCGCACCGATGAAGCCGAGCCCGATCAGCGCCATGCGCACGCCGCCGATCCGTTCGCGAAACAGGATGGAGGAGCCGACCAGCATCAAAAGTGGGGTGATCTGCCCGAGCGCGGTCGAATCGGCGATCTGCATGTTGGCCAGCGCCACGACGTAGCAAAGGATCGCCGCCAGCTCGAGCAGGTTGCGGCGCAGCACGCGTTTGTCGAAGATCAATGGAATCTGCCTGCCATAGCCCAGCAGGAACAGCAGGGGCATGCCCCATAGGGTGGCCGCAACCCCGCGCAGGAACAGCACTTCATAGGACGGCAAGCCCGCGGTGGCGAGCTTCATCATCGTGTCGTTGACGAGGTACGACCCCGTCGAAACGATCATGAACAGCGGGCCGCGTATGGAGATCGGTATGAATTGCATGGGGCAACCAAATCAGACCGCCGCCGCAGCGGCAATGGGCCAGGCGCCGGCTGCACATCCGGCAGGCGAATGCCAGGACATGCCGGGAGTTGCAGGCACGCGCTGAGGCCGGCTGCCCCATTTCATTTCCGCTCGCGCGTTCCTATATCAGCGCCACATCCCCGCAATCGGATCATCGGTTGAGACCGAGTGGACAGCGCACCCGGCCAGAAGGCACTTGTGTTTTTCGGCCGTAGTCGCTAATCGCCCCGCATTCGACTGAACTGAAGGTCAAGGCCGTCCAAGGAAAGAGACTATGGCAAAAGGTAAATTCGAGCGTAACAAGCCTCATGTGAACATTGGCACGATTGGCCACGTCGATCATGGCAAGACGTCGCTGACGGCGGCGATCACGAAGTATTTTGGCGAATACAAGCGCTACGACCAGATCGATGCGGCGCCCGAAGAGAAGGCCCGCGGCATCACGATTTCGACGGCGCACGTCGAATACGAGACGGCAGCGCGCCACTACGCCCATGTCGACTGCCCCGGCCACGCCGACTATGTGAAGAACATGATCACGGGTGCTGCGCAGATGGACGGCGCGATCCTGGTCGTGTCGGCCGCCGACGGCCCGATGCCGCAGACCCGCGAGCACATCCTGCTTGCCCGTCAAGTCGGCGTGCCGTCGATCGTGGTGTTCCTGAACAAGGTCGACCAGGTCGACGATGCCGAGCTGCTCGAACTGGTCGAGCTCGAGGTTCGCGAGCTTCTGTCGA